>CAKRGF010000005.1 GCA_934322085.1 uncultured Eubacterium sp.
AACCACAGAAACCTGCTGTTAAGCCGTATCAATTATCATAGAAGATCTGAATTTACAGAAAGAATTTCACACCGTCACAGAAGCGATGCCGGGAGGACACCGCTTCTTGTATTTTAGTCTTTACTTAAGTTCTTTCAATCGTTCCTCCACAATCCCCTTTGTAACATCATCATTCATGATTTCAGAATTTTTTGACGTTTCCGTCAGCAGTTGTTTCTCCTTTTTGGTATCACCGGTTTTTTCGTAGTACAAACGAAGCAGCATAAATCGGTTTGTCTGCCGAATAGAATTTAAATTCTTATCTGGCGGGAACAACTTATCGATGTCCGAAAGAATATGGTCGAATTTCCCGTTATTGATTGCGGTAGAAATGCGATAATATTCGGTGGACTCCTGTTTACTCAGATTTCCGTCGTCTGCTGGGAGAAGACAGGCGGCTGCAAACAGGGCTATTGTTAAAATGCCGACTCCCCATACAACGAAACGGAATGACTTTTTTGTGTCCTTTTTTTTCTTGTGTCTAAACAAGTAAATAATTAAAAGAATAAGAAAAACAATAAATGATAAAAAACAATAAATCCACATTATAAGTATCCTCCTTAATTTGGTTAAATTCGTTTGTGAGTTTTTGGGTTAAATATGTTACTTAGGGGTGGTGGCATTTTTTTCACCCCCTTCATTGTTTTTTTTTATCTGACATTAATTGTCTTAACCGACGCTCGGTATATCCGTATTTTTTTGCTAAATCGGAGAGCGACCGGGTGCCGAGCTGTCGTTCCACTTCTTTTACGACATATTGAACAGAATATAGACGCTGGGGAAGCGTGATTTGCTGACCGCGATAGTGCTTATGTAATAAAATCGTATTTTCAATTCCAATAATTTCGGCGATACACGCATAATCGCCGGCGAGATCACTTGGTTTGATTTTGCTTGCCTCATCAGATGGTGCTTCTGCTGCATATTCCATTTTTTTCCTCCTTATTATCCCATGTAACATAGAGTAGCACATTTGCATGAGCATTTACATGGGAAGATTTCCTTGAAAAATACAACATAAATTTCCTTGCAAAGAACCATGTATTTTACAAGAATAAGGATATGAAATTTTCCTTCGTCTGTGGTGTCCTGACAGTCGACTTTTTTAGGCAAGTGCCAAAAAGGCAAGCAGGGCAAAAAGATAGAGGCACACCGCCAGAATCATTTTCCATAAGGTGGCACTGCGAAATCCCGGAATTTTTCGGAGAAAACGGATGTCAGCAGGAGTGTCTTCCGGTAAAACGGCATCAAGCTGTTTGTAAATCTGATGACAGTTTAAGTATCGTTTTTCGGCGGAAATCTGTGTGCATTTGGTTACAATTTTGCGTAGACGTCTGTCTTTTGGAAGCGCTTCTTTTGGCATTTTTCCGGTTGCCATCTGGTTGATGAGTACACCGAGTGCGTAGATGTCGGTTCGTGCGTCGGATTGCGTAAATCCAAACTGCTCCGGTGCGGCGTAGCCGGGTGTTCCAAGAATCTGTGTGTCATTTGTCTGATTTTTCTTTACCTCGCGCAAAATTCCGGGGTCAACCAGATATGCTTTTTTCTCCTCGGAAATAATAACATTGGCGGGGGTGACGTCACGGTGAATCATATTGTGCTTGTGAAGCCACTGCAACCCCTGGCATAAATCCATTGCATAACGGATTACTTCATTTTTTGAAAATGGACCTTGCAGATAAAGGTGTTCTTCCACGCTTTCGCCACGAATCCATTCTTCATTGATATAAAAGTGTTCCTCTTTTTCGTAGACGGAGTAAATTGTAACAATGGCAGGAGAGGGGGATTGCTGCTGGTACTCATAGAACTGTTTTATGACCGGATACTGCTCCCGCGTAATTTCTTTTCGCACAAAGTAGAAACCGTCCTGTTCCACAAGTTCGGTAAGGCGGTCCGGCGAGGTATTCAATTTTGCAAGAATTGTCTCTTTTGTTTCCATAAAAAACTCCCTATTGTCGTATTTGTATTATTTTATTCAGCTCTTGTATTATCTCATAATTTGCAGGAAAACGTCAATCAATGGTTGCAAAAATCGGGTGCAAATGGTTTAATTAGTTCAGATGATAAATGAGGTGTGTGAAATGAAAAATAATTATAAAATGACAATGTATGCCTGCTTTATTGGTTATATCGTGCAAGCGGTGGTGAATAGCTTTGTTCCGCTTTTATTTGTGACCTTTCAGACGGAGTATCATATTCCACTGACACAAATTACGCTGTTAATCACGGTGAATTTCGTGATTCAATTAGTGGTTGATCTATTGTCAGCCGGTTTTGTTGACAAAATCGGATATCGGGCATCAGCTATTATTGCGCACGCTTGTGCAGGAACCGGTATATTTCTTCTTACGATTTTGCCGGAATTGTTTTCAAATCCATTTTACGGCATTTTGCTTGCCGTTATGGTTTATGCCATCGGTGGCGGTTTGATTGAAGTTTTGATTAGTCCGATTCTTGAGGCGTGTCCGACAGATAATAAAGAATCAGCCATGAGTTTACTACATTCGTTTTATTGCTGGGGATGTACCGGTGTTGTTTTGTTGTCCACACTGTTTTTTGCTTTGTTTGGAACATCGCATTGGAAGATTCTTGCCCTTATCTGGGTGTTTTTGCCGGCAGCTAATTTGATTTTGTTTACGAAAGTTCCTATTTACAGCCTTCATGAAGAAGGAGAGAGTGGGATGTCAATTTCTGAACTGTTTCGAGTAAAGTTGTTTTGGCTTTTGATGGCGATGATGCTCTGCGCCGGTGCATCGGAACAGGCAGTGAGCCAGTGGGCATCTACATTTGCTGAAAAAGGCCTTCATATCCAGAAGACAGTGGGGGATTTGGTCGGACCGATGATGTTTTCTGTTTTGATGGGATTGTCGCGTTTGATTTATGGAAAATACGGTGAAAAACTTAATTTAGACCGTTTTATGAAAGGAAGCTGTGTACTGTGCGTTGCTTCGTATTTGTGCATTTCCCTTGTGCCGGTTTCGATAGTTGGACTGATTGGTTGTGCGATCTGTGGATTTTCTGTGGGAATTATGTGGCCGGGGACTTTCAGCAAGGCATCGGCAGCCATAAAAAGAGGCGGGACGGTCCTGTTTGCAATGCTTGCACTTGCCGGAGACTTAGGATGCTCCGGAGGACCGACCCTCGTTGGATTTGTTTCCAGTGCGTTTTCTGGTAATCTGCGCCTGGGAATATTAACTGCTATTGTTTTTCCGGTATTATTATTTGCCGGATTATGTACTTTTTCACGGTTAGTCGTTAAAAATGTTGATTAACTCAGAGAATGTGTCTGTGATTCCCTGAACGGATTCTTCAATGTTATTGTAAATGGCAGCGGACTGTTCGGCTAAATCCTGCATGCTGTTTGCAACAACGGCAAATCCGGCACCGGCTTCACCATTTCTGGCAGCTTCAATACTTGCATTCAGAGAAAGCATACGCTGTTTACTGGAAATTGCTTTCAACTGGCTGGTGTCCTTGTTAATGACATCGACAAAGGAGGCTGACTCCTGCGTTTTTTCCTGCAATGCATGAAGCATGGAAGCATTTGTGTATTTGTAGTATTCCAGATTGACTAACTGGTTTACAATTAATTCCAAAAGATTGGCGGCAGCTCGGATTTTTTCCTCAGAACTGATTGTCACTTTATTAAGTGCGGCGATATACTCGTCCTCATCAATGCCAAGTTCTTTGGCTGTTTTGCGGAAAGATTCTTCATCCGGGGCTTCCGGAAGAATCTGTCCTCCGATAATTGCGCCCACTTTTTCATCGCCTACTTTAATATCGACTGAGAAGTCCATAAGTCCTGCATGGCAGAAGTAAGTTCCACTGCCTTCGTTATCACATTTGACACAACGGCGGTTTCCTTCTTTTGAACCACGTGTGTACTTCATGCAGAACTCAGTAAAATTGCTGCCTTCTGTTAAATATTCCCCGTCGGTTCCGACAGCAATTGCAGCAAGGCCGGTAGCGTCGGAAAAATTGTCCTGAATTTTTTGCAGTTTGGATATGTCCATAAATTCTTTAAGTTCCATAAAAACCATTCCCTTCATTTGATTGCTTTAGAAATTATATATATTTTACCACAAAAATTGTATTTCCGCAAAGTATATGATAAAAATGTAAAAAAAAATTTCTAACTATAGACTATTTGTTATTTGTGTAATATAATTTGTTTGTTAAATTGTGGAAGATTTGGGGAGAATACCAAGGTGAAATCGAAGAAATCGACAGGAGAACTGTTACATGAAATCGCGACGACGAAACAGGATTTTGAGTCGTTTGCCAATGAAAATAAGGATGAGTTTGACGAGTTTGACAGCAGAGACTATTTGAATCGTCTTTTGGTTACGAAAAATTTACAGCCCACGGATATTATCAGGCGGAGTGGTTTGGAACGCTCTTATGTGTACCATATTTTAAATGGTGAGCGGAAAAATCCGTCGCAGGGCAAAGTGATAGCACTCTGCATTGCATTTGAGCTTACCGTGGAGCAGACGCAGAGGCTGCTTCGGTCATGGAAACTGCCGGTTCTGTATCCGCGTAATCAGCGGGACAGCATTATTTTATATGGAATCAGCAGAAAAATGAGCGTAATGGAAATTAATGAGCATTTGCTGAATTTGAATTTTGAATTATTGGAATAAAGGAGAATAAAAAGATGGAGCGATACGAACTTGCAAAAAATCGTATTATGGAACTGGAGACGGAGATTGACGGCGCATTTGGCGATTATATCAGAGAAGCGGCACATTTATTTGTGACGATTTTTCATGTAATGGATGGTACAGAATACGCAAAACAGCGAAAAGAATGGACAGAGAATCTTTACGAAGAAATAGCGGGGGATAATTATGAAACTTCGTACGCAAATCCGGCATATTGTGTTAAGAAATTCGGCGAAAAGACCGGACAGTATCTGTGTTGGTTTTATGCCAGATTCCGCGATAGTATTGTCGCGGCATTTGAAGGGGACGAAGAAGAAGTAACAAGATGTATGGAGTTGTTTTTGCAGGTGGTTTCGGTATTATCTTTAGAGGAGGAAACCGAGCGTTATCTGAAAGAGACGATTTACTACGATGTTCATGATTATGCTGAGGACCGCATTGAGAAAAACATTCACGATTTGCTTTGCCCGGAAGAAACGCTGATTTACAATATTGTGATGAAGAGTGATTTTTCAAATACCGATTATTTGTACAGCTATGGGGAATACATTACGGAAAATGAAATTCGGATGGCAGAGTTTTTAGGAAAAATGTCAATTGAAAAACTTTCAGCCATGGCGTCAACTTATACGGAAGGCTACCGCAAGGGCTTTGAAATTGCGGGCATTGATTTGGCAAAGAAAAAGACCGTGCAGATTCGCTATCACATTGGATTTGAGCCGATGGTAAGACAGGCGGTTTTACAGTTTGAGAAAATGGGATTAAAGCCGGTATTTACAAGAAAAACAAATACGCAGGCGGTTGGTGTTGTCAGCACATCGCCGAATAAACAGTACCAGTATGACCATCGTTTTGATGATGCTTTATATCTGAATCATGCATTGGTGCAGGAAAAATTAAAAATATCTGAAAAAGTATTTGAATCGTATCGGGAAGAGGCTTCTTTGTATGCAGGACCGGCGGTGATTGAAGTGTTTGGAGAGAAGTTATTTTCCCCACAAGTGAAAAAGGAAAGTCCGGCGTATAAAAAAGAACAGGAGGAACTTTCGGTTTCTTACCGCAGAGATTATTCTTTACTGCAAAACCGGTATATTCCTCAAGACTCTTACAGTTTCACTATTATTGCCTATCCGATTCCGGAAATTGGTGAGAATTTTGAAGAAATATTTGAGGAAACGGTAAAGGTTAATACACTGGACATGGAAGAGTATAAACAGATTCAGCAGCGCTTAATTGATGCACTGGATTTGGGTGAAAAGGTTCACGTGACAGGACGAGGTAAGAATCATACCGATATTTGGATTCAGCTGCATGAATTGACGGAGCCTGCGAAACAGACAAATTTTGAAAATTGTCTGGCAGATGTGAATATTCCGGTTGGTGAGGTGTTTACTTCTCCGAAGCTTACGGGGACGAACGGAGTGCTTCATGTAACACAGGTTTATTTAAATGAACTGCGCTATGAAAATCTGGAATTTTCCTTTACGGATGGTATGGTTACCTCTTATTCCTGTTCCAATTATGAAAAGGAAGAGGAAGGAAGAAAATATATCAAGGAAAACATTCTTCATAACCGTGAAACACTGCCAATTGGCGAGTTCGCCATTGGTACGAATACGACAGCCTATGTGATGGGAAGAAAGTTTGGCATTGAGGCAAAACTGCCGATTTTGATTGCAGAAAAGACAGGACCGCATTTTGCTCTTGGTGATACCTGTTATTCTATGAGTGAAGATGTGATTTTGCACAACCCGGATGGGAAAGAAATTATTGCAAAAGAAAATGAATGCTCGGCTCTCAGAAATACGGATATTTCCAAGGCATATTTTAACTGTCACACAGATGTTACGATTCCGTATGATGAACTTGGTGATATAATTGTCTTTACAAAAACGGGTGAAACCGTTACACTGATAAAGAATGGACGGTTTGTCCTTCCGGGAACAGAACGTCTGAATGAAGTTTTAGATTAATATTAATGAATGCAGGAGGAATTGCAAGATGGCAAAAGTAGGTATCTTAATGGGAAGTGATTCAGATCTTCCAGTTATGAAAAAAGCAGCAGATATGCTTGAAAAGTTTGGAATTGAATATGAGATGACGATTATTTCAGCTCACCGTATGCCGGATGTGTTTGTTGACTATGCAACAAAAGCAGAAGAACGTGGTGTTGAAGTGATTATCGCAGGAGCCGGTGGTGCTGCTCATCTTCCAGGTATGTGTGCGGCGTTGTTTGACCTTCCGGTTATTGGTATTCCAATTCATACAAAGAGCCTTGGCGGAGTCGACAGTTTGTATTCGATTGTACAGATGCCATCCGGTATTCCTGTTGCGACTGTCGCTATTGATGGAGCAGCAAATGCCGCTATTTTAGCAGCTAAAATGCTTTCGATTTCCGATAAAGATTTGCGTGCTAAGTTAAAAGATTATAAGAAAGAAATGAAAGACGGCGTTATGGCAAAGGCAGAGAAACTGGATAAGCTTGGTCATGACAAATATATTGAGCAGATGTAAGGGAGAAATTAACAAAAGTAAGAAAGTTGAAGCCGCCCTGATCCTGAGAAAACTGAGCGGCTTTTCTAAATCTTAACATTTGTATCGGGCCAACCGTCACTATCGGTGGCATCTTTTCTATTTATAATATAACATTTCTTTAGTTCTATAGTTCTATTTCAAGAGAAAATAGAAAAATAAAGGAATCAATTTGTGGGAGACTATAACGCGAAGCGTTATCCCGTCTCTCACAAATTGATTCCTTTGGTCTTTGTATCACCCCGCCATCAGCAGCCGGTCAAGTGCCATCAGTAAATAGTCGGTGTAGCCGGCTTTTTTTATGTCCTGCATAGCAAGGAGAGGAACTTTGCCAAGCGTTTTTCCCTGATAGGAATAAGTGATAAATCCCACGGCGGTTCCTTTTTTGATGGGAGCCTTTAATTCCTGATACGATATCTTTTTTTCAATTTTATTTTTATCATAGGAAGTGGTAAAAGTGTGTGAAAATGCTTTTTTGGGATATACCGTTAATTTCTCAGGGATTCCACCACGGACGGCAGGAGAGTCAAACTTCATGCCGGAATAATCGTCCTGATAGAGAGAACAGTTGGCAAATCCATAATCTAATAATGCCTGGGCTTCTGAAAAACGGACTTTATGGTCCGGTGCAGCCATTACAACAGCAATCAGATTTAATCCATTTCGCTTTGCTGTTGCGCTGAGACAGTATTTTGCTTTGCTGGTTGATCCGGTTTTTAATCCCGTTATTCCATCATAAAAACGTACAAGTTTGTTGGTATTTGTTAAACCAAACTGTGATTCACCCTTTTTTGTTTTGTGGATAATCGTGTCCATCCATACGGTTGAATATTTGGAAATTTTAGGATGTTTCATAATCAATTCGCGGGACATAAGCCCTACATCATAGGCACTGGAAAAATGCCCGGATTTGATATCGTCATCGAGACCGGTACAGTTTTTGAATTGTGTGTGTTTCATGCCAAGTTCTTTTGCTTTTTCGTTCATTTTCTTTACAAAATTATGCTCCGAACCAGCAATTTTTTCTGCCATAGCAACAGCGGCATCATTTGCGCTGGCGATGCTGATGCATTTAATCATAGTGTCTACTGTCTGGGTTTCATTTGGCTCTAAAAATACTTGTGAGCCGCCCATGCTGGCAGCATATTCGCTTACACTCACAGAATCGGTGAGTTGAATTTTCCCTTCTTCCAATGCTTCCATAATCAGGGTCAATGTCATAATCTTTGTGATGCTGGCTGGCACAAGCTCGGTATCCTTATTTTTTTCCAGAATAATTTCTCCGGAATTTCCTTCAATTAAAACAGCCGCTTTCGCTGTAAGGTTTACAGCTTGACCACTGGATGAATCGGCGCTCCCGGCAGAGTTTCCCGGTTGGGCATAGGAAAATGGAGCCGCAAAAAATAGTGATAAGACTACCAATATAAAAATTCCCAAAAGTTGTTTCATGTTGGTTTTTCATCCTGTCTTCAAAGAATCTGTTACATCCTATGGCGTGGAAGAAGAAAATATGACTATAGTTTGAAACTATATAAAAGCACTAGTTTTCAGTATTATACAAACAAAACATGAGAGGTTATAATGAATTTAAATTCTAGGATTGAAAAAATGATTTGAAGGAGGATATTATGAAAACAGCCGTTATTGGATTCCCAAGGATTGGGGCATTGCGGGAATTAAAATTTTCATCGGAAAAATATTTCCGGAATGAAATTACAGAAGAAGAATTGTTAGAAACAGGGAGAACCTTGCGAAAAACACACTGGGAAATACAAAAAGAGGCAGGAATTGATTTTATTTCCTGCAATGATTTTTCCTATTATGATGGTATCTTAGATGCCGCTGTTATGTGCGGAATTATCCCAAAGCGTTATCAGGAGTTGAATTTGTCAGAACTTGACACATATTTTGCTATGGCACGTGGCTATCAGGGGGAAGCGGGAGATGTAAAGGCGCTGGCAATGAAAAAGTGGTTTAATACAAATTACCATTATATTGTTCCGGAGGTTGAGGATGATACGGTCATTTCTTTTTCCGGGAAAAAACTTTTAAGTGAGCTTGAGGAAGCAAAAGAACTCGGGATTTCGGTAAAACCGGTTGTGCCGGGAGCATATACGTTATTGAAATTATGCCGTTATACCGGTACAAAAACGGCAGAGGATTTTGCCGATGATGTCATTTTGGCATATAAAGAATTGCTGAAACTTTGCGATAAAAATGAGGTTTCATGGATTCAGTTCGATGAGCCATCCCTGGTTTTTGATATGACAGAACAGGATTTAGCACTGTTTCGTAAGATTTATTCTGAAATTCTGCCATCGGCACAGAACTGTCAGGTATTGGTACAGACCTATTTTGGTGATGTCCGTGACGTATATCAGGATTTGATTCAATTGCCATTTGCAGGAGTTGGTCTGGACTTTGTAGAAGGAAAACAGACGAAAAAACTGATTGAACAATATGGATTTCCAAAGGATAAAATATTGTTTGCCGGATTGGTTAATGGTAAAAATATTTGGAAAAATCATTATAAAGAAACACTTCAGGCACTGCAAGAGTTGAAGGAAAAAGGGATTCATACGGTGTTATCGACTTCATGTTCTTTACTTCATGTTCCTTACACAATAGAACAGGAGAAAGAATTGCTCGATGAATATAAAAAGCATTTTGCTTTTGCAAAAGAAAAATTGTCGGAACTGCGCGATTTAAAGGCACTTACTGAGGATGAGAACCTTTTAGATTCCGTTTTGTTAAAGGCAAATGAAAGTCTGTTTTTGGAAGGAAGAGACTGTGTAAAGGAAGAAGTGAAAAATCGCCTAAAACAAGTGAAGGATGAAGATTATGTGAGAACGCCTGCGAGAAAGGAACGTCAGAAGAGACAGAAAGAGGTTCTCGGCCTTCCGATTTTCCCAACGACAACAATTGGTTCCTTCCCGCAGACCAAAGATGTAAAAGCAAACCGTTCGGCTTACCGTAGAGGCGAGAAAACGAAAGAAGAGTATGTTGCTTTTAACCGAGAGAAAATTTCCGAATGTATTCGCTGGCAGGAAGATATTGGATTGGATGTACTTGTCCATGGCGAATATGAAAGAAATGATATGGTGGAATACTTTGGCGAGTCTTTAGGGGGATTTTTGTTTACCAAACTCGGATGGGTGCAGTCATACGGCACACGTTGTGTAAAACCACCAATTATCTGGGGCGATGTGTACCGTGACAAACCGATAACCGTGGATTGGTCCGTATTTGCACAGTCACAGACCGATAAAATTATGAAAGGAATGTTGACCGGACCTGTTACGATTTTAAATTGGTCCTTCCCTAGAGAAGATATCTCCATCGAAGAATCCATGATGCAGATTGCTTTTGTAATCCGGGATGAAGTGCTGGATTTGGAGAAGAATGGTATTCGTATGATTCAGATTGATGAGGCAGCTCTTCGTGAAAAACTGCCGCTTCGCAAATCGGATTGGTACTCGGAATATCTGGATTTCGCAATCCCTGCTTTTCGTCTCACGCACAGCGGGGTAAAACCGGAAACACAGATTCATACACATATGTGCTATAGTGAGTTTAATGATATTATCAAGGCGATTGACGATATGGATGCGGACGTAATTACATTTGAGGCATCCCGGTCAGATTTGCAGATTTTGGATGCTCTCCGTGACAATCATTTTGAAACTGAGGTTGGACCGGGCGTATACGATATCCATTCGGCACGTGTACCGTCAGTCGAAGAAATTGTGACAGCATTAAAAGGAATGCTTGAAAAGATTGAGCCGGATAAACTCTGGGTAAATCCGGACTGTGGTTTGAAAACCAGAGGGGTGAAAGAAACAGATGCCAGCCTGCGGAACATGGTAGCTGCTGCGAAAGAGATACGATAAAAATATAAAAGAAATTCAATTCGTGTCGAGACAGGATAACGCTTCGCGTTATAGTCTCTCACGAATTGAATTTTTTTTTACCTTTTTTGAATGTAAGCCATTTGTACGATATGCCAAGAATTCGCTACTAGTTTTTTTGATTCCAGTAATATTAGAAAGAAAAGATTTACATCACGTGGGTACAAATGCGCAAGTATCTGGCATGCGTAGTTTGCATGCCGATACTTCTGCGAATTTGTCTAAGCGGGAGCGGCGCAAGAGGTTCGGGGAACCTCTGACCTGCGCGGACCGGAGTGGAACGTAGAACCACGGGATGTAAACTTTTCTTGCTATATTACGGAAACAAAAAAACTATCACCGAATCCTCCCCAAATATGTTATAATACTCTAAAAAACAGATTTAGGAGCAGCCATATGCTAACAGTTATCATGATTCTACTTGGGATAGCAGTCCTTTTATTACTGGACGGTATTCTGGAAAATTATTTTCCGACAACGAGGGAGTATCACATACAATCAGAAAAAATCAAAGAAGATAAAACAGCACTCCTGCTTACGGATTTGCATGCCTGCTGCCGGGGGCGCAAAAAAGACAAGTATGTGCAGATGATACAGAACCAAAATCCCGATATCCTTTTGATTGCGGGAGATATGACGGTGAAAAACGGAAACCATACGGAGAATGTAACAGCGTTTTTGAAAGAAATCGTTTCCGTGGCACCCATTTTTTATGCGCCCGGTAATCATGAGATTCGTATGCCGGAGTATGAAGTGTATCAGCAAGACTTAAAACAAATGGGAATAAAGTATCTAAAAAATGAGGCAGTGTCTTGTGGTGAAATTGATATTTATGGACTAGATTTGCCGGAATATTGGTATCATAAAGTTTGGCAAAAGAGAGAATTTTCCAAAGAGGAAGTAGAAAAACTGTTAGGCGGTGTAAAGGAGGACAAATTTTCAATTCTGCTTGCACACAATCCGGAATATTTTCAAAGTTATGCGAAATGGGGAGCTGACCTTACGGTAAGCGGACATATCCATGGCGGCATTATGAGGCTGCCATGGCTTGGCGGCGTGATTTCGCCGAGCCTTCGGCTTTTTCCAAAGTATGATTCCGGTGAGTTTGAGGAAAACGGGAAAAAGATGATACTGAGCCGGGGGATGGGACTTCACCATATTAAACTTCGTTTTCTTAACCGTCCGGAGATAAGCGTCATAAAAATCACTTGCCAAGATAAGTCTAAATAGGGTATTATAGATAGGTAACGCTAAAAAAAGTGTACATTTGCTAAGGGGGCAAAACAGATGGAACTGCAAGTAAAGTTAGAAGTGTTTGATGGTCCGTTGGACTTGCTTCTTCACTTGATTGAAAAGAATAAAGTAGATATTTTCGACATTCCGATTGTTCTTATTACGGAGCAGTATCTTGATTATGTCAGAAAAATGGACACCAAAGATATGGACGTCATGAGCGAGTTCCTTGTGATGGCGGCGACGCTTGTAAAAATCAAATCCAAGATGCTTTTGCCTGCAGAAGAAGAGGAACAGGAAGAGGAAGAAGACCCAAGACAGGAGCTTGTGGAACGGCTCTTAGAATATAAAATGTACAAATATGCATCCTTTGAATTAAAGGACAGACAGGTAGATGCCGGAAAAGTGTTTTTTAAAGAACCTTCGATTCCGGATGAGATAAAAAACTATAAAGATGAAGTCGATTATGAGGAATTGCTTTCCGATGTAACACTTCGCAAACTGCAAACCATTTTTGATTCTGTAATGCAGAAGCAAGTGGATAAAATCGACCCAATACGAAGTGAATTTGGTAAGATTGAAAAAGAAGAAATTAACATAGAAGACCACATGATTTTTTTAGAGGAATATGCGATGCTGCATAAAAAATTCAGTTTTCGTAAAGTGTTGGAAAACGGTTCCGGAAAAAGTTATGTGATTGTCACATTTCTAGGTATATTGGAAATGATGAAAACCGGGAAGTTTACGATTGAACAGGACAAGTTGTTTGATGATATTATCATTACATATAATCCCGGCAAGGAGCAGGAGGAAGAACAGTGAATATAAAAAAGTTAGAAGCCGTTGTGGAGGCAATATTATTTTCCATGGGAGAGGCTGTCGAGATTGAGCGGCTGGCTGCTGCTGTAGACCATGACGAGGATACGGTGCGAAAAATTATCCGCAGCATGATGACCCGCTACGATGAAGAAGACAGAGGAATTCATCTCATTGAGTTAGATGGTTCTTTCCAGTTGTGTACAAAGCCGGAAATGTATGAGTATCTGATTAAGGTAGCTCATATTCCGAAAAAACATGTTTTGACGGATGTACTTTTGGAAACATTATCCATTGTTGCCTATAAGCAGCCGATTACCCGCTTGGAAATCGAAAAAATCCGCGGGGTATCGTGCAGTCATGCGGTAAATAAGTTAGTAGAATATGGCTTAATAGCAGAAGCCGGAAGACTGGATGCACCAGGAAAGCCGATTTTATTTGGCACGACAGAGGAATTCCTTCGCTACTTCAGTTTGGAATCGCTGGATGATCTGCCAATCTTAAATCAGGAAACAATTGAGACCTTTAAGGACGAAGCGGAAAAAGAAGTGATGCAGGAACTGGAAGAAGAACAGGGGGAATAAACGTTTTTTCGGTTGTTTACTGCTTATTGAAAAATTTTTCTTGCGTTTTTACTTTTCCTGTTATATAATGTGAAAAGACAAAGGCGTCAAAAGAGTATTGAACTATGCTCTTTTGACGCCTTTTGTAGTCAAAAAATATTTTTGACAGACGGGAACACGAGTGACTATTCCATACGTCAAATACAAGGAGGAATTTCGATGAGTGAATATGTAGAAGAATGTAAACGGAAACCGATTGGATTATATGACCCTCGGTTTGAACATGATAACTGCGGTATTGGCGCGATTGTCAATATTAAAGGAAAGAAAACGCATAGTACCGTAAAAAATGCGTTAGAGATTGTTGCTAATCTCGAACACCGCGCAGGAAAAGATGGCGAAGGAAAAACAGGAGATGGTGTTGGTATTCTCTTACAGATTTCTCATAAGTTTTTCAGCAAAGTAGCAGAAAAGCTTGGTATTGATATTGGTGGAGAGCGCGAATATGGTGTCGGCATGTTCTTTTTCCCACAGGATGAGTTAAAAAGAAATCAGGCAAAGAAAATGTTCGAAAACATAATTGCCAAGGAGGGAATGGAGTTTCTTGCATGGCGTGAAGTGCCGATTGCACCGGACATTCTCGGAAAACGTGCCGTGGAATGTATGCCATATATCATGCAGTGTTTCGTAAAGAAACCAAAGAAAGTCGAAAAGGGACTGGACTTTGACCGCAAATTATACATTGCAAGACGTGTCTTTGAGCAGTCCAATGAAAATACTTATGTAGTTTCACTTTCTTCCCGAACAATTGTATATAAAGGAATGTTTTTGGTTTCGCAGCTTCGCTTATTCTTTGATGATTTGCAGGACGTCGATTATGAATCCGCGATTGCAATTGTACATTCCCGTTTCTCGACAAACACACAGCCGAGCTGGCAGCGTGCTCATCCAAACCGTTTTATCGTACACAACGGTGAGATTAATACCATTCTTGGTAATGCGGATAAGATGCTTGCCCGTGAGGAGACGATGGAATCCGATCAGTTAAAAGGAGAACTTCACAAAGTTCTTCCGGTTATCAATGCCAGCGGTTCAGACTCAGCAATGCTTGATAATACACTGGAATTTCTGGTAATGAGTGGTATGGAACTGCCGCTTGCTGTAATGATTACAATTCCCGAGCCTTGGGCAAATAACCGTTATATCAGTGAAAAGAAAAAAGACTTTTATCAATATTATGCAACGATGATGGAGCCATGGGATGGTCCGGCTTCCATTTTGTTCTCAGATGGTGATTTGGTTGGTGCCGTGCTTGACCGAAACGGTCTGCGTCCTTCCCGTTATTATATTACGGATGAGGATGAATTGATTCTTTCTTCCGAGGTCGGTGTTATGCCAATCAGTGAAGAGCATGTCATCAAAAAAGACCGCTTAAGACCGGGTAAAATGCTTTTGGTTGATACGGTAAAAGGAGAATTGGTGGACGATGATGTGCTGAAAGAGACATATGCATCCCGCCGTCCTTATGGTGAGTGGTTAGACAGCAACCTGGTAGAATTAAAAGACATTCACATTCCGAACCACCGCGTAGAGCATTACAGCGATGAAGAGCGGAGAAAACTCCAGAAAGCATTCGGTTACACATATGAAGAGGTAAAAAATTCCATTCTTCCAATGGCTCAAAATGGCGGCGAGCCGATTGCTGCCATGGGACATGACACACCGCTTCCGATGCTTAGTAAACAGCCACAGCCGTTGTTTAATTATTTCAGACAGCGTTTTGCGCAGGTAACAAACCCACCAATTGATGCGATTCGTGAGGAAGTAGTAACATCAACATCAACTTACATTGGCGAGGATGGAAACCTGTTACATGAGCAGCCGGAAAACTGCCGTGTGCTTCGTATTAAGAATCCGATTTTGACCGATACGGATTTGTTGAAAATTAAAAACATGGATGTGCCGGGATTCAAAGTTGGTGTTATTCCGATTACTTATTATAAAAATACTTCTTTGAAAAAGGCAATTGACCGGCTGTTTTTGGAAGCAGACAGAGCTTACAAAGATGGTGTTAATGTGTTGATTCTTTCAGACCGTGGTGTCGATGAAAACCATGTGGCAATTCCTTCTTTGTTGGCGGTATCTGCAATGCAGCAGCATTTGGTCCGCACAAAGAAAAGAACGAGTGTTGCCATGATTTTAGAGAGTGCAGAGCCAAGAGAAGTTCATCACTTTGCCACCTTATTAGGTTATGGTGCCTGTGCCGTAAACCCATATCTGGCACTGGATACCATCAAACGCCTGATTGACTGCAACATGCTTGATAAAGATTATTATGCTGCCGTAGATGACTATAATTCAGCCATCCTTCACGGTATCGTAAAAATTGCATCGAAAATGGGAATTTCGACGATTCAGTCCTATCAGGGTTCCAAGATTTTCGAGGCAATTGGCATTTCCAAGGAAGTGACAGATGTGTACTTCACCGACACGGTATCGAGAATCGGTGGTATTTCACTTCAGGATATTGAGACACAGGTAGAAAACCTTCATACACGTGCTTTTGACCCATTGGATCTTGGCAACGATACAACACTTGACAGTCTGGGTATGCACAAGTCGCGCAGTGGAAAAGAAGAACATCTTTATAATCCAAAGACGATTCATCTTTTACAGCAGGCAACATGGCAGAAAGACTATAAATTATTTAAAGAATATTCAAGAGAAATTGATAATGAAGACCGCTTCATGAATTTGAGAAGTTTGCTAGACTTCAAATTCCCGAAAAAGGGAATTCCGCTTTCGCAGGTTGAACCGGTTGACAGCATTGTCAAACGATTCAAAACCGGTGCGATGTCTTATGGTTCCATTTCTCAGGAAGCACATGAGACATTAGCGATTGCGATGAACCGCTTACACGGTAAATCTAACAGTGGTGAGGGCGGTGAGAGTTTAGAGCGTCTATCCATTGGAAAAGACGGTTTGAACCGCTGCTCCGCAATTAAACAGGTGGCAAGCGGACGATTTGGTGTCACTTCTCATTATTTAGTAAGTGCAAAAGAAATTCAGATTAAGATGGCACAGGGAGCAAAACCGGGTGAAGGCGGACATCTGCCGGGTGGAAAAGTTTATCCTTGGATTGCAAAAACCAGACTTTCAACACCGGGTGTATCCCTTATTTCCCCGCCGCCTCATCATGATATTTACTCGATTGAGGATTTGGCACAGTTGATTTATGATTTGAAATGTGCAAATACCAATGCCAGAATTTCCGTAAAACTGGTATCGGAGGCAGGTGTTGGTACAGTCGCTGCCGGCGTAGCAAAAGCCGGTGCAGGCGTCATCTTGATTTCCGGTTATGATGGTGGTACCGGTGCAGCTCCGGCAAGTTCGATTCACAATGCAGGACTTCCTTGGGAGCTTGGTCTTGCCGAGACACACCAGACACTGATGATGAACGGACTCCGCTCAAAAGTTGTCATCGAGACAGATGGTAAACTGATGACCGGCCGTGATGTTATGGTAGCAGCATTGCTTGGTGCTGAAGAGTATGGTTTTGCAACCGCTCCGCTTGTTACGATGGGATGCGTGATGATGCGTGTATGTAATCTGGATACCTGCCCGGTTGGTGTAGCAACCCAGAATCCGGAACTGAGAAAACGATTCAAAGGAAAACCGGAGTACGTTGAAAACTTCATGCGTTTTATCGCAGAAGAAGTTCGCGAGCTGATGGCAAAACTTGGTGTAAGACAGCTTGATGAGTTGATTGGACGTACGGATTTATTGAAAGTGCGTGATGACATTCAGGATGATGAGAGAACGAAGAAACTGGATTTGTCCGCAATTATTGATAATCCATTTGCAAAAGATAAAAAACATTTATATAATCCGAAAGATGCGTATGATTTTAAATTGTCAAAGACCATGGATGAGAAAGTATTCTTAAAGAAATTTAAGCATGCGCTGGAAACCGGAGAAAAAACAAAAATTAGTGCAAGAATCAGCAATGTGGACCGGGCACTTGGTACAATTCTTGGTTCTGAAATCACAAAGAATTTAGGAGATGATGTACCAGCCGATACCTTTACGGTAGAGTGTATCGGAAGCGGCGGACAAAGTTTTGGTGCCTTTATTCCAAAAGGGCTTACGCTGACATTGGAAGGTGACAGCAACGATTACTTCGGAAAAGGACTTTCCGGTGGTAAACTGGTTGTCTTTCCACCGGAAAATGTACAGTACAAAGCAGAAGATAACATTATCATTGGTAACGTTGCTTTGTATGGTGCGACAAGCGGTGAGGCTTACATCAACGGTATGGCAGGCGAGCGTTTCTGTGTCAGAAACTCCGGTGCACACGCTGTTGTAGAAGGTGTTGGCGACCACGGCTGTGAATATATGACAGGCGGCTGCGTCGTTGTCTTAGGTCCGACCGGAAAGAACTTTGCAGCCGGTATGAGCGGTGGTATCGCTTATGTACTGGATGAAAATAGTGACTTGTATCTCAAACTGAATAAAGAGCTGGTATCATCCAATGCAGTAACGGATAAATACGACGTTATGCAGTTGAAAGATATGATTCGTGAGCATGTAGAAGCAACCGATTCGGAGCGTGGTAAAGAAATTTTAGCAAACTTTAGCGAGTACCTGCCAAAATTCAAAAAAATCATTCCTCATGATTATCAGGCAATGTTACAGGCAATTGCCCAGATGGAAGAAAAGGGACTGAGTAACGAGCAGGCACAGATTGAAGCATTTTACCAGTTGAAAAAAGCACGCTAAGATTTTTTGAAAACGAAGAAAGAAAGGATGATTACAATGGGTAAACCAACCGGATTTATGGAATATAAACGAGAGAACAACCTTGAGATAAAGCCACTTGAACGCATTAAAAATTTCAATGAATTTCATGTACCAATGAGTGAAGAGGAGCGCAGTGTGCAGGCGTCCAGATGTATGGACTGCGGTGTTCCGTTCTGCCAGTCTGGCATGATGATTGGCGGCATGGCAAGCGGCTGTCCGTTAAACAACTTAATTCCTGAGTGGAATGATATGGTGTATCATAACGGATACGAACAGGCACTTGGCAGACTGCTTAAGACAAACAATTTCCCAGAATTTACTTCCCGTGTATGCCCGTCTCCATGTGAGGCGGCATGTACATGCGGATTAAATGATTCACCGGTAACCATTAAGGAAAATGAAAATGCCATTATTGAATATGGTTATGAACACGGATTGATGGGACCAAAACCTCCAAAAGTCCGTACCGGAAAAAAAGTAGCAATTGTAGGTTCCGGTCCATCCGGACTTGCGGCTGCTGACCAGTTGAATAAACGTGGACACAGCGTGACCGTATTTGAACGTGAGGATTATCCGGGCGGACTTTTGATGTATGGAATCCCGAATATGAAACTTGACAAATCGGTAATAGAACGTAAAATAGAAGTAATGAAAGCAGAAGGGGTTGTTTTCCGTACCGGTGTCAATGTCGGTGTGAATGTAAAAGCCGATGAGCTGAAAAAAGAATTTGACCGCATCATTTTGACTTGTGGTGCTTCAAACCCTCGTAACATCAATGCTCCCGGCAGAGATGCCAAAGGAATTTATTTTGCCGTTGATTATTTGAAACGGGTAACCAAGCATTTGCGCAATCCGCAGTATACGGATTATATCAATGCAAAAGATAAAAATGTACTCGTTATCGGAGGCGGTGATACCGGAAATGACTGTGTTGGTTCTTCCATTCGTCAGGGAGCAAAAAGTGTTGTTCAGCTGGAAATGATGCCGAAACCGCCGGTCTGCCGCTTGGCAAGCAATCCTTGGCCGGAGTGGCCGAAAATTCTTAAGACCGATTACGGTCAGCAGGAAGCAATTGCTGTCTTTGGCAGTGACCCGCGAATCTATGAGACCACGGTAAAAGAATTTATCAAGGATAACAAAGGCGATTTGAAACAGGTTAAAATCGTGAAACTGAACTGGCAGAAAGATGAAAAGACCGGACGGATGCAGATGAGCGAAATTCCGGGAAGTGAACAGATTTTAGATATTGACCTCGTCTTTATTGCGGCAGGATTTTTGGGCTCTGAAGAGTATGTTACAAAAGAATTTGCCGTAAAATGTACGGACCGCACAAATGTGCAGACGAAGCAGGGCGAATACAGCACCAGTCAGAAGGGAATCTTTACAGCGGGTGATATGCACCGAGGACAGTCCTTGGTTGTTTGGGCAATCCGCGAGGGAAGAGAGGCAGCCCGTGAAGTTGATAAAGATTTGATGGGTTATACCAACCTCAATTAAAGGGTACAATTATCCGGTGGCAGAGAACTGCTGCCGGATTTCATATGGAAAGGAGAATAAACTATGTCGCATTACACAAAGGAAGATATCATTCGTATTGTAGAAGAGGAGGATGTAGAATTTATCCGTCTGCAATTTGTGGATATTTTTGGGATTTTGAAAAACATGGCAGTAACAGCCAAACAGTTGGACTCTATTTTGAATAACCGATGTACGTTTGACGCCGCTGCGATTAATGGGTTTGATACGATGCATGTGGATGAACTTGTTTTAGTTCCGGATTTGGATACTTTTACAATCTTCCCTTGGAGACCGCAGAGAGGCCGTGTGGCACGTTTTATTTGTGATGTGCGTCATACGGATGGAACTCCTTTCATGGGAGATTCCCGTTATATTTTAAAACAAGTAATTGAAGAAGCTGCAAAAGACGGCTATACGTTAAATGTTGGACCGGAATCGGAATTTTTCCTCTTTGACATGTCGGAAGATGGACAGCCAACAACAAACACCAGTGAAAAAGGTGGATTTTTTGATATTGGACCGGTGGATGCCGGAGAAAATGCAAGACGTGATATCGTGCTTTCGCTGTCCGAGATGGGATTTGAGATGGAATCTTCGTATCACTCCAATGAAGTATGCCAGCATCATATCGATTTCAAATTTGATGATGGAATTCAGACAGCCGATAATATTATGACATTTAAACTTACCGTTCGTACCGTAGCAAAGAGACATGGACTTCATGCTACGTTTATGCCAAAGCCAAATTATGGTAAAAAAGGTTCTGCGATGTTCTTTAACATGTTCTTGAGCAAAGACGGTGAGAACATTTTCAGTGACCCGGATGAAGAGTATGGTCTGAGCAAAACAGCATACTATTTCATGGGTGGAATTATGCGCCATATTAAAGGGCTTACTTTAATTAACAATCCGATTATCAATTCTTATAAACGTTTGGTGCCGGGCTACAATGCGCCGGTTAATATTACATGGTCACGTAAAAACCGTACCCCGCTTATGCGTATGACAAGTACCGGTGAGATGGGACCGCGTGTGGCACTGAGAAGTCCGGATGGTTCCTGCAATCCATATCTGGTTTTAGCAGGATGTTTAGCAGCCGGATTAGACGGCATCCGCAATAAAATCGAGCCACCAACCTGCATTGATGATTTAGAGGGAGCGCAGGAATTTGACATTCTGCCAAGAACTTTGATTGAAGCGGTGCAGGCATTTGAAAAAGACGAATTTTTCCATAAAGTATATGGAGAAGAGTTGTCACGCATAATCATCCAGAAGAAAAAACAGGAATGGGATGAATTTTGCGAACAGGTAACCGCATGGGAAGTTGAGAAGTATCTGGACCGAATTTAGTCCGGATACCGCTTATTTTGATACTTTTCTACGGGGAGGTGTGAACGATTCTGCGCATTATAGTAGCGTTTCCTAAGCTGGATGATGCGAAAAAAATAAAAAATGTTTTGAATCGGAGCGGATATGATGATATACTAGCATTTAATAGTGCATCGCAAGTGATTGCAGCCGCCAATGAATGTGACGGCGGTATTGTGCTGTGCGGATATCGTTTGACAGACATGCATTACAGTGAATTGTATGGCTATCTGCCGCGGGAATTTCAGATGCTCTTAGTAGCATCACCTGCTAAACTGCAGGAATGCTCAATTGGCAGTATTATGTGTTTGTCTATGCCGATTCATTCGCATGAATTAGTAAGTACCATTGAAACAATGGCAATGGAACTTTACGCAGCGGAGAAAAGAAAGAGAAGATACCAGCCAAGGAAACGATCCGAAAAAGAACAAAAATCAATTGATGATGCCAAGGCTCTTCTGATGGAGCGAAACCATTTATCCGAAGAAGAAGCCCATAAATATATCCAGAAACTTAGTATGGACAGCGGAAACAATCTTGTGGAAACTGCGGAGATGATTCTGGCATTCGATTAAAGGAGGATAACATGAACGCATATCTGATACTGGAAGACGGAACTGTGTTTACCGGAAAAAGCATAGGCAGTAAAAAAGAAGTCATTAGCGAAATTGTTTTTAATACGTCAATGACAGGATATCTTGAAGTGCTCACGGACCCAAGTTATGCCGGACAGGCAGTAGTAATGACCTATCCGTTAATTGGTAATTATGGTATTTGTAATCAAGACAAAGAGGCGAAAAAGTCAAATACCGATGCTTTTATTGTAAGAGAACTGGCAAGACTTGGAAGCAACTTCAGAAAAGAAGAAAGTATTCAGCAGTTTCTTGTAGAGCAGGATATTCCGGGAATTGAAGGAATTGATACAAGAGCCCTCACCAAACGACTCAGAGAAAAAGGAACAATGAATGGCATGATTACCACAGAAAAACCTGAGGATTTATCTGCCGTTCTTGAAAAAATTAAAAAATATTCCGTTCGCGGTGTAGTTGACAAAGTAACTACAAAGGAAATTGTTTCCTATAAACCGGGCGATTTAGATACCGATAGCAACATTTCTATTACAAAGAAGGTTGCTATTCTTGACGTTGGAACGAAATTTAACATTGCCAGATGTTTGTTAAAACGTGGCTGTGAGGTTACAATTTACCCGGCAAAAACGAAAGCAGAAACGATTCTTGCTTCTCATCCGGACGGCATTATGCTGACGAATGGTCCCGGGGATCCGAAAGAGTGCACAGAGGTTATTGAAGAACTGAAAAAACTGTATGCATCGGATATTCCGATTTTTGCAATTTGCTTGGGACACCAGTTAATGGCACTTGCCTGCGGTTGTGACACAGAAAAAATGAAGTATGGCCACCGTGGAGCAAATCATCCGGTGAAGGACTTAAAAACCGGACGCGTATACATTTCTTCTCAGAACCATGGCTACATGGTAAAAGAATCTTCGGTGCCAAAAGAGATTGCTGAGGTTGCTTTTGTAAATGTCAACGATGGCACAGTCGAGGGACTTCGTTATTTACAGAAAAATATTTTCACGGTTCAGTTTCATCCGGAAGCTTGTGCCGGACCGAAGGATTCGGAAGTTTTGTTTGATGAATTTATCAAGATGATGGAAGAGTAAGGAGGATACATACAATGCCAAAAATGGATGGAATCAAAAAAGTTTTAGTAATCGGTTCAGGCCCAATCGTTATTGGACAGGCTGCCGAATTTGATTATGCCGGTACGCAGGCTTGTCGTTCTCTGAAAGAAGAAGGAATGGAAGTAGTGCTTATTAATTCCAATCCTGCTACCATTATGACCGATAAAGATATTGCTGACCGTGTTTACATTGAGCCACTGACCGTTGAAGTGGTTCAGAAACTGATTCGCAAAGAAAGACCGGATAGCGTGCTCCCAACACTGGGTGGACAGGCTGCGTTAAATATTGCGATGGAATTAGAGGAATCCGGCTTTTTAAAACAGGAAAATGTTCGCCTGATTGGTACGACTGCGCAGACGATTAAGCGTGCAGAAGACCGTTTGGAATTTAAAGAGACGATGGAAAAAATCCACGAGCCGATTGCTGCAAGTATTGTCGTGGAACATGTGGATGATGCGATTGCGTTTGCCAACGAAATCGGCTATCCGGTTGTTATTCGCCCGGCATATACTCTTGGTGGAAGCGGCGGCGGTATCGCACATAATGAAGAAGAACTGCACGATATCTGCTCCAATGGTCTTCGTCTGAGCCGTGTCGGACAGTGTTTGATTGAGCGCTGCATCGCCGGATGGAAAGAGATTGAGTATGAGGTAATGCGTGATGCGGCAGGAAACTGTATTACGGTTTGTAACATGGAAAATATTGACCCGGTTGGTGTGCATACCGGTGACAGTATCGTAGTAGCTCCGTCTCAGACATTAGGTGATAAAGAGTATCAGATGCTTCGTACTTCAGCATTAAATATTATTACAGAACTTGGAATTACCGGTGGATGTAATGTACAGTTTGCACTTCATCCGGAAAGTTTTGAATATTGTGTTATCGAGGTAAACCCTCGTGTCAGCCGTTCTTCGGCACTTGCTTCTAAGGCAACCGGATATCCGATTGCAAAAGTGGCAGCAAAGATTGCGTTAGGATATACACTGGATGAAATTCCAAATGCCATTACGAAGAAAACATTTGCAAGTTTTGAACCGGCACTGGATTACTGTGTTGTTAAAATTCCGAGACTGCCATTTGATAAATTTATCAAGGCAAAACGTACTTTGACGACACAGATGAAGGCAACCGGAGAGGTTATGAGTATCTGTGATAACTTTGAAGGCGCGTTGATGAAAGCACTCCGTTCACTGGAGCAGCACATTGACAGCTTGGATATCGGACGTTACAGTGACCGCTCCAAAGAAGAACTGTTAGAGCGTATCCACATTGTTGATGACCGCCGTATCTTTATTATTGCAGAGCTGATTCGCAAGGGTGCCACGTATGAAGAAATTCATGATATCACGAAAATCGATATGTGGTTCATTGATAAAATTGCCCATCTGGTAGAGATGGAACAGACTTTGAAAAACGAAACACTGACACCGGAAATTTTGGCAGAAGCAAAACGAATGGAATTTCCGGATGCCGTTATTGCTAACTATACCGGCATGACAGAGCGTGAGATTCATGATATGCGCCATGAAAATGGAATTGTTGCTTCGTTTAAGATGGTTGATACCTGTGCCGCTGAGTTTGAGGCAAGTACGCCATATTATTACAGCGTGTTTGGCAGCGAAACGGAAGTTTCCAAAGATAAAGACAGAAAACGAATCATGGTTCTTGGTTCCGGACCAATCCGAATCGGTCAGGGTATCGAGTTTGACTTCTGTTCGGTTCACAGTGTGTGGTCGCTGGCACAGAGCGGCTATGAGACAATTATTGTAAATAACAATCCGGAGACGGTAAGTACGGACTTTGATGTGGCTGATAAATTGTACTTTGAGCCATTGACACCGGAAGATGTAGAAAATATCGTGGATATTGAGAAACCGGATGGTGCGGTTGTCCAGTTTGGTGGACAGACAGCAATTAAACTGACAGAAGCACTTCTCAAAATGGGTGTTCCGATTTTGGGAACAAGTGCAGAGAATGTAGATGCGGCCGAAGACCGTGAGCTGTTTGATGAAATCTTAGAGCAGTGTAAGATTCCGAGACCAGCAGGAAAAACCGTATTTACAACAGAAGAAGCATTAGCGGCAGCAAATGAACTTGGGTATCCGGTTCTTGTCCGCCCATCTTATGTACTTGGTGGACAGGGTATGCAGATTGCAATTAATGATGATGACATTCGTGAATTTATGTCAATTATCAACCGCCATGTGCAGGAACATCCAATTCTTGTTGATAAGTACCTTATGGGTAAAGAGGTTGAGGTTGATGCTGTATGTGATGGCGAGAATATTCTGATTCCTGGTATTATGGAACACGTAGAGCGTGCCGGTATTCACTCCGGTGACAGTATCTCGGTTTATCCTGCTATGAGCATTAAACCTGAAGTTCAGGAAGTTTTAGTCGATTATACGGCAAAACTTGCAAAATCCCTTCATGTAATTGGATTGATTAACATTCAGTTTATTGTTTATAACGATGAAGTTTTTGTTATTGAAGTAAATCCTCGTTCGTCAAGAACGGTACCATATATCAGCAAAGTAACAGGAATTCCGATTGTAAAACTGGCTTCCCGCGTAATCCTCGGTGAAAAAATCACAGATATGGGTTATACACCGGGACTTGCGAAAAAATCGGATTACATCGCAATTAAGATGCCGGTATTCTCCTTTGAGAAACTGCGCGGTGCAGAAATCAGCTTAGGACCTGAGATGAAGTCCACCGGTGAGTGTTTAGGTATCGCAAAAACATTTAATGAGGCACTTCACAAAGCCTTTATGGGAGCCGGAATCAATCTTCCGAAGTACAAGAAGATGATTCTTACGGTAAATGATAACTCGAAAGACGAAGCAATTTCTGTTGCCAAACGTTTCCAGGCACTTGGCTATGAAATCTATGCGACACGCGGAACGGCTAAGTTCTTAGGCGAAAATGGCGTTTCGGTTATCGGTGTCAACAAGATTGAGCAGGAATCCCCGACACTGATGGATTTGCTGCTTGGCCATGAGATTGATTTGGTAATTGATATTCCAAAACAGGGTGAACATTCCCACGATGGTTTCCTTATTCGTCGTACTTCCATCGAGACCGGTGTTACCTGTCTGACTTCTTTGGATACGGCAAATGCACTTTTAACTGCGTTAGAGGATTCTGAGAAAAATGAATTGACATTAGTAGATATTGCTACGATTGACACGAAATAAAGGTTTACAACGAAGTTAAATTGTGTTATGATAGCAAATAGCCATTACTCAGATTGCGGAAACTCCGACCGGATCTTAGTAAATGGTGATAAGAAAATATTTAGGAGGTACGTCACAATGATGACTACAGAAAAGAAAAAAGAAATTATTGCAGCTTATGGAAGAACACCGGATGATACAGGTTCACCGGAAGTTCAGGTAGCGCTTCTTACTGAGCGTATCAACACTTTGACAGAGCACTTGAAAGAGAATAAGAAAGATCATCATTCTCGTCGTGGTATGTACAAAATGATTGGTAAGAGAAGAGGCCTTTTGGATTATCTGAAGAAGACAGATTTGGAAGGTTATCGTGCGCTGATTGAAAAACTTGGTTTGCGTAAATAATTTGTGTGACTTGAGTGCTTTCGTCAAATGGATACTGTTTGATTGAAGGCACTCTTTCTATGAAAAAAATTTTTCTTAAAAAGGTGAGAAAATGAAACGAAATCGCAGTCAGGCTATGGTTTGCCGGGATGGCAAATTACTGCTTGTAGAACACAGAATGAAAGGAAGAGATTTCTTTAATCTGCCGGGAGGCGGCATTGAGGAAAATGAGACACCGGAAGAAGCAGCTTTACGTGAGTTAAACGAAGAAGCAGGCGTGAGTGGAAAAATTGTGCGTCCGCTTGCCATTGAATATAAACCGGATTTGGAAAGCCGGATTTTTACATTTTTGGTAGAAATTCCGGATGATGCGGTTCCACACAAGGGAATTGACCCGGAATTATCGGAGTCGGAACAAACGATTGTCGGTGTGACATGGCGTACATTAGAAGAGATTGCGGAGCGTGACCGTGCGTACTTATTTGGAGCCGGTCTGATGCGTGTGCCGCTGTTTCACGATGAGGTTTTAAAGTGGCCCGATGACGCTATCAGTTATCCGAAATAAGGAAAGTTGCTTTTTTTGCAAAGATTGTGTATAATAAATTTTGTATGTAAATTGAGATGACACCGAGACTTCTGAAAAGCTCATTGATACAGTGGTTTTTTCAGTGGTTTCGGCATCTCGAAATAAGAATAAAGGAGAAAAAGTATGTACAAGACATTTTCAATGGAGCTTGCAGGACGTACTTTGTCAGTTGACATTGGACGTGTAGCTGCTCAGGCAAATGGCGCTGCATTTATGCGCTATGGTGATACAGTTGTCCTTTCTACGGCAACAGCATCCGAGAAACCAAGAGAGGGAATTGATTTCTTCCCATTAAGCGTAGAATATCATGAAAAGATGTATTCCATCGGAAAGATTCCGGGAGGATTTACAAGACGTGAGGGTAAACCAAGCGATAACTCAATTTTGACTTGTCGTGTAATTGACCGCCCGATGCGTCCATTGTTCCCAAAAGATTATCGAAATGATGTAACACTGGAAAACTTAGTTATGGATGTTGACCAGGATTGTGCACCGGAGCTTGTTGCTATGCTTGGTTCTGCACTGGCTACCAGTATTTCAGATATTCCATTTGATGGCCCGACTGCAGCAACACAGGTTGGTTTGGTTGATGGTGAACTTGTTTACAATCCGACAAGCGCACAGCGTGAGGTTTCTGATTTAGCACTTACCGTTGCTTCCACAAGAGATAAGGTTATCATGATTGAAGCCGGTGCAAACGAAGTTGATGAAGCTACGATGATTCAGGCAATTTATGGTGCTCATGAGTTGAATGGACAGATTATCGAGTTCTTTGACAAGATTGTTGCTGAATGCGGTAAAGAGAAACATGAGTATGAGCATTTTGATATTCCGGAAGATATGTGGAATGACATGGTTAATTTCATTACACCGGAAGCTATGGAGGAAGCTGTATTTACTGATGTAAAACAGGTTCGTGAAGAAAATATCCGCGGTATCAAAGACCGTTTGGAAGAGCGTTATGCAGAGGAGCATGAGGACTGGATTTCCTTTATTGATGAGGCTGTTTACAAATTCCAGAAAGTTACAGTCCGCAAGATGATTCTGAAAGACCACAAACGTCCGGATGGCCGTGAGGTAAAACAGATTCGTCCACTTCATGCAGAAGTTGATGTACTTCCTACTGTACATGGTTCCGGTTTGTTCTCTCGTGGACAGACACAGGTACTGAATGTTACAACATTGGCTCCACTTTCAGAGAAACAGAAATTAGATGGTTTGGATATTACAAAGACATCCAAGAGATATATGCATCACTACAACTTCCCATCATGGTCCGTTGGTGAGACAAGACCATCCAGAGGACCGGGACGTCGTGAAATCGGACATGGTGCTTTGGCAGAGCGTGCTTTGGTTCCTGTTCTTCCTAGTGAAGAAGAGTTCCCATATGCAATCCGTACCGTATCCGAAATTTTGGAATCCAACGGTTCTACATCCCAGGGTAGTATTTGTGCATCTACATTATCATTGATGGCTGCCGGTGTTCCAATTAAGGCACCAGTTGCTGGTATTTCCGTTGGTTTGGTAACCGGTGATACCGATGATGATTACTTGATTTTGACAGATATTCAGGGTCTTGAAGATTTCTTCGGCGATATGGACTTTAAAGTTGCCGGTACGAAAAAAGGTATTACTGCCATCCAGATGGATATCAAGATTCATGGTTTGACAAGAGAAATCGTGGAGCAGGCTATCGCAAGAACAAGAGAAGCCCGTCTTTACATCTTAGATGAAGTTATGGCAAAAGCAATTGCAGAGCCTAGAAAAGAAGTAAATGCTTATGCTCCAAAGATTAAACAGATTATGATTGACCCAGCTAAGATTGGTGAAGTTGTTGGTCAGAGAGGTAAGACAATCAACGCATTGATTGAGCGCACCGGTGTTAAAATCGACATTACCGATGATGGTGCTGTTTCCGTTTGCGGAACAGATAAAGAGGCAATGGACGAAGCACTCCGTCTCATCGAAATCATCGTAACTGATTTTGAAAAAGGCCAGATTCTTGAGGGAACAGTTGTCAGCATTAAAGACTTTGGTGCTTTCATCGAGTTTGCTCCTGGTAAAGAGGGAATGGTTCACATTTCAAACATTGCAAAACGCCGCATCAATCATGTAGAGGACGAGCTTACACTTGGTGATAAAGTGAAAGTTATCTGCCTTGGCAAAGATAAAATGGGACGTATCAGTTTTAGTATTAAGGATGTTCCGGAAGAATAAGATAAGAAATATTAGGTATTGTAAGCTGCAAGCTGGTGAAAGCCGGCTTGTGGCTTTTTTGAAAATTTGCCCCTTTGTTACTTTTTGAAACCTATGTTATACTTGTGGAAGAAGACAAAGGGGGCTTTTTATGTCTAAAAAAATTGCGCTTACAAACATGGACATTGTCTGGGAAGACAAAGAAGCAAATAAGATTCAATGCGAGGAAATGATAAAGGAGGCAGCGAATGAACACGCTGACATCATTTTGTTTCCGGAGATGACATTGACCGGATTTTCTCTCCGGGTTAAAGAGATGGCAGACTATCATGAGGAGACAATTGCATATTTTTCGGCTCTTGCTGCAAAATATTCTATAATGATTGGTTTTGGTTATATTACCATGCCGGATGAGTTTGGGCGAAATCATTTTTGCTTTGTTGATGAAAATGGAAGTGTGCTTGCTGACTATGAGAAAATCCATCCATTTACGCATGGTGGTGAGACAAAGGCGTATCGAGGGGGCAGTGAGCTCTGTCATATTTCCGCGGACGAAATGCACCTTGGTATGGCAGTCTGCTACGATTTGCGTTTTCCTGAAATGTTTCAGCACATGCCGCTTGATACAAATGTTATCTTTTTGATTGCAAACTGGCCGGAGAGCCGCATCAGGCAGTGGTATTCTCTGCTTACAGCGAGAGCGATTGAAATGTATTCATATGTGGTAGGCGTAAATCGAACAGGAGCGGGAGATGGAATCCAATATGCAAAAAGTTCGGTTGCCTATGCACCGGATGGAAGTGTGATTTTGCCGGACTCTAAAAAATGGAATGACTATGTAACTCTTGATTTTTCAAAAGAGGTATTTCAAAAAACGATTTTTTCAAGAAGCGACAGACGACCGGAAATTTATCAGGGATAAAATGTTATGATTTAGGAAATACTGTTTCGTATCAAATGGAAGTCAAAAATGACAGGAAAGATGAGGGCGAAACAGATGGAACAGGATGCAGTAAAAGAATATGGCATGGTGATGAACGAAGGAATCTTGACATTGTCTATTATTGGGGAGATTGAGGGACATGACTGCTTATCACAAAATGCAAAAACAACCAAATATGAGCACATTTTGCCGATTTTAGCAAGGGCAGAGCAGGACGAAAAGGTAAAGGGAATTTTATTTCTTATGAATACCGTCGGTGGTGATGTTTCATGCGGACTTGCATTGGCGGAAATGGTTCACTCCTTAAGCATGCCAACGGTTTCCTTAGTCATTGGGGACAGTCATTCGATTGCTGTTCCGCTTACTGTAGCGGCAGATTATTCTTTTATTGTTCCATCGGCGACGATGATTATTCACCCGGTACGAATGAACGGTATGGTACTGGGAACACCACAGACGTATCGTCAGTTTCAACAGATTCAAGACAGAATTATTTGTTTCGTGGCAGAGCATAGCCGCATTTCCAAAGAAAATTTAGAAAAATTAATGATGAATACGAGTATGCTGTCCAAAGATTTAGGAACCGTTTTGGTTGGAGAGGATGCGGTGACAGCTGGACTTGTTAATGAGGTTGGAGGAATTGATAAGGCTTATCAGAAGTTGTGGGGGCTGATGAATGATTAAAAAAGAAATACATGACTTGACAGTGTTAAAAAAATAGATATAATTAGATGTAACTAGAAAACAGTTACAAGGTGCTTTTTGAGGATTTTGAAAAGAGGTGAGGCCAAAAGATATGAGCAGGATTGAAAAGGCAAAAGAGCGCATAAAGCAAAAACCTAGAGATTATACTTATAAAGAAGCAACATATTTATTAGAGCAAATGGGTTACAAAGAACATAATAAAGGAAAAACATCTGGTTCAAGAGTTATGTTTTATAGAGAATATGACCAACAGATTATTATGCTTCATAAACCACACCCAGGCAATGAGATGAAACCAGGAGCTGTAAAAGGACTTTTGGAAAAGTTGATTGAGATAGGAGATTTATAGATTATGAAAGCAAATATATTAGAATATAAAGGATATCATACAGTTGTTGAATTTGATTCGGCAGATAACGTATTAAGGGGAAAAATAGAAGGTATTGCAGATTATGTAGATTTTGAGTGTGATGATTTAAGTAAGATTGTTGATGAATTTCATACAGCTGTTGATGATTATCTTATTTTTTGCAAGGAAGTAGGTAAAGAACCTCAAAAAGAATACAAAGGAATTTTTAATGTTCGTATATCTCCGGATTTGCATAGAAAAATTGCTTTGAAAGCGAGCAAACAAAGCAAAACATTAAATGCATGTGTAGAAGAAGCAATTAGTAATTATGTATCCGAAGAAATTGTTACTATTAGAACAGAAAATGATATAAAAAGAATAGCACAGGAATTTAAAGTGAATCTTGGTTTTGCTGACATTGAAAATGAGGAAATAAATTCAAATGTTATTCCGATAAATACCAAGCTAGCTATAAATTATAAGGAGGAATTAAAGAAATTATGATAGAAAATTTGCAAGATTATTTTAAATCAAATTACGAAGTTTATTTAGAAAATATAATGTATACTAGAATAGAGGATGAATTCACAGCTAATGTTTACCAATTGAATGGAGTAGATACAATTGAAACCAAATTGCAAGAAGATTGTGTTAAAATATCCGTAAAAAGGAAGTTGGAATTTTCTCCGAAATCTGTATTTTGTTTAGAAATAACCTATGGTGCTTTATTAGAGTTTGCTGACGAAAAAGGAGGCGAACATGATTGGGAAAATGTAAATTTAGCGAAGGAATTTAAATTAAATGGGCAATTTGTCTTAGATAATTTAATGAGAAGAATTTCGCTTTTGACAGCAGAAATTACATCTTCAAGTGGTCAGGCACCTATTATTATTAAACCAGAGATTGCACCTAAACAATAAGTTGACCAATAAAAATATATAGATATTATAATAAATAGTAGTAAATTTAATTTTGAACCCAAGCAGCAAAATATAAACATCTGTTCGATAAAACACTTGCGGTAAAAAGCGATTCAGTGTATAATATAGTTTCAGTACGCTGCGAATCAATTAGCAGATATCGTACATGTTAGTTGTGTCTGGGGAGGATTTTATGGCTACAAAGAAAACAACAAAAAATACGAAGAAGCGTGGGCGTCCGGCATCGAAATCAAATACGAAACGGACGGCTTCTTCGAGAAAGAATACATCGAAAAAGACAAAGCAGGCAAGCCCATTGGCAAGAGAGATTGTGTTTCTTGCCCTTTTTGTGTTTGCTATTTTGTCGCTGCTTAGTTTGTTCCAAATGTGTGGCGTGTTTGGCAAAGGCTTAAGTGCCTTGTTGTTTGGACTGCTGGGGGCACTCGCGTATGTTTTTCCGGTTTATCTGGTTGTGACCGCCGGTTTGTATCTGGCTAATGCGAAAAATCAAAGACTGCGCCACAAGGTCTGGTATAGTGCCGGCATTTACTGGAGTGTTTGTGGGTTATTTCAATGGGTGGTAAATGACCCTGTGCAGAATGTATGGGAGGTCTATACCGTCTGTGCTGAAAATCACGGTGGTGGTGGTTTCTTCGGCGGCATTTTATCTTTTGAACTGGCACGTGTGCTCGGAAGAGCAGGTTCTTTTATTGTGATATTAGCGCTGTTTTTATTGTTCTTTATGCTGTTAAGCAAGAAACTTATTTTTTCTTCGATTCAGCAGATGTATAAAGAGCATGAGACGGATGAAGATTATTATTATGAGGAACCGGAACCGGTGTCTTCTCGCGGAAGACAGATGAGTACCTATACATTTGATAAAGAAGAAACGGCAAAAGCAAAGCCAAAGAAAGAGACGAGAAGGAAACGGGCAAAGAAAGCAGAGACAGAAATTCCGGAAAAACAGAATACGGTTTCGCAAAAAGAAATCAAACCGGAAGCACAGATGGAAGAAGTGGTGCCGGAAGTTCAGGATTTGTCGGAAATTAATATTATCCGTGGCGGAGAAGAACCGGTTAGAGAATCGAGTGTCTACGAAAAAGAATTAGAAGAAAAATTTGGCGCATCAAAAAAAACACAGACCGAGCCAAAAACACCGACAAAAACAGATATGGTGGATGAGTCGGTAAAACAAAAGAAAGAGCCTGTTAAGATAACCAAAGAAGATAAAAAAGAAATGGATGCGGTACATAAGGACTTATCAAAGGCTGCGACAGAACAGATTCCGTATCGTTTTCCTTCGCTTGATTTGCTGAACAAACCAAAGAGCAATGGCAAACGTATGGACAATTCCGAACTTCGTGCGACGGCGGCTAAATTGCAGTCAACGTTAGATAGTTTTGGTGTGCGTGTCAAGATGGGAGACATCAGCCTTGGACCAAGTGTAACCCGTTATGAACTGATTCCGGAGCAGGGAGTTAAAGTCAGCCGTATCACCGGATTGAGTGATGATATTAAGTTGAGTCTGGCGGCGTCGGATATTCGTATTGAAGCACCGATTCCCGGAAAAGCGGCAGTTGGTATCGAGGTGCCGAATCCGGCGAGAGAAATGATTACGCTGCGTGAGTTGTTAGAGAGCAGTGAGTTTACGAAAGCAAAATCCAAAGTTACATTTGCCGTTGGTAAAGACATCAGCGGAAAAACAATTGTTACGGATATTGCAAAAATGCCGCATTTATTGATTGCCGGTGCGACTGGTTCCGGTAAATCGGTTTTGATTAATACGCTGATTATGAGTATTATTTATAAAGCGGACCCAAATGAAGTAAAAATGATTATGGTGGATCCGAAGATGGTAGAACTGACTGCATACGAAGATATTCCGCATCTGATGATTCCGGTTGTGAAAGATCCGAAGAAGGCATCGGCAGCACTTGGCTGGGCGGTGGCAGAGATGACCGGAAGATATCAGAAATTTGCCGATGCAGGTGTTCGTGATATCAAATCCTATAATGCGAAAATGGACAAACTTACGAACAAAGATGACCCGGATTATCAGAAGATGCCACAGATTGTTATTATTGTGGACGAGTTTGCGGATTTGATGATGGTTGCACCGGGAGAAGTAGAGGATTCCGTGTGCCGTCTGGCGCAGCTTGCCCGTGCGGCAGGAATTCATTTGGTTTTAGCAACACAGCGTCCATCGGTTAATGTTATTACTGGGCTGATTAAGGCGAATATCCCATCACGAATCGCCTTGTCGGTTTCTTCCGCCGTGGATTCACGAACTATTATTGATTCGGCAGGCGCAGAAAAACTGTTAGGAAATGGTGATATGCTGTTTGCACCGCAAAATCTGCCAAAACCAATTCGTGTACAGGGAGCATTTGTTTCCGATGAAGAAAGAGATTCTGTTGTCAGCTTCTTAAAAGAGCAGAGCAATGGTCCATCCTATAATGAAGAAGTAACAAAGCATATTGACACGGCACCGGTACCGGGAGCAAAGAACGATTCTAATACTGCCCTTGGTGGTGCACCGGAACAGGATGAATTATTTGTCGAGGCTGCCAGATTTATCATTGAAAAGGATAAGGCATCCATTGGTCTTTTGCAGCGTATGTTCCGAATTGGATTTAACCGTGCAGCACGAATTATGGACCAGCTTTCGGATGCGGGTGTTGTCGGACCGGAAGAAGGTACTAAACCGAGACAGATTTTGATGTCGAGTGAACAATTTGAAAATTATCTTGAGGAGAATGGCTGATGAATGGCTGGCTGATTGTCAATGGATTTTTACATACAAAAAAGTTTTCAGAACTGACGGATTTATTTTTGCTGGCAGCGAAACGGTGCGGTGTGTCACTGACCGTTTATACAAACTGTGAAATACTTGTAAATGTGCAGGAAAAGATAAAAGAAAAACCGGACTTTGTTTTGTTTTGGGATAAAGATATTTTACTTGCAAAATTTTTAGAAAATCAGAAAATTCCGGTCTATAATAGCAGTGAAGCAATTAGAATCTGTGATGACAAACGATTAACCTATCTAGCATTACAGGAGAAAAAACTGCCGATTCCACAGACAATATTTGCGCCGATGACATATTCGACCATTGGATTTAATCAGTATGATTTTCTTGGTGTAGCAGACGAAAAACTCAAATATCCGTTTGTGGCAAAAGAGGCATTTGGCTCCTTTGGCGAGCAGGTGTATTTGGTGCAAAACAGAGAAGAACTTTTAGCGGTGATGAAACAATCCGATTCGGTAGAATTTTTGTTTCAGGAAATGATAGAAAACAGCATTGGAAGAGATGTCAGACTTCAGGTTGTTGGTGATGAAGTAGTGGCTTCCATGTACCGGTATTCGGAAAATGATTTTCGTGCCAACATAACAGCTGGGGGCAAGATGAAAGATTATACACCGTCAAAGGAAGAATGTGACCTTGCGGTTAAAGCGTCTCATGCAGTAGGGACTTCGTTTGCAGGAGTTGACCTTTTGTTTGGCAAAGACGGTCCGATTGTCTGTGAAGTAAATTCGAATGCACATTTTAAAAATATACAAACCTGCACCGGTGTGGCGGTTGCGGATAAAATCGTGGAATGGATCATAAAGGATGTTAGAAAATGACAAAACGATGGAATGGTTTACTAGTCTATGATAAAGAGGGCGCAAAAAGAAATGCTTCCTACATAAAAATGCATGAAGAAGTGGGTAAAAAACTAAACATGCCGATTCATTTTTTATATGACACAGATGTGATTGAATATTTGGGGACGAATCGGAAATCTGTTGATTTTTGTATGGTTCGCACAATCCATCCTGCTTTGACAAAGCAGATTGAGGCGATGGGGATTCCCTGCTTTAATTCTTCTTTTGTGTCAGAAATCTGCAATCATAAAGGAAAAACCTATGATTATATTTTGAAAAAATGTGAAATTCCGCTGGTAAAAACAAAGACGTTTCAAAATATTGAATTGTCCAGGGAATTATTAAAGGAGTATCCGGATTATGTAATTAAAGCGGTGGATGGACACGGCGGAAAACAGGTGTTTTTGACAAACGAATCTTTTGAATCGATTCAAAATGGAATCGCCGGTTCGGATTTTATTTTACAGCCATTTGTCAAAGGACCCGGCGTGGACTTACGTGTGTACATCATCGGCAGAAAAATTGTCGGTGCCATAAAACGTCAGGCAAACAACAGCTTCCGGGCAAATTTTTCTTTGGGTGGAAGTGTTACGTCATACCAATGCGATAAAGAAATTCTTGATTATGTAAATCAGGTTGTTCAGGTGTTTGATTTTGGTATGGTTGGTATTGATTTTATTTTAGATGAAAAGAATCACTGGCTTTTAAATGAAATTGAGGATGTTGTCGGTGCCAGAATGTTATATCAGTGCCAGCCGGATGTTCATTTGTTGGAACAATATTTTGCATTTGTTTCTGATAAATTATTGCATTAGAACAAGATAGTGTGTATAATACAAGTTATGTTAACAGATATTGTGCTTTGAAAAATGGAGGTAGAATATGAAATCAGATATTGAAATTGCAAGAGAGGCGAATATGCAGCCGATTCAGACAGTGGCAGAGAAGTTAGATATCACTGCGGATGAATTGGATTTATATGGAAAATATAAAGCAAAATTGACGGACGAACTCTGGGATCGGATTAAAGACCGTCCGGATGGTAAACTTGTCCTTGTGACAGCGATTAATCCAACACCAGCCGGTGAGGGAAAGACAACAACGACGGTTGGACTCGGACAGGCGATGGATAAGATTGGGAAAAAGGCAATCATTGCCTTGCGTGAGCCATCGTTAGGCCCTTGCTTTGGATTAAAAGGTGGTGCTGCCGGCGGCGGTTATGCACAGGTTGTACCGATGGATGATTTGAATCTTCATTTCACGGGAGATTTTCATGCGATTACTTCGGCAAACAACCTTCTTGCGGCAATGCTTGATAATCATATTCAACAGGGAAATAAACTTAACATTGATCCAAAACAGATTGTATGGAAGCGCTGTGTCGATATGAATGACCGTGTACTTCGTAATATTACGGTAGGACTCGGACGCAAGGTGGATGGTGTGACAAGAGAAGATCATTTCATCATCACGGTGGCATCGGAAATCATGGCGATTCTTTGTCTTGCAGACAACATGAAAGATTTGAAAGAGCGTTTAGGAAGAATTATTGTTGCTTATACTTATGAAGGAAAACCGGTTACGTCAAAAGAAATTAAAGCAGTAGGCGCGATGGCTGCACTTTTGAAAGACGCCATTCGACCAAACATGATTCAGACTTTGGAGAATACACCGGCACTTGTGCATGGTGGTCCATTTGCCAATATTGCTCACGGCTGTAATAGTGTCCGTGCGACAAAGACAGCTTTGAAATTAGCAGATTACACAATTACGGAAGCTGGTTTTGGTGCTGACTTAGGAGCAGAAAAATTCTTAGATATCAAATGTCGTATGGCTGATTTGAAACCGGATGCCGTTGTACTTGTTGCTACGGTTCGTGCCCTCAAATACAATGGTGGTGTCAAAAAAGAAGATTTATCCGAAGAAAATCTCGATGCATTGAAAGCCGGTATTGTAAATCTGGAAAAACATATTGAAAACATTGCTAAGTTTGGTGTGCCATGTGTTGTTACATTGAATCAGTTTGTAACCGACAGCGAAGCAGAACTTGCATACGTTAAGGAGTTCTGTGAGGCGAGAGGATGTGAGTTTGCACTTTCCAAGGTTTGGGAAAAAGGCGGCGAAGGCGGCATTGAGTTAGCGCAAAAAGTAATTGATACAATTGAGAATAAAGAGAGTAATTTCCATTATCTCTATGAAAATGAGTTGTCGATTGTTGAGAAAATTGAGACAATTGCAAAAGAAATTTATGGAGCAGGAGAAGTTATCATTGAGCCGGCAGCAAAACAGCAGATTGCACGGATTGAGTCACTCGGGTTTGGTTCTATGCCGGTATGTATGGCGAAAAACCAGTATTCTTTGTCGGATGATAAAACAATCCTTGGCAGACCGGAAGGCTTCCCAATCCACATCCGTGATGTCTATGTTTCTGCCGGAGCTGGATTTGTTGTTGCCATTACCGGAACAATTATGACTATGCCGGGATTGCCAAAAGTGCCGGCTGCCGAAGGAATTGATGTAAATGACGATGGACAGATTACCGGTTTGTTCTAATAGTACTTTTTAATTGAAGTATAAATTTTGCATCAGGAGGGACGATATGCTTGAAAATAAATTAGGTCTTACAAGTTCTGCTGAACTTGCTCGTATGGAGGAGCAGTTAAGTAAGAAAAAAGCAGTTTTATTATTTGAAAAGGGCATTTTAGACTCCCTCCCGGCAGGTAAGTTTTCTACTTTGCAGGCAATCCACCGGTATTTGTTTGAAGATATTTATGATTTTGCTGGAGAGATTCGCAAGGTAAATATAGCAAAAGGAAATTTTCGTTTTGCACCGCTGATGTATTTAGGTGCAGCACTTGAAAATATTGATAAAATGCCACAGTCTGATTTTGATGAAATTATAGAAAAGTATGTAGAAATGAATATTGCACATCCATTCCGGGAAGGCAACGGACGGAGTGCACGCATTTGGCTTGCCCATATGTTAAAACAAAAAATTGATATTGTTTTTCACTAAGCGGGAGCGGTCCTGAATAGGAAAAACAATATCATTTTTTATATCACAATCTAATTAAGTTATCGTCTTCTCGAAAACTTCTGCTCGCAGTACATACAGCGGTAAATCCGATTTTCACGGTCTGTCAGTTTAAAACGGTGTGGTAATTCCTGCTCAACGGAAGTAATGCATCGAGGATTTTTGCACTTGATGACATTTGTTACCGTTTCCGGCAGTGTGAGAACACGTTTTTCTACAATTTCGTTGTTTTTTATAACGTTAATGGTGATGTTTTCATCGAGGACACCGAGAATATCTAAGTTTACAGTAATTGGTCCCTCAATTTTGATAATATCTTTTTTTCCCATTTTACTGCTTTTTGCATTTTTAATAATGGCAACGGAGCAGTCTAATTTTTCTAATTCAAGATAGTGATAAATTTCCATGGAGCCGCCAGCCTTAATGTGGTCAATAACAACTCCTTCTTGTAATCCACCAATATTTAACATTCCGGAATCACCTCCAATAAAGTCATAATTAATGCCATTCGTATGTAAACACCATATTGTGCCTGCTTAAAGTAAACAGCACGTGGGTCATCATCCACATCGGTTGCAATTTCATTTACACGTGGAAGAGGGTGGAGAACCAACATATCTTTTGGTGCCAGTTTCATTTTTTTGCGGTCAAGGATGAAACTGTCCTTCAAGCGGATGTAATCTTCCTCGTTAAAGAAACGTTCACGCTGAACACGTGTCATATATAACAAATCAAGTTCCGGTAAAACGTCTTCCAATACGTTTACTTCTTTATATTCAATGCCATTGGCATCTAACGTATCTTTTCTAATATAATCCGGAATCTTCAATTCTTCCGGTGAAATCATAACAAATTTAACGTTCGGATAGCGAACCATAGCACCAATTAAAGAGTGAACGGTACGTCCGAATTTCAAGTCACCACACAATCCAATTGTCAGATTGTCAAGGCGTCCCTTTAAATTTTTAATTGTCAATAAATCGGTTAATGTCTGGGTCGGATGATTATGTCCGCCATCACCGGCATTGATCACTGGAATTTTAGAATGAAGAGAAGCGACGAATGGAGCACCTTCCTTTGGGTGACGCATCGCACAGATATCGGCATAACTGGAAATGACACGAATGGTATCAGCTACGCTTTCACCTTTTGCTGCTGAGCTGGAATCAGCGGATGAAAAACCAAGAACTTGTCCACCTAAATTCATCATAGCAGATTCAAAACTTAAACGGGTTCTTGTGCTCGGTTCATAAAAACAAGTCGCAAGTTTTTTTCCTTTACACACTTCTGAAAATCGTGCCGGATCCTGAATGATTTTTTCAGCTAATACAATTAAATCATGAATCTCATCCACGGTCAGGTCAAGTGCATTCATTAAATGACGCATAATGCCTCCTATCTGCCATGTTCCCATGGCTTCCGTATTTCAACTTATTCTACCTCATTTTGATACGGATGACAATAGAAAAATCAAGCAAAAAAGCAAAAAATAATTTGCATTATAAAGAAAAAGCAAGTATACTATTATAGGAAAAATTTTCACTTCGGTGTTAAAAAATATGAAGGAGGCTGCAAATGGTAACATTATATGATGGTGGCGCATATCTGATAAATGGTACGGAACTGATTCCGGACAATGCAGAGGCAATCGCGGCACTGGAAAGCAAAGCAGGAATTAAGACAACAAAAGAAGAGGCGGTTAAGGGAACGATGGCATACCATATTTTGTCATCCCATAATACTTCTGGCAACATGGAAAACTTGAAAATTAAGTTTGACAAATTGACTTCCCATGATATTACATTTGTTGGAATTTTACAGACCGCAAGAGCATCCGGACTTGAGAAGTTCCCGGTTCCTTATGTACTTACTAACTGTCATAACAGTTTGTGTGCGGTAGGTGGAACAATTAATGAAGATGATCATGTGTTTGGTCTTTCCTGTGCAAAGAAATATGGTGGTATCTATGTACCTCCTCATCAGGCAGTTATTCACCAGTTTGCCCGCGAGATGCTGGCGGCAGGCGGTGCTATGATTCTTGGTTCAGACAGCCATACAAGATATGGTGCACTTGGTACGATGGCGGTCGGTGAGGGCGGACCGGAGATCGTAAAACAGCTTTTGGAGCAGACCTACGACATTCCGATGCCTGGTGTTGTGGCAATTCATCTGACCGGCAAACCGCAGAAAGGTGTTGGTCCACAGGATATTGCACTTGCGATTATCGGTGCTGTATTTAAAAATGGTTATGTAAATAATAAGGTAATGGAATTTGTCGGCGAGGGCATTGATAACTTAAGTGTTGATTTCCGTATTGGTATTGATGTTATGACGACAGAGACCACTTGTCTTTCTTCTATCTGGCGCACAGATGATGCCGTAAAAGAATTTTATGAGATTCACGGAAGAAAAGATGATTATAAAGAAATGGCACCGGAAAAAGTTGCCTACTATGACGGTGTGGTAGAAGTTGACTTGTCAACAATCAAACCGATGATTGCGATGCCATTCCACCCAAGTAATGTGTACACCATTGAAGAGTTGAACAATAACCTTGAGGATATTCTTCGTGATGTAGAGAAAAAGGCGCTTGTAAGCCTTGATAACAATAACATTGACTTTAAGCTGACGGATAAGATTCATGATGGCAGATTGTATGTAGAGCAGGGTGTTATTGCCGGATGTGCCGGTGGTGGCTTTGAGAACTTATGTGATGCCGCTGATATTCTGCGCGGTAAAAATATTGGTGCCGATGAATTCTCATTAAGTGTTTATCCGGCATCCCAGCCGATTTTCATGGAACTTGTGAAAAATGGACGGATTGCGGATTTGATGGAAGCAGGAGCTACCGTTCGTACCGCTTTCTGCGGCCCATGTTTTGGTGCCGGCGATGTACCAAGCAACAAGGGACTTAGTATCCGTCATTCGACAAGAAACTTCCCGAACCGTGAGGGATCGAAAGTTACGAATGGGCAGATTGCTTCTGTTGCACTTATGGATGCTCGTTCGATTGCGGCAACAGCTGCGAATAAGGGATATTTGACGGCAGCAACAGATATTGATGCAGACTTTACAAAACCGAAATATTATTTTGACCATACGATTTATGATAACCGTGTCTTTAACGGTGTTGGCAAGGCAGATCCTTCGGTTGAAATTAAATTTGGACCAAACATTGTAGACTGGCCGGAAATGCATGCACTTACGGATAATGTACTTTTGAAAGTGGTATCCATGATTCATGATCCGGTTACAACAACGGATGAATTGATTCCATCCGGTGAGACAAGTTCTTACCGCTCAAATCCACTTGGTCTTGCTGAGTTTACTCTGTCAAGAAAAGACCCTGCTTATGTAGGAAAAGCAAAAGAAGTACAGAAGGTAGAGAAGGCTCGTATTGCTGGCGAAGACATTTATGCCGAAGATGCAAACTTAAAAGATGTCTATGAGGCAGTTGCGAAACAGTTTGATGTAAAACCGGAAGAGACAGAAGTCGGAAGTGTAATTTTTGCCGTGAAACCAGGTGATGGTTCTGCCCGTGAGCAGGCAGCAAGCTGTCAGCGAGTGCTTGGCGGTATGGCTAACATTGCCCGTGAGTATGCAACAAAGAGATATCGTTCCAACCTGATTAACTGGGGGATGCTTCCATTTGTTTTCGATGGTGACCTTGCTTTCGATAAAGATGATTATATTTTTGTAAAGGATATTAAGAAAGCCATTGAGACAAAAGAAGATACGATTCACGCTTATGTAGTAAACCAGGGGATGAAAGAAATTGAACTTCACCTTGGTAATCTGACAGACGATGAAAGAGAAATTATTTTGAAAGGCTGCCTGATTAACTACAACAAAAAGAATTAGTTCTTTTGGGAGGACTTTTATGTTCCGCATATGGGGAAAAATATTCAAAGACAATCATTTAGTTCGTGATATGGTTTACGAAAATGGTGATACGGATATCAACCGGACTAAAAAAGTATTTGCTGGGATTCACGCATTTGCTGAAGCCTTTGATTTGCAGCAGCCAATTTGGCTTGACAAAAACATTAATGAATTCAAGCGGGTTGACAAAACCCGCTTTGAACAAGATAACTTCATCGAGCAAATCGACTTTGACTACCTCGAAATCGAAGTAATCGAAGAATAGCAAAACCAAAGAACAGCAAAAATCCCAAAGAGGTAAAATAAAGAGGTAAATTAATTTCGCTAAACAATTAAAAAGGAATCTGCAAAATTTCACCATGAGGAACTATGAACACCATAGGTGTTCATCAAGCGAAGCGGTTCCGAATGGGAAACTTTGCAGATTCCTTTTTACTTTTACTTAGCGAAAACAATTCACCCTTCATCAATCTCAATCGCCATAGTCGGGCAGTTTTCTGCCGCAGTCCGGCAGTCATCTTCATATTCCGCAGAAATTATTCCCTCAACAGCCTCTGCTTTTCCTTCTTCATTAAAGTGATAAACATCTTCGCAGGTAGACACACATAAACCGCAGGCAATGCAGGCATCCTGGTCAACAAAACTTTTCATTGCAAAAAAATCTCCCTTCATTTTTTTAGTAGCGTTCCCGTTTCGTTTGACTTTATTCATTTTTTGCTTATAATAGATAATGTATGCATATGTATAATACGCATACGATAAGTACAGGGGTTAAAGATTGGAGAAGAACAATGCTTGATGAAGAATTACATACATCATATCTGAAACAACTGCATCTGCCAAAAGATATGGACAATCTTTTTGAGTCCGATGCCGAAGAATTTCAGAAAATGATGATGATGTACAGTTGTGCAATCAAAGAAGTAAAAACAAAATTACAAGTGTTAAACGATGAATTTTCGATGACAAAAAATCGAAATCCAATTGAATTTATTAAAACAAGAATCAAACAGCCGGACAGCATCGCAACCAAATTGAAAAAGAAAGGCTATCCGATTACAGTTGAATCTGTCAGGCAGCATTTGAATGATGTGGCGGGCGTGCGCGTAATCTGCGCTTTTATTGACGATATTTACAAAGTGGCGGATATGCTTTCGGCACAGGATGATGTTGTTTTAATAAAAACAAAAGATTATATCAAAAAGCCGAAAATGAATGGCTACCGGAGTCTGCATTTAATTGTGGAAGTCCCAGTATTCTTTTCGGACCATAAAGAAAATATGCGTGTCGAAGTCCAGATTCGTACGATTGCGATGGACTTTTGGGCGAGCTTAGAGCATCAGGTAAAATACAAAAAAGATATTAAAGATGCTGAAAATATTGTTTACGAATTGCGCGCTTGTGCGGACGTAATAAACCGGACGGATTTTCATATGCAGGCAATCCGCGACAATATAGTAGAAATAGATTAAAAAGGAGATAACAGTATGGCAGTTTTAATTGATGGCAAAAAAATCTCAGCGCAGGTAAAAGACGAGTGCAAGGAACGTGTGGCAAAGGAAAATTTGGACGTTACACTTGCAGTAATCCAGGTTGGAAATGATCCGGCATCTACCGTATATGTAGGGAATAAAAAGAAGGCTTGTGAGTATGTTGGAATTCATTCCCTTTCCTATGAATTGCCGGAAGAAACAACAGAAGAAGAATTACTGGCACTTGTTGAAAAACTCAATGCAGATGATACCGTAAACGGTATTTTGGTACAATTACCGCTGCCTTCCCATATTAATGAGGATAAAGTGATTCAGACCATTTCCCCGAAAAAAGATGTGGATGGATTTCATCCGCAGAGCGTTGGTGCGTTAAGTATTGGTCAGCCGGGCTTTGTGTCCTGTACGCCGGCGGGCATCATTCAGCTCTTAAAGAGAAGTGGTGTAGTAATTGACGGAAAAGAGTGCGTTATTGTAGGCAGAAGTAATATTGTCGGAAAGCCGATGGCAATGCTTATGCTTCGTGAAAATGCTACGGTAACCGTCTGCCACAGTCATACAAAAGACTTAAAAGAAGTAACAAAAAGAGCAGATATTCTGATTGTAGCAATTGGAAAGCCAAAAATGATTACGGCAGATTATGTGAAAGAGGGTGCAGTAGTCATTGATGTCGGAATTCACAGACCGGAAGGCGGTAAACTTTGCGGTGACGTGGACTTTGATTCCGTGGAGAAGACAGCGTCGGCAATTACTCCGGTACCGGGCGGTGTCGGACCGATGACAATTGCGATGTTGATGAATAATTGTGTGGAAGCGAAAGGAATTCAAAAAGCATGAATTTGTTCTTTGTATCATTAGGATGTGATAAAAATTTAGTTGACAGTGAAAAAATGATTGCACTGTTGGCTTCGCAGAATATTTCGGTGACAAGTACACCAGAGGATGCAGAAATTATTATTGTGAATACTTGTGGCTTTATTCATGATGCAAAAGAGGAAAGTATTGAGACAATTCTTGAAATGGCAGAATACAAAAAGACTGGCAAGTGTGTCTCGCTCATCATGACAGGATGTTTGGCGCAGCGTTATGCGGATGATATCCAGAAAGAAATTCCCGAAGTAGATGCGGTTGTCGGAACAACGGCATATGATAAAATATTTGAAGTAGTAAAAGATACGTTACAGGGTAAAAAAGAATGTGCGTTAAATGATTTGGACTATCTTCCGAAGAATTTAACAAGCAGAGTTCATACGTCCTCCGGCTATTCCTCGTATTTGAAAATTGCAGAGGGATGCAGCAAACACTGCACATACTGCATCATTCCGAAACTGCGCGGTAATTACCGCAGTGTTCCGATGGAAGAGTTGTTAGTGGAAGCGGAACAATTGGCAAAAGAAGGAACCAAGGAGCTGATTGTGATTGCTCAGGAAACAACGGTTTATGGTGTTGATTTGTATGGTAAAAAACGATTGCCGGAACTTTTACAGGCTCTTTGTAAAATTGATGGAATTGAATGGGTTCGGCTATTGTACTGTTATCCGGAAGAAATTACAAAAGAACTGGTGCAGACGATTAAGACAGAGAAAAAAATCTGTCATTATCTCGATTTGCCGATTCAGCATTGTAACGACGGCATCTTAAAAAGAATGGGACGAAAGACCACACAGGCGGATCTGCGTGAGAAGATTTCCATGCTTCGTAAGGAGATTCCGGATATTGCACTCCGTACAACGTTAATCAGCGGATTTCCGGGAGAGACAATCGAAAACCACGAGGAATGTGTGGATTTTGTTGCCAACATGAAATTTGAACGATTAGGAGTATTTCCTTACTCGCCGGAAGAAGGAACACCGGCGGCAGAATATGATGGACAGCTTCCAGATGAGATTAAGCAGGAATGGGCAGATGAAATTATGCAGACGGAACAGAATGTGATTTTTGCCCAGAATGAAGAAATGATTGGCAGAAAACTCTCGGTGATTGTGGATGGATATCTGCCGGAAGATGGCGTTTATGTCGGGCGTACTTATCGTGATGCGCCGGAGATTGATGGGTGTCTGTTCTTTGAAGTACCGTACGAAATCATATCAGGCACCATATTACCTGTTTTGGTGACGGATGCAAACGGCTATGATTTGATTGGAGAAATTTTACCGGAGGAGGATGATTAAATGAATGTACCAAATCGATTGACTATTTTGCGTGTTGCTATGATTCCTCTTTTTGTAATTGCGATGCTATGGCAGCAATTGCCGTATTCGGATTATATTGCCGGCGGTCTATTTATTGCTGCCTGCGTTACCGATTTTTTTGATGGTTATCTGGCAAGAAAATACAATCAGGTTACAACCTTTGGTAAATTTATGGATCCATTGGCGGATAAGTTATTAGTCTGTGCAGCACTCATCTGTTTTTTGGCTGACCCGCAGACCAATATGCCGGCATGGGTAGTCATTATCATTATCAGCAGAGAGTTCATTATCAGCGGATTTCGTCTGGTGGCGGCAGAAAAAGGGGTTACCATTGCAGCAAGTTACTGGGGTAAAGTCAAAACTTTTGTCCAGATGGCAATGTCAATCCTTTTAGTGTTTCATTTTCAAGCAGATGTATTCCGTATCATTGAGAGTATATTAATTTATGCTTCGGTGATACTAACGGTAATTTCTCTCGTAGACTATATTTATAAAAATCGAGGAGTTATGAAGGATGTGCGATAATGAAAGAAAATGCAAAAGAAAATGAGCTTGTCAAGAAACTGACAAACAAACACTATACGATAACAACAGCTGAATCATGTACCGGCGGTTTATTATCGGCAACGATTATTAACGTTTCCGGTGCGTCGGATGTCATCAACTGTGCTTATGTGACTTACGCAAATGAAGCAAAAGAAAATCTGGTATCCGTAAGTCATGATACATTGGAAACAAAAGGCGCTGTCAGCGAAGAGACAGCAGCCGAAATGTGTCTTGGCTGTGCAAAGGCGGCGAAAGCGGACATAGGACTTTCGACAACCGGCATCGCAGGTCCTAGCGGAGGTACAGAAGAAAAACCGGTTGGACTTGTGTATCTTGGCTGTTCTCTGCATGGACAGGTTACGGTAGAGCGTCATGTGTTTTCTGGTGACAGAGAATGTGTAAGAAAGCAGGCAGTGGATGCAGCTCTTGATTTGGCAATACGATGTTTAGACAAGGAGTAATAAAAATTGAAATTTAAAATAATGGCAATACTTATGGTGGGTTTGTTATTATTAAATGGTTGCGGGGAAGCATCCGGACTGCCGGCAAAAACTGCCCTGACAACACCCAAAAGCACGATGAAGACACTTACGATTTACTCCATTGATTCGGATACAATGAGTCTGATTCCGGTTGTTGTTAAAAAAGAGGAAAAAACACTGACTGCCGAGTACATTACTTATCTGGTAACACAGAATTTAGAAGATGAAGATGTGCGTGTTGACCATGTAGAGCAGCAGAAAAATGCCGTTGTGGTTTCATTTGATTCGAAAGCAAAACCGGTAAAGCGTTGTTCTAAGCAGATGGAGACATTAATATTAAACTGTTTTGCCAGCAGTCTGTTGGATAATGTAAAAGATTGTAAAAAAATTATTTACCGCTGCAAAAACAAACGATACAAAAGTTCTCATCGGTCTTTTGGATTTAATGAAGTTTATGCATCGGCATAAATACATCGGAGAAGAAAATGAAAAAAGTAATCATAATCGGTGGCGGTCCTGCCGGCATGATGGCGGCGATTCAAAGTGCCTCGTGCGGATGTGACGTCACGATCGTCGAAAAAAATGAAAAATTAGGAAAAAAACTTTTTATCACAGGAAAAGGCAGGTGCAACCTGACCAACGCCTGTGATATTTCTGATTTGTTTTCTAATGTGATTTCAAACCCAAAGTTTCTTTACAGTGCCTTTTATTCCTTTACCAATGAACAGGTCGTAGATTTTTTTAAGGAGCATGGTCTGCCTATAAAAGTGGAGCGGGGAAAACGTGTTTTTCCGGCATCGGATAAATCTTCTGATGTCATCCGAACATTGGAAAAGGAGTGCAAAAGACTTGGTGTAACCGTACTTCTTCACACAGAGGCAAAAAAACTTCAAATCAAAGAAAATGAAGTGACGGGAGTTATTCTGAGAAATCAGCACACTCTGCCAGCGGATAAAGTAATTGTGGCAACCGGCGGATGTTCTTATGCAAGTACCGGTTCAACGGGAGATGGTTATGAATTTGCGAAAGAGGCAGGTCATACCGTAACGGCAATTCGACCGGGGTTAACCGGGATTGTTACAGCGGATAACATTGGAAAACAATTACAGGGACTGACGCTGAAAAATTGTCAGGTGTCGATTCGCAGAGAATCTGGCAAGCAGAAATCACTTTATGAGGGATTTGGCGAGGTTTTGTTTACGCATTATGGAGTGAGTGGACCGCTTATGCTGAGTGCAAGCAGTATCATTGGTGACAAACTGCAAAAAGAACCGTTGATTCTGCATATTGACTTAAAACCGGCATTGACAAACGAGCAGCTGGATAAACGAATTGTGAAAGATTTTTCAGAACGCATGAACTTATCGCTGAAAAATGCCTGTAGAAATCTTCTCCCTGCCAGCATGGTAACAGAAGTGTTATCCCGTGCCGGTCTGGATGCAGACAGCAAGGTGAATCAACTTGATAAAAAAAATCGTTTAAAATTAGTTGACAGCATAAAGGATTTTACGGTAACATTAAAAGGATTGAGAGAAATCAACGAGGCGATTATAACGCGCGGGGGTGTAAAAGTTTCGGAAATTGACCCATCGACGATGGAATCGAAACGAATACAGGGATTATTCTTTGCTGGTGAGGTGCTAGATTTAGATGCTTTAACCGGAGGTTTTAATCTTCAGATTGCATGGTCTACCGGTTATTTGGCAGGCAGAGAAGAATCAAATTAGAAGGAGGCGTTACGAATGAATATTGCAATTGATGGACCGGCTGGAGCCGGAAAAAGCTCAATCGCAAAGTTAGTAGCAAAGAAACTGAATTATGTGTACGTTGACACAGGTGCTATGTTCCGCACGATGGCGTATTATTTTTTGACAAATGGCATTGATATAACAGATGAAAATGCGGTAAATGAAAAATGCCAGGCAATTGATATTACCATTCAGTATGAAGACGGCGAACAGCATATTTTCTTAAATGGTACGGATGTCAGCAAAGAAATCCGTAAAGAAGAAGTTGGAAAAAATGCTTCGGTAGTTGCAAAATATCCAAAGGTTCGCGAAAAATTATTAGAATTGCAGAGAAATTTGGCGGCTGCCAATGATGTCATTATGGATGGCAGAGATATTGGAACTGTTGTTTTGCCAAATGCTGAGTGCAAAATTTATCTGACGGCAAGTTCTTTTGTGCGCGCAAACCGCCGTTACAAAGAATTGACCGAAAAAGGAGAAAACTGCGATTTGGCACAAATTGAAAAGGATATCATTGCCAGGGATGAACAGGATATGAACCGTGAAATTGCACCGTTAAAGCAGGCAGAAGATGCGGTATATCTGGATTCGTCGGATTTAACAATTGACGAAGTGGTGAATAAAATCATTGAAATACAAGGAGCATCAGCTCATGACAATTAAATGTGCAGACAGTGCTGGCTTTTGCTTTGGTGTAAAGCGGGCCGTCGATACGGTATATGATTTATTGGCAAAAGAAAATCATAAAGTATATACACTCGGCCCGATTATTCATAATGAGCAGGTTGTAGAGGATTTGGCATCGCAGGGGGTACAGGTGATTGAGCACCCGGATGAAATTGCAAAAGAAGACAGGAGTCAGGCAATTTTAGTGATTCGTTCGCACGGTGTACCGGAATCCGTCATCCGTACGCTCAAGGAGGAAAAAATTCCATTTGAGGATGCAACGTGTCCATTTGTGAAAAAAATTCATAAAACCGTTGCTGAATATAGTGAAAAAGGATATGAAATTGTTATCGTTGGTTCGGCAAAACATCCGGAAGTACAAGGGATTCTCGGGTGGGCAAAAAACGGTGGAACCGTCGTAGAATCGAAGGAAGATGCCCGTTTATTTAAGCCGGCAAAAGAGGGCAAACCGATATGTGTGGTGGCCCAAACGACATTTAATTACAAAAAATTTCAAGAATTAGTTGAAATTTTCTCAAAAAAAGGTTATGATATACTTGCTGTGAATACAATTTGTAATGCTACGTCTACGCGTCAGACGGAGGCTGAGTCTTTAGCAAAGGATTCGGAGGCCATGATTGTGATAGGCGGAACACATTCGTCTAATTCACGCAAATTATATGAAATATGTAAAAATCAGTGTGAAAACACTTTTTTTATACAGACAGCAGAAGATTTGTCCGATATTCCGGCCGCATCTTTTGCAAGCCTAGGTATTACTGCCGGGGCATCGACCCCAAATACTATTATACAGGAGGTTCTTAAGGCATGTCAGAAGCAAGTTTCGCAGAATTATTAGAGGATTCATTAGTCACAATCCACAATGGTGAGATTGTAGAAGGGACAGTTATCGGAGTTAAAGACAATGAGATTATCTTAAACATTGGATATAAAGCAGATGGTATTTTAACGAAGAATGAATACAGTAACAATACTGATGTTGACTTGACCTCCGAAGTAAAACCAGGAGATACGATGACTGTTAAAGTTTTGAAAGTCAACGATGGTGAGGGACAGGTTCTCCTTACTTATAAGAGACTTCAACAGGATAAGATGAATGAGCGCTTTCAGGAAGCATTTGAAAATCAGGAAGTCCTTACTGGAAAAGTTTCCATGGTACTTAAAGGCGGTTTGAGTGTATCTTATGGTGAAGGCCGTGTATTTATCCCAGCTAGTCTGGTATCCGATATGTATGAGAGAGATTTATCCAAATATCAGGATCAGGAAGTTGAATTTGTTCTTACTGAGGTTAACCCACGTAAGAGAAGAATAATTGGTGACCGCAAACAGTTAATTGTTGCTAAGAAGAAAAAAATGCAGGAAGAGTTACTTTCCCGTATTGAAGTTGGTATGATGGTTGAAGGTACTGTTAAAAACCTTACCGATTTTGGTGCATTTATCGATTTGGGCGGAGCAGACGGACTTCTGCACATCTCTGAGATGTCATGGGGACGCGTTGCAGATCCTAAAAAACTCTTTAAAGTCGGTGATAAAGTAAATGTCATGATTAAAGACATTCAGGATACTAAGATTGCTCTTACTCTTAAACTGGAAGAGAACAATCCATGGAAAAATGCAGCAGAGAAATATCAGATTGGTACGGTTGTAACCGGTAAAGTTGCCCGCATGACTGATTTTGGTGCATTTATTGAGCTGGAAGAAGGAATTGACGCATTGCTTCATGTTTCACAGATTGCTATTGAGCATGTAGAGAAGCCTTCTGACGTTTTGAAAGTAGGACAGGAAATTACTGCTAAAATCGTTGATTTCAATGAAGAGACAAAGAAAATCAGCTTAAGTGTAAAAGCACTTGAGATTGAAAAACGCAACGAAGCAGCAGATGATGAAGATTCCGAAGAAGAATAATGGGTCTATACGATTACGAATGGTTTAAAAGTGGATTCCTTTCGATGTCTGGAATTGATTTGAATTCCTACAAAGAAGGACAGATGAAGCGGCGGATTGATAATTTTTTAAAAAAACATCAAGTAGATGATTATAACACATTTTTGTCATTGCTTAAGCGGGACACAGAAGTCTATGATAGTTTTATTACATATCTGACTATCAATGTATCTGAGTTTTACCGTAATCCTCTGCAGTGGCAGACATTAGAAAAAGATATCATTCCACTGCTTTTGAAACGCTTTCCAAAACCTTTGCGTATTTGGAGTGCCGCCTGCTCGACAGGTGATGAGCCATATTCGCTGGCGATGGTTTTAAGTGATTTTCTTCCATTGAACCAGATTCAGATTTTGGCGACGGATATGGATGCGGAAGTGTTAGCAAAAGCAAAGGCTGGATGTTATACCAGCCAGAGCATTAAAGGACTGCCGCAGCGTTACAAAGATAAATTTATGGAAAAAGATGAGCATGGTATTTACCGTGTTTCCAATAAATTAAAATCATGTATTTCTTTTAAGAAGCACAATCTGTTAAAAGATGGATATCCGCAGAGAGTTCATTTGATTGTGTGCCGGAATGTGATGATTTATTTTACGGAAGAGGCAAAAGACCGGATTTACCGCCGGTTCTCAGATTCCTTATGTAAGCAGGGAATATTGTTTGTAGGAAGTACCGAGCAGATAATTGGTGCGAAAAAATATAATTTTCAAGGAATCCAATCATTTTTTTATGAAAAACAGTAAGAAAACCACCTTCGGGTGGTTTTTTGATTGCTTTTTTTCTCATTTTCTAGTATATTTATAACGTATGAGTTTTTTTAGGAGGTAAAAAAGATGGAAAATAAAGTAGTAATTGCGTTAGATGCCATGGGTGGCGATTACGCACCGATTGAAACAGTAAAGGGAGCCGTAGAGGCAGTAAACGAGAATAAAGGCATGAAAGTAATTCTTGTTGGTAGAGAAGAAGAAATAAAAAGTGAGCTTGCAAAGTATACCTATGAGGAAGCAAGCATTGAAATTGTGAATGCAACTGAGATTATTGATATGGGCGAAGTTCCAACAAAGGCAATTCGAGAGAAGAAAGATTCTTCTTTGGTTGTTGCCATGAAATTAGTACGCGATGGAAAAGCAGATGCGATTGTATCGGCAGGAAGTACAGGAGCCATTTTGGTTGGTGGACAACTTGTTGTTGGCCGAATCAAAGGAATCAAGCGTCCGGCACTTGCACCATTTTTACCTTCTAAAAACGGATTTTCTCTGTTAATCGATTGTGGAGCGAATGTAGACGCCCGTCCGGAACATCTGGTTCAGTTTGCTCAGATGGGTTCGGTTTATTTTGAAAATGTTATGGGTAAGAAAAATCCAACGGTTGGTATTGTAAATATCGGAACCGAAGAGGAAAAGGGAAATCAGCTTGTGAAAGAGACATATCCTTTGCTTCGTGACTGCAAAAACATTAATTTTGTTGGAAGTGTCGAGGCAAGAGATATTGCAAAAGGTGGTACAGATATTCTTGTCTGTGAAGCTTTTGTGGGTAATGTAATCTTAAAATTCTTTGAGGGCGTTGCCAAGACATTCTTAGGCTGCATCAAAGAAGGAATTATGAAAAGTCTTCGTACAAAAATCGGTGGTATGCTCATTAAGCCGGCACTAAAGGGCTTGTTAAAGACATTTGATGTCAGCAGCCAGGGCGGTGCCCCATTGTTAGGTTTAAAAGGACTTGTGGTAAAAGCTCATGGAAATTCCAAGAGTGCGGAAATCAAAACGGCTTTGGGACAGTGCATCACATTCAAAGAAAATAGTATTAATGAAAAAATACAGGACAAGATTCAGGCTTAAAGGAGGCTTTGTGCTGTGAAAGAGGACAAATTAACGCAGTTACAGGATAAAATTGGATATCATTTTCAAAATCTTTCTCTGCTTAGTAATGCGCTGACACATAGTTCGTATGCCAATGAGAAGCATTGGAAATATGAGAGAAACAATGAGCGGCTGGAGTTTTTGGGAGATGCTGTTTTAGAATTGGTAAGCAGTGATTATATCTTCTCAAACCATAAGGATATGGTAGAGGGAAAAATGACGAAACTGCGTGCCAGTTTAGTTTGCGAGATGAGTCTAGCATCTTCTGCCAGGGAAATTGAATTAGGAGAATATTTGAAACTGGGACACGGCGAATGGGTTACCGGTGGCGGCAAGAGAGATTCGATTTTGTCTGACGCGTTTGAAGCAGTGATTGGCGCAATTTATCTGGATGGTGGATTGAATCCGGCAAGAGAGTTTATTCTGCAGTATGTTTTATCGGATATCGAAAAGAAGCAGTTATTTTATGACAGCAAAACGATTTTGCAGGAGATTATCCAAAGTAAATTTCACGAAAAAACAAATCTTTCTTATGCACTGGAAAAAGAGGAAGGTCCCGACCACAATAAATCGTTTGAGGTGGTCTGTATGGTTAATGAAAAAGCCTATGGTCACGGGAAGGGGCGTACGAAAAAGGCAGCCGAACAGAAGGCAGCATATGAAACAATATTATTATTGAGACAGGAGAAGTAGTCCATGTATTTGAAAAGTATAGAAGTTCAGGGATTCAAATCCTTTGCTAAAAAACTTGTATTTGAATTTCATAATGGAATTACTGGAATTGTCGGACCAAACGGCAGTGGAAAAAGTAATGTTGCCGATGCGGTCCGCTGGGTATTAGGAGAACAAAGTGCTAAACAGTTACGTGGTTCGAGTATGCAGGATGTCATTTTCTCAGGAACCGAGATGCGCAAACCACAAAGTTATGCATACGTTGCGCTGACAATCAGTAATGAAGACCATAAATTAAATCTGCCTTATGAAGAAGTACAGGTAGCGAGAAGAGTGTACCGCTCCGGCGAAAGTGAATACTTGTTAAATGGCGTAACCTGCCGTCTCCGCGATGTACAGGAATTGTTTTTTGATACCGGTATCGGAAAAGAAGGTTATTCCATTATCGGACAGGGACAGATTGATAAAATTCTTAGTGGTAAACCGGAAGAACGACGAGAATTATTTGATGAGGCAGCCGGTATCGTCAAATTCAAAAAAAGAAAGGCTGCCGCTGAGAAAAATCTGGAGACAGAACGACAAAATCTTCTTCGTGTACAGGATATTTTGACAGAATTAGAAAAACAGGTTGGTCCACTGGAAGAACAGTCGAAAAAAGCGAAGGAATTTCTTCAGTTAAAAGAAGAGTTAAAACAGTTTGAAGTAGGACTGTTCTGCATGGATTATGAGACATTACAGCAGGAAACAGAAGAAATTGAGAAAAACCTTTCCCATACAAAAGAAGAATTGGAACAGGCAAAAGCAGATAAAGAGAAATCGCGTTCCGAATATGATTCGGTAGAGTCTGCGATTGCGGAGTTTGACCGTTCGGTTGAGAAGAAAAAAGAAAAAGTAAATCAAGATAAACTTTTGATTACGAATTTTGAAGGAGAAATTCGTATTACAAAGGAAAAAATTTCGTCTGCCGCACAGGGAAAAGAATATTACAAAGAGCGTACGGATGCACTGGAAGAATCCAAACAGGCAGCAAATGAAGAACTGGCTTCTTATACCGCTTCCCAGAAAGAGGCTCTTTTAGAGCTTGAAAAAATCACAGAGGAAGAAAAATCGCTTGGCAGCCAGATGGAGCAGTTAGAGAAAGCAATTTTAGAAGATGAAATCGAGTTAAACGAACAGAATGAGCAGATTATGGACTCGATGAATGCTTCCAGTAAGATTACTGTTGAGCAGCAAAAAGCCAAATCCATGCTGGAGCAGAATAAGATTCGCAAAGCAGAATTAAATCAGAAGATTTTAGCAAATAAAACACAATATTCTTCCGCAGAAGAAGAAATGAAAAAAGAAGAGGAACTTTTGAAGGCGGCAAAGAAAGAGTTAGACTCTGCCTATGTTGCAAAAAAAGAACTCTTACGAAATGCAGACGCAAGGCGGCAGGATATTCTATCTTTGCAGAAAAAACAGCAGGAAAACCAAAAGAACTACCATATCATCAATTCTAAACTGGAAACGGTAAAAAACATGGCAGAACGTTATGAGGGATATAGTCAGAGTATCCGCCGTGTGATGGAGCAGAAGAAACAGGAACCGGGTGTGCTTGGTGTGGTTGCGGATATTATCCAGGTGAAAGAAAAATATATTACTGCTGTTGAGACAGCACTTGGCGGAAATATTCAAAATATCGTAACAGAGGATGAACATGTTGCAAAACGAATGATTCAGTATTTGAAAACGAACCGTTTGGGACGTGCTACATTTTTGCCACTGACAACAGTTACACCGAAAAAAGAAAAGCCATTCCGGGATGAAATTCTAGAAGAAGATGGCGTTCTTGGAAATGTAGCTTCCAAGGTAGACTGTGATGAAAAGTATAAATTAATTATCGAATATCTGTTAGGACGTTTTCTTCTTGTGGATACGATTGACCATGCGATGCAGATTAGTAAAAAGTATCAGTACCGGGTGCGTATTGTAACATTAGAAGGTGAATTATTCCATCCGGGCGGTTCTCTTTCCGGTGGTACCTTTAAGAATAATTCAAATCTGCTTGGCCGCCGCAAAGAACAGGAAGCATTAGAAAAAGAAAAACAGACGATTGAGGGCACAATTGCTTCTGTGAAAGAAGAAATTCAGACAGCACAGAAAGAAGTAGAAAACTTTGTTAAAGATGCCAATGCCAAAGAAGAGACTGTAAAAGAACTGGAATTAAAGAAAAACACAGCCCAGATTAAATATGAGCAGGCGGTATCGGTAAAAGAACAGAAAGAAAAAGAATACCGCGCCATTGCCAATGATGGAAAGGAAATTGAAAACCAGAAGGCATTAATTGAAGACTCTCTTTCAAGGATTGACAGTGATTTGGAATTGTCTAAGCAGAAAGAGGAACAGGCAAAAGAGCAGGTTAAACTTTTATCTGCCAAATTGGATGAAGAACGCGAAAAACAAGTGGAGTTACAAGAGAAAATTTCTCAAAACCGTTTAGAAGTTTCTTCATTCCAGCAGAAGAACAATTATGTAGCTGAAAACATTCACCGAATTGAAGAATCTCTTCATGAGTTGGAAACAGAATACAACAAATTGATGCAGGAGCAGAAAAATTCGGATGATACGGTTTCTGAGATGGAACAGGCAATTGCCGGTTACGAAGAGAAAAACAAACAGTTACAGGAAGAAATTGTTCGTCTGACCAAAGAAATTGAAGAGGAAAGTAAGCAAAAAGAAGAGATGATGGCATCCCAGAAAGATATATTTGAGAAGAGGGATGCGCTGATGAATCATATGAGCGAACTCGATAAAGAGTCCTTCCGTTTGGAGTCACGAAAGCAGAACATCGAAGAGAAGATGGAAGCAAAAGTCAATCATATGTGGAATGAATATGAGCTTACATACCGCAGTGCCAAAGAAATTGATATTGACCATTCGATTTCCTACACACGCATGAAGGCAAATGTGACGGATACGAAAAACAAAATTCGTGGTCTTGGCGATGTCAATGTAAATGCAATTGAAGACTTCAAATCCGTCAGTGAGCGTTATACACTTTTGAAAACGCAGCATGACGACTTGATTGAGTCGGAAGACGCACTGAAAAAGATTATTGCTGATTTAGATGAAGAAATGCGCAAACAGTTTACAGAAAAATTTGCGGATATTCAGAAGCAGTTTGACAAGGTGTTCCGCGAGTTGTTTGGAGGCGGAAAAGGTACTTTGGAATTGGTCGAACAAGAGGATGTATTGGAAGCCGGCATTACAATCAATGCACAGCCGCCGGGAAAGAAACTCGGCAATATGATGCAGTTGTCCGGTGGAGAAAAGGCATTAACAGCCATTGCACTTTTGTTTGCGATTCAGAATCTAAAGCCTTCACCATTTTGTCTGCTTGACGAAATTGAGGCAGCACTTGACGATTCCAACGTAAAGAGGTATGCTAAATACTTGCATAAGCTTACAAAAAATACACAGTTTATTGTAATTACCCATCGAAAGGGTACGATGGAAGCAGCGGATGTTCTGTATGGTATTACCATGCAGGAAAAAGGCGTTTCTACGCTTGTATCCGTAAAACTCATTGAGGAGCAGTTAGACAACTAAAAGTAAGGAGACAGCAATGGAAGAAAAAGTTGGATTTTTCAAACGATTAAAAAATGGACTTTCCAAAACGAGAGATTCTTTCGTTTCCGGAATTGATTCTTTGTTTACCGGTTTTTCAGAGATTGATGATGATTTTTACGAAGAACTGGAAGAATTACTGGTAATGGGGGACATCGGTATTAATACTACGATGAGTATTATTGATGGACTCAAAGAACGTGTAAAAGAAGAAAAAATTAAAGAAGCTTCTGCCTGCAAACAGCTTTTGATTGATACCATTAAAGAGCAGATGCAGATTCATGAAGACGCTTATGAATTTGAGCACAAAAGGTCTGTTTTATTATTGATTGGTGTAAATGGCGTTGGTAAGACAACCAGTGTCGGCAAACTGGCAGGACAGTTCAAAAACCAGGGTAAAAAAGTAATGCTTGCTGCCGCTGACACATTCCGTGCAGGTGCGATTGACCAGTTAAAAGAATGGGCAAACCGTGCCGGTGTAGATATTATCGCAGGACAGGAAGGTTCTGACCCTGCTGCGGTTGTGTACGATGCAGTTGCTGCCGCAAAAGCAAGAGATGTTGATATTCTTCTGTGCGATACAGCAGGAAGACTTCATAATAAGAAAAATTTGATGGCAGAACTTCATAAGATTCATACCATCATCGAAAAAGAGTACCCGGAAGCCTTATTAGAGACCATGATTGTTGTCGATGGTACAACGGGACAGAATGCACTAGCACAGGCAAAAGAATTTAGCGAAGTGGCAGATGTATCAGGTGTTATTTTAACAAAACTTGATGGAACCGCAAAAGGCGGTATTGCGATTGCCATTCAGTCAGAATTAAGCATTCCGGTTAAGTATATCGGAATCGGTGAACAAATTGGTGACTTGCAGCGATTTGATGCCGAAGAGTTTGTGAATGCATTATTTGAAGAATAGAGAAAGGTTGTGTTTTACCAGATGATGACGTTAGATCAGTTTGAGCAGGCAAGTGAAAAGGTGCAGAATGTAATTCTTCCTACTAATTTGATTTATAGTGAGTATTACAGCGCCCAGACCGGCGGAAAAATTTACTTAAAGCCGGAAAATATGCAGTATACAGGTGCTTATAAAGTTCGTGGTGCCTATTATAAAATCAGTACCATGTCAGAAGAGGACAGACAAAAGGGACTCATTACCGCTTCTGCCGGAAACCATGCACAGGGCGTTGCTTATGCAGCGAAATTGTTTGGGGTAAAGGCAGTTATTGTAATGCCAAATACAACACCGTTAATTAAAGTAAACCGTACCAAAAGCTATGGTGCAGAAGTGGTTCTTCACGGTGATGTATATGACGATGCGTGTTCTTATGCTTTGCAGTTAGCAGAGGAAAAAGGATACACTTTTATTCATCCGTTTGATGATGAAGTGGTAGCAACAGGACAGGGTTCCATTGCCATGGAAATAATTAAAGAGCTCCCAACCGTTGATATGATTTTAGCACCGGTTGGCGGCGGTGGTTTATTATGCGGTGTTTCAACACTCGCCAAATTATTAAATCCGAATATTAAAGTCATTGGTGTAGAGCCTGCAGGTGCAAACTGTATGCAGGAGTCGTTAAAGCAGGGAAAAGTTGTCTCTTTACCAAATGTCAATACCATTGCAGATGGTACGGCAGTAAAGACACCGGGACATAATATTTTCCCATATATCCAAAAAAATGTAGATGAAATTATCACCGTGGATGACCACGATTTGATTGTTAATTTCTTAGACATGGTGGAAAATCATAAAATGGTAGTTGAAAATTCCGGTCTGCTTACGGTATCTGCACTGAAGCAGTTAGACTGCAAAGGCAAGAAAATTGTCTGTATCTTAAGCGGCGGTAATATGGATGTCATTACAATGTCTTCTGTTGTTCAGCACGGACTCATTCAGCGTGGCAGAATCTTTACCGTGAGTGTCCAGCTTCCGGACCGTCCGGGTGAATTGGTACGGGTGGCAGATGTGATTGCAAAAGCACAGGGAAATATTATCCGCTTAGAGCATAACCAGTTTGTCAGCATTAACCGAAATGCCGCCGTGGAACTTACGATTACGATGGAAGCGTTTGGCAATGACCATAAAGAATCCATTATTGCAGCATTAAAAAAGGCAGGGTATACACCGAAACCGGAACAGCCGACTGCCGTTTACCAATAAAGGAGGAGCCGTGATGGACCAGAAATCATTACTCTTTACACCGGAAGGTGTACGAGACATCTACGGAGAAGATTGTGAAAGAAGAGCCAAAATTCAGCAGGAAATTCATACGGTTATGAAACAGTATGGATTTAAAAATATTCAAACGCCTACTTTTGAGTTCTTTGATATTTTTAACAGAGAGCGTGGAACTGTAAAATCTGCTGATATGTTTAAGTTCTTTGACCAGTACAACAATACACTTGTGCTGCGTCCGGATATCACACCGTCGATTGCACGCTGTGTGGCTAAATATTATGAAAAAGAAGAAATGCAGATTCGTCTGTGCTATACAGGAAGTACCTTTACCCGTTTAAGCGGTTATCAGGGAAAACTTTCGGAAATCACACAGCTCGGTGCGGAAATGATGAATGATGCATCTTCCGATGCCGATGGTGAAATTATTGCCATGACGATTGAATGTCTGCAAAAATCCGGTTTGAAAGAGTTTAAAGTAGATATTGGACACGCTGATATTTTCCGCGGGCTCATTGAGGAAACGGATTTATCCGAAGAAGAAATTGAGACGTTAAAAACCTATTTGAATAACAAAAATATTTTTGCGGTTGAAGATATGCTTGAAAACCGCGATATGCCACAAGAATGTAAAAATCTTTTGGTAAAAATGCCGGATTTGTTTGGCGGAATTGAAACCATTACTTATGTTAAGGAGCAGACCACAAACAAACGTGCCTTAAAAGCGTTAGAGCGCTTAGAAAAAATCTATGAGATTTTAGCGGCGTCCGGCTTAGAAGACCATATCACATTTGATTTGGGACTTTTGTCGCACTATGAATATTACACCGGAGTTATTTTCAAGGCTTATACATATGGTACCGGAGATGCGATTGTGACCGGTGGCCGGTATGATAATCTGGTTGAACAGTTTGGTAAAAAGACCCCGGCGGTTGGATTTGCTCTACTGTTAGACCAATTGATGGAAGCACTTAGAAGCCAGGAGATTCCAATTGAGGCACAGGAGAAAGATTATCTGATTTTGTACCGCTCAGCGAATCGAAAGAAAGCGTTAGAGATGGCAAAATCTTATCGTACGGATAATCAGCCGGCAAGACTGCTTCGAAAGGATGCACAGACACCATTAAGCGAGTACATTGCCTATGGCAAGCGAAATGAGGTTTCCAAGCTCCTTTATATTGATGACACCGGTGAAATTTCAGAGTTTGACTTATCGGAAATTTAATGCAGACAAAAGTTTGAAATGGAGGTTTTCATGAAATATATTACGATTGCACTCGCAAAGGGCCGTCTTGCAAAACAGACACTTGCACTGCTTGAGCAGACCGGCATTACCTGCGAGGAAATGAAAGACAAAGAAACAAGAAAGTTGATTTTTATCAACGAAGAGTTGAAATTAAAATTCTTCCTTTCTAAAACATCGGATGTACCTACTTATGTGGAGTATGGCGCAGCAGATTTAGGTGTCGTAGGAAGCGATACGATTATGGAAGAGGGAAGAAAAGTATTAGAAGTTTTGGATTTAGGACTTGGCAAATGCAATATGTGTGTCGCAGGTCCTGCTTCAGCAAAAGAATTGCTGCATAATAATCAGGTGATTCGTGTTGCCTCGAAATATCCGGCAATTGCGAAAAACTATTTTTATAATCAGAAACATCAGACCGTGGAAATTGTAAAATTAAATGGTTCTGTTGAACTGGCACCAATTGTTGGTTTGTCCGAGGTCATTGTTGATATCGTTGAGACGGGTTCAACATTAAAGGCAAACGGACTAGAGGTGTTGGAAACGATTTGTCCATTATCCGCCCGCGTGATTGTCAATGAAGCAAGTATGAAATTGCAGCGTGAGCGCATTACGAAACTGATTAAAGATTTAAAACAGGCACTGGAATAAGGAGGAATGGTAACATGCGCATGGTACAGCTGACCAAACAGGAAAAAGAAAATATTTTAGAAAATTTATTGAAACGCAGTCCGAACCAGTATGATGAGTATCAGGAAGCGGTCAATGAAATTCTGGAAAATGTAAAAAAAGAAGGAGACAAGGCGGTCTTTGATTATACGAAACGCTTTGACAAAGCCGATATTTCCAAAGAAACCTTGTATGTGACAGAAGAGGAAATCAAAGAAGCATATTCTCTTGTTGATGCTGACTTAATTGAGACAATGAAAAAATCGATTGCAAACATTCGCAATTTTCATGAACGTCAGGTGAGAAACAGCTGGTTTCATACAAGAGAAGATGGCGTAATTTTAGGACAGCGCATTACGGCATTAGCAAGTGTTGGTGTTTATGTACCGGGCGGAAAGGCAGCTTATCCATCCAGTGTTTTGATGAATATTATTCCTGCAAAAGTAGCTGGCGTAAAACGTATTGTTATGGCAACCCCTCCGGGAAAAGACGGAAAAGTGACACCGGTTACTTTGGTAGCTGCTCACTTAGCCGGTGCATCAGAAGTTGTAAAGGTCGGCGGTGCGCAGGCGATTGCGGCACTTGCTTATGGAACGGAATCAATTCCGAAAGTAGATAAAATTGTAGGGCCTGGTAATATTTTTGTTGCCCTTGCCAAGAAAACGGTATATGGACATGTCAGCATTGACTCAGTTGCTGGTCCAAGTGAAATTCTTGTGCTTGCAGATGAAACAGCAAATCCAAGATATGTGGCAGCTGATTTGTTATCTCAGGCAGAACACGATGAGTTAGCGTCCGCAATTTTGGTAACGACAAGCCGCGAACTGGCAGAACAGGTATCGAAAGAAGTGGATACTTTTGTTGCTTCCTTATCCCGTAAGGAAATTATTTCAAAATCCTTGGAAAACTATGGATACCTTTTGATTGCTGACAATATGGATGAGGCAATTGACGTGGTAAATGAGATTGCTTCGGAGCATTTGGAAATTATTACAAAAAATCCGTTTGATACAATGACACGTGTAAAGAACGCCGGTGCCATGTTCTTAGGTGAGTACTCCAGCGAACCGCTTGGCGATTATTTTGCCGGACCAAACCATGTCCTTCCGACAAACGGAACAGCGAAATTCTTCTCCCCATTGTCCGTTGATGATTTCATCAAGAAATCCAGCGTGATTTCCTATTCACGCGAAGCATTGGAAGAAGCGCACGAAGATATTATTAAATTTGCAAAAGCGGAGCATTTGACGGCACACGCAAACTCCATTGCTGTGCGCTTTGGCAAAGAAGTCTTTGATGAAAATTAATACTTGACTTGTATAAGTTAAATATGTTATATTTTTAATGTTGTGAATAAAGTAGATGGTCCTCTGGTGGAAACATATCATTAAGAACATCAAAATCAGATTAGGAGGAACAACAATGAACGAAATTATCAAGAAAATCGAAGCAGAGCAGTTGAAAGCTGAAGTACCTGAATTTCACGTTGGTGATACTGTTAAGGTATATGCCAAAGTAAAAGAGGGACAGCGCGAAAGAACACAGGTTTTTGAAGGTGTTGTATTGAAACGCCAGGGTGGAAGCACTCGTGAGACATTTACTGTCCGCAAGTTCTCCAACGGTGTTGGTGTTGAGAAGACATGGCCTCTTCATTCTCCAATTGTTGAGAAAATCGAAATTGTTCGTCTTGGTAAAGTAAGAAGAGCAAAACTGAATTATCTGCGCGGACGCATAGGTAAAGCAGCTAAGGTTAAAGAACTTGTTAAGTAAACATTTGCTTTTCATCGAGGCGCATGGGCTTGGCTCATGCGTCTTTTTCAGTAAAGGAATAAAGGGGTATTTCTATGAATTTAAAGTTTGAAGAAGAAAAAAAACACGAGCAGAGAATGCAGTTTCTAAAGGGGGCCATTCGTTTTTTGATTATGGCAGTAGTAGTTGTATTTCTTGCCTGGCTGATTGTTACGTTTGCTTTAAAGAAAGTAAGTGTAATTGGCAGTTCCATGGAAACGACACTTTACAATGGGGAAGATGTAATTGTAAATAAAACTTCTTATGTGCTTTTTTCACCAAAAAGGAATCAGATTATTGCTTTCTATCCGGAAGCACAGGACGATGAGGAAAAAACAAACAGTGACAGTATGATTCACATCCGCAGAGTTGCCGGGCTCCCAGGTGAAAAAGTGCAGATTAAAAATGGCAAGCTTTACATTAACGGGGAAGAACAGAAAGAAAAATATGATTTTGAAGCGATGCATTCCGGCGGACGGGCAGTCAATGAGATTACACTCAAAGACGATGAATATTTTGTGCTAAGTGACAGCCGCAATGACATGGATGACAGTCGAAATTCATCTTTTACAAAAGTTACGAAAAAGAATATTATCGGAAAAGTAATTTTGCGGCTTGACCCATTTTCTTTAATTGGTGGGCCAAAGGCGGAAGATAAGAAAACAGAATAGGAGGAAGTTTTGATGCATTTTCAATGGTATCCGGGGCATATGACAAAAGCGAAGCGTGCGATGCAGGAAGATATCAAATTAATTGATGTCATTATTGAACTGGTGGATGCAAGAATCCCGCGAAGCAGCAAAAATCCTGATATTGATTCGCTGGCGCAGGGAAAATCCAGAATTTTACTGCTAAATAAAAGTGATATGGCAGATCCATCAAAGACACAGGCATGGATTTCATATTATGAAAAACAGGGCTTTTTAGCATTGGCAGTCAATTCAAAAAAGAAAAATGAATTAAAACAGGTGAATGCGTTAGTGCAGAAAGCATGTGAAAAGAAAATTGAGCGTGACCGCAAACGAGGCATTAAAAATCGACCGGTCCGTGCCATGATTGTTGGTATCCCGAATGTTGGAAAGTCCACATTTATTAATAGTTTTGCTGGAAAAGCGTGTGCCAAAACGGGAAACAAACCGGGTGTTACCAAGGGAAAACAGTGGATTCGCCTGAATAAACAGGTTGAACTTCTGGATACACCAGGTATTTTATGGCCGAAATTTGAAGACCAGACTGTCGGACAGCATTTAGCCTTTATCGGCTCCATTAAAGATGAATTAATCCAGAGTGTAGAACTTGCACTGGATTTGATTGAGTTTTTAACGGCAAGTTATCCGGGAATTCTTGGTAAGACATATTCTGTTGATGAATCCGAGGATTCCGTTGCCATTTTAAATGCGGTTGCTGCAAACCGCGGCTGTCTGAAAAAGGGAAATGAGTTAGACCATGACAAGGCTGCTTTTTTGCTTTTAGATGATTTCCGCAATGCAAGACTTGGAAAAATTTCAATTGAGAATCCGCAGGATGGTGAGAATAATGGAAATTGAGAAAAAATTTTTAGTGAGTGAAATTCCGGATTTAAGCCAGGCGGTCAAAGTGTTTGAAATTGAACAGGGATATCTGTGTTCGGAACCGACCGTGCGGATCCGTAAGAAAAATGACGACTACATTTTAACTTATAAAAACCGCATTGCTGTTGATGGCGAAGCATTGAATGTTTCGGATGAGCGGGAGATGCCATTGACAAAAGATAGTTTCTCTCATTTGAAAGAAAAATGTGATGGCATCTGCATAAAGAAAACGAGATATTGTATCCCGTATCAGAATCACATGATTGAACTGGATATTTTTCATGACCGTTATGAAGGACTTATTCTGGCAGAAGTGGAGTTTGACTCGATTGAAGAAAGTAAATTGTTTGAAAAACCGTCATGGTTTTTAGAGGATGTAAGCGGAAAAGTTGACTATACGAATAGTTATTTGGCTCAAAAATAATTTTTTACTTGTCAATTTCGTTTTTGCGTTTTATAATATTAAGTGACAAAAAACGAAGGAGGTTATGACTATGTCATACGTAGATGAGGTATTGGCTGAATTAATCGAGAAGAACCCTGCTGAGCCAGAGTTCCATCAGGCAGCCAAAGAAGTTCTTGAATCACTTCGTCCTGTTGTAGAGCAGAACGAGGAAAAATTCCGCAAAGATGCTTTGCTTGAGCGTCTTGTTAATCCAGAGAGACAGATTAAGTTCCGTGTTCCTTGGGTTGATGATAAAGGACAGGTACAGGTAAATACCGGTTACCGTGTTCAGTTTAACAGTGCTATCGGACCATACAAAGGTGGACTTCGTTTCCATCCATCTGTAAACCTTGGTATCATTAAATTCCTTGGTTTCGAGCAGATTTTCAAAAACTCCCTGACCGGACTTCCAATTGGTGGCGGTAAAGGTGGTTCTGATTTCGATCCGAAAGGTAAATCAGACCGTGAGGTTATGGCATTCTGCCAGAGCTTTATGACAGAGCTTTGCAAACATATCGGAGCAGATACAGACGTTCCAGCCGGTGATATCGGTGTTGGCGGACGTGAAATCGGTTATATGTTCGGACAGTATAAGAGAATCCGCAACTTGTATGAAGGTGTTCTGACAGGTAAAGGACTTACTTATGGTGGTTCCCTTGCTCGTACAGAAGCTACCGGATATGGTCTTTTGTACTATACACAGGAAATGTTGAAATGCAACGGACATGACTTGGCTGGTAAAACAGTTGTTGTTTCCGGTGCTGGTAACGTTGCTATTTATGCAACACAGAAAGCTCAGCAGCTTGGTGCAAAAGTTGTTACCGTTTCGGATTCTACAGGCTGGATTTATGATCCGGAAGGAATCGATGTTGAACTTTTGAAAGAAGTAAAAGAAGTTAAGAGAGCACGTCTTACTGAGTATGCAGCAGCTAGAAAGAGCGCTGAGTACCATGAAGGAAGAGGCGTTTGGTCTGTTAAATGTGATGTTGCTCTTCCATGTGCAACTCAGAACGAGTTACACTTAGACGATGCAAAAGCATTGGTTGCTAACGGCGTTATCGCTGTTGCTGAGGGTGCTAACATGCCTACTACTTTGGAAGCTACTGAATATCTTCAGGAGAATGGTGTTCTGTTTGCACCTGGTAAAGCTTCTAACGCTGGTGGTGTTGCTACATCCGCACTTGAGATGAGCCAGAACAGTGAGAGACTTAGCTGGACCTTTGATGAAGTTGATGCAAAACTTCAGGGTATCATGGTTAATATTTTCCATGCTTGTGATGATGCTTCTAAGAAATATGGTTTTGAGAAAAACTATGTTGTAGGTGCTAACATCGCTGGTTTTGAGAAAGTTGCTGAAGCTATGACAGCTCAGGGAATTGTTTAATCAATTAAAAGAATAACAATTTAGGAGTCAGCCAAAGGCTGGCTCCTTTTTATGTCGTAATACGCTAAAAACAGCGTCAAACAATCCTTGCAAATCCATCTTTTCTCTGATACAATTTTTGTTACACGGTAATGGGTTATAATAATGGGAAGGGAATCATTATGACAAAACAAGAATTTATGGAACAATTGATTGAAGAACTGTATCATTATTTTTCACCGGAACAGTATCAGTTAGAGGGAAACGTTTTATTAAAAAACAATGATACAAAACGGTATGCTATTCTTTTGAAAAAGATTCAGGGAACGGTATCGCCGACGATTTATCTGGACAATTTTTATTCTGAATTTGAACGTGGCAGAACAACGATTTCCAAAACAGCAAACCATATTTATGAACAGATGCATGATTTTGAGGATAAAGTAGAAGCCTATCAGGAATTTTCTGCTGAATTATCCGATTGCAGCGACCATATTACATACCGGCTTGTTTCAAAGGAACGGAATAAACAATTCTTGGAATCAGTACCGCATCTTTGCTTTTTGAACTTGGCGATTGTTTTTTATATCATTCATCATGTGTCGGAGGAAGGGATGGAGTCGATATGTGTTACAAATGAACTGGCAGAAAAATGGGGACTTAATGCAAAATCACTTTATGCTGCTGCTTCTAAAAACACACCGGTTCTATTACCTCCGGTGATTGATACGATGGAGCACACCATCGAACTGCTTATGAAGGGAATCAGCCATACGATTGATTCTACAGAGAGGAACGAAGAACTTTTTCCAATGCATATTATGACGAACAAGTACCAGATTAACGGCGCATCGGTATTACTGTATGACGGTATGCTGGAAGGACTGGCAGATAAACTGAATTCCGACTTGTATGTTATTCCAAGCAGTATTCATGAGTTAATCATTATGCCATCAGAAGATGGCGCATTGTCATTATCAAAATTATCCAAGATGGTAAAAGAAATAAACGAAAATCATGTGAAAGACGAAGAAATTTTGTCTGACTGTGCCTACTATTATGACCATAAGGAAAAATCATTTTATATGTAAAAAACACTTTACAAAAATGAATCCATTGATATATAATAGATAAGTAATGCATCTGTGGCTCAGTGGATAGAGTAGAGGCTTCCGAAGCCTTTGGTCGGGGGTTCGAATCCCTCCAGGTGCATTCTTTTTATGCATCAGACTCTGTCTTAGAAGGAGAGATTACATGGAGAACAAAGAAGATTATATTGTACGTGGCACAGCTGCAAACGGTCAGATTCGCTGTTTTGCCATTACTTCAAGAAATTTAGTAGAGGAGGCAAGAAACCGTCATCAAACAAGCCCGGTTATTACAGCGGCACTGGGCAGATTATTATCTGGCGGTGCTATGATGGGTGCCATGATGAAGGGAGACAAAGATCTATTGACCCTTCAGATTCAGTGCAGCGGACCGGTACAGGGCCTTACAGTAACTGCAGATGCTTTTGGACATGTAAAAGGTTATGCCGTAAATCCAGTAGTATCTCTGCCTGCCAGAGAAGATGGCAAGCTGGATGTTGGAGGTGCGCTTGATTTAGGTGTTTTAACGGTAATTAAGGATATCGGCATGAAAGAGCCGTATTCTGGACAGGTGCAGTTAGTTTCCGGAGAAATTGCAGAAGATCTCACATATTATTTTGCGGCATCGGAGCAGACTCCATCATCGGTAGCACTAGGTGTACTGATGAATAAAAATAATACGGTAGCACAGTCTGGCGGTTATATGATACAGCTTATGCCGGATGTTGAGGAAGAAACCATCGAAATATTAGAAAAACGCTTAGCATCCATTGAACCAGTAACAACACTGTTAGAAGAAGGGCATTCTCCGGAGTCTATTCTGATGACGATATTAGACGGCTTTGATGTAGAATTATCCGAGGAGAAACTTCCGGTTTGTTTTCACTGTAACTGCTCGAAAGAACGTATGGAGCGTGCTCTTATAAGTCTAGGAAGCAAAGAATTAAAAGATATTATAAAAGATGCTGAGCCAATTGAACTGCATTGCCACTTTTGTAATTCCAATTATTCTTTCTCCATAGAGGAGCTTAAGCAGATAAAAAATAGCTTAAAAGAATAGACAAAGGCACTAAAAATTGCTATACTGTTATAGGGTAAAACGAATTACAATAGAAAGCTGGAACACACTATGAAATTAAAATATAAAAAAATGGTAATCATTGCATCCGTTGTTGTTATGGCATTGGGATTTGTGGCTCTTGTTTTTTTGGATAATGGAAGTCCGAACCAAAATGCACAGACGGCAGATTTGAATTTGAATGAAAACAAAGATATTAATAAACTGATTGAAAATTACTTTAACGCCAAAAAATCAGTAAACATGGATTCTTTGAGTGAGTTAGTCAGTGACCCAAGCAGAATTCCAAAAGATCGCTATACGATTTTAGCCAGTTATGTAGAAAATTATAAGGACTTTGATTGTTACTGCATCAAGAATGAGGAAATGGATTCCTATCGTGTTTACGTGAAGTATAACATGAAGTTAAAGAATATTGAAAGCTGGGTTCCATGTTTAACCAAGTATTATGTAAAAATTACATCTGAAGGAAAATATGTCATTTACTTTAGTGCTTTGGATAATTCGGAGGTTGAGTTTATTAACCTCGCGGATAAGAATGAAGAAATTCAGAAATTGAAGCAGGAAGTAAACAAAAGTATGTCTGATATTTTAGAAAAAGATGCTACATTTAAGCAGTATTATCAGAAAATGCAGAAAGAAATTAAAGCAGCTGCAAACGGTGAAAATGCTTCGGCATCACCAGCAGCATCTGCGGCAAATGGTGGAACCGCAGTTCCAAGTACTGCTCCAAGTACAAGTACGGTACCAAGCACAGCACCGAGTACAGCAGCAAGTTCTGTTCCGAGTGCGAGTAATGCACCGGCAGCAAACTGACAAAAGAAAATGGATTACAAAGATGGTACGTTTGAATCGACAGACGTACCATTTTATTCCTAAATACAGAGAATAAAGGATGGTAACTATGCAGGAAACAGGTACACGAATTAATAAATATATGAGTCAGTGCGGCTACTGCTCTAGAAGAGAAGCTGACCGGATGATTGAAAAGGGGGAAGTATGGATTAACGGTACTTTGGCAACAATGGGAACAAAAGTGATGTCTGGTGATACGGTAATGGTTCATCATAAAACGATTACTCCCTGCCAGAAAGAATATCTTCTTGCATTTCACAAACCAGCTGGTATTGTGTGCACGACAAGTAAAATCGATAAAAATAATGTAATTGATTATTTGGATTTTCCGGAGCGGATTTATCCGGTGGGAAGACTGGATAAGGAATCCACCGGCTTATTACTCCTTACAAATAACGGCCAATTGATGGATGATATTTTGCGGGGAAGTAATTATCATGAAAAAGAATATATTGTCCATGTAAATAAACCAATTACGGATTCTGTATTGCAGGCAATGGCGCAGGGCGTGCCAATTCTGGATACAATAACCAGACCCTGCAAGATACGCCGGATGGGAAAAGACTGCTTTTACATTACATTAACGCAGGGATTAAACCGTCAAATTCGTCGAATGTGTGAATATTTTGACTATCGTGTCACCAGCTTAAAAAGAATCCGCATTATGAATATTGAACTTGGTTCGCTCCCTGTCGGAAAATGGCGTGAGCTGACATCATCCGAAGTAAAAACACTGAAAAATCTGGCACAGAATAAAGGAGAAGCAGAATAATGGAAAAGGTATCCCGCATGAAAGAATTAATTTCGCGTTTGAATCACGCTGCCAAAGTATATTATCAGGGACAGGGTGAAGTGATGTCTAATTTTGAATACGACAAGCTTTATGATGAACTACTTGTGCTGGAAAAAGAAACGGGCATTACGATGAATAACAGCCCGACCATTCATGTTGGTTATGAAACCATTAGTGAACTCCCAAAAGAGCAGCATGTTCAGCCGATGCTTTCTCTGAATAAAACAAAAGAACCATCGGATTTGGTTGCATGGATTGGAAACGAGCAGGGGCTTTTGTCGATGAAATTAGATGGGCTGAGTATTATCTTGACTTATGAAAACGGTGAATTAGTAAAAGCACTGACTCGTGGAAATGGTGAAATTGGAGAAGTCATCACGAATAATGCGAAAACATTTGTGAATATACCGGGACGTATTCAGTATACCGGAACTTTAATTGTCCGCGGCGAAGCGCTGATTCGATATTCTGATTTCGAAGAATTAAATAAGCAGGAAAATGTGGAAGAGCAATATAAGAACCCACGAAATCTCTGCAGTGGAAGTGTACGGCAGTTAAATAACGAGATTACTGCAAAACGCCGTGTTCATTTCTACGCCTATAATATTATTTCAATTGGTGATGAGATTTCTTTTACAAAGAAAAAAGAGGGGCTAGTTTGGCTTGTAAAACAGGGCTTTGAAGTGGCACCTTACCGTGAAGTTTCTGCATCAAATCTGGAAGATATGATTACTTATTTTTCGGATTATGTAAAACAGTCCGATTTACCAAGTGATGGTCTGGTATTGACCTTTGATGATGTCGCCTATAGTGCTACTCTTGGGCGTACTGCCAAATTTCCGCATGATTCGATTGCGTTTAAATGGCAGGATGAACTGGCAGAAACGACGCTTCGGGAAATTGAGTGGAGTGCTTCACGTACCGGACTAATAAATCCAGTTGCGGTTTTTGATGCTGTCGAGTTAGAGGGAACCACTGTTTCGCGTGCCAGTGTTCATAATGTAAGCATTTTAAAAGAATTGAAATTAGGAATTGGTGATAAAATATTAGTTTATAAGGCCAATATGATTATTCCACAGATACAGGAAAATAAAACAAAGAGCGGATCCTGTGTCATTCCTGACAAATGTCCGGTCTGTGGCGCATCCACGACATTAGAGCAGGAACATGGTTCTGTCTTTTTGTTCTGTCCAAATGAACAGTGTTATGCAAAAAAAATAAAATTGCTGACGCATTTTGTGAGCCGTAATGCTATGAATATTGATGGCTTATCGGAATCCACACTTGAAAAATTTGTAGCAGATGGCATGATTCACTCCTTGACAGACATTTTTAATCTGGAAAAATATCAGGACAAAATCGTTGAGATGGAAGGGTTTGGTGAAAAATCCTATGACAATCTCATTGAGTCTATTGAAAAGGCAAAACAAATACCGCTTGTCAATTTATTATACAGTCTTGGTATTAAGGGCATTGGATTAAGTATGGCAAAACTTATTGCCGAAAAATACCCGTATCCGATTACGAAGATGCAGGAAATCACAGAAGAAGACTTGCTTCAAGTGGATGGCATTGGTGAGGTATTAGCAAAGTCTTTTGTTCGGTACTTTGCAGACAAAAACAATCAGGAACAGTTGAAGAACTTAGATGACCTGCTTACTGTTTCCTATCCGGAGAAAAAGGATCATCAGCCATTTGCCGGTCTTACCTTTGTTATTACAGGAACATTAAATACATTTGATAACCGTAACCAGTGCAAAGATATCATTGAATCTCTCGGTGGAAAAGTGGCAGGCAGTGTCAGCAAAAACACCAGTTATCTGGTGAATAATGATATCACTTCCCAGTCCTCTAAAAACAAAAAAGCAAAAGAGCTTTCGGTTCCAATTATTGAGGAAGCCACACTTGCCCAGATGATTGAAGAAGCTAACGAAAGAGCTTAATATCCTTTTTTGAAATCAAGCCACACTGATAAAAATAGAGTAAGGCAGCAAAGAGCACGGGAATTAGCGATAAATATGCTAAATAAGAGTGATTTGTCAGATTTATCAGGAAACGGCAGAATATCTTACTGATATAGAGAAGGCTCACAAGAAAGATAAACGGCCAGACAAAGTATTTTGTGACCTGAATGGTAATCTGTGTTTTCTTCATCAGGTAGATTCCATGGCACAAACAGATGGTAATCTGGCTGCATAAAAGTCCGAACAGATAACCAAAGATTCCGTAAACAGGAGCCAGAAAAAACAGGCAGCTAATTCGTATTATAAGACCAATTATAGTAAATACAAAAGTGATTACGGTTTTTCCGAGACCATTGATGATGCTGCCTAAAGTTGTTGTAACATATAAAAATGGACATAAAAAGGCAAGCAGTGTCAAAAGTTTTCCAGCATTTTCGCTATGAAATACAAATTGTCCAAGGTCCATTCCATAATTTAAAAAGACAGCACAGGTAAGCACACCAAGCAGCAGGGAATAACGGACTGTAACAGAAGTTGTCTGTCGTACATGGTGGTTATCTTTTTGACCGCTTGCTCTGGATATGGCAGGCAGTAAAAGAACAGAAAGCGAGTTTGTAATTGTTCCCGGAAAAAGAATAAATGGCAGCACAACACCTGTCAAAATTCCATAAATTGCCAGTGCATCTTCTAAAGAAGAACCTGCTCTACATAAAATCGGCGGAATGAAAACCGATTCTACACTGCCAAGAAGTGCAATAATTAATTTTGTGCCGGTGAGCGGCAGTGCCATACGGATTACATTACCAAACTGAGCTTTTTGACAAAACAAATGCGTAAGAGAAGATTCTTTTATCAAATGATACATGTTATAAAAATTACTTGCCAGTTCGCCAATAACAAGTCCCGCTACGGATAAAATGAGAGATGAAACTGGAAGTAAATCGTAAAAGCAGAGAGAGACAACAAAAATAACTCTCACTAACTGCTCAATAATCTGTGTAACCGCCGGGATTGTGGCATTATTTTTTCCATAAAAATATCCATTAATTGTTGATGTAACACCACAAAAGGGAAAGATAAACGCCAAAACAAAAAGTAATGGTGCCGTTTTGTCTGCACCTAAAAAAGAATGTGCAATTACTGTACGGAAGGAAAAAAGACTAATCGACAGAATGACTGCCAGACAAAAGGAAAGTGTGATACCAGCTTTTATAATTTGTCCATGATTTTTTTCGGGCTGATGCGATATTAACTGTGAAACGGCTGTCTGGATGCCGGCAGCATAAATCGTAAAACAAATGGAATAGACCGGGAAAATTAATTGATAAATTCCTAAATTTACTTCACCTAATTCGCCAGCAAGAAAAATCCGATAGCAAAAGCCAATGACTCTTGTGACAAATCCGGCAATGGTTAAAATCATTGTTCCCTTTAATAATTGGTCTTTCACTGTACACCTGCACTCTTTTTTAGTAATATATGTATCAAATCATGAAAAAATGTTGTTAAATTCGTCATTTTATAGTATGATAAATACGAATGTTTATGTACAAAAGGAGAGATACCTGTGTTATTAAAAAGAAATGTTTTACGAATTGTGTGTGCCATTTTATATTTACCGGTCGCACTTTTTAGCATGTTTGAGATTATAAATTTGGTTATTACCAATTCTCAAAATAAATATTTCCTAGTGGGGGGCGTTGTTTTTGGATTACTGCTTTTTCTGTTAGCTGCTTATTTTATAAAACAACATCAGTGGCTGACAATTTTTGAGAATAATAGTTTTATTAGTATTTTAATAGAACTGTTTATTGTGATACTTGTCAGTATAGGACTTTTACTGTGGCAGAAATCTATTTATGGATGGAATCCAGCTGCCGCTTCTTTCGTACTAACCCTATGTATTTATGCAATTGGCCGTCTCTGCAGTGGACGGATTTGCGGAATTATTAGTTTTATAAGTAGTATATATCTAGTTGTTTATTTGAATCAGGCACAGTATCTTCCAAAGCAGATGATACTGAATATGCTCAGTTTTCTAATTCCATATTTATGTTTTTTGATTTGGTTAAGAGCCTTGGGAACAGGAAAGAAAACTAGTGTTTTTTCCTGCGTTTTTGGAGCATTGTTTCTCGGTGTCATTTTCGCGTTTGCCATCCATATTAATCCACTGGTAACGGTTTTGTTTATCGGATGTTTGTTAGCTTTGTTTTTCTCCAGACAAAAGAATCCGAATTCATCCGTTTTTTCGACAGGTGCATTATGTGCTGTTTATTTTCTTGTGTTTACAGTGGGAATATTAGCCATATTGTTTATCTTTGAAAAAACAAGTATTACAAATTTTACATTTGCAAAAGATGTGGCACTTCCTTTGGATGGAAGCCGTGCTATGATAGATTATATTCTTTTAAAATATGCAAAACCATTATTTTACTTTTTTGCACCATTTTCAAGTGGTATATTTGTGCTGCTTTTCTTTGCTTTTGCAGTTTTGGCCGGCTATTATGCCATTCGAAATCGTTTTTCTTTCATTGGTCCGGTTCTTATTACATTTTTCGCTTCTGTATGTTACTATATTTTGTGTTCCGAACACACAAATATTTTTTACTGCATTACGTGTTTTCTGCCAATTTTAACAGGTTATGGATTCAGCAGTGTCCTTTTGCCAGAGGAAATTTTGCCGGAAACAGAAAAACTTGAATCGGAAAAATTAGAAACGGAAATTTTGGATATTGCAGCAAAAAATGAAGAACCAAAATCTGAAGAACTAAAACTTGAAGAAGAACTAGCACTAGAACCGACACAAAAAGAAGTGACATCATATAAAGAAGAGAAAGAAAAAGATAATCTTATCTTGAAAACATTAGGAAAAACCAAAGACGAAATTCCGGAATGGACGATGCCGGAAGAATTTATAGAAAAACAGATAGAAATTGAAAAAGAGACTGTGCCTGAATTGGAAATGGAATCTGTTTTAGAACTTGATTCCGAGCCGGAAGATATGGGGAATCTTGAAATTGTAGAAAAAGAAACGCCTTCTGATGTGCTGGTTGACAACTCTTATTTACCAGCTCAGACAGAAGAAGAGCAGCTTAATCATTTACTGGATCGTCTGGATATAGCGGAACCGATTAAACGTATGAACGAGAGTGCTCAGGAAGATATGGCGGATGTAATTGAGCGCGATGAAGAAAAGGTAGAATTATCTGAAGCACTGCCTCTTAAACCATCCAAAAGCACCCTGCCAAAATATCAGAAACCAAAATTTGATTTTGATATTCAGCCGGTTAGTATTCCTTTGGATGACCAGTATTCGAATATCAGTGAGTATGATGAAGTTCCAACAATTCATGATTTAGAAAATCAGTGGAAGGATGATTCCAAACCAATTATTGAAACAGTTGCTACAAGCATGGAGGAAGCACCGGAAACATTCAATACATTGGAAACATCAGATACACCGGATACTGTTGATTTTACCGTTCCGAAAGAAGATATCGAGACGGAACAGGAAGTCCACAGTGAGGAAATTGTACGAAAAAACGGAATTGGTAAGCGTTCCTATCATAAAATTACCATACGCTAATGTAATTTGTCACAATCTGTCGAATAATGCATAAGATATAGTGATAGATACAAGAGAGAGGGTATGAGGTATGAGTCAGACGATTTACTTGGATAACGCCGCCACCACGCCTCTTTCAGAACAAGTGTTAGAAGAAATGATGCCTTATTTAAAGGATTCCTACGGAAATCCATCCAGTGTATATGATTTAGGTGTCGCTAATAAGTCTGCATTATTAACGGCACGAAAGCGAATTGCCAAAACGCTTAATTGTGCCAAGCCGCAAAACATCTATTTTACCTCGGGTGGAACGGAATCGGATAACTGGGCAATCATCGGCACTGCCGAGCAGTGTAAAAAGAACGGAAATCATATTATTACTTCAAAAATAGAACATCATGCCGTATTAAATACATGTGCCTATTTGGAAGAAAGAGGTTTTGAAATTACCTATTTAGATGTGGATGAACAGGGGTTTATAAAACCGGAGAAATTGCTGCAGACATTGCGAAAAGATACCATTTTAGTATCCATTATGACTGCAAATAATGAGATTGGCACAATTCAGGCAATTCCTGAGCTTGCATCACTTGTAAAAGCAAACAGCAGGGCTGTTTTTCATACTGATGCCGTTCAGGCATATGGACAGATTCCGATTGACATCACAAAAATGAATGTAGATTTATTAAGTGCCAGTGCGCACAAATTTTATGGTCCAAAAGGTGCCGGATTTTTGTATATACGGGAAGGAGTGAATTTACCTTCCTTCCATCACGGTGGAAAACAGGAGAGAGGACTCCGTGCCGGTACAGAAAATGTTCCTGCACTTGTTGGTATGGGAAAAGCGGCTCAATTGGCAAACGAAATCTTAACGGAGAAATCAAATACGATGTCTCAATTACGTGATTACATGATTCATCGAATCGAACAGGAAATTCCCTATTGTCATTTGAATGGCTCAAGAAGAAAACGCCTTCCTAATAACATTAATATAAGTTTTTCTTTTGTCGATGGAGAAACGATTGTTATTTTGTTAGATATGGAAGGAGTTTGCGCCTCTGCCGGCTCCGCCTGCAATGCGGGTCAATCCGTCACCTCTCATGTAATTGAAGCAATTGGACTAACCGGCAGTTTGGCAAGAGGAACCGTCCGTTTTACCCTTTCCTCCCATACAACAAAGGAAGAAATTGATAAAACAGTAGATATACTAAAAGAGATAATTGAAAAAAACAGAAATTTAAATCCCAAATATCATGTTTTTCTCAAAAATAATAAAAGGCATTAAATATCATAAAATACCGGAGTCCGTTTTTGAAACACTGTATACTGACGGATTCCGTATTTTTTTAATAGGGCTGCCACTTCATCGAAATGAAACGCCAAAAATTCGGGAGAATGAGCATCTGAACCAATCGTTACCATTTCCCCGCCAAGTGCTAAGTACCATTCAATAATTTTCTCATGTGGATTTTGACGGGAAAGAGGTGTCTTAAATCCGGAAGTGTTAATTTCAAGCGCAAGGTCTTTTTGAATCAGCACCTGCAAAATGGCTTCTATAATTTCCCTAAATTGCACTGGCTCGTATTTGTAACCTGCCGGTGCATAACGGACGATATAATCCAGATGTCCCAAAGAATCCATTTCATGAAATGTTGTTATATTATCATAAATCTTTTCAAAATACGTCAAAATGCACTCGGTTGGTTCTTGATTTTCCCAAAAAGAGGGATAGTATGGGTCTTTTCCGTCAACCAAATGAAGTGAGCCAATAATATAATCAAACTCCTTATTTTGGCATAAGGCTTTATTTTTATCCACTACATCAGAAAGAAGCTGCAAACCGCACTCCACACCAGTATAAACAGAGAGTGGTGCCGTCTTTTGCAGTGTATGAATCCGCTTAAAATAATCATCCAAATCAAAGCAGAATGGAATCCCGTCAACCGGATGTTCCAGCGCAGATTCCGGAAAATTGTAATCCATATGGTCGGTAATGCAGATTCCCTCTAAGCCTTTTTTGTAAGAAGTTAAAATCTGCTCTTTCATATCTGTTTCGCTGTCTGTTGAAAATGACGTATGAATGTGTGTGTCCATTTTAACTGCCATTATATATAACTCCTTTCAAGAAATACAGAATCTTCGGCATTTACGCACTGGATTTCCTCAATATGGGAGGATGCCATTAAGGAATAATTGGTATAGTATACAACAAATCCAGGCTTTCCTCCATTTGGTTTTTTTACATTTTTCTTCTGTGTGTAGTCAATTTCCACCTTGTCTGCCCCTTTTCCCTTGGAGAAATAGGCAGCTAAACTTCCCGCTTCTTCAAACGTTTTAATCGGCGGTTCTTCGCCCTTTGTTTTCACAATCACATGAGAACCGGGCATGTTTTTAGCATGAAACCACCAATCATTTCCCGTTGCCATCTTAAAGGTCAACTCATCATTTTGGTAGTTGTTTTTCCCAACAAAAATATCATAGCCGTCACTGGAAATAAAATGGAGTGGTTTACTCTTTTTTTGCGGTTTCCCTTTTTTGCCTGACCGCTTTTCTTTCATGTATCCAAAATCACTTAATTCCTGTCTTATAACTACTAAATCTTCCTCTTTTCGTGCAATATCAAGTTCTGTCATAATGGATTCAAGATGTGTAATGGTTTCCTCTGTTTCTTCCTGCTGCTCTTTGACGGCTTCCTCGGTACGTTTTAATTTGTTGTAACGGGCAAAATACTTATTTGCATTTTCAATCGCCGTCATCGTCTCATCAACCGGAATCGTTATTTCCTGATTGTCATAATAATTAACACAGGTTAATGAGGTATCCGTCTCGGAGAGCTGATAACCATATGTTGTCAGTAATTCACCATATACTTTATATTTTTCTTTTCCATCTGTTTTTTTCAATTGCTTATACTGCATATCACGTTTTTTATAATTCCGCTCCAAAATATTAGTAACAGATTTACGCAAATCAATCGATTTTTGTCTGATGCGCTCAAGCGTATCCTTTTCCCCGTAAAAGGTTTCTACCACTTCGGACATCGATTCGTATGTTTTGCAGGTGCAGTCTGTATACATTGCAAATGAGAAAGCACCAAAATCAATCGGTTTTGCCCCTCGAAAAACAATGCAGGGAGAAAAATCTCTTTCTTTTGTTTGCTGCATCAGGCTGCGAAACTGTTCCATCAACGCCGATTTATCATTTCCGTTTAGGGAAGCAGTCGATGCGTCTCCATCGAGGTGGCTTCTATAAGCAAGTTCGTGGGAAAGAGAAGAGCTGAATCCGGATAGGGAGCCATATAACATTTTCGCAATCGAAACCGGTTTTACAAAAAGTGTCTCATTCCAGTCATTTGTAGTAACTTCATACGGATTCATTTTATGTTTGGTATTTGGTATAAAATAATCAAGCCCCGGCAATACCTGTCTGACAGAACTGGTTAATCCATTAATATGTTTAATACTGTCAACAATTGTATTTTTTTCATCGACTAAAATAATATTGCTGTGTTTTCCCATAATCTCGACCATCAGTGATTTTTGAACAACATCCCCTAATTCATTCAGGTTTTCTAACTGAATTTTAATAACGCGCTCCAATCCGACCTGCTCAAATGCCAGAATTTTGGCTCCACCTAAATGTTTTCTTAACAACATACAAAATCCAGGCGCTGTAAATGGTGAAGGTTTTGGTGAATTTGTCAAATGAATCAGCGGGAGAGAAGGACTCGCTGAAATCTGCAATTTATACTGTGTTTTATTATTTTTTATGGAAAGCAGAAGTTCGTCTGCCTCCGGCTGTGCAATTTTTTGTATGTGGCCGCCGGTTAATTTAGCGTCCATTTCGCTGACTAAGGCAGCAATTGTAAAACCATCAAATGCCATGTGTATTCATCCTTTCTTTTCATCTTTTTTTATTATACAATATTTCTGGAAAGAGGGCAACAAACTTGACTTATCGACTGCGATGCTCTATAATAATACAGATTGGATAAAAAAGGAGGCTTATCATGATTCAGAGCATGACGGGATTTGGCCGCGGTGAGGCAGCCAATGAAAAATACAAGGTTACCATCGAAATGAAGTCGGTGAATCACCGCTATCTGGATTTGTCGGTTCGTCTTCCAAGAAAATTAAATTTTTATGAGCCTGCCATTCGAAATCAGGTGAAAGAGTTTGCAAAAAGAGGAAAAATCGATATTTTCGTTTCCATGGAACAATTGCAGGAAAACGCTGAATCGATTCAGTATAATCCTCAAATTGCAGCTGCTTATTTAAGCGGCATTTCCCAGATGGCAGATGAATTTTCGATTGACGGAACGATTCAGGCTTATCAATTGGCACGATTTCCGGATGTTTTTACAAAAGCAGAAGAGGATGACAACGAAGAAGAATGGATTCCGATTGTGACACAGGCATTACGCGATGCCGGTAAAAAATTTGCGGAAAGCCGACGCATCGAGGGAGAAAAATTAGCAAAAGATTTATCTGAAAAACTGGATCATATTTCTAATTTAGTAGATAAAATAGAAGTGCGCTCTCCTCAGATTGTAGAAGAATACCGAAAGAAAATTACCGAGAAAGTCGAACAGCTTCTTGGTGATACACAAATTGATGAAAATCTTTTGGCAACAGAAATTGTTATGTTTAGTGATAAAATTTGTGTCGATGAGGAAATGGTTCGTCTGCGTACTCATGTTGAGCATGTAAAAGAAACCTTAGCGGCTGGAGAAAACATTGGGCGTAAACTGGATTTCTTAATTCAGGAAATGAATCGTGAAGCAAACACAACATTATCCAAAGCAAATGATTCCGAAGTTTCCGAGTATGGGATTGATTTAAAAACCGAAATCGAGAAAATTCGTGAACAGATTCAGAACATTGAATAGAGAGGCGCTTACTATGCAATTTATTAATATTGGTTTTGGAAATGTAGTAAACAGCGATAAAGTGTACAGTATTGTAAGTCCGGATGCCGCTCCGGTTAAGCGGTTAATCCAGCAGGCAAAAGACCAGGGGGCTGCGATTGATGCCACTTGCGGACGTAAGACAAAAGCAGTTTTAGTGTTAGATAATCAGACCATTGTATTATCCTCTTTACTGCCGGAAACCATCGCCGCAAGAATGAATCAATAAACGAAAGGAGCTTTTTCTATGTCAAAGAAAGGCGTTTTAACCGTTATTTCAGGCTTTTCCGGTGCCGGAAAAGGAACCATAATGAAACAATTGATTGAAAAATATCCTTATTTTCTTTCCATATCGGCTACGACACGTAAGCCAAGAGAGGGAGAAGTAAATGGGCGTGAATACTTTTTTCATACCCGTGAGGAATTTGAACATATGATAGAACAGGATGAGCTGATTGAGTGGGCAGAATATGTGGGCAACTACTATGGCACGCCGAAGCAGGCCGTAAAGAATCAGCTTGCAGAAGGAAAAGATGTTCTTTTAGAAATTGAAATGCAGGGCGGTATGCTTGTAAAAGAACAGTTTCCGGAAGCGGTATTGATCTTTATTACACCGCCATCTTATGAGGAACTTGCTTCCCGCTTAAGAGGAAGAGGAACAGAGACCGAAGAACAGATTAACAAACGTCTTAAGCGTGCTGGTGAAGAAGTGGCATATATGAAGTCTTATGATTATCTTGTTGTAAATGACAAGTTGGAAGATGCCGTAGAATGTGTAAACCAGATTATTCAGAACGAGCACTGCCGTGTCTGTAACTGCAAAAATCTGATTGAACACATGGAATCAGAACTAAAAAATCATTCGGAGGGAGAGTAATTGCAATATGGATATGAATGAAACACAAACCTCACAGACAGAGACAATGGTTGTCGATGATTTGCGGGAAAATCGTAAGGCGGCCCGCAAGAAAAGGAATCCGCTAAGTATCATTTTTGAGATATTGTTGTATGTTTTAATTATTGTATTTTGTATTTTTGTTGTACCAACTTATATTTTGCAGCGTACAGTTGTTGATGGTAATTCAATGCAGGATACCCTGCAAAGTGGAGACAGCTTATTAGTAAATAAGTTTATATACCGGATCCATGATCCAGAGCGTTATGACATTATCGTATTTTATCCAAAGGGACGCGATGTGGATGAGTATTATGTAAAACGTATTTACGGGCTGCCTGGTGAAACTGTTTATATTGATAATAATTCCATTTATATTAATGGCAAAAAGATTGATGACCCATATGCAAAAGATGCCATGGATGATAGTCAGATTGAACTGGGAACAAAAGAGAAACCATATACCTTAAAATCAGATGAGTACTATGTTTTAGGGGATCATCGTTCCGTAAGTCTGGACAGCCGCAGTATTCCGCAGGGCGAAGATCCGGATGCACCAGGACCAGTTAAACGCAAAAACATTGCTGGAAAAGTATTTTTACGGATCTGGCCATTGAATCAGTTTGGAAAACCATGATATAATAGTAATTGTTAAATTGAAAGGAGAAATTATTATGTTACATCCATCGTACACAGATCTTATGAATATTGCAAACAGTGAAGTCGAGCAGGGAGAACAGCCTGTTGTAAACAGTCGTTATTCCATTGTGCTGGCAACTGCGAAACGCGCTAGGCAGATTATTGCCGGCTCAGAGCCTTTAACGGAACACAATGACTGTCCGAAAGCTCTTTCCATTGCCATTGATGAATTATCTTCGGGTGCCATTAAAATTGACGCTGAAGATGATGATGCAGAAGAGTAGATAGAAATAGTGTATAAGCAGAAACGATTTGTTATGTTAAATTCAAATCGTTTCTTTTTTTTGAAAATAGTCATTGACAAACATCTGTTCGGATGATATATTATATATAGCAAACAGACGTTCGGACTGTGTGTTCGATTGATAAGGAGTGACTATTATGAGAAATTTATTACAATTACGTTTTACATTTATTCTTGTACCAGTGGTGATTTTATCCCTTGTTTTATTGAGTGGACTGACCGGAAAGACTGCTTCAGCTGATATGAGTGGACAGCACACGATGAAGAGTTATGAAAATGTTTTAATTAAGTCTGGTGATACACTTTCTTCCCTTGCTGATACATATGCAGAGAAGTATTCTAACTTATCAAAGTCTGAATACGAAGAGGCTATTATTTCATTAAACAGTCTTTCTTCAGAAAGTATTCATGCCGGCGGTTATTTATTGCTGCCTAACTTTAAATAGACAAGGTATAAAAGTATTCGCACCTTTTTGAGTAAATCTATGCGTAACTGACAATATTCTGTCAATTCATATTGATAAACTGTAGAAAAATGAAACAAAGAGGTGCCTTATGAAAAAGTGTAACAAGTTTTATTATAGATTAACTTTCATTATTATATGTTTTGTGCTTGGCAGTGTTGCGATATCTGTTTCCGGCCCAAAGAGTTTAGCAAAAGCAAATGGTATCAAACTTTACTATAACGGCAAAACATATATCAATCGTTCAAAAAAAATGTCGGTTACCTATCAGAATAAAACAATCTCTAAAAAAGCATACCCAGCAGTTGTTATTAATAAAAACTATATGGCTGCCTATGATGATGTATTTATGAAAGGTATGAATATTTCCTGCAAATACGACCATAAAGGGAAAATTCTTATCTTATCTGCGAATGGTATAACCTTGAAAATGCAGATTGGAAAAAAGACAGCTTATAAAAATGGGAAAAAAGTAAAATTAAAAGCAGCACCAGTTTCTGTTCGATTTGTTGCAAAGAAAAAGACAAAAATACTAATTCCAATAAATTACGTTGCTAAAACACTACGTTTTTCTTATATAAAGTCAGGAACAACCATTCAGTTAGCTGCACCTTTGCAGCTTACATACGATGGGAAATTAACATATTACACAGGGACCCAGGGAAATATTTACTATAACCATACAAAATATTCCCTTCATTCTATTCCTGTAGTTAAATTATCCGGAAGGATGTATCTGCCAGCCGAAGAGGTACTTTCTTCCATTATGGGTCTTACTTATTCTTATAATGAGACAACAAAAGAACTGATTGTCAATGATGCAGATTTAAATCAGACTTTACGAGCAGCACTTGACAGCAAACAGGCAAAATTGAATAACAAAACAATAACATTATCAGCTGCTCCGAAAATGATTTATTCGCATAAAACGAAACAAAATATTTTGTGTATACCAGCTGCCTCTATTTTAGGCCGTTTAAACTATACACGCAGCTGGAACAAAAAATTGTCTTGTTATTCCATTCAGAATAAGGAATTTTTTAGTTGGAGTACAAAAACTTCAACAGCACAGCAAACAAGTTCTACAACGAATTATTTGTACGCGTTCAAATCCTTTTACCAGGAGCAGAAGGGAACTGGTTCTATTTCTGTCCAGTTATCGGGCACAAATGAAGACATTATGAAAACAGCAACGGTAAAGCGTAATGGTAATGTGATTTCGATTTCACTGCCAAAATCTTCTTATTTATTAGGGAAAAAAAGTTTTAAACGGTTTGGTGAGATAATTCAGTCAATGAATATGACTACTAACGGGACAACAGTGACGCTTACCTTTACCTGTTACAATACGGCAGATTTTTCTTATATTATTCACAATAAGATTTTAGAAATCAATATACTTCGCACGTATCAGGCAGGAGATGGAAGTGTAACAAATTACTCTTTATCAATTCCTCGTCCGAAGGACATCCACATCAATCAAGTTCGTAATCAGGATTTGTACTTGAACAAAAAATTTCAAATCATTATTCCGGGCGATTATGTGTCCTATTATCAATCGAATCCGATTATCATTAATCATAGTTCAATTAAAAAGATTATGATTGCAAAAAGTGGACAAAATACAGTGATTACAGTTACGACAGCGTCTTTGGTAGGATACAAAATTTATGAAAAGGGGAATTCCTTCAGTGTATTAATGGGACAGCCAAATAAAATCTTTAAGAATGTTTTAGTATTAGATGCCGGTCACGGTGGTCACGATCCTGGTGCTCAAAATAAAGGAACTAATGAAAAAGATTTAACACACAAGATTATTTATACGCTGATGAAAGATAAATTTTCAGGAAATGCACCAGATACAAAAGTGTATTGGACTAGGACGACGGATACTTTTGTCACACTAGCAAAACGTGCTGCCTTTGCTAAATCTGTAAGTGCTGATGCATTTATCAGTCTGCATATGAATTCTGCCGATAATAGAACTGCTAATGGAACAGAAGTTTATTATTCTGTATCGAATAACAAGACAAGTTTTAGTGGCATATCAAGTAAAGCCATGGCAAACTTATTCCGTAAACAGTTATTGTCAGATTTAAAAACAACAAATCGTGGCACAAAAACAGCTGCTTATTATGTATTAAAACATAATACGGTACCGGCTATTTTAATTGAACTTGGTTTTATTTCTGGAAACGGCGATTATTCCAAATTAACAAATACTACTTTTCAGAAAAAGGCAGCAAATTCTATTTATAAGAGTATTCAGGCAATGTTCCAAACCTATCCTACCGGTCGGTAGGATAGAGGCTAAGACTCCCGTAAATGAACTGCTGAAGCTGCCCTTCGTTTTCTGTCGTCTTCTAATGCCGCGTAATGCTTTCTGGTTGTATTTACATCATTATGGCCTAATACTTCAGCAACCAGATAAATATCACCTGTTTCCCGGTATAAATTGGTACCGTATGTGCTTCGCAGCTTATGAGGCGTAATATGCTTTAATGTCGTAACATGCTTTGCGCAATCTGAAACTAAATTTTCTATTGATTTTACACAGATACGACGCTTCTGAACAGACAGAAACAAAGCATGTTCATGACCTTCCTTTGTTGTAAGTGTCATTCGTTCTGCATAGTAATCATATAAAGCTTCTGCAACTTCATCACCAAAGTATACAAAATCCTCTTTACCACCTTTTCGTATTACCTTAATCCGGTTGTTATTAAAATCAACGTCCTCAATATCCAATCCGACACACTCAGACACACGGATTCCTGTACCAAGCAGAAGAGTAAATAATGCAAGATTTCGTGTTTTGTTCTTCTCAAAATATACTTTTTTCATCCCGGTCATTTCGTCTCCGCCATGTTCCACATAATCCAGAAGATTTGCAGTTTCATCCGGGTCTAAGCGGATAATTTCTCGTTTATGTAATTTAGGCATATCAACAATTACAGTAGGATTACTATGGATATACTCACGTTTATAGTAATAAGCATAAAAACTTCGTAACGTCGCCAATTTTCGATGAATTCCCTGTTCTTTATTGGTGTGAATTACACCATCTGCATCTTTATAATATTTTAAATATTCTAAATATTCCTCAATATCAACCGGCTGCAATTGTTCTAAATCCTTTAAGGAAATGTCTTTAATGGAATCTTTTTTTGCAATCATCGGATTGTTTATCTGCAAAAACTGAAAAAAAAGACGAATATCATATACATAAGATATTCTGGTTTTTGCAGATGTATTTGGCTCAATGGCACGAAAAAAATCTTTTGTAAAATCCGGAAGTGTCTGTAAGACACTGCGTAGTTTTAATGTGTTTTCACGGCTTGTCTGCTCATGATAAGTGATTTTCTTATCCATAAACTTAAACCTCCCAAATCTAAATGTATCCATTGGTTTATACTAAAATTATAGCAAATAAGCGTTTTCTCGTCAAGTCTTTTCGAAAAACTGGAGTTTGGCGAATAGAGTCAAACTCCAAAAATAAACTCGCACCCTATCTGTTCTTTTCCGGATGCGAGCTATTTTATTCATTGAAATGCAGGATTCGTTTTAATTCCATAGTCTCTTCTAACGAAAGCTTCCGATTTCCTAAATAGTCATTGATGAATGTACTCAAGGAACCGTTATACATTTTATTAAGCAATGCCTTTGTTTCAATGTCCTGAATTTCTTTTTTTGAAACCTTAGCACTGCACAAAAATCCTGGATCCTCGCGCTGAATGGCTCCCTTGTTGATGAGTCGCTTGATTACTGTATACGTTGTGTTTTTTTCCCATCCAATATATTCTTTAATAATTTTGGAAATGTCTTTAGCAGCTAGTACTTTATTGGACCACAATAATTCCATGACATTTAATTCCCCTTCATGCAATCGCATTTCCTTATCCGCCGAACTCTTACTCATAAAAACAAATCCTCCTCAAAATCAGTAGCAAAAATTACATTATCTACATTTGTAGACGAAAGAAACTACAATAATAGAATACTCCCCCTAAAGATTCTACAAGCTGTTACTTCACGAACATTTGCCAAGTAACTAAATTCTACACCTATAGTAATGCAATTGTCAAGCAGTATTTCTACTAAAAAATCACGAATTTTCGATGGTTTTTAACAATTCTACAAAATATTGTGGGAGCGGTGATTCGACCTCTATATATTGATTTGTAACAGGGTGTTGAAACCCTAAAATTTTTGCATGAAGAGTCTGGCCCTGTAGCTTTTCAAACATTTTTTGTGGTTTTGGACCATATAATTCATCCCCAAGCAGTGGGTGCATAATGGATGCCATATGCACACGAATCTGATGCGTGCGTCCTGTTTCAAGCTGACATTCAATATAATTGAATTTATTGTTCAGATGAGAAAGAACACGATAATGTGTCACCGCCCTCTTCCCCTTCTCTGGAGGAACAACGGCCATCTTTTTACGATGAACGGGATGTCTTCCAATCGGTTTGTCAATTGTTCCTGTTTCCTCCTGCAAATTATGATATACAATAGCTTCATACTTTCTTGTAATGGAATGAACCTGCAGTTGTTTTGCTAATGACTGGTGGGCAATATCGTTTTTACAGGCAATGATTGCACCCGTTGTATCCATATCAATTCGATGTACGATTCCCGGTCGTAATACGCCGTTTATTCCCGATAAGTTGCCTTTACAGTGATACAGTAACCCATTCACCAATGTATGGCTCATATGCCCCGCAGAAGGATGTACAACCATTCCTTTCGGCTTATCAATAACAATGACATCATTATCTTCATATAATATGTCTAAATCCATTTTCTCCGGTTTAATTTCCAGTTTCTTTGGTGCTGGAATTTCAATTATAATTTTATCACGAAAAGAAACGGGATATTTCACCTTTGTGATGCCATTCCCGTTCACTGTAACTTTTTCATTTTTTATTAATTTCTGAATAAAGGAACGCGAATATTCCATCTGTTCAGCCAAAAATTGGTCAATCCGGCGTTCCTCTTTTGTTTCTACGTCAAATGTTAATTTTTCTTCTTCCACAAAAAATCTTCTTCCTTATATCGAAATAGTAAGCAATAAATTAATAAAACAGCCGCAATACAAACATAGCAGTCTGCTACATTAAATACTGGGAAATTGATTGCTTTTATATACAAAAAGTCAACTACATAGTGCCACATCATACGGTCAATAAAATTACCTATTGCACCGGCTGCCAGAAGTATTATGGTAAACCGGAGCAGCAGAAACTTCTTTTGTACCGGTATTCTGCTGTAAAAGTATACCATTGCACCAAGAACTACAACGGTAATAACGGCAAAAAACCATATAGCATTCGGGAAAATTCCCCATGCCGCACCCGGATTTTCTAAATAGTGTAATGATATCACCCCGGGAATTATGGTAATATCATCCTGCCTTAAAGAAGTAATCGCAAAATTTTTGGTTATGCGGTCTCCGAAAATAAGCAAAATGAATATAAGTGCAAATACTGCATGATGTATTACTTGTTTTTTATTCTGAATCATTAAAAATCATCTACCGAACCAAGAAACTCAAAAGGGTCTTCGTCCTTTCCTTTCTTTTTCTTATTCTTCTTACCTAAATTAATATTCTGCAGTAACGAATCCAAAGATGGAGTCCCCTTTTCCCGCTTGTCCTCTTCCGGTTCAAGAGAAAGCATTTCCTGATTGGAATCAGAAGCTGCCATAGAACTTTCAACTGCCTAAAAAGGTTCTTTAACGACCGCATCCACCGGATCTAATACAAGAGCATCCATTACTTCTTTGGTGTCCGCATCTTTTGGTTTTTGAATCTGATTTAAAGTATCACTTAAATCAATCGTATCTGCAGTGAGAATATCCTCCTGCAGTTCTTCCTTTCGTTTTTTGCCTCGAATTTCTTTTTTTACGTCTGGAAGAACCATTGTTTCTGATAAATCTTTTGTTTTTTCGGGCTCCAAAGTATCAATTGAAAGTTCGGGTGTTTTTTCTGGTTCTTCCAGTTCCTGAACTTCCGGATTGTTATCCTTTGGCACCTCATTCACTGTTTCTTTAATATCTGGCTGTTCTTTATCTAGTTTCTGTTCCGCAATCAAATTACCTTTTTCATTCTGGATTGCCTCAATCTCTGGTGAATATACATCAAAAGAATCACTGGTAATTAACTCTAACTGAGCCGAAGCAACCTGTTTTAACTGCATCTTGTACTGATTAAACTGCTGAACCAGAGAAAGACATTTCTCCTTTAATTTATCATACTCCTGCTCTGCCTCTGCAATAATTTTATCTGCTTTGGTATTCGCATCTTTTTCAATTGCTTCTGATTTTAACTGAGCAGCGTCCTTTGTTTCTTTTGCTGTTTTTTCAGCAAGAACTAATGCTTTCTGCATCGTATTTTCAATAGAGCGGTAATACTGTACCCCGTCATTTAAAGATTTTACACTTTTCTTTAATTCCAGGTTTTCATCATACAACTCTTTGTACTGCTCCATCACAAGTTCTAAATAATCATCCGTTTCATCCTTATCATAATACTTGCGTTTTTTTGGCTCCATCATTTTATTTTTCAAATCAAGTGGTGATAACATGAACCTTCATCTCCTTATCGGTATTGATATATAGTAATTTTTTGTTTTCCTTTTTTAGTAATATCTCCTTCATCAAAGGTAAGCCGATATTTACCGTGACCCCGAATCGAAAAGATAGAATCACTTGGACATCGATAACTGTTTGATGTTTTCTCCTCACTGTTTATAAATACTCTGCCCTGTGTAATCAGTTCATTCGCCTTCGTTCGCGAAGATCCAATCATAGCGGCAACTACATTATCCAAACGAGCCGAAGCAACCGTTTGTCTGTGTATCTCATACTGTCTTGCTGGAATCTCTTCTAGTTCAGAAATTTCGCGGCATTCTATCGTGGTATGTTTTACCTGATATAAATTTGAGAGTATAAACTCTTTTAATTCTGCTGTACAAAAAAGGTATGCTGCCTTTTCACAAATCCGGATATCACCAATGGTGGAACGAGAAATTCCAAGATTCAATACAGCTCCCAGATAATCTCTATGTGTTAAAGTGTCTGCATACTTTTCATGAACCGGGGAAATACGAATACAGCAAATTGGGAAAGCTGTATAATCGGTATCTACAAAATCAGCCGGAAAAAAACCGGCCATTTTGGAATCACAATCTTTATGACCACCCCACATACGAATCACAACCGATGGAAACATCTTTTTATTGTGCAATAAAGAAGACATCTCACCTGTTGTAAGAAACTCCGTAAAAGTGGGATAATCACTATAAAGGGTTCGATGATATATGTCCTGAACATGCTGCAAAAAGAAATGTTCCTGCTTTGTTCCCATGATTAAAACTCACGATTTATCGTCGGCATCTTTGCTGAACTGCCATCAAGCCCTAAAGGGTCACCACTGATATCTACATTTTCCGGTGTAAAAATAAAAATATATTTTGAAATCTGGTGATACTGTCCCTTGATGGCATAAATACATCCGGAAATAAAATCCATAATTCTCTGTGCATCATCCGGGTCAAATCCTTCCAAATTTACAACAACCGGCCGTCCGGAAAGTAACATATTACATATGTTCTGGGAATCCTCAAAAGTCGTCGGCTTAATAATGCTGACTTCCATCATCGTACGGTTCATCGGTACAACCTTTGGTTTAGAGCCTAAAAATCCGCTGCGCTGCTTTGGTGCCGGCTCCTCATAGTCATTCTCCTGCTGCGAAACAGGCTGTCTTTGTGTTTTTGCTGGTTTTGCTTTTACCGGCTCCTCCACATACTCCTCTTCATATTCGTCATCAAAATCATCTGGAATCTTAAAGAAATTTAAAATGGAATCTAAACCCATATCTTCTCGTTCCTTTCTATAAGTATTGTCTATTTCCAAAAATGCCGGTTCCTACACGTACATAAGTAGCACCCTCTTCTATCGCCACTTCGTAGTCTCCGGTCATTCCCATGGAAAGTTCGTTCATATTAATATTATCAATGTTTTTGCCATTAATGTCAACTAGTAATTTATGCAAATTGTGAAAATGAACACGATTTTCTTCCGGATTGGAAACGTTTGGTGCAATTGTCATAAGACCATGAATTTTCACATTTGGATAAGT
>CAKRGF010000006.1 GCA_934322085.1 uncultured Eubacterium sp.
CGCATATTTTTCTGTCAAAACCTCATCCGATGGCACCGCTAAGCCAACACCAGCTCCAACCGCCGAAAGTGATGATACCGATTACGATGATTATGATTTTGATTCAAGTTACGATGATTATGAAGAGGACGAGGAAACACCTGAACCAACAAAAACCCCGAAGCCTGTTTCTGCCGGATGTCTGAACGCACTTGATGCAGCGGAATCGTACTTGGACTATGACGCTTTTTCAAAAAAAGGATTGATTAAACAATTAAAATTTGAGGGATACTCAAGTAAGGAAGCAAAATATGCCGTCAACCATGTAGATGTTAGTTGGAAAGAGCAAGCCGTCAAAATGGCAGAAAGTTATATGGATTATTCATCCTTTTCAAAAAGCGGTTTGATTAAACAGTTAAGGTATGAGGGTTTTACTAAAAAACAGGCAGAATATGGTGTAAAAAAAGCATACTAAAATTTAATACAGTAAAAGAAGGAGGGAGATATATGGCAAGTTATGAGAAAAAACAGAGAAATAAATACCTTGAATATCACAATGTGTTCTATATCGGTATCGGTTACGTACTTGGTACATTGTGTCATACACTTTTTACATTTCGCTGGGGACCGATACATTATGCCATGTTATTCTGTGGTATAATTGCTATAATATACGCACTTATCCAAACGCATCGACGCAATTTATATGCTCCTTACAGAGATAAAAAGATAGATGGTTTTGATATATTCAGTATTCTTGTTGGTATTGTATTGACGATTCTTGTTATTTACAAAGTACAATTATACTAAAAAAAGAGGGGAAGCCCCTCTTTTTTGTATTAGTACTCTATTACATATTCATTACTTGGTTCCATGTAATGAATTTTCATCATCGACAGAACCGGATCATGTCCAGATGCGGATGTGCTCTGTACAGCGAAATCAAAATACCTCTTTCCGTCGCTAGTATCCACGCCACTCCCGAGGTAAGCTATCTGTGCATCTCCCTTCGATACATAACTCACAAGCGCCCAGGCTGGTATCTGGTTTAATTCCTGCGGTAATATCGGCTTAATTTTATACGACTTTGTGCTTGCCATTTCCACTTCTACTTCTACCGTAATGTCAACAATTTTGTTACCGTTCACTTCTAAGGTTCTCGTTATCACTAGTCCATCTGTTCTTTGAATAAATTTCGGAGCACTTGCAGTCGCCTCGCCCGATACATATACCCATCTTTTACCTTTATACGTTACTGCAGAATTTTGCGAGTCTGTAATGCTCGCGAAAGAGCGTGCATCATGGATGTTTTCCGTCTTAATTTTTGTAGCTGCTGCCGGAATTGATAGCGTCGCCAGTGGTATCTCCTTGATTGTTGATGTGTCCACCGGTTTCGGCAGGCTTCCAATATCATCACCCTTGACTACCTCAAAGGATACTTCGCGGTTTACAAAGTCCGCGCGTGCCACGATTAAGTCAATGCGCACACTGCTTTCGTTTGCCGGTGGGATAGTAAGTGCTAACTGCTCCGTGTTCCACACCCACTTTCTTCCGACAATAGCTTTACCGGTGCCGACAAGCACCTGCATCTTGTCACATGCTGTCACTTCTAACTGTGCGCCTAGACCGCGGATTACTCCGTCGGATACAAGACCGTCGTACATGCACGCTAAATCCTCCGCATCATACACACGGTCCCCTTGAATTGAACTAAAAAAACCATATTTAATCATCTTGTTGCCTCCTTTATATTTTTTCACAACTGAGTACGAAATTGTTTCCGTTCTCGTCGTTGTTTTCCGTGATTTGCGACACACGCACGGCCACTTTATCACCGTACGGGTCAATGACTGTCACGATGTCTCCCAAGGTGAAATCCATTCCGTATCGAAAAATTCCGTCCGGGTCAATCTCTACCGTTACCGTTTCCGCGGTTTTCTTTTCCGCAAGTGCTGTCGTTCCTTCACCCCGAAGCGTCTTCTGATACGTCTCGTCTGTGATTGTTCCATCGTTTGTACTCGAAGAGCTTTTGTCCAGATACATTTCGCACCTGTTAAGTGTTGCGCCGGCGCAAATGGCTGTTGTTTTTTGAGCCGTTCCCTCGCCTTCGCCCACCACAAGCACCGTGTTCCGGAAATCTGCATTGTCTGCCGTGTATTCCATTTGTGATAAATTATCAAATTCCCGGCTAAAGATTGCCTCTTTTCTTTTGCCGTGGTATAAATCCATATACAGCACGCGCCCAGAACGGCGTATGCGAAAGCCCATCTTTGCCAAGTCCATCATTTCTTTAATTGTGTCGTATATGTATTCGCCTCGAAGCTGTCTCTGCGTGTTTTGTCCTGCTGCCTCGATGGTGCCGATTTTTAGCAGTGGGATATTTCGGTTTGTGTCCGTGGCATTTGTCACGTTCTTCTCAATCAATAACCTCACTGCCGCTCCAATATCCGTATCGATATTTGTTTGTTCCCAGACAATTCGGCGATTTAGCAACGCCTCCGCGCTTCGCCCGGTCACCACGATATAATCTCCTGACTCCGGATTTGTCTTTGTTTGAATTTTCTCGATCATCATCACGCTTTCTGAATCTTCTCTGAGTACAAAAACTCCGGAGCGGAACAGATTCAGCAGTTCAAGCGTTGCCGGTACTGTGATTTCGAATTCGCCTAAATCATTATACTTTTGCGTCCATATGACACTGCCGTGGTCTATCATTCCAATTTCCGTCAGCGTTTCGTCTGTAATATAAACAATCATGTTATACCCCCTCATACAGTACCCGATACGTTACATCCATGATGTAGCCGGTCGGTGTGTCCACCTCAACGCGGTACTGATTGGCTCCCGGTTCTACCCGCGCCCATGTCATGCCGGAGATGCGTTTCGGCAAAAGATTCGTCACCATTCCGCCACGTTCTAACCATATCGCTTTTTCTTTCGTGGTTGTCCGGATGTATACGTTATCAAATGCTTCTAAGTGTTCTTTTACGCCTAAATATCCGCTATCTGTGTATATCACAAGGCTTTCTGTCGTCGCCAATATCGACACGTGAAACAACGCTCCGTACGATACTGTTCCAGGATTGTTTAACGTGAAGCCTCCTGTGACGATTTCGGACATTTCCATATCTTCGACGGAGTATGGAAACTCAAGCAGCGGTATCGTCGGTGCACACGAGAATATACCTGTTTCCTGAGTATCAACAAAGTACGGATCCGGACATAGTATGGAAATTTGAACTGTTTCCTTCACCGCGAACAAATCAGCTTCCATGCTTTCCACGTAACCATCAATATACACGCTCCTGGTATCGTTCTCGTAAAACAATCTGAGTTTCTTTTTCTCCGGAAAATATCGATACAACAAATTGCGGTTTTCCTCAATCGGATACTCCGGGATAATCGTAATGGTTATGTTTCTCTTGTTTATACGGATGGAGTTGAGTTCTTCTCCATCCATTCCGGTTACTGCTGCCGTGTTGATGGTACATCCCGCCGGTGTCAGTCCGGTAATTTTGACAACGTTATAGTTTGGGTTGCCTGTCAGTTCCAGCACCTCGCCTTTGTCGTTTTGTACACTAAATTCAAACATTGCTTACACCTCCCAGTAAATTCCTTGACTGTCGGTAAATGTCCCATCGACTCAACGCTTTCGGGCTGTTGTTCGTCTGGTAGAAGTTGTACGTATTCGTTGTAGCTGCTGCCGCTTTCTCGATACTCCTTGCTCCTCTTGTGGCCACATCCAAGTTTGCCGTAGTAGCGGCGTTCTTCATCGGATTTACCACGTTCTCTCGCACTCTCTGCATCATCTGCCGGAGCGCCGGGAGTTTCCTTTCAATACCTTTTGTTAATCCCGGTATAATGAATGCGCCTGCTTCTCTGTCCATTACTTTGGACAGGGAATGGATTCCTAATTCTTTTTTGATACTGCTCACCAGTGTCTTTTTTAACTGCTTCGCCGACTTATTCAGTTCTGCACTCTTTGAATTGAATCCTTTTACAAATCCTTTCATTGCATTTTCCCCGATGTTTTCAAGCTGCTTTTCCAGTCCTGCCATCACAGTTTTAACCTGTTTTGTATAATTGTCCTTGATTTGTTTCACCCGCTCCGCATAGTAAGTGTTTGCCACTTTTTTCGATGCATTGATTTTATCCGTGTACGCTTTGTTGTATGCCGCGAGTTCTTGTCCGTTTAACGACAGCAGCTTCGTCGTCAAATCAAGTCCGTCTGATGTATCAAGGGCGGCAATTTCTGTCATCAGCTCGGACGAAAGTGTTTTCTTTAACGCTTCCATGTTCTTTCCGTACTGGATAATCTTCGCCGTCTCCGATTTGAAGTCAGCAAGCGTAATCTTTCCGTCATCATCTTTTGTGAATAAATCACCGCTTGATAATCTGCTCTGCAGGTCATCCTGCAGGTCTTTTACAGCGTCGTACTTTTCTTGTACGGATGAGGTCATGGATTCTATCTTTTTCTGTACCTTTTCCGTTGCTTTTTCTGCTGCCTTCGAGAAAGCTGTTGAGAAAGATTCCACCAGATTCTCACCCAGTTTTTTAAAACTTTCCTTTGACTTTTTGTTTTTCGTCTCCTTCTGTGCTTTTTTCACTGCCCGGTCAACGAGTTTCTTGACCGCTTTCTCTGCTTTCTGCTCCTGCTTCGTGATGCCATTCGCATACGCTTCCGATACCTTTGTGCCGATGTCGGAATACTTCCCGGTTTTGTTTGCCGCTTTTAACTGTGATAAAGATTTCTTTGCTAATTTGCTTACTGCTTTACCAACCATTTCGTATGCCTTTTCAATTCCTTCCGCAAGTCCGGATGTAAAGAAGCGTCCTATCTTTGCCGTTTTTTTCGATGGTGAGTGGATATCTAATCTCTTTTTTAAGGCAGTCAGCGCATCGCCTGCTATCTTGGTTACTGTCGTAATCAATCCGCTGCTTTGCTTTCCTTTTTCCATTCCATCTTTCAAGCCTTGAACAAAGTTTTCGCCGGCTTCTTTTGTTTTGGTCTCTTTTAATTTCTTTGTAACAAGTTTTCCGATTTCACTCGCTTTCTTTCCGGCTTTGTTTTTTCCAAGTTCCAGACCTTCTTTGTATTCATCCGTTGCTTTTTGTCCGGACTTTTTGGTTTTTTTCTCATATTTTTCTAGTTCTTTCTCCGATTTTGTAACCATTTGTTTCGCCGCACCAACCATTTTTTTGGTAACGCCCGGCGTTCCATTTGCTACAGCCGTTTTTAGGTCTTCATAATTCTTTTTCATATTTTTGACCTGGTCTTCAAGCTGTTTTTTTGTTCCCGTTTTTGCTGATATAAAATTATTAACCGTTTTATTAAGTGCGCTATTTATTTTTTTTGCATCTCCGGAAATAATCGCACTTGACAATCCCTCATAATTTTCTATCGTTGTGTTGTACTCCGTCCATTGTTTTTCAGCATCATTAACTGTTTTCTGATTTTTTTTCTGTTCATTTGTAAGTTTTGAAACAGCCTCTTTTGCAGCATTTAACTCCTGACCCCATTTCGACATACCTGCTTGTCCATACTTATCAACATACTCCTTAAGTTTTTTGTTGCTTTGAGCATCCTTTAATTTCTTTTGTGCCGCTTCTAGTTTGGACGTGGTCTCTTCAAAATTCGCCTGCGCCTTCTCCAAATTTTGAAAAGCCCCTTTTTGCCCCTTGATTGCTGTTGCGTATGAATCTTCGTTCGCGTTCAGTATAGCCTGCGCTTTTTTTGCCTCGATTAACTTATCAATCGACTTTTTTTCTTTCTCGTAATTTTTTATAACCCGTCCGGTCATTTTTAACTCTGTACCGAGTGCGTCATTCAGTGTTGTAACAATAAACTTCGCACGGTCTTTTTGACTTTTCTTTACCTTGCCATTTTTGTCCACCATATCATCAAGTTCGTCTTTGAGCTTTTTATAGTAGTCAAATTGTTCTGTGGTGCCTGATACGGACTCGTCTCTTGTTTTTTTCAGGTCTTTCCAGCTTTTCGCCATTTCATCAACGGACTTTTTCGTTTTGTCGTGTTTTTCAATCATTTTATCAATGGATTCACTCTCTTTGTCCGTTGCTTTCGTTGCGCCTTTGGTTGCCGCTGCATACAACGCCAGTCCACCCACCACGGCACCGATTCCAGCCGCAAGCAATCCCATCGGGCTGGCCGCTTGAATTAGATTCAATACTTTTTGTGCTGCTGCCGTTGATGCAATGGCTGTTTTTAACGTTACAAAAGTCGCATACGCAGTTTGTAACGCCCTAATAAATTTCGCAACTTTAACCGCCGCAAACAAACTACCAAACAAACCACCAAGTACTATGATTCCTGTTTTTACTTTATCCGTATGTTTAATTGCATAATCTGCCAGTTCTTCCACTTTTGGCAGTAGTTTTTTTGCCAAAGGTTCAAACAACTCAAGCTGTACCGTTCGACCAATCTCTTTATATTTTGATGCAACATCATCATATTTTACTTCTTTTAGTTTCTCGGCGGATCCTTTTACATTTTCAAATGACTTTCCTGTGCTTTTTAACGATTTTACCACTTTAAGGTTTGCATCTTCTCCCATAGTTCCGAATGCTGTGGACGCCATCGTCAACGCTTTCTGTTCATTTTTACAGCCATTAATATCTTTTACGATCGAATCAATCACCTTTTTCATGGTGCCTTTTCCGTCTTTCCATGCTTTGAAAGATTTTTTTGTATCCTTGCTGAATATACCGATATTTTTTTCAATGCTTCCGTCTCCGAGCTTGTTCTTGACCTCGTTGATAGAATCATTTACTTTATCAAGGTTATAGGCGCCGTTTTTCGTTCCGTTTGCCAGTAGCTGAAAGTATTCTTCGGCAGTATATCCGGCCTGTTTGAAGTTTCCGCCATATTCCGCTACGTTGTCACCCAATTCATTTGTGTAATCAAGCCCTTTTTGCGACCCCTTCGCGAACAAATCAAATGCCTCTGTCGAGTCTATTTTAAAATGTGTCATCAAACCATTTACGCCCCGAATGGTTTCTTGAAAATCAGACCCGAAAGTATCTTCAAGCGCAATTGCATTTTCTGTCAGCTCCTTGATTTTTGACGGGTCCGTCTCTTTTGTTACCTGCTTGATGTACGCCATCTTGTCGCCGATATCTTTTAGTGATTCACCATATCCGGCTTTATACACTTCCTGCATTTTTTTCGAGAATTTTTCCGTTGTCTTCTCATTTGCTCCCGTAATTGCTTGAAATGAACTGGAGGCTTCCTGTGTCTCTACTGTTACCTTTTCTAAGGTATCTTTTACTTCTGTAACCATTTTCTTAATACCATCAGATATTAAATTTCCAATTGCTATACGGACAGAGTCAAGCCCCTCCTTGCTTTTTTCCGCCGCTGATTTAGTATTTTTTAGACTTTTATCCAGTTTATCCGTGCTTGTATCTAGTTTGGCCGCTGCCTCTTTGTTCGCTTTAAGTTCTTCCGAAAGTTTCTTTATGTCCTTTTTAAGCGTGGTAGCTTCTTTTGAGCCTTTCCCAAATGTCAGCGCCGCGTCTTTGTATTCGCTTTTTAATCGTTCAAGCTCTTTTTTCTGATTCGAAATCTCCTCTTCTAAAGAAGCAAACGCTCCCTTGCTTTTTTGTTCTTCTTTCGTTGTCTCGTTTAATTTTTCCGTATATTTTTTTAAAGAGGCTGACGCTCTTCCGACTGCTGCCTCTTGATTTTTCATTTTGATATAAAGTTCCTCTGCGGCTTTTGAATCTTTTCCCTGCGTTTCCGCAATCTGCTTGTACTGCTCTTCTAATGCCGACAGTTTAATCTTTTCCTGCTCCACGATTCCGGTCATCTGTTCAACTTTTTTCGCGAGCCCGTCCGTGGAATCGCTCCAGCTGTCCATCCCCGCCGTTGCGCTCTTAAACTCCGCATTGAGTGATCGGATGCGGCGGTTTGCTTCGGTGATATTCTTTTTTAACTCGGATATATCAATTCCAATTTTCGTTGTTACGTTTTCCTCTGCCATACTATCTTCCTTTCAAAAAAAGCCGCCGAGCATCGCCCGGCAGCCTCTAAAACCAGCTCGTCGCTTTCCGGCGATATACTTTTTGCTTTGGCTTTCCATCCTCTGTATAATTTCTCACGTTGTACTGGTGCAACCGGCGCATAAGGAGAAATACTTCTTTCCCCGCGTAAGACCTCAGCCGGATTGGGTCAAGTGCCCCAAACACCCGACAAAGGCTTACGTCCATCTCAAACATAGATTCGTAGATTGTTACGTCGTCGCACCGCTCTAGTTTCCCTCTTCTGCTCCTATGCTCATCATTTCATCTGCGGTATAGAGCGTTACGTCAATGATAAGGTGAATGATTTCATCCAGTTTCGTCCGGCGTAACTCTTCCGCTGTCAATCCATCAAACATAGTGAGCAGCAAGTCATTGATAACCGGCATTGCCTGAATCACTGCTTTACCGATAGATACTGCTTTGTTTTCGTCAGTAAACTCACAATTTACCACACCTGCTATGTCCTCCAGCGTTCCGTACAATACGTGTACCTTTTCGGTCTCGTACGTTTTTTCAATTTCCTTACTGTGTGGCTTATAGATGTTTAATTTAAACATATGCTACCTCCTTAGCCTGCCGGATTTTCCTCTGCGTTCTGGGTCTGTTCGCCGCTCGGTGTCGTTTTGATGATGTCATCAGGTGTCTGTACTTTGGAAAAGAATTCCTCCTCAGACATACCACAAGAGTCAGCCGGAACAACCGTTGCTTTTGCCGATTTGTTGTCGTTTGCAACGAATTTCTTCTGTGTGTTTACACCAGTGTAGGCAAGTTCCTGACCGTTTGCGTCTGTGCCATTATCTTTCGACTTGTGTGAATCGGATGGGTTTCCGAATCTGCCTTTTAAGCGCCATACATAGTATTCTCTGCCGTCTGTATCTTCTGTGATATAGCCCATAGCCATGTATGGCGGTGTTGCCGTTCCTTCAATCAGTGCACCGGTTTTCTCGTCGAATTTCTGCCCGGTGATTGCTGATGTATTTTTCAGTGATACCGCCGATACATTGACATTGACCGTATCTGCTCCGGTTGTGTTAATAACAATCGCCGCTTCGTTGTCATAGTAGTGAGTATCACTTGATGATTCGGTTTCCTTTGACAGTTCCGAAGTACCTGCAAGAGCAAACGGTGTATCATAAGTGAGCTCGTCTTTCGTGTCTTTTTTTAACAGTGCCACCACGAGGTTTCTGATACCACGATATTCTACGATTTTTTCATCACTCATTTTTTTGTTCCTCCTAATTTCTTTTTTTATAAATTACATGGATACCGCGCCCGGTATGTGTAGGCTCGTCGCTTGCGACTGAGTAGCCCGTTCCCGGCACGATAAAACCATTCTTAACAAGTTCCTGCTTGACCGTCACCGGCATTTTATATACCAGTGCAGCGTCCGTACTGTAAAAGTTGACATCATAGTCGTAAATTTCACAATGTGCTTTGTTATCATAAAAGTTGGAGTCGTCTCCGGGATTCTGCCAGTATGTAAAAAAATGTTCCGGATACTCTTCCCCTTGTGCAAGGGAACCCTGCAGCATCACCGGATAGCCGTACTGCGATAATATTTCAATCAGTTCATCTTCCATTTTCAGCCTCCTAGCAGTTTTTTAATCCCTTTTTGAAACGTCTCCTCTTGTGCTTTTTTGATTCGTTCCTGTGCTTTCTTTCCGTACACATCAGCGTACAGCTTTGTGTCCTTTTTCATCCTCGGCGTGCCGTACATCAAAAAGATAGATGGTAATCCACCTTGTTTGATATCAAACCCGACTGGGATATTGGCTTTGGTGCCATCCCATTTCACATCGGCTTTTGTGACGATGGACTCCTGCGTGCTTCCGGTTCGGTGATGTTTCGTCATGTCCTGCACAATAGGCGGCGTCACCGCCTTATGTGCCGCTTTCAGACAGCTCTCTGCAAGCTGTTCAACCTTTCCTCCTGCTTTCTCCCATTTTTCCGCTAAATCTTCCAACTGGGAGAAGTCAATCATGCCTTTTTTTGCCATCACGCGCCCCCTTTAACGGCTCTGACCTTTACTACAAGGTACTGGTTTCGCATTCCGATGTTTTCCGGAGTACCTAATACCTCATATGTTGTCCCGTCAATCTTGAAACGGCTTGCCGGAGTAATGTCCGGTCTGAACCACGTCTCAAGCGTTGCGGTGTTTTCGACAACAATCTGTCCGTTCGATGTCTTTTCTGTGCCTCCAAAGGTGCGGAAAGACACATAGACGCGTTCGCTTTCGCCGTACTGCTTTTGTTTCACGCCTTTTACCATTGTTTCGCCGATTGGATTCAAAAGTTCCGCCGGTGTTACATATGGTAAATTCGGTTGCCATGCCATACTGTCACCTCCTAGTAACTCAACTGGATTACTCTTTCTTTGAAGTAGGCCGACAGTTCGCCGTTATACAAAAGGTCGTTGACACCTCTTGAAAGAACACCCATCACGGCAGACGACGAAAGATGTTCTTTCGGGACTCCGGCATCCGTCAGATATTGTTTGATTTCTCTCAGATATCCAAGCAATCTCGCGTCCTGATAGTTGCCGGTAATTCCGAGTGAGTCTTTAACTTCTTTAAGCTGTTCGTCTTCCGTCATTTCTGCCATAATGATCTCCTTTCATCAATTAGCCTGTCGGTTCTTCGCTTTTGTCGGATGTATTGCTTGAGTTTGTTGTCTTGCTTTTGCCTTTTTTGATAAGGATAAAGCCATTTGCATCTGCAATCTTTCCGTCCACAATCATGATAACTTTGTTCTTGACTTCGTTTGTGTCGTGGTCAATCCACTTCACTACCTGCATCTCAAGATTTGAATTTACGACATAATCTTTGAGGTCGCCGAAAATAGCAAAAACATCACCAACGGCCGCATCCTCATAGTAAGGAAGCAATTCCTCCTCGACGGTCTCAACATCCTTACCCATGAAGCGGTAGGTTTCCTCGCCATTGACGCCGTAGTTGGTACGTCCAACCGGCTGACCGTTCTTATCCTCCATACCATCGATTTTCTCGTCGAACGTCGACTGTGCCATGATAAAGCATCCTTTGCGATAGCTCTTCTTGATTTTGGCTTTCATTCTATGCCAACCGTTCCACGTCATATCTTCCGGTGCCATGGTGACAACAGTTTTTACACGTGTATCCGTCAGGATTCCAAGTGGCTGTGTTGTGCCATCACCTTTGATGATTGCCTTCTCAAGGGCTTTCATAATTGCTTCTGTGGCAAGTGGCACAAAGAGCTTCTGAAACTCTTCAATTGTCACTACAGACGCCAACAATGTCTGTGCAATCTTGCACTCGACACCGTAATAGCTGAATGTAACCTTTTCGTCTGCGCTCAACTTTTGGCTGTCTGATGCCTTTTCGCCGACCCATGCCGCCTCCGGCTTAATTGAGAGGATTGGGATGGCTACGCCGCCCTGAATATTGGTCTTTGTAACTTTGGCATAGATATTTCCATAACTTTCTAACTTACGAATAATCTCACGTACCAAAGTGGTTGGAATTACTGCCCCGACATCTGCCGTTCCTGTGACTGCTGCCTCTCTTTTAATCGGCACGCGTAACTCCGTAGGAATCGGTGTACTGCGGCACACATACTCAAGAAAGGCTTTTTTGTACTCGCTTCTTTCTGTTGGGTCGTCCGTTTCTGACTGTGCTTCCGGACGCTTTGAGCGGAACGCTCCAACGATACCCGCATTTCTCATCTCTCCGGTCTGACTGTTGCTTCTCTGACCGTCGTCATTCTGGGCTGTGCCCTTTGGGCTTCCTTCTCCTTCGTCTTTGTTGTTTCCTTCGCCTTCGGATTCCAAATCCTTGATTTCCTCAGCGATGTCTTTTAAGTCATCCGCCGTTTCTGTAAGACGTCCATAAATGCTTCGCACTTCGGCTACATCTTTCGATTCCTCGGCGCGTTTCATCAAGTCTTCTTTGCGCTCCAGTAATTTCTTCTGACGCGCTTTCAGTTTTTCAAGTCTGCTCATTTTTAAAATGCTCCTTTCAATTTTACTTTTTCTTTCCATAACTCTAATTCGTCACTCTCCAGTGATTTTCCCCGGACACTCTCCAGTGCCCTCTGCGCACTTTCCAGTGCTTTTTTATCTCTAGCCATGATAGAAGTATCTTCATAGGCGGGAAATGTCACCGCCGATACTTCCACAATGGTGGATATCTTTTCAATAAAGTGCTTTGGGTAGTCCGTGTCGAGGTCTTCCCAACGCTCTTCCTCAATCCAAAACATGAAACTCATGCCCGTAATGTCGCCGCGTTCGATGGCGCTATAAAGTGCCCTTGCGTCAGCATTGTTTTCTGTGTCGAGGTAGGCTCGAATCTTAAGCCCCTCCTTGTCGACCGTAAGCTGCAACGTCGAATTTTTGTTGTTGTTTCGACTTCTTGCCAACGGAATCCGGTTCAGGTCATGATTTGTTAAAAAACAAACGTCGTGCAGGTCTGTTTTGTCCAGTGCCCCCGGTACAATTTCCTCGCGGAAGATGCCGCCGATATCTGCCTCTTTGCCATACACAACCGGACGCCCTTCTATGTAATTTCCTCGTTCGTCCTGCTTCGCCCGAACATCAAACATAAACGCCCGGCGTTCTGCCTTGTCACTCTTGCTCATTCTTTGCCCCTCCTTTTGCTTTTGCAAGCTGATAATCAATTGCTATATCTGTGTCTATATAATTTAATGACTGTTTTCGTTTGCCCTCCAGTTCTTTCATTGGCTTAAGGCCAAACGCTACCCTTTTCTCGTTTTCGTAGAGCGTTCCGGTGTCTCCCAAATACTTCACCATTTCGACCTTTTGCTCTATGCTCATAAAAATAAGCTCGTGCGTGAAAAATGCTATCTTCAAATTTCTCGCTCTCATGTTTTGCGAGCAGAGTGCTTTTGTAAACGCCTCCTGATATCTGCCTACCAACTTCTCAATCGTCTTCTGGTAAAAAGCCTCATACTGCCCTTTGGTATAATCACCTGTCAGTATCGAAAGCGGAACACCAAACGTTCTCAGGATTTTCTCATCTATGAAGCGAATGGTGTCAGGGTCCACCAGTTTAATGTCACGAGTGATTTTTGCGTAATCGCTTTTTGCATCCAAGTGTAAAATGCCGTTTTCCGCATTATTTAGTTTTCTTTCAAATTCTTTGATACTCTTTTCGGCTTTTTCTTCGCTCATGAATGTTTGTGTTTTTACAACACCGTTTATCGCAAAACTACTTTTCACTGCTCCCGATATCCCCTGCATGATATCTTCGTTTAGCTGCAGCGTCTTCAAAAGTGCTCGTCTGTCCGGATTTCCTGATGCATCACCGCCCATGTAGTCGTTTGCAAAGTAGTTGATTCGGATGTGTATCACATCGCTGTATGCAAGTTGTGTTTTGTATCCGTTTTCAAACTCAAACTCCACAATCAAATCACCGGTCGGTGTTTCAAGAAAGGTTGTCATCAGAGGGTCAACCGGATAAATTGCACTATATCTTTTGTAACTGCTGCCATCTGACCGCTTAACTATTTCATACACCGGAACTGCAAAAGCGTTTTGCCGTAAGTACAACCCATAGGTAAGTTTTTCAATAAACTCCGATTTCGTCATAATCGGATTCGGATTATCTAAAAGGTTTTGGATTTGATAAACGTCGTTCTCCGGCGTCTGATAATCGTTTCCAACGCCACGAATAAAACATGGCTCCAGCTTCGACATCTCATTCGCAATACATTCTATTGCCTGCTGCACTACATCCGACACGTAGATATCTCGCCCGAACTGGCTGAATATCGGAACCTGCCCGGTCATCACATCCGCATATTTTGTGTTTTTAACTTTCGAGATTATCTTCCCCAGCCATCCCATCAGATTGCCTCCATTCTTTGACCATTCTTTTTAAGTCAGCGCGGAATCGCCGGTATGTCTCGTATAAAATCACCGTCGTTACCGCTCCGTCTATTTTCTTGTTTCTTGCCGTTTTCACGACTAAACTATTTCCTTTATTGTCAACCGAAAGTCCGGCATTTCCAAAGCACCACCGGTCTACCGGGTTATTGTTATAGTTTATATTTCTTTTCTTCAAGTCCGTCTCTACGAACTTGTTGGCTGTGTTAAGCGTCATAGCATTCTGTAAAATCAATTCCAGTTCACCGCCCTCTTTCGTCCAGCCGTATTCCGACATTTGTTTGATAAAGTCTTTCGCAAACTTCTGGTCGTAACCGCAGCATATTAGGCGGATGCCGTAGTCTTTGTATAAGCCCCAAAACCAGTCTGCCACCACTGTCAAATCTATGTCACTGCCTTCCGTAACGGTTATGTATCCATCCCGCGCCCATTCTGCGTATTTTGCGCCGGCTTGGCTGTCGTCATCGTCCTCTATCTTTCTTTCCGGAATAAAATACATTGTATGTATGTATTTTTTTTCATCATCTGGTTTCATCAGGAGAACTTTTGCACAACACAAATCCATCGTCTCGGCCAAATCGACCGCCCCTAAACACGGAGCACCACGAAATTCTTCCAAGTCGTAAATTGCATCGAAGTTGTAGTCTTCGAGATTGAGCCACATTACTACCGAGTTTTGTTTGATGTTAAAATCTTTCGCTAGTACAAAAATTCTGTCGCCCTTTGACTTTTTTGCAAGTTCCACCTGCTCCTCTAGGTAGGATACTTTCTTGATAACGCCCAGTGTCGGATTCGATTTCATCCACGATTTCGGATTCGTAAAAACTTCCTGCTCGCTGTCCTGTGTGTATAGCCACGGCAGTAATCTTTTTCCCGCTTTCGTGTCATCTTCGCCGTTTATCACCTCGCGCCCCTTTTCAAGCTCGTCATCCAAATATCCCTCTTGCACAAAACCCTCTGTTGTTATATCTACAAACTTCGGATTGTCTTTCAACGACTGCGACTGCTCGATCGACTTGCCGATTACATTCGTTTTCATCTCGTGTGTCTCGTCGACTATTGCGAAGTCGATATTGCGTCCCTCCTTGTTTTTTGTTCTGTCTGACAGCTTAAAAACTTTTGAGTTGGTGCTTTTGTTTAGGATGAATCTTTGGTTTTTCTTTGAATCAAGGTCGCGCGGGTCAATTAACTGACGCATGGTATCAATCGCGTCATATGTAATCGACGCCTGGTTGTCGTCGTTTGAAGAGCACACAATATCCGCTCCCTCATTCCCAACAAACAGCTCCGTCACCGCAATCGCCGAACACGTTTCGCTTTTGGTGTTCTTTCTGGCTATCAGCAACAGAATTTTTTTGAAGCGGTCAATCATCATCCCTCTTTCGAGTGACTCTTCTGACATTTTGAACGAGTACACGGCTTCTATAAAAGCCTTTTGCCACAGCATCAACACCATCGGCTGACCGTAAAAAGGTGATTTCGTCAGTTTTACGCAATTCTCCATGAAATCCATCCGAAGCAGTGCATCGTCTGTGTTGTAAAAGTACTCATCGTTTGAGAAGTCTTCTTTTAGATTGGTTAGTTCCTGACGGAGTTCCCATCCGGCTATGATATTCCCGCTCTCAATTTCTTCCCGATACTTTAGCAAAAAAGAGTCATCCGGTGTCCATATTTTCCTCTCCTTTATTAACAAATTTCTTGCCCCTTTCCGCGAGCCATTTCCGTAGTGGCGACTCTTCATCGGTATTTGCATCATCCACGAAGTTCAGGAGCAGTTTCAGACAATTCGTATACTGTTGTAGCATTTCCTTGTAGAGCTTTGCCGCAGGCAATACTCTTTGTTTTCGATTGTCTGTCGGATGGACTTTATAAAACGGTAGTTTTTTCAGTTCGGTCAATTTCGACTCTAAAAAAAGTATTTCCTCAACAAGGTCGGTCGCTTCCGCTCTGTCCTTGCACAGTTTGGCAATTTCTTCTTTTCTATCCATAATACCTCAATCATCCTTGTACAGTAGATAACCACCAAGTGTTACAAATTTATTCCCGTTCCCATCTATGAGTTTTAGGCCTTTTTGAAATTTTCTCTCATAATTTACATAACATTTTTTAACAAATCCTCGCACATTATTAGCATCATTCAGACTGTTATATGCATATGTTCTCAAAGGTACCAGCGTTATGTTGCTTTTCGAGGAATCATTTTCAGCGTAATTGCCCGCCGCATTCATTGCGTCGCCCCAACGCTGGTCCGTAGTGTAGCATATGTTGGCCAATTTCCCATTGTAGTCAAATACAAACACTTTGTATAAATCATCTACATAAGAGTAGTCACCTGCTCCGGTTTCTGTCGTATAACACAAAAAATGATTGTCTACGTCAATAAAAAATGTACCACTCGTATTAAGATACTCTAATCCGATTTTCTGACCTGTTTCCATGTCCGGAAAACGCATATTAAATGTTTTGATACCATAGCTGCCCGAATCCAACGCTTCCAGTTCCAATCCTGTCCTGTCCTTTATACTGGCAATGAGTTCGTTTTCGCTGCAGTTTGCGGTATTGTACTCTATAACTTCTAAACTCATCCTGTCACCTCCGTAAGTGTTGCATTCATTGATTCGAAATCAAAACTATCCATTTGAAAATATTGAATTGATGCCACATATCCGTCAATATTTTGCGATTTTGTCTCAACTCCAGACAAGTTTGAGACCGATTCATCGACTGTTTTTCCCGGCAGTGCTCCCAATCTTATCAGTTCCTTATCAAGCCGTTTCTTAATAGTTGCTAAATCATCATAGCAGTACTTTATTACAGGAAGCGTCGTAGAACTTATCAACTTGGCCAGCTTTTTCAGGTAAATTGAGTCAATTGATTCAATGTCCGTTTCTTCACTTTTCGTTCCAGCACAAAAAAACAAATTGTTTTCTTTACGAGAAAGAATTAAATCGTCATACAGCGCTTCATTACCTATTACGTGTAGATTGATATGCATTACTGCATCAACATATTTAATATGTATCATTTCCGCATCCGATACATAAGCGGTTGGTATCTGTATATCTTGTGTTAAATCCGAAATAACGCATTGATATGTGCTTCCATAAAAAATCATTATTTTCGCATCCTTCATCGGGTTTACCACGCGAAAATAAATCGAATTTTTTGGTGAGGAAACAAGAACTAATTCCGGCACACCTTTTTCTGTATCAAATACAATTACATTTTTCAATTTTTCCTCACCTCAAATTTCATTTTTCAAAAATTTCAAAAATTGGCTTTCTGTGAAAGGAGTGTCCCCCTTCACAGTTGCCCCGCAGTCTCTAATTTTCATCAAGAGGGGGGGCATATCGTTCAAACCACTCTTCAATAAATCGTGTCCAATCAGTCTTGTCTCTCGCGTCCTCCGACACTTCTAAGCGGTTGAGACACTCTTCCTTTGTAGCCCTTACAAGTATCTCTCGCGCCCCCAACTCTTTCGCAAGGCGCTCTCTTTCGCCTTGCAGAGGATAGCCGCCGATAACGTACGCATTCGACCACTTGCCCTGACGATACCGCACGGACTCGATTAGTGCTTTATGAATAGCAAACACAATCGCTTTTAGTCTTGGCGGCTTCTCATATCGTGAAAGCCCTGAGACGCATTCCCAAATTGAATCAATATCGACTATCAAGTCTCCTTTGTTCATCGCCTTATCAACATATGTCCTTTTACCTGCAAGCGGCGGACCGTACACGAGAAAAACCTGACGCTCCTTCGAGCCTAACTTCTCATGTATCCGATTATGACAAACATGGTGCACGAGCTGAATGTTTTCCGGATTCAATGACACCATGACATTGTTCACGTTCTCCTCTGTTAAATGTTCAATGTGATGTCCGATGCAGTCATAGTCTTTTACGATTGGCTTGCCACAGTACTCACATATCGTCTGACCGTTTTCGCCTAGCCTTTGCAATCGTATCAAGTGGACTGTCTTCCGCCATTCCTTCGACTGATAAAAGTTGGATAATGTTCTCACCAGTCATCCTCCTTTTTGAATTGTCCTTGCGCTTTCGCTAATAGCTCCGACGCCCTCAACCTGTCACGCATCCGCTGCGCTTTGTCATTCATCGTCGCAGTCCAAAACGCTTGTGTCTCCTTGACATCTGCGATATGCACCTCTGGGTCATTCATTGCTTCGTTCAGCAGGTACTCCATATATGTTTGTACCGCTGGATGTGCCACTACTTTGTAGGCGTGGCCGCGAGCGTACTTTTTCGAGTAGCCTGCCATAAGTACCGCTCTTTCGGCATTTCCCGCCGCTGCTCCTAAAAAGTATTTTGCCACTAATTTGTGCTGAGGCTTAACCTTTGGCTCTTCCATATGTCTCACCTCATCCCTGTCTCTAAATCTTTTTCGTGTACTCCAGTTTCACCCAGCCTTTGGATGTCTTGCCCCATCCGCCGGTTTCTTCTGTGATCTTAAGCGTAGAACCATACGGATACGCCATCACTGTGCCGTACTTTGTACCCGGTCCTTTACGGCAGTTCAGTCCGCTCTTCGCTGTTACTTTCACTGTTTTTTCCGAATCCTTTTTCTTCGTCGCCGTCTTTGTTTCTGTTTTATGCGCCGGCGCAACTGTGCTTTTTCCGGTAAGACCTGCAACAATCGCCTTCGCCATCTTTCCAGCATCAAACAGCTTCGCATCGTCCTTGTCATCCACGAAGCAACACTCTATCAAAAGAGCCGGTGCCTTAGTGTGATTCAATACATAGAGGTCTTTTCTAACCTTTACGCCTCTGTTCTTAAATCCAAGTTTCGCAATCTCTTCACAGATACGAGTTGCTTTTTCCTTTGCTTTGCTGTTTTCACTGGCGATATAAACTTCCACGCCTGTGGTCTTTCCATTGCCTTTCTTGTCGCCCGCTCCACAGTTGAGATGTATCGATACATCCACATCCACGGCGTGTATATTGCACTTTGCAACGATTTTCCTCAGGATATCTCCCTGCGATGTTCCATTGTTCACGGTGCAGTCGTACACTGTGTGTCCTGCTGCCTTTAATGCTTTGATTGCTGCATTCTTCACGTTTCTGGCTTCTGTCGATTCCTTCAAAAAGCCAGCTGCCCCACATGCTACTTTTCCATCCGGATTATGTCCGGCGTGCATATTAATTTTCATGTTCAATCCTCCTATTCTCTTTTTCTGACATCTCCAAGTCCTCAATGCGATGCTCGTACACTTTCATTTTCTCTTCTACAACTGGCATGCGTTCCGCAAAGTTGTTATGCTTATCCACCTTTTTCTCCAACTGTTCAATCCGGTATGACATCAATCTCATACCGCTAAAGGAGCCGATAACCGTTCCCGCTAAACTGAGGACACCAACAATCACCGACTCAAGCATCCGCATCGTCCTCCTGATAATTTTTCTTACTTAATCCCAGCATACCCGCAAGAGCTGTATCTGCTGCCGTGATGGTTCCCACTATCTGCTCCACGTATGGGATGTTCCATATCGTCCCCAGTGCAAATATAAACGTTCCCAGCGTAGGCAGTCCATACATCGCCCACCACTTAAGCCTGTCGTATGTTTCGTCTTTCAATTTGAATTTTCTCATGTTCCGCACTCCTTTCCTTGACTTTTTCATACCATAGCACGAAAACAAGTTCCGTGAGTCCTAAACTTGCATAAAAAAAATAGGTGACCGAAGTCACCTATACAATGCCCTTTTTCTCGTAATTCAGTTTGTTTTGAAGTAAAATTGAAGTAAAACCGGTTTTCGGTAGCCGCAAATGTACCGATTTATCGGCATTTTTCTTTGTTCTTTACACTCATTCAAGTTGAGTGCTAACAATTTCATGTTTCTTTATAAATTGCAGACAATTATCATCCCACGCCTGCTGCCCTTTTTTATCCAACGAAAACTCCTTTTGCATATATCCGGTCACAAACTGAAGTTTTTCTTTTTCATAGCGGATTTGAATGGAACCAACATCTCCATTTGGCATGTAATGGCAGAAATCAAAAAGCATCTTCTGTGGCACTTTATTTCCTTTTATCCACGAAAAAACAAATGCTTTCATCATATTCCATGTAACCAGTCCGGTTTCATCTGTCCGTTTTTCATCACTATCAAACCAATCATCAAAACATCTGCCATCAATATGAAATGTAGCAAATGTTGTCACCTCACAGGAGCGCAGATGAAAACGGTCAAACATACTGCCCTGAAACATATGCTGCATAAATTCTTTTACGCTGTCAATTTCCAATACAATCATTTCGTATATTATCCTTCCTAACTGCTCATACTAGCATTGTTACAAAGTAACCTAAATTCACCGATATGGTGAAAGAATGGAGGCAGATTATGCGTGCAGATGAGCAAACTTACCGCGATGTAGCAAAAAACTGTAGTGCCTATGAAGTCAAGGACTGCTGTAGCTGCAGTAACAAATCCGGCAATGTCAATGTTTCCTGCGTAACATGTAAACATTTTACGTCTGACAAACATTGTTCTTTGGACTTGTTCGATCCAATCGTGGAAAACCACAAGCTTTAGGCATTTTTATGCCCTTTTGCCGGGATTTTCTTTTTACTGGAAGTCCCGGCAGTTTTTTTAACCGGTACATTTTCAAAAACAGCAATTGAGCGCGGTGCCAGCTCGTATTTCTTCCCATCCACTGCCTTTTCTGGTGCATCGGAGGTGTCTAATACCCGTTTCCATTCTTTATTTTTCTCAATATCCGGGAGATAAAATACATGTGGCTCCCAGTGAAAATTAAATGTAAAATACAAGGAATTCCCGCCATAATAGCCACCAAAAAACAAAACACCAAGTTCCCTGCTATAATAAGAAAACCTCGCATTCCACGGTTCTACTCCGTGACAGGATACATCCGGTGCACCAAGCCCCTCAGAATCCATACCGGTCAGATACCGTCTGCTCTGATAGAGTGGATGTTCCTTACGAAACTCAATCAGTTTTTTTACATAGGAAAATAAATCCTTATTTTTCTCTAACAGACTCCAATCGAGCCATGTAATCGCGTTATCCTGGCAATATGCATTATTATTCCCTTTTTGTGTATTTCCAAACTCATCCCCCGAAAGAATTCTCGGCGATGCCATGCCAAGCAGCAGCATAAGAAACGCATTTCTTTCCTGACTGGCACGTTTTTCACGGACTTCTTTTTTCCTCGAAGGTCCTTCTGCCCCACAGTTCCAACTGTAGTTATACTCTGTTCCATCGAGATTTTTTTCTCCGTTTGCCTCATTATGCTTCACATCATAAGACACCAAATCCCGCAAAGTAAATCCGTTATGCCCGGTAATCGAGTGAACCATGGCAACTCCTTTTTTCTGCTCACGGAATTGATAATAAAAATCTTCAACCTGTCCCTCATCACTTTTTAAAAAACGTCTTGCTGTCACCAAAAAACGGTCATTCATCTCACAGAACATTTTCTGTCCGGCTTCGTGGCCGCATTCATCCCAGTGGTAGCCAAATAATTTCAAATGAGAAAGAACCGGGTCTTGTCTCAACCATTCTACAGACACGCACTCCTGATTAAATCGGAACCCATCAATATGAAAGCGCAGTGCATAATACCGCATACAAGTGAGCATAAATTCAGGTGACACATCCTTAAAATAAAAATCCATCACCACATTCATTCCCTGTGAATGAACCGCTTTAATCAGCTTCTGAAACTCATTTACCTGTCCGCCTGCTTTTGCCGCATAGCCGGCTTTCGGTGCAAAATAAAACGCATCCTCTGTATAGCCCCAGTAATTAACCTTTTTCAAATCCACGCCATTTTCATCGTGCATACATTCATTAAAATCGTATGCCGGCATGAGTAGCAGCGTATTTACACCCAACTCCTTGAGATACGAAATCTTTTCCTCCATGCCGGAAAATGTACCGGGATTTTTTACATTTGACGACTTATGTTTCGTAAATCCACGGACGTGGCATTGATACAAAATCATATCACGCGCCGGAATCTTTTTCCAATTTTCCCCTGTCCAGTCAAATTCTTGAAAATCAAAACAGGCTCTCACTTTTCCCTGACGCCTGCCAAAGCGCTCTCTTCCGGTAATCATTCTGGCATAAGAATCTATAAAAGTTTCACCATCTGCCACAAAAAAATAAGGCATTCCCTGAAGCCTGTCTGCCAAATTCTCCGCTTGTAAGACAACTGTGAAATAATCTTCCATCCCGCACATCTTCGCCGGATACATCGGAAACAGTTTCCGCTTTCCCTCTTCTATGACTGCCAACTGACATTTCTTCGCTTTCGGCCGCCAGACAGAAACCAAAACCTCATTTTCATTCTGTTTTCTGACACCGCATGAAAATTCCTGCTGCATCTCATATGGTCTTGTCTTTATCATCTCGAATAATGTCATGCAATCCTTCCTCCGTAATCTCTAAAACAATTCGTCCAATTTAAGAACTTTTCTTTTATTATACCGAAAAAGAGTGGAAGTAACAAGAAAAATATGATAAAATAGAAGTCGACACAAATAATCTACAAATCTGGGAAAGGAGATTTTTTATGTTATTAGACAGAGAATACAAAGTACCTTCCAAAACGAACAGCAAAATTAATTTAAAAGTCGTTCCGGGACATTTTGCAACGACATCTTCACACATTAATTTTTATATGGATATGACCACCTTAAAAGTTCGCCAAAAGGAAGCTTATGAAGTAGCAAGAGAAATGGCAAAAGAATACCAGTACAGCAAACCGATTGACACCATCGTATGCATGGACGGCTGTGAAATCATCGGTGCCTGCTTAGCAGAAGAACTGAACAAAAACGGTATTATGTCATTAAACCAGCATGACAGTCTGTATGTCATTACACCAGAATTTGACGGAAACGGGCAGATGATTTTCCGCGACAACTTACAGCCAATGGTAAGAGGAAAGAACATCCTTCTTCTTTTGGCATCCGCAACAACCGGACGTACCATTGCCAGAAGTCTGGAGTGTATCCAGTACTACGGCGGTATCATTCAGGGCATTTCAGCGATTTTCAGCGCAGCAAAAGAAATTTACGGTGAACCTGTCCACTGCATCTTCTCAACAGAAGATTTACCAGACTATAACACCTTTACACCAAGTGAATGTCCACACTGCAAAAACAAAGAAAAAATTGATGCGATTGTAAACGGATTCGGATATTCCGAATTGTAAATCGCACATAATAAAAAACGGTAAATCAGCGGAACTGTATGGTTTCGATGATTTACCGTTTTTTTGCTATTTCAACTGTTTCAATATTTCAAGCAGATATTCCCACGTTCGTTTCACACTTTCCACATCCATACTCTCTTTCGGCGTGTGGATATCTTTCATATCCGGTCCAAATGAGACACAGTCAAGTCCCAGTATCTTTCCGGCAAAAATACCACATTCCACCCCTGCATGAAGTGCCTCCACAATAGGTTTTCTGCCATATTGCTCTTCAAATATCCGGCACATCAAATCACGCAGCGGTGAATTTTCCAGATACTCCCATGCCGGATAATCTCCATTTGTGGTAACCGTGCCGCCTAATGTCTTTGTCAGACAGGCAATCTGGTCAAGCAGCGCCCGCTTTTCCGACTCCACACTGCTTCGCACCGAAAATGACAGTGAAACATGGTCTCTCTCCGTCTTCATAATTCCTAAATTTAACGAAGTCTGAACAAGTCCTTTCATTTGAAAACTCATCTTCTGAATTCCACCCGGCAGACAAAGAAGGGCGGTAATCACCTTATCCGCAGAATCTTTCGTCATTGTCAATTCTTTTTCTACGATTGTAGTTTTCTTTGCTTCCACCAAAATCATAGGGTCTGTTTCCAAAAACTCATGTTTTATTTCGGCGGAAATCTCCGCAATCTTTGTATTGATTTCTGACTGCCGTTTTTCCGGACATACAATAACTGCTTCTGCCTGTCTCGGAATGGCATTATCTTTCAATCCACCATTTAAGGAGCACAGAGAAAATGGAATTTCTTTATGCAGTTCATAGAGAACCCTTCCCATTATCTGGCAGGCATTGGCGCGCCCCTTATCAATTTCAACACCGGAATGGCCTCCCATTAAACCACTGACAGAAACAACATATTTCACACCACCACCTGTCTCAAAGGAAAGCGGAAGTTCCACCTGCGCTGTCACACCGCCGGCACAGCTGACTAACAAATGCCCCTCATCTTCGGAGTCCAGATTCAACATCGTTTTTGCACGAAGAGGTGAAGTATCCAAAGCTGTGGCACCTAACATTCCGATTTCTTCATCTACCGTAAGCACAATCTCCAACGGCGGGTGTGGATATTCATCCGTCTCCAATAAAGCAAGAGCATATGCAACGGCAATACCGTCATCTCCGCCAAGCGTTGTTTTTTCTGCTGTCACAATGCCATCTTCCACCTGCAGACAAAGTCCATCCGTCTCAAAATCAAGGTCACAGCCCTCTTCTTTTTCACAGACCATATCCAAATGCCCCTGCAGCATAACCGGAGCCGAATTCTCATATCCTTTTGTGCCGTCTTTCCATATTATCACATTGTTATATTCATCCTGCAAATAAGTAAGGTGATGCTCTTTTGCAAAAGAAACACAATAATCACTGATTTTTTTCGTATTTCCCGAACCATGCGGTATGCCACAGATTTCTTCAAAATAATGCATCACACGTGCCGGTTCTAATGCTCCCAAAACACTCATTGCCAATTCCTCCTTGCTCTGTGTAAACTTTTTTCACTTCTATTGTATGAATCCACATTCTCTGTGTCAAGCAATTGTAATTTACCCAAAAAGGTGCTAAACTATGTTTATTAACTTTGCAAAGAATGGAGATTATTATGCTATGAAACATTTAGAACTTGGCTTTGTCGGATTTGGACTCATTGGCGGTTCCATCGCAAGAGCACTCAAAAAACAAAATAAGGATGTGTCCGTACACGTCTATTCCAGAAGAAAAAATCCGGCACTTGATGAGGGCATGACAGAGGGAATCATTGATTCTATCTGGTATGAAATTGATGAGCGTTTTTCCACCTGCGACATCATTTTTCTCTGTGCGCCAGTTCTAAAAAATACAGACTATCTGTCCGTCTTAAAACCACTGTTGAAACCTGGCTGCATCCTTACCGATGTCGGAAGTGTAAAGGGAAATATCTGTAAAAAGGCAGCCGAACTTGGACTTAGCCGCCAGTTTATCGGCGGACACCCAATGGCTGGTTCAGAAAAGACCGGGTACGAAAATTCCACCGATATTTTGTTGGAAAATGCATACTATTTATTGACACCATTTGAGGAGACACCGGCAGAAAACTTATCCCTGTTAAAAGAACTGGTAGCAAAAACCGGTGCAAACTGTGTCGTTTTATCACCATCACAACATGATAAAATCACCGCTGCCATCAGCCATGTGCCGCACATTATCGCCGTTTCCCTGGTTAATATGGTTCGCACAAGTGACAACGAGGAGCAGAATATGAAGGCGTTTGCCGCCGGTGGCTTCAAAGATATTACAAGAATCGCCTCATCCTCTCCACAAATGTGGCAGGATATTTGCTTAGCAAACAGCGAAAGCATTGATTATTTTCTCTCTCATTTTGAAAAGCAGATTGAAGATTTCCGCCACATGATAGCAGAAAAAGACGGAGCTTCCATTCAAGATGAATTTCACACGGCAGGCGACTACAGGGATTCCATCCCGGCAAAAAAAAGCAGTGTAATTGCCCGTTCGTATGATTTATTCATAAACATCGATGACCGCGCCGGCGCCATTGCCACAATCGCCACGATTCTGTCAGTGAACGGCATCAGCATCAAAAACATCGGCATCATTCATAACCGGGAATATGTAGATGGAGTTATGAAACTGGAACTTTACAAAGAAGAAGATGAGAAAAAAGCAAGAGAGCTTTTAATCCAGAATCGATATGATATTGTGGATAGGGATTAACACCTATCCACAAAAATAAGTAATTGCCTGCGGATGATTTTGAATCACCGCTTTTTTATGTTTTCCACCATTTTCCCCATCCAATGTATACGCTAGTGCTTCCTTGCAGCTGATTTCCACATGGGCGCTGTGTATCACTTTCACCTGTGAATTTGCTTTTCCGTGCAGCAAAAATGCCATTACCTGATTTAACTCAATCGGATTTTTCGGTGTTTTCACAAAAATTCCATCAAGCCGTCCATCCTTTAAACTGACACTGTTTTTCTTGTATAATTTTAATCCTGCTACCGATTTTGCATTTGTCACCATACCAAGAATACAATCCTGCTCCCAAGTTTCCAAATCCGTCTGCACCTTTATGTGATAACTTTTAGTCTTTCCCAGTTTTACTGCACCATCTAAAATATAAGCAGTCTTTCCAAATAAGTTTTTTGTTGCCTGCGGTGTTTCATAAGAGACCGATGTAAAAGCTCCAAATGCCGCTACATAGGAAAAGAAATTACCGTTCATGTCACCGACATCATAAGCGCCTTTTTTGTCTCCCACCGCAATCTGCGCACAGGGAATCACTCGTTTTGGCAGCCTGATACTATTTGCAAAATCATTCACCGTTCCGGTTGGAATATAACCACAGGCCGGACGCATATCGGGTGGCAGAGCCATCAATCCATGAATCACCTCATGCAGTGTACCATCGCCGCCGCTGCATATCACACGGTCACAGCCGATTCCCTTTTGTATGATATATTCGGCTGCATCACCCGCTTTCTGTGTTGCCGCAATCGAAACGTCCCACTGTCTTTTCATCATCAAATCTATGATATCGGCAAGTTTGTTCCGCAAAGTCCCCTTTCCGGCGCACGGATTATAAACGAATAATACCTTTTCTTTTTCCATAAAAATCCCTCACTAGTCGTCCAATATAATCATCGCATCTCCAAACGAGAAGAACCGGTATTTTTCCTGCACCGCTTCTTCATACACACGCATAACCTGCTCTTTTCCGGCAAGTGCGGAAACAAGCATTAAAAGCGTTGATTCCGGTAAATGAAAATTCGTAATCAGCACATCCATCATTTTGAAAGAATAACCCGGATAAATGAAAATATCGGTATCGCCCTGTCCCGGCTTAAGCACACCATTTTCATCGGCAGCCGATTCAATCGTCCGGCAGCTTGTCGTTCCTACGCAGACAATCCGTCCACCAGCCTGTTTTGCCCTGTTGATTTTATCTGCCTCTTCTTTTGTTACCTGATAAAATTCAGTATGCATATGGTGCTTCGACACATCATCGACTTTTACAGGTCTGAATGTACCAAGCCCGACATGCAGCGTAACATTTGCCACAAGCACTCCTTTTTCCTCTAATTTTTGAAAAAGTTCCTCCGTAAAATGAAGCCCTGCCGTTGGGGCTGCTGCCGACCCTTCGTATTTGGCATAAACGGTCTGATAACGGTTCTTATCTTTCAATGTATGCGTAATGTAAGGCGGAAGTGGCATCTGTCCAAGCTGATCTAAAATCTCTTCAAAAATCCCCTCATATCGAAACTGAATCAAACGGTTTCCATCCTCTTTGACATCAATAATTTCTCCCGTCAAAATTCCATCTCCAAAAGAAATCACGGCTCCTTGACGCGCTTTTTTGCCGGGTTTTACAAGAGTTTCCCAGACGTCATTCTCCATGCGTTTAAGAAGCAGAAGTTCAATTGTTGCCCCGGTATCCACTCTGGTTCCGTATAATCTTGCCGGAATTACTTTTGTATTATTCCGCACCAGACAGTCTCCCGGCTTTAAATACTCTACAATATCCGTAAACACTCTATGCTCCACGCGCCCGGATTTCCGATGCAGCACTAAAAGTCTCGATGAACTTCTGTCCTCAAGCGGATCCTGCGCAATCAATTCTTTTGGTAAATCATAATAAAAATCACTTGTTTTCAACCGTCTCATCCTCTCTGTTTTTCTGTCCCCCTATTGTAGCACATGCGATGACGGTTTTCAATTCTCGAATTTTACATAAAATTTACGTGAAAATCAGATAAATACGTCTTTCCATTTTGGCAAATTCATTGTAAAATAGAAACAAAGAAATTGGTTTCAGAATGGAGGTATTTATGGCTTCTACAACTTATGCGGCAATTCATGTCGGATCAAATGAATTATGTATGAAAATATATGAAATGTCCCGTCAGAATGGAATTCGTCAGCTCACTTATGTACGCCACCCGCTCAGTCTTGGTGCGGAATCGTACACCGAAGGAGTCATTTCCTATCAGACACTTTCAGAAATCTGCAACACACTAAACGATTTCAAACGGATTATGACAGAATTTCATACTGACAGCTGGGATGTCTGTGCCACCAGTGCAATGCGCGAGGCAAAAAATGTTTTAGTTGTCACCGACCAGATAAAAATCCAGACCGGATTCAAAGTAAAACTTTTCAGTAACAGCGAAGCAAGATTCCTTTACTTCAAAGGAATGGTTCACAATGAAGGGCAATTTGAACCACTCAGCGAAGAAGGATGTCTGGTTCTCGATATTGGTGCCGGCAGTGTCCAGCTCTCTCTTTTTCAGAACGGACATCTGCAACTGACACAAAACCTTTTACTTGGTTCTTCACGTATTCAGGAACTTCTGTATGCAATGCAGGATGAAGCCTATGATTACGATGCTTTGATTGATGAATACATTGAAAAGGATTTGTCTTTATTTAAACGACTGAATTTAAATAAAAAAGAGATTCACTGTATTTTGGCAGCCGGTGAAATGATTCCGGAAACCTACTATCACATGAAGGAAGTTAAAAAAGACTTTGACGGTTTTTTACCGGATAAAGTATTTACCAAAAAGAAAATGCTAAAATTAATGGGAAATATCCATGCGCAGTCACTTCTGCCCACCTTGCTTTTAATGCACAAAATCACACAACTCACGGATTGCCAGAATGTCCTTCTCTCTCCGATTAATCTTTGTGATGGATTGGCTGCTGATTATGCAGAGCGAAAACTCCGCCTTTCCTGCGGGCATGATTTTACGGAGGATATTCTGAGTGCTTCAAGAAATATGGCGCAGAAATACGAAGTTGACTTAAACCACATCGATACCGTGCAGACTCTGGCACTCCAGATTTTTGACCGAATCAAAAAAATACACGGTCTTGGAAAACGCGAGCGCCTGCTTTTACAGCTCGGCGTCATTCTTCACGGCTGTGGTGCCTATATCAACGCCCTGCATGCAAGAGAATGTTCCTATCACATTCTTTTGTCAACAGAGATTATCGGAATCTCTCACAAAGAACGTCTCATCGTTGCCAATATGATTCGCTATAACGATGAATCTTTTCCTTCCTTTGAAGAATTGGACGGTGATTTTTCAAGAGAAGAATATATTACAATCGTAAAATTGAATGCAATTTTAAAAATTGCTAATGTATTAGACAAAAGCAATCGTCAGAAAATTAAAAATGTCGGTGTATCCGAGCGAAATGGAATACTAACAATCACGGCGGACACCATGGCGGATATCACCTTGGAAAAAGGACTCTTCTTACATAAAGCAGATGTCTTTGAGGAAGTCTTTGGTATCCGGCCGGTACTAAAACAAAAACGAACAGGAAAGCGAGGATGATGATATGACCCAAAGCGAACGATTTACTAACCGCGAGTTAAGCTGGTTAGCCTTTAACAAGCGTGTTTTGTCCGAGGCGAAAGACAACCATCTTCCGTTGATGGAACGATTAAAATTTTTAAGCATTACCGCCTCCAATCTGGATGAATTTTTCATGGTCCGCGTTGCCTCTCTGAAAGACCAGGTAAATGCCGGTTACACCAAAAAAGATATTGCCGGTATGACCAGTAAAGAACAGATTGACGCGATTTTAAAAGAAACGCACAAATTTACGACGGCTCAGTATAATACCTACAACCGTTCTTTTCTTCCTTCATTAAAGAAGAATGGTTTAAAAATTGTCACAGAATTTGAAAAATTAACGGAAGAACAGGCAGACTACGTTGACAACTATTTTCAAAAAGAGGTTTTCCCGGTCCTCACCCCGATGGCTGTAGATTCTTCCAGACCTTTTCCGTTAATCCGCAACCGCTCACTTAACATCGGAGCGCTGTTGATGGATAAAAAGAAAAAGGGAACCATTGATTTTGCCACCGTGCAGGTTCCATCCGTTCTGCCACGCGTTGTCACAATTCCGACCGATGGCGATAACTGTACGACCGTAATCCTTTTGGAGCAGATTATCGAAAAGAACATTCAAAAACTATTTTTGAATTACAAAGTTCTTTGTCAGGCTCCATTCCGTGTAATGCGAAACGCCGATCTCTCCATCGACGAAGACGAGGCAGCAGACCTTTTAATTGAAATCGAGAAACAGTTGAAGAAACGCCAGTGGGGCGAGGCAATCCGCTTAGAAGTCGAAGATAATATCGATAAGCGGCTGCTGAAAACGCTCCGAAAGGAATTGGATTTAAGTGAAGATGCCATTTTCAAAATTAATGGTCCTCTTGACCTGACTTTTTTAATGAAAGTATATGGCATCGAAGGTTTTGACCACTTAAAAGAACCAAAATATACGCCACAGCAGCCAAAAATGCTGGATGCCTCAAGAGATTTATTTGAGCAGATACGGGAACATGACATTTTGCTTCATCACCCGTATGAAACTTTTGACCCGGTTGTCAATTTTGTAAAAAAGGCAGCAAGCGACCCAAATGTACTTGCAATTAAGCAGACACTTTACCGTGTCAGCAGTCATTCGCCAATTATTGCTTCTTTGGCGCAGGCAGCAGAAAATGGGAAACAGGTGTCTGTGCTCGTTGAATTAAAAGCACGTTTTGATGAGGAAAATAATATCGTGTGGGCGAAGAAATTAGAGAAGGCCGGGTGCCATGTTATCTATGGACTAGTCGGCTTAAAAACTCACAGCAAAATCACGCTGGTTGTCCGCAAAGAGGAAGACGGCATCCGCCGTTATGTCCATTTGGGAACTGGAAACTATAACGACTCCACTGCCAAACTCTACACCGATATGGGTATGTTTACAAGCAAAACCCGCTACGGGGAGGACGCCACGGCAGTCTTTAATATGCTCTCCGGTTATTCCGAACCGCTTGTATGGAATAAATTATCCTTGGCTCCTCTGTGGCTGCGCAGCAAGTTCTTATCTTTGATTGAGCGTGAGAAAGAACATGCCAAGAACGGACGCCCGGCAAGAATTATCGCAAAGATGAATTCCTTGTGTGATCCGGGAATTATTGAAGCACTCTATGATGCCAGCGAGGCAGGCGTGGAAATTGATTTGATTGTACGCGGCATCTGCTGTCTGCGTGCCGGAATCAAAGGCTTAAGCGAACATATCCGTGTGCGCTCCATCGTTGGTACCTTTTTGGAACATTCCCGCATTTTCTATTTTGAGAACAATGGAAATGCCGAATATTATATGGGAAGTGCCGACTGGATGCCAAGAAACTTAGACAAACGTGTAGAAATCTTATTCCCGGTTGAAGATCCTATATTGCAGGAAGAGATTTACCACATTTTACACATGCAGCTCTCGGATACAAAAAAAGCCCACCTTCTCATGCCGGATGGACACTACGTGAAGGTAGACCAGCGAGGAAAAACTCCTCTGAATTCACAGCTGTATTTCTGCGAAGAAGCAATGGCAAACGCTAAAAAATAACGCTTTTTGCCAGTTCATCCGCAAGGTCATTGTACTCATCTCCGGAATGTCCTTTGACCTTTTGAAAATGAATGATTAGTTTATCCTTTAGGGAATCAAAGTATGCTTTATAGGCTTTGGTTCCCTCTTTATTTGTTTTCCATTCTCCGGTACACCACGAGGCAATCCCTTGATAATCATGGACAATCGTAAGACTTTCTGCCCCCTGTTCAACCGCCATCTTCATTGCCACCTGTGCTCCGAGAATTTCGCCTGCCACGTTCCGCATAGCAGCAAGTTCTGAATCGGTTCCCTTTTCGCAGTACTCTGTTTTTTCTCCTTCAAAAAAGAACACGACACCGCAACTGTACTCACCGGTCTCGACATTGTAACTTCCATCTACATAGGCAAGTGCTTCATCTTCTATCTTATTCTCTTTCGTATTATTTCCTAAGAAAGCTTCCGCTTCTTCTTTTGTCGGAAAACTTTTAAAAGATGCATTGGCAAATCCATCCACCTGTGCCTTGCACGCATCCCAGCTTGTATAAATTCCCGGCGTTCTTCCGGCTCTCACTGCATAATATTTTTTCTTTGCCATCTTATTCTCCCTCTTTTAATTGGTTGATTTCATTTTCTGTCAATTTTCGGTATTCCCCCGGTTTTAAAGCAGGATCTAAGTTTATTCCGGCAAATGATACCCTTGCTAGTTTTGTCACCTTTGCGCCCAGAACAGCAAACATCCGCTTCACCTGATGAAACTTTCCTTCCGAAATCGTAAGCCTTGCGTGCCCGGATTTCATGAGTTCCAGTTTTGCAGGCAGCGTTTTTTTCCGCTCTCCAATTTCCAATCCTTCCGCAAACAAAACTACTGCATTTTCAGGCAAAGTTCCTTCGTAAACCACATCATAAACTTTTGCCACATGATGAGCCGGCGATAACAAACGGTGTGCAAGCATTCCATCATCCGTCAAAATAAGAAGTCCCACCGTATCTTTGTCCAGACGCCCCATCGGAAATAATTCCCGTTTCATCTCCGGCAGTAAGGAAAGGACGGTACGCTCCTTCTCATCTTTTGTTGCCGAAACCACACCTGCCGGCTTATTTAACATATAATAAACGAACTCTTCTGCCCTAATCTCTTTTCCGCAGTAAGTCACATCTTCTTCACTGTCAATTTTACAATTCGCCTGTTTTACAACTGTTCCAGCCACGCAGACAAGTCCGCGCCGAATTGCCTCTTTTGCCTCTTTTCTCGTTATTTCTACATAAGTAGAAATATACTGGTCTAACCTCATCTGCCTCCCCATTTTCACCGCACCTTTCTAACTGCATATATTGATAGCAAACTCTTTTACCGGATAAGGAGCAAACTTATGCCCATTCGTATTTATATCGACCAGGGACACAATCCCTATGGTTTTAACGCCGGTGCCGAAGGATTTGGATTACGGGAACAGGATATCACCTATTTAGTCGGTGCTTATCTTGCAAACATTTTAAATGCTGATTCCCGCTTCACTGCTATCACATCCCGCACATCACCGGATGAAATTTTAGGTTACGACACCAACTCAAGCCTCAGAACCCGCACCGAGCAGGCAAATCAATGGGGGGCTGACTACTTTTTAAGCATTCACACAAATGCCAATGTAAATCCCACCATCAACGGTACGGAAGCATACGTCTATGCCGTCAACACGCCTTCTTATGAACTCGCCGTCAATATCGTAAATGAAATTGTAAGACGTTTAGGTACAAAAAACAACGGTATCTATGCCCGTCCTTCCCTCTACGTATTACGGCGGACTAATATGCCCGCCGTTCTCATTGAACTGGCTTATCTCTCAAACGAAGGCGATGCTGCCCTCTTAGCTGATAAGCCATATGAATTTGCTTATGCCATTTATGTTGGTCTCCTAAATTACCTTGATCTTCCTCAAATCCCTTTATTTGAATAGGAAGAAGTAAACAAGGACAACAACACCTAACACAATTCGATAATAACCAAATGCCTTAAAGTCGTGTTTACGGATATAACTCATGAGGTATCGGATTACAAACAAAGACACCACAAAGGCAACTAACATACCAACGAGTAAAGTCACATAACCCATGGCACCAAAGCTTAATCCACTCTTTATAATCTTTAAGACACTTGCACCAAACATAACCGGAATTGCCAGATAAAAAGTAAATTCTGCTGCTGCACCACGAGCCACACCAAGAAGCAAGGCACCAATGATGGTAGCACCGGAACGAGAAGTTCCCGGCACAACAGCCGCTAATAACTGAAAAATACCAATGATAAGCGCAGTGTCATATCCGATTTCCGTTACCGAAGTAATTGCCGGTTTTCTTCCCTTATTCCAATTCTCTACAATAATAAATAAAATACCATAAACAATCAAAGCACCTGCCACAACATACGCATTGTAGAACACCTCGTCAATCCAGTCATCAAACAAAATGCCTACAATTGCTGCCGGAAGACATGCCACGATAATCTTAAACCACATCTGCATAATCTTCCAGTCAATAATGGATTCGCCCCGCTCTCTCTTTGTAAAACGGAATGGCCATATCCTGCTCCAAAATAAAAGAACAACGGCTAAGATAGCACCTAACTGCACAACAACCAGAAACATTTGAGAAAACTGTTCATCCTGAAATTTCAAAAATTCTTCCACTAATATCATGTGTCCGGTACTACTTACCGGCAGCCACTCGGTGATTCCTTCCACAATACCCCAGATTACCGCAACGAAAACATCGAAAATTCCCATTTTTATCCTCCATTTGCTAAGCAATATATTTTCTACTGTCCCATATTTTAGCACATCCCCTGCCTCAAAACAATCATAAGTTGCAAAAAGGAAAAAAATATTGTAGAATAAGAAGAGTATGTTTTCAAAATGAACAAAAAAGAGGATATGATTATGTATCAATGGATGAAAAAGTATCTTGATTCAATTTGTCCGCTTTTTGCCATCCTGCCACTGTTATCCTGTTTTGGATTAAATATGCTTATTTACAGTGGAACGATGGTAATGTGTGCAGACTGGTATCATTATGACCTTACCACTTCTTTGGATCAGGCAATACCACTTGTTCCGGGCTGGATGTACATCTACTTTGGATGTTTCCTGTTCTGGACTGTGAATTATATTATGGTTGCCAGAATTAACCGGAATGATCCGGACACGTTTTATCGTTTTGTTGCAGCCGATATGATTTCCCGTCTTGTCTGCGGAATCATTTTTATGGTATTTCCGACGACAAATGTACGACCGGAAGTAACAGGCACAGGATTTAGTGTCTTTCTTCTTCAGTTTTTATACGGATTGGATCAGCCGACAAACCTGTTTCCATCCATTCACTGTCTGGTAAGCTGGTTTTGTTACACCGGCATCCGGGGACGCAAAGAGGTACCTGCCTGGTACCGTGCATTTTCCTGCATCTTTGCTCTGCTGGTTGTCCTTTCAACACAGTTCACCAAACAGCATTATATTGCCGATGCCATTGCCGGTGTCCTGCTCGCAGAAGTTCTTTCACTTCTCACACGCAGAGTTAGCTGGTATCGCGCACCAAAGTTAATCTTCACCTGGGTAAACCGGCGGTTGCTTTATGTATTGATTCGAACAAAAGGAGTAGCACGTGAGCAAAAAAACTAAAAGAAATTTATTTAACGCTCTATTTTTGGTAGCTTTGCTTGGTTTAACCATCTGGGCTGTTTTTAAAGACCAGGACTTTGGCGTTATTTTACACACACTCTCCCAGATTGCACCGGGATTTTTGTTAGCCGGCTTTATTCTGGTAATTGTGTATGTGTGCAGTGAGTCTGTTATTATTAAATACCTGTTAAGTACCGTGCAGATTAAAGTTCCGTTATTTAACTGCATCCGTTATTCTTTTGTTGGTTTTTTCTACAGTTGTATCACCCCGTCAGCAACGGGCGGACAGCCGATGCAGATTTACTATATGAAAAAACAAAACATTGATATTCCAACGGCTACTATCATATTAATGTTAGTAACGATTGAATATAAATTTGTACTTGTTTTCATCGGATTAGCAGTTGCCATATTCGGACAGGACCTTATCACAACGCTGAGTGTTGACGTTCAGTTTTTCCTTTATTTAGGAATTGCACTCAACGTATTCTGCGTATTATTTATGAGTTTACTGGTATTCCTGCCCGGCACGGCAAAATATTTAATCACCAAGGGATTTGCCCTCTTAAAGAAAATTCACTTGATGAAAGAGAAAAATAACCGCACCGAGCGCTTAGAGCAGTCGATGGAAACTTATAAGGGAGCCTCTCGCTTCTTAAAGGAAAATAAACTTGCGATTTTTAACACAACGATTATTTCTTTTATCCAGCGCTTCTTCCTTTTTGCGATTACTTATGTTGTATACCGAAGCTTTGGGCTGAATACGGAGACTTTCTTCACTATTACAATTTTACAGGCAGTCATATCCATTTCTGTTGATATGTTACCACTGCCGGGTGGAATGGGAATCAGCGAGGGACTTTACCTGCGTATCTTTACCCCGATTTTCCACGGAACGGCTATGACAACCGCTTCGCTGCTTGTCAGCCGCGGATTCAGTTATTACATCCTTGTAATTGTTAGTGGTATTGTTTCCTTTATCACACATTTGACTGTCACAGATAAAAGTAAAAAAACAGAGTAAAAGAAAAGAGGATATTTATGATTGGATTTTATAATTATTCAGTAATTGTTACCTACATAGGTGTAGCGCTTTCCGTAAGCGGTATGGCACTTGCCAGCACCGGTCAGTTTAAGTTTGCCATTTTATGTCTGGCACTTGCCGGCGCCTGTGATACTTTCGATGGAAAAATCGCACGTGCTATGAAAAACCGGACAAAAGAAATGGAAATTTTTGGCATTCAAATTGACTCTCTCTGCGACATGGTGTGCTTTGGAGTAACTCCGGTTATCATTTCCTATCAGATGGGTCTGAATTCTGTCTGGGGTATTGCAATTGAAATTTTGTTTGTTCTATGTGGTGTAATCCGCCTTGCTTATTTTAATGTATTGGAAGAATTAAAACATACCAATCCTGAAACCGACCAGGCAAAAGGCTATCGTGGTCTGCCAATTACAACAATTACAATTATTTATCCAATTGTATATTTGTTTCACCCATTGGTCAGCCATGAAACATTTCTTTTATTCCTTGCCATCATGCACATCGTAGTTGCTTTCCTGTACGTTCTTGATTTTAAACTCAAAAAACCGGGCAACGGTGTAATAGCAGCCATGATGGTACTTGTGACCGCTGTGATGGTTTGCATTTTATTTGTCGAATAATAAGGAGGACTTATGGATTACATTGATTTACAAGGGAAAAAAGTAAGTAATATAACAAGTCAGGATAAATTATTATCCTTTTTATACACCAATGTTTTCGGGCGTATGCTCTTAAAACCATTGATTCAGCCACAGGTTTCCAAACTTGCCGGACGCTATCTTTCGTCTGCCCACTCGAAATGGCTGATTCCTAAATTTATTGAGCGCAATGAAATTGACATGGATATTTATGAAGAGTGTGACTACTCTTCTTTTAATGATTTTTTCACCAGAAAAATTAAGCTGGACTGCCGGCCTGTTCCGGAAGACCTTGACGTGCTTATCAGTCCATGTGACTGTCTGGCAACGGTTTATCCGATTCAGGAGAACACAACATTTTCCATTAAAAATACAGAATACACCCTGCGTTCTCTGCTTCGCAGTCCACGCTTAGCAAAACGTTTCCGTGGCGGGTATGCCTACGTACTCCGCTTAACCGTGGAAGATTATCACCGCTATCTTTACTCTGTGTCCGGGAAACAGTCGAAAAATTATCACATCGACGGAACTTTCCACACGGTAAATCCGATTGCCAACGATTACCTTCCAATTTATAAAGAAAACACGCGCGAATACACAGTGATTCGCTCAAAAGAATTTGGCGATGTACTTCAGATGGAAGTCGGTGCTCTCTTAGTTGGCAAAATTTCAAACCACAAACAAAGCACAATCGTAACCCGTGGAGAAGAAAAAGGATTCTTTGAATATGGCGGTTCTACAATCGTCGTGCTCACTCAGAAAGGCCGTGTTACACCTCGTTCTGACTTGCTGACAAACAGTAAAAACGGCTATGAGACAAAAGTCCTTCAGGCACATCCGCTTGGTATTCTTCCTCATTAATGAAGAAAGATTAAATACGCCAAAATCACACTAAAGCCACAGGCTAAAATCAACATATCATGAAATTCATTCAACATAACAATCATCCTCTCACATATTTTATGAGAGGATGATATCACAGACAGGTGTACAATAAAACGTGCACTTTTTTATTGGCTTTTTTCTCTTTAATCTTCAATATTTCTGACTGCTTCTCTGACTTTTAAAACCATCGACGGACTCACAGACAACTCATCAATTCCCATTGAAACAAATGTTTCTGTCAGGGAAGTGTCTGCTCCAAGTTCTCCGCAAATACCAACCCAGCAGCCCTCTTTATGTCCATTTTCAACGACCATACGAATCATGCGAAGAACTGCTTCGTGGTGAGAATTATAAAAGTCGTCCAATTTCGGATTCTGCCTGTCAATAGCTAACGTATACTGAGTCAGGTCATTGGTTCCAATACTGAAAAAGTCAACTTCTTTAGCAAGTAAATCGCTAATCATCACCGCTGCCGGCGTCTCAATCATGATTCCCAGTTCTACCGTTCCATACGGAATTTCCTGCTCATCAAGTTCACCCTTGACTTCATTTACAATTCGTTTAATCTCCCGCACTTCATCCACTGAAATAATCATTGGAAACATAATCGATAATGTACCATAATGGCTCGCACGGTAGATGGCACGAAGCTGTGTACGGAAAATGTCCGGCTGCTTTAAGCAGATGCGGATAGCACGATATCCAAGTGCCGGGTTGTCTTCTTTGTCCAAGCCAAAATAATCGACCTGTTTATCCGCTCCAATATCCAGTGTTCTCACGATTACTTTTTTACCGGCCATTGTTTCTACAACTGTCTTGTAAGCGCGGAACTGCTCTTCTTCCGTTGGAAATGTCTCACTTTGCAGATACAAAAACTCACTGCGGAACAAACCAATTCCATTGGCATCGTTTGCCAGCACCTCGGCGACATCGGATACACCACCAATGTTGGCATACAGATTGATTTTCTTTCCGCCCTTTGTAATGGTCTCTTTGCCTTTCAGTTCCAGAAGAAGTTTCTGTTTCTTTTCTTCTTCTTCCTTCTGTTTCTGATAGCGTTCAAGTGTTTCTTCATCTGGTTCAATATAAACCTTTCCGTCAAAGCCATCGACAATTGCCATTTTACCGGAAATATCTCTCGGAAAATCCACACCGATTAATGCCGGAATATTCATTGTCCGTGCCAAAATTGCCGTGTGGGAATTGGTCGAACCGTGTTTTGTAACAAACGAAAGAACAAGGCTTTTATCAAGCTGTACCGTCTCACTCGGTGCCAAATCCTCTGCCACGAGAATCACCGGCTCATTTCCGGTTATTCCACCGCTCCGCTTTCCCATTAAAATACGAATCACACGATTGGAAATATCTTTTACATCCGCTGCACGCTCTTTCATGTAAGCGTCATCCATACCAGAAAACATCGCAGCAAAATTGTCTCCTGTCGTTGCCACTGCAAACTCCGCATTTACCTTTTGTGTCTCAATCATATTGCGAATGGATTCAATATAATCCAAATCATCCAACATCATCTGATGTACATCAAAAATCATGGCATTGGCTTCTCCTACTTCTAAGAGTGCCTTTTCATACAGTGCCTTTAATTCCTCTTTTGCTTTTTCCTTTGCATTCTCAAAGCGTTTGATTTCCTCACTCGTATTTTCAATTGTCTTACGTTTTACCGGGTCATCGCCCTTTTCAAAAAGGGCGATTTTCCCGATTGCGATTCCACCAAAAACACTTTTTCCATCCAATACAATCATAGTACCTCCAATCCAAGGTATCTAACAATTACCTTAACGCATTACAGATTTTCCTGTAAAAATGCACTTAATTTTTCAATTGCTGCATCTTCGTCATCACCATCTGCTCTCAGTACAATTTCCTGGTCTTTCTTTACGCCAAGACCCATAACACCAAGAATTCTTTTAGCATCCACTTCTTTGCCATCTTTACTAATTGTTACTTTGCTTGAAAAGGCTGCTGCCTCTTTTACAAACATTCCTGCTGGTCTTGCGTGAATCCCCTGCTCATCTTTAATTACATACTTAAACTCTTTCATCTTTATTTCCTCCTTTTACTTATGCTTTCGCGTCTTTTTTGATAAATCCTAACATCACTGCCGTCACAGCGGAACCAACCAGCCATGCGACAATATATAATAACGGCTGTCCAACGGTAGCAAATACGAACACACCACCATGTGGAGCCATTAAGGTACATCCAAAGAGGGCGGATAACAATCCTGCCACACCGGCACCAGCCATTGTACAAGGAATGACATGCAATGGATCAGATGCCGCAAATGGGATTGCGCCTTCGGTAATAAATGAGCATCCCATTACAATGTTCGAAACTGCAGAACCCTGCTCTGCCTTTGTAAATTTGCGAGGGAACAATTTGCAGGCGGCTGCAATACCAACCGGTGGAACCATACCACCTACCATGATGGAAGCCATTGCCATATAACATGCCTGAACTGCCGGGTCCGAAGCTTGTGCTCCCTGTGCCATCATCTGTGATGCGGTTGCTAACATACCGGAACCAAATACATAAGCTGCCTTGTTAATCGGGCCTCCCATATCAATTGCCATCATAGCACCAAGAATCAAACCAAGTACGGTAATCATACCGGCATCCGAAATGCTTGTCAGCATATTACTCAATCCGGTATTAATCAAACCAATCAGTGGATTAAATACCATCGTCATCAATATACCAATCAGGAAAATACCAACGAGCGGATAAATCAGTGTCGGTTTAATTCCTTCCAAAGAATCCGGCAATTTACTGCACAATTTCTTTAATCCTAATACGATAAATCCTGCTACAAAGCCGGCTGCAATACCGCCAAGGAATCCGGACACGGTATTTCCACCATTTTCTCCAACAAAGGCAAAATTTGAAATGAATTTTGAAAACCCACCAAGACTTTCATTGGCAAATACATATTTCGCCAGTACTGCATTTCCATTTGCCGCTAACAAACCACCGGTAAATCCAACAGCAAGTCCCGGTCTGTCTGCAATTGAATAGGCAATATACCCAGCCAATACCGGAACCATGAGTCCCATGGAAAAATCGCCAATATACTTAAACAATGCAGATAATGGTGTACATGTACCAAAATTTCCACCACCGGTACTGCCATAGCCACAAAGAGTATCAATCAGAAAAGCAATGGCAATCATAATACCGCCGCCAATTACGAATGGAAGCATATGTGAAACACCACTCATCAAGTGCTTATAGGCGGCATGTCCAATGCCTTCTTTTTCTGCCGTGTCTTCTTTCGGAACAGCTTCTCCGCCACCTTGGTATAACGGTGCTTTTCCATCTGCGATTTCGCGAAGCAGTTCTTCCGGTTTATTAATTCCATCAGCAACCTTAGTAACAACGGTTGGTTTTCCCTGAAAACGATCCATCGGCACCTGTGTATCTGCCGCTACGATAACACCATCGGCACGTTCAATTTCATCTGCCGTCAATACGTTTTTTGCACCGCCGGCTCCTCTTGTCTCCACCTTAATCGAGTATCCTAATTCTTTCGCTTTTTTCTCAAGTGCCTCTGCCGCCATATAGGTGTGTGCAATTCCTGTCGGACAGCCGGTCACCGCCACAATATAGTGTCCGGAATTTGTCTGTTCTACAGTAGTATCATCCTCATTTTCCGAACCTTTTTCTGCATCTTCAATAACCTGTTTAAACTCAGAAACGCTCGTTGCCTGACGGAGTTTATTGGTAAAATCTTCATCCATCAGAAGAACCGACAAACGACTCAGCACATCCAAGTGCACATTATCCTCCGTGTTTGGTGCCGCAATCAGGAAAAACAAATGCGCCGGCTGTCCATCTAACGATTCAAATTCAACCCCATCTTTTACAACCATAGCTGCAAGTCCCGGTTTGATAACCGCATCCGATTTGCAATGTGGAATAGCAATTCCCTCACCAATACCAGTGCTTCCTTCCTGTTCTCTTGCATACACACCCTGACGATACGTCTCTTTGTCTCTCAACTTTCCGCTCGCATCCATCAGTTCCACCATCTGGTCAAGTGCTGCCTTTTTGTCTGCCACTCTGCCATCCAGCAAAATGCTTCTGTCATCCAGTAAATCAATAATTTTCATAGTAATTCTCCTTTCTTAAAAATCAAATATATGTGAACGTCGTATCTGCTCCACTTCTTCTCTCGTTGCCAGCTGATCTGAAAATGCGCTTGCGCTTCCTGTACAAAGTCCCATCTTAAAGGCTTCCGCATAATCGCCTTTGGCTAAATACCCGGCAAGGAACCCGGCTACCATCGAATCTCCTGCTCCTACCGAATTTTTCACGACACCCTGCGGTGCCTCACTGGTAAACACACTGCCATCACTGCCAACAAATACAGCGCCTTCCCCAGCCATGGAAACAATGACATTCTTTGCTCCCTTTTTCTGCAATTCCTTTGCATATACAACCGCTTTTTCTTTACTGTCAATCGTAACATCAAAAATTTCCGAAAGTTCGTGATTATTTGGCTTTATCACGAATGGATGATACGCAAGTACATTCATCAAAAGATCCTTTGTCGCATCCACAGCAATTTTAATCCGCTTGCTCTGAAGCCTTGACATGATATCTCTGTAAATCGACTGTGGCATCCCAGCAGGTATGCTTCCCGCAAGAACAAGCACATCATCGTCTTTCAATGTATCCAGCTGCTCATACAACAATTCCAAATCTTCCTTCCGAATCACCGGTCCCATTCCATTAATTTCACTTTCCACATCGGAACGAATCTTAAGATTAATTCTCGAAGTTCCATTTTCAATATGAATAAATTCGGTTGAGATTCCCTTCTCTTTCAGAAGTCGTTCAATCTCCTGTCCGGTAAATCCCGAAAGGAAACCAAATGCTGTCGTTTCATATCCCAGGTTTTTGAGTACCATAGATACATTAATTCCTTTTCCTCCGGCATAAATATCTTCCTGCACCGTGCGGTTTACTTTGCCGAGTTCAAAATTCTCCACATGAATGGTGTAGTCTAAGGAAGGATTAAATGTTACCGTGTAAATCATTCTTTGTCACCTCACTTTACTTCAATGATATTGTCACATTGTCTATAACTCTCATCCAAAATCTGTGTCGTTATGATACAAGTTTTTGCAAACTCTCCAAATTTTACACAGGAAATCTGCGAAAATTTACTTGAATCACAAAGCACATAACGTTTGGCACAATGCTTCATAGCAACTTCTTTTACTTTTGCCTCTTTGACATCCGGTGTACTAAAACCTAATTTCTGATGTACACCATTTGTTCCCCAAAAGCCTTTTGTAAAATTATATTTTTGTAGACTTTCAATTGCTTCATCGCCAACAATTGCCTCTGTCGTTGCCTTAAACTCTCCGCCAAGAATATACGTTGTATATCCCGCCATCGAAAGTTTCCTAGCATGTGAAACTGCATTTGTCACAAATGTGATATCCTTTTCTGTCAGATAATCAATCATAAGTTCCGTTGTCGTTCCTGCATCCAGATACACAAAATCGTTTGGCTCAATAAGCGATGCTGCATACTTTGCAATTTCCACTTTTTCCTCTAAATTCCGATCCTTTTTCTGGAGTACAGTATCTTCTTTTGTACTATAAATATCACCGGTTATCATCGCACCGCCACGTACTTTTTGAAGTCTTCCCTGCTTATCAAGTAGAGTCAAATCCCGTCTGGCTGTGGATTCCGATATTCCCATCCGTTCCATCAATTCCGGAATTGAAGCACTCCCTTTTTCCTTTACAATACGCTCAATCCCTTGAAGTCTCTCTTCTGTCAGCATCTCATCACTCCATTTCTTTTTTGACTGTTTTTGCCCGAAATGGACTTTTTTGTTTTCTTTATCTGTATTATAGCGTCATTTTCAGTCATTGTCAATCACTTTCTTTCATTTTCTGTCATTTTTTTAAGAAAATGATTTAAGCCAAAAAATACCAGATAAAATAAACATCTAAGAGTCAGTCCTTTGATTATTTTATCCGGTATCTGCTTATATTATTGGTATTATTACTTTTACTCTCGAATCCCATACTCCCGCAACAATTCTTTCTGATATTCTGTATCCATGATTGCTTTTTGTATATCTTCCATTCGATTATCTGCTAACAAGCAGTGGTATAATGTGTTGATTTCCTCGATTCCTTGTGATATTCCTTTTGCCATTCCACGTGCTTCTCCTTGGACAATTCCTTGTGCAATTCCCTTCTCTATTCCTCGTGCTTCTCCTCGTTCTTCATACATATCTAACAATACACACATATTGATTTTTCCTCCTTTTCCTTCGGTTTCTTCAATTAATTCTTTTGCTTTCCGATATCTCCTGTCATTTGTCACCGCCGACAACCAGTCTAAGAAAGCTTCAGGATGGTCTAATTCAAACTCTGTTGTTTGAAAATATTCATCCAGTTTCTTCCTGTCATTTCCACAGGACAGGTAACGGACTATGTACTTAAAATCTGATTGATACTGGCGAATTGTCGTTTCCGGCTGGCTTGCTAGGTTAATAATGCAAATGGGATGCTCAGGAATCCATTTTGCAAGTTCCTCACCAATGTCTTCCGGAAACTCCAGCATATCATTCAGACATCTTGGCTTTTTCCATTCTTTCTGACTGTAATTCAAAACCAACGTGATGACTGGGCTTAATTTCTGTGAATCGTTAATTTCCTTTGTCACCGGGTTTGGATAATTTCCGATTTTCCGATTACTTTCCTTAACTTCCTTTATCTGCTCCATATATTTTGCATGCTGGTATCCCATATCTCTCACTGGCATAACATTATTTTTGTCACTCTGATTTTCTAAACATAAGAAAAAGCTTCTATTGTTCTTCTTACACTTCATTGGCACATCCATCTGTAACTGGCGAAGTTTATCATCCGAGACGGCTTTCGTAATCAACTCGCCTGGTTCTCTCGACAACTCCTCCGCTGACACATAACATCTGCCACCAAATAAATTTACATTTACAATGTCTGAAAATACATCTTTGTACTGTAATAAATTCTTCTCTGCTAAATCTTTTGCTCCCAAATAATATCCCCCTTATTAGTCAAATCCTTTTGTTTCTATCTTTACAAGGAGACCCTCTGAGCCCCACCCTTGTTTGTATATATACTAGCACATCTAGAGTTCGAAGTCAATGCATTTACTTACAATTGTAAGGCGACTTACGCCACCAAAAAGAGCATAAAATCGAGTCAAAATACCAAATTCCGGCGTATAAAAAGAGCGTAAAACGCCCCCCGCCAATAGGAGGGAAGAACTTACCGATGAAAAAACCCTTACACAAGAAGTAATGAAACATTTCCAAAATAAAAACACATCGCTATGCCATGTGTTTTTATTTTATGTGGCTTACATAAGATTTTTTAGAGCGAACTCACATCCACGAGATATGCTCTCTTTTTGTTTGTAATCAGAATTTTCTTCTGTGTTTTCACCAGATGAATTTCCATATCATTTCTTAACTTCCTCGGAATATTCATCTTCTTCCACGTATGATTTGTGAGTTGAATGAGATAAACCGCCTGTTTTTTCTCCTCCAGATTTCCAAATAATACATAATCACCACTTACATCAATTACATCGCCACTATCCTTAACATCCGGAATGGTAAATGACTGATTTCCGGTAATTTCATAAAATTCCAGTGATTTCTTTTTGTGGTGGTAACGGTAAGACCATTTCATATTAACAAGGCCGACACCTGAATATTTCTTCTCAATTCTCATGGTCTGTAAATTTACTACGCATGTAGAATCCTCTTCTGTACTGTTTTTAAAAATTGACTCACCGTAGGTTAAAATTCGGTTTTCATCCAAAAACTCAATTTCTGTTGTTCTGGCATATCCATTCACGAGTTTCTGACTTATTTTTTCCTCCGTCTGCGAAGCAATATCAAAGACTGACCAGTAGCCGTCTCCCCTGTGATTGCACAAAATTTTACTACCTTCCGGTGACATAACAAAATTGCATATCATGTTACCGCCGGATATTTTTTTCACCGTTTTCTCTGCCAGATTGATTTCCACCAAATAACCTTTTGTCGCATTTTCTTCTTCTCTTACACCGTAAATTGTATCATTTTTATAATAAGAGAAAATCTCGGTAATTCCTCCCGTGTAATTAAAGGCATAAATTTCGTTGCCGCTTACCACATATTGAAAACCGCATTTTTCCCCGTCAAGTACACTTTCAAAAGTAATCGGTGTCATTTTCTTTAATCCGTCGGAAATCACAGTGTACACATGGTCTACTTTTTCCTCATCTCCCTCAAAATGATATTCACTGATAAAACTTTCTTTCTCTCCGACCACCATCATGTTTTCCTGCAATTGTATCGCACCATCCTTTCCCGCCTTGACATCTGCCACTTCTTTGGCTGGTTCTGGATTTAGCTCTACCTCCGTGACATTTTCCTTGCCAAACATATTTTCCAAAAGTGATTGAAATACATTGGATTTCGTTGCTGCCACAGTTACAAAAGTTCCGCACAAAACGAAAATCACTACCACCGCAGCCGCTGTCCGAAGTTTTTTCATTGAATTTCTCCTATGGGAAATACCCTGTATCTTTTCCAGATTCAGTGCCTCTTCCACCCAGTCTTCCGGGGCTTTAATCTTATCTATTTTTTTTATATCCATTATTTTGCCTCCTGTTTAATCCCTGTTAATTTTTCATGATAGCAGCGAGTTTTTCTCTGCCTCTGCGAAGTCTTGATTTCACCGTATTCACACTTGTATGCAGCATTTTTGCAATTTCACCCGTGCCATATTCTTCATAATAATAAAGCACAATTACTTCACGGTACCGAAAAGATAATTTCCGCAGAGCCTCAACAAGCTGCTCCGTTTCTTCATCTTCTATTTGCAAAGAGCCAGACTTTTGGTTCTCCTGTGGCACATATCCAATATCCACATTTCGATTCCAGAACTGCCTGTGGTAATCTCTGCATTCATTTCGCGCAACTGTGTAAAGCCACGCTTTTATGTGTTCTTCCTCTCGAAAGGTTTGTTCTGTCTGATAGAGTTTCAGAAACGTATTTTGAAAGCAGTCCTTTGCCGCTTCCTCATTCTGCGTCCAGACAACACATAGTCTCGTTATGTCATCTGCATACTGCCGCACGACGTCCTCATACTCCATCCCGGCATATTTATTTATCATTGCCTGATACTCCTTTACTACAATATCTTTTTTGCATGCATGGTAGAAAATAATTACTTTCTATATAATACACGATTTGGAAGGGAAAATGGGTGCAGGATTTTAATTTTTGTTGTTTAGCTGACCGCTTTACAACCTGTGTATGAAAGTGCTATAATGATGATGTCGGAACGAAAGGAGCTGATGTATATGTTCATTGAAGAATTGGCAAACGAAGACGTAGCTGCTGTCATTAACGATACCAACCGCGGTCGAATCCGTAAATTAAAAGCAAGAATAGAAGACCTTGAAGCACTGCTGGCGGAAAAGGATAAGCAAATCAAAGACCTTAAACTTAACTTAAAAAGAGAAAACCTCACCCCATAATATCCAAACAAAAATGAAGTTCAATTCGTGAGAGACTATAATGCGAAGCATTATCTTGTCTCGACACGAATGAACTTCATTTTTTTACTCCCACACTATTTTTCTCACTCTTGCATGCCGGCATGGGTCATGCAGAGGGTCATTTTCCGAATATCCGCATCTTCCCTCAAAACATTCCAGACTTCTGGCATGATATACGAAAATATCATTTCCATCCTTATCTTTTGTAAATGAATTGTGTCCGGGTCCAAATTCCTCATGTAAATCTTCGGATGTAAGCACCGGTGTATTCTGCTTTGTCCATGAATCCCGCTTTAGCAAATCACTTCCCTCTTTGGCAGAAATTACTCCTACACAATACTCCGGACCAGTACCGGACGCTGAAAAGAAAACCATTATTCTGCCATCATGTTTGACAGCTGCAGGTCCCTCATTTACGGCATAGCGGACTTTTTCCCAGTCATACTCCGGCTCAGTTAAAAGCATCGGAAGCGAAATTAATTTCCACGGCTCCTCGCGATTAACCTCACCCAAATACAGGCAGGAAATTTTCTCCGGACTATGCTGCGCCCAAATCACATAAGAGCGTTCACCATCTTCAAAGTAAGTCATATCCAAGGAAAATCCGGTGAAAGAAAAATCATCCTCTTCCCGCTTTTGGAATTTTCCCTTTTCGCTCCAAGTTCCGGTATATGGATCATCGCTGTCGCAAACAAGAACGTGACAGTCAAATGCCCAGTTATTTTCCTTGTCCTCACTTCCGGCATAAAACACATACCAGCGTCCTGCGATATAATGCAGTTCCGGCGCCCAGATAAAACGATGTGTTAATGTTGTATCTGCCACTTTCCAGATAGTAATTTCTTCTGCCGATGTAAGTTCTGAAATATCTTTTGCCCGCCGCAAAATCACACGGTCATATCCATCCTTGTCGTCTGCACTTTTCATTGGATAAGAAGCGGTGAAATAATAAAATCCATCGGGTCCCAGTGTAATATACGGGTCGGCGCGCTCCCCAATAAACGGATTTTGATAACACTCTTTAAACTGCATTTCTCGGTCCCCCTTATTTACTTCCTGATTTAATAAGCGTACAATAATCCCCTCATTATCGCCATGTCATTTTGTGACCTTGTTTTGGAAAAATGCAACTACTTTCCTTTGACACACAAAGGAGTAACATGGTAAAATCAAGCAAAAGGGGGACTATTCATGGCTGCAAAAACATTTGACGAAGTATATCTGGTAAATTATTCATCTTACGATGATGTCAATCTGTATGAGGTCGGATGTCAAAAATGCGACCCATCTTATGGATATGGTCCAATTATCCGCAAATTATATATTCTGCATTATGTCGTAAGCGGTGAGGGTATTCTGCATATTCAGGACAAAGAGTTTGCCGTAAAAGAACATGATATCTTTGTTATACCAGCACACACCCCATCCTATTACGAAGCCAGTGAAAAAAATCCATGGAACTATATCTGGATTCAGTTTGATGGTTTCAAAATCAAGGAAATGCTGAATCACTGTGGTTTGTCAGAAACAAATCCTGTTCTCTCCCTATATGAACATGCACAAAAAACGGAGCACTGTCTGCGTGATACTCTTACAAATCACGAGGATGAATACGCCTGCATTGGCAATGTATATCAATTATTTCAGCACATGGTTCATGCAGCAAATCTAGAAAAAAAAGACAAGAAAAAGAAAACAGATGCGTTGACTTATATTCAAAACACCATCTGTTTTATCAAACAAAAATATTCAGACCCCATCCGTATTCAGGACATTGCCGATTACTGTGGATTAAACCGCTCCTATCTGACGCGGTTATTTAAGCACGCCACCGGTTATACCCCACAGGAATATCTCGCGCAGTACCGCATTAATCAGGCAAAACAATTGTTGGAAGAAAGCTCTATGTCCATTCAGCATATTGCCTACTGTGTCGGATACAATGACGCTTTTACTTTTTCCAAACTTTTTAAGAGGCAGACCGGATTTTCCCCGTCCGATTACCGTGATTTTTCCCATCAAAAAACTCCGATTACGGAACACACACTGCATACCGTAATCGGAGATAAAATCGAGTAATTCTTATCGACGGAACAAACCTTTTTTCTCATAAGGCTCACTTGTATGGGAAACTAATTCATAACCAATCTCTTTAATTTCCTTTTCCAGCATAAGAATATCTAACGATTCCTCGCTGATTACAACAGTTTCGCCTTTTTTGGCAGAGGAAGAAACTTTCTTCACCTTACAATGATTGCGAATCAAATCATTCATATGCGATTCGCACATGCCACACATCATACCGTCAATTTTTAACACGGTTTTTACCATTGGAATCATCTCCCTTAACACATTTTCATGTCTATTATAGCAAGAGATTCACCCTTTGTAAAAGATTATTTGTTTGTTGATAAAAATGGTTGCAGAACGCCTGCCATCTGGTTAATCGGCATCGACTGCAGATAAATCTTACCGGGACCGGTCACTACGGTGTTAAAGAATCCTTCTCCACCAAGCACTTTATTTTTCAATCCCTTAACGGTTGTAATATCCATCGTACAAGTTGCATCCATCGCAGCTAAGTAGCCGGTATCAATAATCATCTGCTGTCCTGCTGCCAGCTCATATTCCTTTACATAACCATCAATTTCTACAAAAGCCGTACCGTTGCCGGAAAGTCTCTGCATAATAAAACCTTCGCCACCAAACAGACCGCCACCTAATTTTTTCTGGAACGCAACCGATAATGTCACTCCATCCGTAGAAGCAAGAAATGCACTCTTCTGTGCAATTATCTCATTCCCATTTCCAATTTCAAATGCCAAAATCGAACCCGGAAAACTGGAAGCGTATGCAATCTGTCCAGGTCCGCCTTCTGCTGTATAACGGTTCTGAAACATATTTTCGCCGCTAAACATACGTCCAATCATTTTTCCCATTCCGCCGCCGGATGTCTCCATTTTCATATTTGGTGTCATCCACGACATGGCTCCTTTTTCCGTAATCATAGACTCGCCAGGCTCTAAATCGCAAATAACAACCGGCAATGGTGCTCCTTCAATTGAATATTTCATATGTATAAAATCTCCTTTCGCAAATCAAAATTTGCTTTATTTTAACATAATCACCGCACACTTTCTATCATCATTGTAGAAACGGTTGGAAAAATGTCACAACTGTTTGTAATCTACTTAGACGCCGCATCAATAAATGAATAAAATGCTGCTTTTGGATCATCTAATCCTGTACCAAACAGCAGGCAGGAACAATTTCTCCATGATACTGCATCATAAAGTCCCCACACCGTTACGCCGGTAATACCACGTGGGTTTACTGATTTATTACGATTTCTCTGTTTTGAAATAAGTAACTGCATAATATTGGAATAACGGTTTGCCAGATCTTCTTCCGTCTGATTGCCTTCTATTCCAATATCCAATTCCGTAACTTGTACCTGAAGTCCGGTTGCTAAAAACTTATCCACTGCTGTTCCATACTTTTCAAGAGAAGGATAATTCACAGTGATATGACTCTGCATACCAATTCCACCGCAAATCTTGGCTTCTTCTCCTTCATTGATATAATTAATGAGTTCTACAATTTCATCTGCAACGTCATACTCATTGTAATCATTATAGAACAACGTAATATCATTCTGCAATCCATACTGCTTTAACTCATCATAAGCAATTTCATAAGCTTTTTTCACATAAGTTGGTTTCAGACCCATGTCACCATAAACATCTCTCCAGCTTGTAGCCGACGGCTGGTTCGTGCGGTGCGTATACTCATTCGTAATATCCCAGCAATAAACAAGCGAACCTGCCTTGCCGGTCAAACTTTTTTCCTTATCCATAACATGTTTCATTACCGTGCGAATATAAAACTCAAGTCTTGCATCCATCACATCTTTCGTTACCGTACCATTGCTCGTATCATAACCTTTATGGAAGAAACGCGATGCTGTCTGCTGATGCCACTGCATCACATGTCCACGCATTTGAATTCCATACTGGTTTGCAATTTCAAGAATTTTATCTACATTATCAAAATTCAGCTTTGCAACTGTCGATTCCGTATAGCCATCAGGAATCACATAACCAAGTTTTTTTGCTTCACTAACCGAAATTGTCCCACTCCAGCTTGACAAAATCTGCTCCGGTTTCAACTCATTTTCCAAAGTAAAACTGTTAAAATGATGCTTCACAAATTTCATCGTCTCATCACTTTGCATCTGATAGCCATTGTTCCATGATGTATTATAACTGAGCACATTACCCATGCGCTCAAAAACACCTTTATAAGCTTCTTTAATACTTGAAAATCCTTCTGGATTAAACGGTCCCTTGCCCTCTGTAGTTTGGATTATAGTAACATCATCAACAAGAAAATCAAATGTACCCGACGGTCCTTCTACATAAAAGGTTAATTTTGAAAAAACTGACGGCACAGTATATGTACCTTTAATCTCAACCCATGAACCACTTGGGACTGTCGTTTCATCTTTAATTACCGGATAACTATCCTGTTGACCGGACACTGACAAATTCGCAGACAACTTAATTGTTTGTGCGGAACCTGTCGTCTGTTTTACCCATACAGAAAATGTATAAGTAGCTTCTTTTACGATTGATTTTGTTACATCCAGCTCGGCTCCATTCCACTTATCTGTACGTCCGGTTACGGAAAGGCATTTTCCACTGCGTCCACCAGAAACAGAAGTTACTTTTGCAGCACCACGTCCGGTAAATCCACTTGTACCTTCTTCAAAGCCAGTAGACAAATATGTCTTTTCCGTAAATTCACCTGCAGGTGTTGCCGTCGGTTTTACAGTCGGCTTTACAGTCGGCTTTACGGTTGGCTTTACGGTTGGCTTTACGGTTGGTGTCACTGTCGGTTTTACAGTCGGTTTTACAGTCGGTTTTACAGTCGGTGTCGCAGTAACGGTTGGATTTTCCGTTGGTTCTGGCGTCACATTCTGTCCGCGGTTTGGGGTTGCCGTTGGCTTCTGCGTCTGGACAACTGCTGCCTTTTTGACTTTAACTTTACACTTGTAGCTTTTCCATTTTCCGCTTTTCACCTTGCAGGTAAGGGTCGTCGTTCCCTTTTTCTTCGCAGTCAGCTTTACCGCATACTTTCCGCTTTTTTTGTAACTTGCAATGCTTTTTTTCTTAATACTCCATTTGATACGCTTTCCTTTTGCGTTTTTGATACGAATTGTCTTCTTCTGTCCCACTGTCATCGTAACACTCTTTTGGGACAATGCGATTTTCCCTCGTGCCGCTGCCTGACTGGCTGCCCCTTGTAAAGGTGTCACAAGAGAAACTGCTAAGGACATACTTAACAATCCCGCAAAAACTTTTGCCTGCTTCTTCTGCATATAAATCCTCCTTTATAGCATATAAGTTTTCCCTTATAAGGAAACTGCTATATTTTGCATCTAAATTATACGATGTTTACTACCAAGTGTAAAGGAAACTTTATCTAAAAATGTACTAAAAAACCTGAAATACCACAAATGATGCAATCCACGCCATAACTAGCTGAAATCCGGCTGCTAAAAACATAAATTTAATACTTCCGCTTTCCTTACGAATCGTTGCCAGCGTAGCAAAACAAGGGATATACAGTAGGCAAAAAATCATAAGACAATAGGCATTTACCATACCAAATCCAGCAGCACCAAGTGCCTGATGCAGTGCTCCCATACCGGCTGCCGAATTTACATTTGCTATTCCGAACAAAACAGCACAACTTGATACAACAACTTCCTTTGCCGATATTCCGGCAATCAAAGCCACTGCTATCTGCCAGTAACCAAGACCAATCGGCTTTAACACAGGCACGATAAAATGTCCGATTGCTGCTCCAAAACTTTCCGACATCTCATTCGTGTAACCATGTATTCCAAAATTTAAAAGAAGCCACATAGCAATTGAGGCAAGGAAAATTACAGTTCCGGCCTTCGTCAAATAATCCTTTACTTTCTCCCAAACGTAAATCCAAATTGTACGGGCGCTTGGTGCTTTATACTCTGGCAATTCAATAATAAGCATTCCATTTGCTTCTTTTTTATCTACAATATGGAGAATAAAAGCAACAAAAACAGCAACAACCAGCCCAATAACATACATTGAGTAAGCTGCTATCATTGCATGTTTTCCAAAAAACATCTGCGAAAACAAAATATAAATCGGAAGCCTTGCACTGCATGACATAAAAGGTGTAACTAACATTGTTTTCATACGGTCCTTGTTATCTTCTAATGCCCTTGACGCCATGACTGCCGGCACCGAACATCCAAATCCGAGAATCATCGGAATAAAAGCACGGCCGGATAACCCAATCTGCCCCATAATGCCATCCATAACATAAGCCACCCTTGCCATGTACCCACTATCTTCCAAAAAAGCAAGTGCCAAAAACAAAATAAAAATATTAGGTAAAAACGTCAATACGCCACCCACACCAGCTATAATTCCATCCACCAAAAGAGAAATAACCGCTGAATTAACCTGCCATGCTGCAAATGCATTTGTGACAAATCCACTTAACCATTCTACAGCCAATTCAAAATATCCGGATATAAAATCCCCCACCGTAAAGGTCAGCAAAAATACAAGTGCCATAATACCTAAAAAAAACGGAATTCCAAAAATCGGATGAGTCAAAATACGGTCAGCTTTATCTGTTGACTGCGCCTTCTCCTCTTTGTTTACCAACACTTCCTGAACAATTTCTTCAATGAATTCATATTTCTGGTTAATAATTTCTGATTCATAACTGCGGTTAAGCACTTGTGGCAAATCAACCGGATATTTTTCAGAAATTTCTTTATCTCCTTCTAAGAGCTTAATTGCACACCATCGTACATGAATCATTTCGGGGTACCGTTTCTGCAAAGCATCCGAAATACTATCAATCTTATCTTCAATTTCATCACTATATACCATGGCATGATCGACATGATGATCATGTTTGTGATGTGATGGCATTGTATGATGATGAACGAGTTTATCCGGTATAACCGCATCCTTATGATGCGACACAGCATGCATCAGAATTTCAAGCCCGGTACGTTTTCTGGCAGACACAGGAATAACCGGAATTCCAAGCATCTCCGGCAGACGATGCAAATCAATTTCCATTCCTCGCTTTTCTACAATATCCATCATATTTAACGCTAACACAACCGGCTTTCCAAGTTCTAAAAGCTGTAGCGTCAAATACAAATTCCGTTCCAGCGAAGATGCATCTGCTACATCCACAATAACGTCAACCTCATCACTTAGAATATACTGTCTGCTCACTTGTTCCTCCATCGTATAAGAGGTAAGACTGTATGTTCCCGGCAAGTCCACAAGCCGATATGTATTATTATGGTATTTTAGTGCGCCCTCTACTTTCTCAACCGTTACACCAGGCCAGTTTGCCACCTTCAAATTGGCACCGGTAAAAGCGTTAAACAACGTTGTTTTTCCACAATTTGGATTGCCAATAAAACCAACTACCAAATTTTCGCTCATTGTTCGTTATCCTCCGCGACTTCAATTTTCCCAGTTATTCCCCTGCCTAATGCAAAACGCGTCCCCCGCACGCGCACAATCATCGTTCCTCTTCGTTTCCTGTTTAAAACTTCCACCGGAGTTCCTTTCGTCATGCCAAGTGCTTCCAATCTTTTCTCCGTTTGAAGCGGAAGAAAAAGGCCCTCAATGATGTAGCTGTGTTCCTTTTTTCCTTCTTGTAATATCATAGAACTTATTCCCCTCTGCCCGTAATTATCCACGGTGCCGGCTGCTGCTTAAACGAGTGATTTGCAGACAATCTGGAAACTGCAATCTGAATTGTCTCCACATCCTGAATTCCCAATTTTGAAAGCATCTCACCAGCTCCGGCTGCCACTTGAAAATCCAGCGTATAAATGACAACATGAACATTTGGATTCTTCTTAACAAAATATTCAAGTTCCTGATTCATACTTGCACTGGCTACCATGAATACCGTTGAAGGAACCGGACAGTCACGCATTGTTTCTTCATCCACATGGTCGATAATTTTTACGTTCTGCAACCCAAAATGATCTACATTTTCCTCCATTGTATCACGGTCCGTGCCACTGTATTCCACCGCAATGACCGTTCCTTCCGGTGCCAAAAGAGCAGTCTCAATGGCAATACTCTCTCCACCGATAACACAGACATCATCCTGTGTATCCACCATCATTTTATTTAAAATAACAGCACGAATCTCACTTCCTACATACTGAATGGAACCCTTTTTGAAAAATTCATTGCCAATGCCGATTTTTGCCGTATTTCTTGCATTTGGATTGACAATCAGCATTCCGGCAGAAGCATTGATTCCACGATTAATCATATCCTTTACCTGACTGTTCAAAATTGGGCCATCCGGTTCTGAACCGTCATTGTACCAAACCTCACACTCACCAAGCCCGGCATTCCACAAACGGTAAAAAATATCGTCAATTCCCGCATTGGTAAATACCATTGTCGTTTTGTGGGATTCCACCGTAGGAATTATATTCTTGTTTTTCTTTGTAATATCAATAATTTTTACATGCTCCAAATCAATTGTTGTATTCTTTGCATAATATTGAAGCCAAGATAAAATAACCTCGTTTGTAAATATCTGTTTTTCCATTATAAAAGCCCCCTTTTGATATTTTTTATCAATTATTTTTATAAGCAGATTATACCACTAAAACAGGGGGCTAAGCAAGATGAAAGGGAGTTAATTTTGTACCCCTATAAAATTTTGGAAGCTTTCGCTCAGCAGGGGCTCCAATGTTAGCACTGGTAATAGGGAATCAAACATATCAAAAGATTTCTTATCCTGTTTTTTCTTACCACATGCTTTTTTAGCTTTTTTAGCTCTTTTAGCTTTTTTCTGGTCGTTGGTTTCTGGCAGTCTGGCGTACTGGAAACTTTTTTTGAATTCTTCTGCAACTTCCCGCAGGCCCGCTGTCATATACGTTTTGTCGGGGTCTTTGTCACTGATTCTGGAAATTGCCCGGCCAATAAGGGTATTTGCTTCCTGCTTTGATTTACAGTGTCTTAACTGCTCTTTCAATTGTTGTTTTGCTGTTTTTACACGCATTGCACTTCGATATAATTCGGGATTATGAATTCTCAGATAATTTAACTCCTCTGCTGATAAGTTCGCGCCTCTTTGCAATTTTGCCCGAATCTTTTTCTCATAGTCTTGTTTTTCTTCCTCTGACATACCAGAAGTTATGTCCGTCAGTTGTTCGCACACTTTTTTCCATATATCCTGTTCCCGCTCCTCTACGCTCTGTACGCTCCCGCCTGCTATTTGTAAATTACCCGCAGTTGTTTTCATAAAAATTCCCCACTTTGTCATCGATAAATCCTTTTATCTTATATTATCATCCATGACTCTATCTTATATATCGGAATTTTACTTGATTCCATAACGGGTCAAATCTACTTTTCCATCTACTACTTCAATACCGTCTGCTATCAGCCGTTCTGCCTGCACATTGGCACCGCCAAAAGCAAAAGCACCCGAAAGTTCTCCCTTACTGTTCACCACACGGAAACAAGGGATATTATCCGGATCCGGATTTTTATGAAGCGCATTTCCAACCGCACGCGCCATCTTCTCATTTCCTGCCATGGCAGCAATCTGTCCGTAAGTTGCCACATGCCCTTTCGGAATCTTTTTCACTGCCTCATAAATTCTCTTTGTTGGATTATCCGTGACAAGTTCATAACTCTCATAAATCATTTTTCGAACATCCGCATCCGGGATGGTTCCATCTAAAACAATGGTATTCCAGTGTTCTTTGTTCTGATGCCATCCCGGTATTACGGAATCATAGATACCACGCCAGAAATCTCTGCTCTCCGGCGTCACCTTTACATTCAGACAGAGAAATCCCTCCCTTTCATAAGTCCACAAAAAAGCTTTTTGGCTTTTCCCAACTCTTACAAGCTGCCAGTTGGCATCTCGAAATGGTGCGTCCTGATATGTATCTGGAAAGGATAGCCCATAAGTTAATGCTTCTTCTCTTGTCTTCATGTTATATTAATTCTCCTCTATTTCATTACCCTTTTGTTCTCACTTTTAAAATCTTTGACCACTGTCCATACACACTTTTTTGTCCGGCATCTGTATCAACTACCGAATCGGAACAATAACGGATATAGTACGTTGTATTTGGTTTCAATTTCTTAATCGCACTTACCAGTCTGCCCTTATTTGTGACAGTCTTTGCATTTTTAAATGATTTCTTGGTTGAGTACTGGATTTTCATTACATAATCCGGGTACTGCTTTATTTTAATTTTTTTCGAAGAAATTTGCAAATGCTTTTTCTTTAAGGCTCTGGGTTTTCCCGGCACATACACATCCAGCCAGATTTTTTGTGAAGTTCCATTTTCGTAATTTGCCGCCAGTGCGATGTAAATGCAGGTACGTTTTTTCAAATAGGACTTTTTCACCGTTATCGTGTTCTTCTTATAATGATTATTTTTATAAAGAACATTTTTCTTTGAAGTCAGACTGCCAAAAGAATTTTTACAGTATATAATCTGATAATCTTTGCAGCCAGACGGTTTATCCCACTTCAAAACATACTGATTGTTTTTAATGGTTTTAATACGGAAATTCTTTGGCACATTTTTCGGCTTCTGAACTACTGGCTTTACCACCTTTTTCAAGTATTTTGTAGGCACATAGGCTTTTCTACTGTTGAAATAAATAGCAGACCAGTTCGCATTGCTCTCTTTTTCATACACCTGGACTTGTGCCTGATTCTGTACATATCCCAAAACCTCACTGGACGAATCAGCCTTTGCCTGCACGTTAATATTCCCTGTCTGATTCGCATAAGTAACCTGGTAATTCACTTGATAATCCACTAGATTACTTGGTGTTTTCGTGTCCGCCCGGTAAAGATTGATATACTTACTCTTTACATAATAATATCCTGGACGATTTCTCGTCATATAATTTACGTCGTTCTTTCCATTAAAAGAAATTTTGTAATATGTATCCGTTGTGTCCGATGTGCGGGATGGAATTTTCACCGTAGAAACAATATTTAACTCGGTATTTACCTTTACTTTATAAACATCACCGGAATCTGCTGTTCCCGGAATCGGACTGATTCCAATAAACGAAGAAGTAACCCTTCCGGTTCCCTCTTTCTTAATCGTCTCCCCTGTCGGAACTACATTTTCTGTTCGTCCACAATCCAGCCATACCACACTCCTTGGCAGCTTATAAAAGCCTGGCGGATGTGATGCCATAAGCAAATACTGTTTACACATAACTGGACTTTCAGTAAAACTGCGGTAGCCATTACTCCAGTAAATAATATAATTCTTATCATAGGCAACAACCTGCAGCTTACTTGCTTCATTTTCCAGATACGCACCAGAAATCCACGTGAAATTCTGGTACCCCTGAACCGATGAATACAACTGTTTCAGATTTTCAATATTATCCTGCGGAAAATATTTGGGATTAATAGTCTTTCCCTGAATTTTCGTGTTTACAGGCACCTTACCGACAGCAACTGTTTTCCAGTATTTTGCCACATTATCAGTTCCTACTAAATAAGCATGGGCAACCACCTGAATGCCTGGACAGCAGTTTTGCAGATAAGCAGTTCGATAACGAGTGACATCTCCGGCCGCTTTCGCCGAAGTACTAAATAAAAGCGCACCCGCAAGAACGAATACCATGCCAAACAGACGCAAAAACTTTTTGGCGATATAATTTCTATTTTTTTCCATCGCACTCACTCCTTTCTCCCCCTTATTTTATCATAAGATTTTTCTCCGTGTGTAAATAGGTGTGAATGGTAATTATACGGCGTGAATGGCAAACCAGGATTGCCATGTGAAAGTTAATGTCGTATAATGGGGGAAGATAATTGGTGACGAAAGGAAGTACAGCAGATGCTTTTACAACTACTTACAGGCATACACAATTTAACAACACTGCTTTTCGGGATTTTCATTTCTGCCTTTTTTCTTGGTGTAAAACCAAGCAGACAAAATATCGGAAAGCTGCTTTTGTTTGCTTTCGTGGACGGACTTTTTTACTGGGGCATCAACCTCTTTACAGGTACAGAATTTACCAATCAGCTCTACCCTGTTTTTGTGCACCTTCCGCTGATTATATTTTTGTTCCTGTGCTACCGTTACTCCCTTTTATCCTGCTGCATTTCTGTTTTTTCCGCCTACCTGTGCTGCCAGTTCAGCAACTGGATAGGACTTCTTGCACTTACGCTTACTAGGGATGCGGTATGGTACTACGGTGTCCGGATTGTCATAACTTTTATCACATTCTTTTTCCTGTTCAAATTTGTCCGCCGGACAACACAAATCATTTTTTCAAAGGAAAATAAAGAACTTGTCATCATCGGCTTTCTTCCCTTTATCTATTATATTTTTGATTATGCCGCAACTAAATTTTCCTCCCTTTTGTACTCAGGGAACAAAGTCATTGTTGAATTTATGGGATTTACTTTTAGTATCGGCTATCTCATATTTCTTCTTGTATACTTTAAGGAATCAGAGAAAAAATCAGAAATCAGGCAGTACAGCGACCGTATGGAAATGCAGTTAATCTCCCTGCAAAAAGAAATTGAACAGGTTAGAAACAGCGAGCAGACACTTGCTATTCTGCGTCACGATATGCGCCACCACCTGAATTTTATTCATTCTATGCTAAATCAGAATCGTCCGGAAAAAGCCATTTCCTATATTCAGGAAATCGGAAACGCTTATGATGATACAATTGTCACAAGATACTGTAAAAATGAGACTTTAAACTCCGTCATTTCTATTTACAAAACACGTTTCCTAGAGCGGGACATTGACTTTCTGCCAACAATTTATGTGCGGGAGAATTTACCGTGTCCCGACCTTTCTCTATGTACAATTCTGTCCAATGCACTGGAAAATGCGATGCACGCATTAGAACATGCCAAGGGTGAAAAGTGGATTTCCTTACATATCATGCAAAAAGAGAACCTTTTGCTGTTAGAAATCAAAAATCCCATCGCGACAATGCCAAAATTTGTTGATGGAATTCCCATTTCGGATAAAAAAGGGCATGGTATTGGAACCAAAAGTATTGTATACTATGTACAACAGTTAAATGGACAATGCCATTTTTCTGTTGAGGAGCATTGTTTTGTATTAAAAATCATTCTTTCGAGGTGCGTATGAAGATAGCAATTTGTGATGATGAGATGGCAGTGAGTGAAGTAACGAAATCTCTTTTGCAGCAGTGGGCCATACACCATTCAGTTACCCTTTCTATCCGCTGCTATGACAATGGAGATGACCTGATTCTCGCCCAAAAAAGCGAATGTTTTGACCTGATTTTTCTCGACGTCCTTATGCCGCTTCTAAACGGCATTGACACGGCAAAGGATCTACGCAGGCAGAATCAAAACGTTCCAATTATTTTTCTCACCTCATCCAAAGAATTTGCGTTTGACTCCTATGAGGTCAAGGCATTTCAATATCTGCTGAAACCGGTTTCCCCAAATCAGCTTTGGTCTGTTATGGATGATTTCTTTACCATGATAAAGAAACAGAAAGAAACTTTTATTGCCCGTATTCCAAATGGATTTTACAAAGTTGCACTGGAAGATACGGATTATTTAGAAGCCCAGAACAAGTCAGTACTTGTTTATCTTCATAATGGTACGAGTATCGAAATCCGCGAATTATTCTCCCGGTGCGAAGAAATATTCTCTTTGGAACAGGGATTTTTCCGCTGCCACCGCAGTTACATTATCAACTTAAACCGCGTAAATCAGTTTACAAAGAACACCGTGACTATGACAGACGGTACCACATTGCCGATTTCGCGCAACCGCGCCCTCGCATTTAAGGAAGCCTATTTTACCTATATGTTTGAGTAAAAGGGACTTCGCTTGTAAATTAAGAAAATCGCTGTGAGTGATGCGGCAGTCTCCGCAATCCAGAAACAATGCCAGACTGCTGCACCGCCAAATATTTTCCCAAGTACAAAAGCAGCCGGTATAATTATGACAACATAGCGAAGCAGAGAAAGAATCAGAGATTCCATACCTCTTCCCAGCGCCTCTAACATACCACTTATCGTAACCGAAACTGCTGATATGACAAAACCCAGACAAATAATGCGTACCGCGTGTGCGCCATCCAAAATTGTAACCGAATTTTCCGTAAACAATCCCATAAGGTTTTCTGCAAATCCCAGACATATCAGCATACCAGCAAACATAATAGAGGCAATCATAATCAGTGCTGTAATGAAAATTCGTTTGACACGTCCTCTCTCTCCCGCGCCATAATTATAGCTGATAATTGGGCGGATTCCCTGTACAATGCCATTTGCTGAGAGATAAATAAATGTCTGCAGTTTATAATAAATACCAAGAACCAGCACATAAGATCCGGAATAAACAGCAAGGATTCCATTCAGTGCCGTAATCATAAAGGAAGGCAGGGCAAGATTTAATGTTGCCGGGATCCCTACTCCATACATCTGCGCCATCAACCGTTTTTGGAAGACTTTTTTGTGCCAGCGAAAATGCAGTGACATCGGTCGTTTGATAAAAATGAATAAGTACACAACAAGAGGTATTACTTGTCCAATACCTGTTGCCAGCGCAGCTCCTTCAATCCCCATTTTCGGAAATATCCCGATACCGAAAATCAACAGTGGGTCAAGTATTATATTGGCAATACATCCACACAACATACTAAACATCGAAACTTTCATCCGTCCTTCTGCCTGGAATATTTTCTCAAACGTTATCGCAATAACATTTGGAACCGCAAAAATAAATACGAGATTTGAATATTTTACACCATCCGCAAGAATCTTTTCATTTTCTGTAAACATCGAAACAAATGCCGGCGCAAAAAGAAGTGCTGCAGCCATCAAAATGACACCATGTAAAAGGCTTAAGGCAAGTCCCGATGTCACAACATCATCAGCCCGCTTTTGTTCTTTTGCGCCCAGATAATACGCTGCTGCCGCATTCATTCCTATCCCAAATCCAACTGCAATTGCCGTTTCCAGTAATTGCAGCGGATATACTAAAGATAATGCAGTCATCGCCTGCTCGCTAATCTGTGCCACAAAATAACTGTCAACAATATTGTATAGAGAATTTACCAGCATGGACAACATCATTGGCAGTGACATTGACAATACGAGCGGTAATATTTTCTTTTCTTTCATAAATGTTTGTTCCATGGGGAACTCCTTTCTTCGTAAGCGTACAATTATGGTTGTGTCAAGTAATGTTTTTTTATTTTTAATTTCCGTAATTTAGCCAACCCAGTTTGTATTTCGTGAGCGCTCCCGCTTAACAAACTGCGTAGGGGTATGGATATGCCAAAAACGCATATCTCATACCCACGCGTTTGTACTCACTCAATGCAAAATGGATTGGCTAAATTACTGGAATCTTAAAAAGATTAAATATCTTTATTTGGCACACCTGGAATGTTTATCTCCATTCCTGCCTCTAGTGCAGCTTCAAACCATGCTCTCTTTGAATCTATAGCATTAGCAATTGCTTTTTCTTTTGTATCTCCACAAGTAAGACATCCCGAAAGTTCCGGAAACGAAACCACAAAGCCACCTTCCTCTGCATCCTCAACAATTTCCATTCGGTAATTCATTTTCATGTAATCGCTTAGCGTTTTCACTATTCCTCTTCTCCCATTCTACAATCTGTTACGCTAATTTAAACTTTCCGTGTATTTATCAAGGCGAGAGCCGTCCACGAGACACAAAATTTTCTCCTGAATTACGGAAACTAAAAAAATCAATCATATCTCGTTCCCAAATTATAATCCGTCTGAAATTTGGTCTGACAGAATTTATCTCTTGTTGTGTTGACTGCGACCGCTGTGACAAGTCCGTCCGGTTTATTATCATTGATTAGCACACGCTCTCCCTGCCCTGCTCCAAAAATAATGTGGTCATAGCGCACATGATTTTCTTTTAAAAACCGCAGGGTATGCTCCTTTTCCCACTCACCCCTGGCAGTCAGAAATATAATCATATCATCTTCCGAAATGCCATCTAAAAATTCTTTTGCTCCCGGCAAAAACTTATCGTGTCCTAAGATATACGGCCCGTCATGGACAACGATTGTGCCGTCCAAATCTAAAATCCATGTCTTTTGCATGGGTGATAAATTAACTTCTTTTGGCTCTAACATAATATTCCTCTCTATACTTTTTCCTAAATAACATATAGAATTATATGATTCGCAGCCTTACTTGTCAATCCTCTCCGGGTCCCACCCAAATGCCTTGTAATACTTAATATCTAATCGGTTCTGTTTTACATAAGTTCTCAATGTTTTAACTACTTCATCCGTAAGCGAATCTCCGAGAACATCTGAAACAGCCTTTCCATCACTTCCATATAATTTTACCAGATCCTTCTGTAATAAACCGCCATCTCTTGGACGCACGACCTTTTTCACCTGATATCCGTCACTGTCTTTTTTCAAAAACATGACTGCCACTCCACCACCGGACTGTGCCTCATATAAAGTTTTTCCGGACAAGCTGAATCCATACCAGTAGAATTGTCCAATTACTTTTACCGTATCATTTTGTCTATTTGTTCCTGTGATTTTGACAATTGGTATTACCACATCACAGTCCCCAAATTCTACTTTTTGATATTGCTGACTGCCCTGATAAACATATCCCTCATACAAAGATGGATTATCATAAAAGGTTTCAACAATTGCCTTTTTTATCTCCGAACCGCCAAGTTCTTCATACCTTTTAAGAGACGTCGTCTTCTCTTTCTCCGCCGATGCTTGGATGCGTAGTTTTTCTTTTTTTTCCACACCTTGTTTTCCTTTTTTCTGATACAAATACATCTGGTAATCACCCTTAGTCTTGTCTTTTTCAAGCACTAACCACACAGCAGATGAAATCGTATTACCTTCTTTGGAAATAAATGCTTTTTCGCTCAGAAGCCCCTCTTTATCTTTATACAAAGAGGTTCCCTCCGCATAAAAATTTAATGTATCGGCATACTTGCCCTTGTTCTGTTTCTGCCATTCTTTCTCTAAAAATGCATCGGCTTTTTGCGTAGTATCCGGCAAAAGAGACGACGTTTCTTTTTTACCATTCGTTGAAAGATTATAGTGATAGCTCTTTCCATATACTTTTTTATTTTGCAGATTATAAATCACCAGTTCGTCTCCCTGAATCAGAAACCTAGTCTGCAATGTATCGGCATTGAAATGATTACTTTCGATTTTCTGCAAATCAATCGTAGCCGCCACACGCTCACTTTGCCGGTCATAAATAACAAGACCAAAACTTCCGGCAAAAATAAGTCTCTTCTCCGTACATTCAAGTATCTCTGGCGCATATACAGAATCCAACTTCACATGATAATCGGTCATTTCTGTTACAATTTTCTGACTACTCTCGTCTGTCTGCCACAAACCGGAAATTGCCTCAACAAGTCCGCCATGACTTACCCCGTTAATAGCTCCGAAAAGAACTCCCATTATAAGGAATGCAGCCGCCGTTTTTCCAAGCCGTCTGACCCAAACACGGTTTTTGTGTACCCTTTTTTCTACTGTAGTATTTGAAATTATACTTTCTAAATTTCCCCACACTTCCTGTTTCGTCTGCTCCGGCAATTCCATACCGTCAAACATATTTTTTTCTATCTGTTTATTCATTACCATACACCCTTTCTGTCTGCCAATCTTGTTTTTAATTTGTTTCTTCCTGCCGCCAGCCGAGACTGGATGGTACTCTCTTTCCTTTTGAGCATAATCCCGATTTCCTTTACTGAATATTCTTCATAATAATATAAATAAAGAACCTCCCAGTATTTTTGCGGCAGTTTCAAAATCTCATCTAATACCGGATACTCTTGTTCTCTCTCATCCGACATGATTTCCCGGTTAATATCCAGTGCCACTCGTTTTTTATGCCAGCTGCTTTTTAATACATCCAGACAATAATGTTTGGTCGTACTTATAAGCCATGCCTTTTCATGGGAAGCATTTTCAAAGACCGGTTGTTTTTCCCACATTTTCAGAAAAATATCTTGTAACCCATCTCTGGCATCGCTTTCATTTTTCAAATAAAGCATACAGATTCGATATACCATATCACAATAGCACTCATATTTTTCATGAAAATAATCTTTTGTCCAATCCCTCACCATAAAACCTCCTTTCTCTTGGTCTTCACTATATAAACGAGTGAACTTGCAAAAATATCCTTTTTTCATAAATTTTTCTTGTTATTTTCTCCTATCTCTGCTATTATTTAATTAGAATTATTCGATAGGAGGTATCTTTATGGATATGGATTTAGGCATGGATATTGCCAGTTATTCCATGGCAAATGCTACAAACAATCTCATGCAGTCAGTCGGTGTCTCGATGCTTTCAAAAACTTTAGACTCACAGGAAATGCAGGGAGATGCATTGGCGAAAATGATGGAAATGTCAGTGAACCCAAATGTTGGTGCAAACATTGACATACGCTTGTAAAAAGTGGCTGTATCAAGCAGCCACTTTTTGTTATGATTCATACAATCTTAAATTCTTTTCCACTAATTTTTCTCCTTCATAAACAAGACGAAGACTAAAAAACCGCGGTTCATCTTCCAGAAACAATTTTAGGAAAATGGCATCCCCCTCCCATGTTGGAAGTGAAGGTACTTTTTCTTTTTCAACCCAAAACAAATCACCTTCATCACATTCTATTACTTCTCCCTCGAATTTGTCGGCACTAAAAAGACACATCAGTTCCGGCTCACACTGGTCACTGACAAAAGTTACAATTCCGCGAAACCGGTAAGAAGTAAGAAAAAGCCCTGTCTCCTCCTTTACTTCCCTTAACAGACATTCCTCCGGTCCTTCGCCTTCCTCGGCATGTCCTCCAACACCAATCCATTTGTCCTTATTAATATCTTTTTCCTTTTTTGTGCGATGAAGCATCAGATATTTCCCATCTTTTTCAATATAACAAAGTGTCGTCATTTTCATCGTTTGTCACCTCTTTTTAAATTCATCAATCTGCTGTTGAATCGTCGTGTAATCCCGCTCAAACAACTCATCACTAATTTGTTTATGAAGCAGGTCTTCCGGTACTTTTTCCATGATTTTTTTGCGGACAAAATCTTTGCTTTTCTGTTTGTATGCCGGCAAATGATTCACTTCTTGAATATGCGCCAGTTCCGGACGCCACAACAATTTTATTTTATGAAGCATTTTCTGCTTGGGATTTTTTTCAGCTTTGCGGAGCACATAAAAATCGCATGCTCCATTTAATTCCTCCACTGTAATAATGCCCCACCACTCCGGCACATGTTCCCCCACGTGATGAGCATGCTTCGAACCGGCAACGACATAATTCCGATCAAAAAAGCGGTCGTAATCTTTAACCTGGCGTGAAAGTCTTGCGTAGGTGTCTGCATCGCTTTTGATTTCAATTCCTACCAGTTCTTCTTCCAAAACCATCACAACATCCGCTCTGGATTTTCCCATCGTTTTTTCCTCTATAATCCGAACTTTCCCATACTGCTCTTCCAAAAAATCAAATAGCGGCTCCCTGATATCTTTATCTTTTAACATCGTATTCCTCCGCCTCCAAAAGTTCAAATTCATTTTTATAGAAAGAAAGGATTCCTTCTTCCTGCATAAGTCCTAACTCCTTTGACAGTGCACTCCGGTCTAAATTCAGGTAATCCGCCATCTGCTGTCTGTTAAACGGAATCCTAAATTTCCGGCAGCCGCTTCTCACCCTCTGCATTGAAAGATAGGTGTACACACGGTCCCTGATTTTTTTTGGCGTTGTGCAGAAAATACGATTTGACAACACGAGATTTTTCTTGCTGAGCATACGGATTATGTTCGCCTGCATTTTCCCATACCAGGAATATCCGGCATTTTTTTCATGCATAAGCTGTTTCATAGGTAGAAACAGAATTACCGTCTCGCTCGTCGCCACCGCATCTACCGCCATTGCTTCGCCACAGAGCGCATACGTCTCCGCAAATACATCCCCGGCTTCTGCATTTCCTAGCAGACTTACATTACCGGAAACATCCACACTTTCTATATTTACGTTTCCTTTTATGACAATTCCCATCTCTTCTGTAATGTCACCCTGATGAAAAATAATCGTATTTTTTTTGAATTTTTTCTCTCGCAGACACAAAAAACGAACCATTTCATCCCATTCTGCGTCCGTTATTTCCATAAAAATCGGTATTTGTGGTTTTTGCATTTTCGCTCCTTAATTTGAAAAAAATAATTTTCGTTGTTATAACAACATAATTTTAGCACAGCGTTTTCTATAATACAACCAGAAACAACAATTACCCGAAAGGAAGGATAAACTATGATACGAAGAATTATTCAGATTGATGAAGATAAATGTAACGGATGTGGTGCCTGTGCCAATGCCTGCCACGAAGGTGCCATCGGTATGGTAAACGGAAAAGCAAAATTGCTGCGCGACGACTACTGCGACGGACTTGGCGACTGTCTGCCAACCTGCCCGACCGGTGCCATTACTTTTGTGGAACGGGAAGCTGCTGCTTACGACGAAGAAGCCGTAAAAGAAAATATGAAAAAGAAAGTGGACACCTCTCTTACGTCCGAATTAAGACAGTGGCCGGTTCAGATCAAACTCGTACCGACAAAGGCTCCTTACTTTGACGGTGCCAAACTTTTGATTGCTGCGGACTGCACCGCCTATGCGTATGCTAATTTCCATCATGATTTTATCAAAGGAAAAATCACCGTTGTCGGCTGTCCAAAACTGGATGACATCGATTATTCAGAAAAACTAACCGAAATCATCCAGAACAATGACATCCAGAGCGTAACCGTTGTCCGCATGGAAGTACCGTGCTGTGGCGGACTTGAGCATGCGGCAAAGACAGCACTGCAAAACAGTGGAAAATTTATTCCATGGCAGGTTGTCACAATTTCTACGGATGGACAGATTTTAGATTAATTACAACACACAATACATGATGTGTATGTCTTCATAATCCCCGCTGCGGTTTTCAAAGCCGCCGGGGATTATTCCTCCATTTTCTTCTGATATTCTTCGCCCCACGTCCACATAGCGTCTAAAATCGGTTTCAAACTGTATCCCACATCCGTAAGTGAATATTCAACTTTTGGCGGCACCTCGGCATACACTTTCCGATTTACAAGCCCACTCTGCTCCATCTGTCGAAGCTGTGCTGTCAACACTTTCTGTGAAACATGTCCGATTGATTTCTTTAACTCCCCAAACCGTTTTGTCCCCGGAAGTAAGTCTCTTAAAATTAACACTTTCCATTTATCACTAATTAAGGTAAGCGTTGTTTCCACCGGACAGGCAGGAAGTTTTTCTGCTGTTGATATATTTTCCATGGCAAAAGTCTCCTTTTTACGCAATTGTTTCCTTTTGGTAACTATAGCACAAAATAGTGCTTACTTTACGAAAGGTCCCTATGGCGATATTATAATAGCATCAACAGGAAAACACAATATTTTTTCCAAAAAAATTTTTAGGAGGTTTTATTATGAACAAAGTAATTGAATTTTTAAAAGAGAATCCGGTACAGTATCTCGCTACCGTAGGACGCGATGGAAAGGCAAAGTGCCGCCCGTTTATGTTTGCCGGAGAAATGGACGGAAAACTGTGGTTCTGCACAAATAACACAAAAGATGTCTATCTGGATATGCAGAGCAATCCGGAAATTGAAATTTCTGTTTCCAGTCCGTCTTATGCATGGATTCGCCTGCACGGAAAAGCCGTATTTGAAAAAAAAATGGCTGCAAAAGAAATGTGTATAGCAAATCCGATTGTCAAAGGACAGTATGAGACAGCGGACAATCCGATTTTTGAGGTATTTTACCTGGATGAGCCGCATGGTGTAATTGCTGATTTCTCCGGGAATCCACCGTATACATTTTAACTAATAACCCATTTTGCCGCCAGAAAGGAGAACACATATGACAATGATGAAAAATCAGTATCTTAATTTGTTGGTAAATGAATTTCATTCTGCCACCATGGCAACGATTGGCGCGGACGGTCATCCGGTAACCCGCATCATTGATTTGATGCTTTGGGATGAATCCGGTGTTTATTTCTTGACGGCAAAAGGGAAATCCCTTTATACTCAGCTTATGGAGCAGAAATTTATTGCCCTGTCTGCAACCGCAGACAAACGGGCAATTTCCCTCCGCGGTAAAATTAAAAATATCCACTCTGAAAAATTAGAAGAAATATTTGAAAGAAATCCTTATATGAAAGGAATTTATCCCGGTGATACCAAAACTGCCCTCGAAGTATTTTGCATTTATGAAGCGGAGGGCGAGTATTTTGATATCCGTACGCCATCCCATATTATAAGGGATTCCTTTGTGATCGGAAATTCTAAACATATGGAACACGGATATTTTGTTCAGGCAGACTGTATCGGGTGTAAACTCTGCTACTCTGTCTGTCCGCAAAAATGCATTGACATCACAACCATCCCCGTTGTCATCGACCAAAATCGGTGCCTGCACTGCGGACAATGTAAAGAAATCTGCCCAAAACAAGCTATTGAAAAGAGGTATTAGCATGACAAAAAAAGAACGGCTTATTTTTCTCATAAAGACATTACTAAAAGAAAGTCCGGAATACCACAATACATCCATTCCGAAAGATCCAGCGGAGCAGCGTATGCTTTTGCGCGCTCTAATGAATGTCCGGGCACCAAAGCCAATCGATGAGAATTTTATACAAGTGCAAAATGAATATCTACAGGAAGTAATCGAGGAAAAGGGAGTGACTGACCTTCACGATTTAACGCCGGTCAAAGACAATTTGTATGTGTGGCAGGGAGATATTACAACACTTCGTTGTGATGCGATTGTAAATGCCGCCAACTCCCAGATGACAGGCTGCTACATTCCGGGTCATACCTGCATTGATAACTGTATTCACACTTACGCCGGTGTGCAGTTGCGCTATGACTGCTTTCAAAAAATGCAAAAACAGGGTTTTGAAGAACCAACCGGTCAGGCAAAGATAACACCTGCTTATAACCTGCCCTGCCGCTATGTTCTCCACACTGTTGGTCCGATTGTAAGCGGACATCTAACAAAAAGGGACTGTGACCTATTAGCAGGCTGTTACACGTCATGCTTACAGCTCGCCGCAGATTACCATTTAGAAAGTGTTGCTTTCTGCTGCATTTCTACCGGTGTTTTTCATTTTCCAAATGAAAAAGCTGCCGAAATTGCCGTCACATCCACAACAGACTTTTTAAAGCAAAATGACACAACAGTAAAGAAGGTGGTATTTAATGTTTTCAAAGATAATGACAAAGAAATCTACGAACGCCTGCTCGGCTCAAATTAGCCGGTTAAAAGAAAAACTGGAAAAGGCAGATGCCGTTATCATCGGGGCAGGTGCCGGTCTTTCGACCTCTGCCGGATTCACGTATTCCGGGGAGCGGTTTACCCGATACTTTTCCGATTTTATTGCTAAATATGGCTTTTCCGATATGTACTCTGGCGGCTTTTATCCATTTGAAACTTTGAATGAACACTGGGCATATTGGAGCCGCTATATTTATATCAACCGCTATCAAGATGCACCCAGATCGGTTTATGAAAATCTGCTGAAACTGGTAAAAGATAAGGATTATTTTGTTCTTACTACTAATGTAGACCACTGTTTTCAAAAGGCAGGATTTGATAAAAAACGCCTTTTTTACACCCAAGGTGATTATGGACTCTTTCAGTGTTCCAAACCATGCTGCAATGAAACTTTTGATAATGAAGTCCAAATCCATCAAATGATGAAAGAACAGGAAAATATGCGAATTCCTGACCATCTAATCCCCCGCTGTCCACACTGTGGTGCTCCTCTGTCAATGAACCTAAGAGCTGATTCTACTTTCGTAGAAGACAAGGGATGGCACGCAGCCGCCAGCCGCTATGATGACTTTATACGCCGTCACAAAAACTTAAACGTTCTTTTTCTGGAACTTGGTACCGGATATAACACACCCGGCATCATTAAATATCCTTTCTGGCAGATGACTGCTGCCTGGCCGGATGCTTTTTATGCTTGTATCAATCTTGGACAGACAGAAGTTCCATTGGAAATCCAGAACAAGTCCATAGGCATTTCAAAAGATGCCGGAGAAGTGATAGAAAATTTGCTTACGGGTGTCTGATACAATCTAGAAAACACCCGAAACAAAAATTTCAATACCGATTGCAATGAGAATCGCACCACCAAGAATCGTTGCTTTATTGGAAAATTTCGTTCCAAATTTTTTACCGAGAATTAAACCGGTGAAGCTGATTACAAAGGTCACAACCGCAATAATCAGAGAGCACGCCAGTGCCATAATAAAATCGTACTCCGCAATCGTAAACCCAACAGACAATGCATCAATTGAGGTTGCAATTCCCTGTACCAAGAGAGCGAGTGCACCAACTTTCGCTTTTTCCGCTTCTTCGGCTCCATCCTGAATGCCTTCCTTCACCATTTTCCCGCCGATAAAAAGAAGCAGTATCAGTGCAATCCATGGAATGAATTTCTCAAACATTTTAAAATATTCAATAATGGTATGAACACATACCCATCCGGTCATTGGCATTAATGCCTGAAAAAAACCAAAGGTTCCTGCAATGGCACACATTTTTTTCTTGTGCATCCAAGACTCATTCAATCCATTTGCCAAAGAAACTGAAAATGCGTCCATCGCCAGTCCTACACCAAGCAATATACTGTTGAATACAAAAAATAAACTCCATTCCATTTCACAATCCTCCATCTGTTTTCCATTCCGTAATTCCCCGTCTTTTGCATAAAAAACCGGGTACAGCAGACATCACTATACCCGGTTGAATTTCTAAAATAGATAGACTTCACGTATAGGAATCCGCTATACATGAGTCTCGCAATTTAAAACAAGCCAGACCATTCGGTCAGTATGTTGACTTGCTACGTGTCAGACACGCTCGCTACTCCCTCATGGGAATTAATTGATAACAGAATATCATTAAAGTGGGGGGTTGTCAACTTTTTGCAACATTTTATCCTTTTCACTCGTTATATATATGAAAACATGATAAAATAATATTATCGATTGGAGGAATGTATCATGAAAAAAACAATTTTATTTGCTGTTTTCGCTATTTTGTGTCTGGGAACTGCGCTTCCTGTCCACGCAAAAACAATTCGTAAAAATTATGTGGTCATGCAGGGCGGCACACGGGGAATCAAAGTAAAAAGCAATTTGGTAAAAAAGAAAGTGAGCAATAAAAAAATATTAGCTAAATTTAACAGCCATTATATGTCACTTATTGTTACCGGAAGGAAAGCTGGCAAGTCAACTCTAACCTACTGGTACGGAAAGGGTAAAACAAAATATCGTTATACTGTTACTGTTTTGAGTAAAAACAAGGTAAAAGCACTGGCAAAGAAAAAACTCAAAAAATATGTAGCCGCACTTCCAAAAGGCACCAATTATTCTTATGTGGATTTAAACAATGACGGCGTATCCGAAGTATTTTCCGACAAAGGGATTACCTATTACAATTACGCAACAAAAAAATGCGTAACAAAAAATTATAAAATCGGAAATCTTTTCGCTTCGAAAAAGAGCAAAACTATTTTAGTTACCCGTCCACAGGAAGAAATCCGAAAAACCGAGTTTTTTGAATATTTTTCTTCCCTTTATGAGATAAATCCAACAAAAGTATTTGACCTTGTCGACACCGCTGCCGGCTACCGCAAGTACACTGCTGCCGGATTAAAAGAATATGGAATTAAAAATGCAAATGCTATTTATTCTTTCTACGACGACCACTATGACCAGGACGATTACGACTACATTGGCTATACCAAAGAGGAATTGGCGCAAAAATTACTGGAATCTATTCCAAATGCCAAAGAGGTTCTCAAAACGAAAACTAAATAAAAATAACAATTTGTTAGAGACTATAACCAGATATGTTATTTAGTCTCTAACAAATTTTTTTATTTCATCACGGGAAAATACCCTTAATTTCTTCCGCATAAATTAATTTTTTCAGAGCTACCACATAAGCCGCCATTCGATAGGTGCAGTCATACTTCTCTTTTGCTTCCGTAATCTCTGCAAATGATTTGGACATCAAATTTTCTAACATTTCATTGACGCGGTCACGCTCCCAGGTAAGTTCCTGAATATTCTGTACCCACTCAAAATAGGAAACAATAACACCGCCGCCATTTGCAAAAATATCAGGAATTACCGGTATGCCGCGCTTTTCCAAAATTGCATCTGCCTCTTTGGACGTTGGACCATTGGCTGCCTCTACAATATAAGAACACTGCAATTTATCCGCATTTTCTTCGGTAATCTGATTTTCCAAAGCTGCCGGAACTAACACATCACACGGTGTTGTTAATACTTCCGAATTGGAAATATGAGTAATTCCTTCTGCGTTGTAATCTTTCAAAAGAGCTCCCGGTGTTTCCAGATACTCAGCAATCGTATCAACATCCAAACCATCCTCTTTGTATAAACCGCCGGACACATCACTGATTGCCACAACTTTGCTTCCCCTGTGCTGGAAAATTTTTGCAGCATTGCTTCCCACATTTCCCATTCCCTGAATCACTACTTTTATGTCATCCAGTTTCTTTCCCTCTTTGGCAAGAAGCAATTTGGTACTTATCACAACGCCACGTCCGGTTGCCGAATTTCTTCCACGTGAACCGCCAAGTTCAATTGGCTTTCCGGTAACAACGCCCGGACACGGCTTCCCCTGCAGCTGACTGTAAGTATCCAAAACCCAAGCCATTGTCTGAGCATTTGTATTTACATCCGGTGCCGGAATATCCGAATCCGCACCAATAATTGGCGCAATCGCAAAAGTGTAACGTCTTGTAAGTGCCCGCAGTTCCCGCTTGGATAATTTATGGGGGTCAACTTTAATACCGCCCTTTGCGCCGCCGTATGGAATATTCGCAATTGCACATTTTAATGACATCCACGTAGCCAGTGCGCGAACTTCATTTAATGTAATATCCTGATGATATCGAATACCACCTTTGAATGGTCCGCGGATATTCGAGTGCTGAACACGATATCCTTCAAACACATGAACCGAACCATCATCCATTTCAACCGGCAGATAAACTTTTGTCTCACGCTGAGGACATTTGATAATTTCCATATAAGGACTATCAATCCCTGCCATTTTCGCTGCATCACTCATTACATTTCTTACATTTTCATATGGGTCATAACTATGTGCCATAATAGCCTCTCTTTCTGCTTTCGCAACTTCCCATTTCCTGCTCCCTGCCGGATGCGCATCGGCTTTACGTCTAATACCTTATTCCTCATTTTTTCGAAAGTCAAGGTTTTCTGTTTTTTCAAATTTATTTAATAAAATTAATCATTTGCACTTAATCAAACAAACCATTTGGTATTTTCACAAAATAAAATTAAGTGTGTTCTTGACTCGCTCTTGTAAAAGGAGTATGCTGAGTTCATAACAATTCAGATTGGAGTAGCACAATGAAAAAGAACGAACTTGACCATGTGGACTGTGAAATTTTAAATTTGCTCAGTAAAAACGGGCGAATGAGTGTAAAGGATTTGGCAAATGAAGTTTTCCTCTCTTCTCCTGCTGCCTCGGCGAGAGTGGAGCGGCTTGAAAAAGAGGGTTATATTACCGGTTATCACGCCACATTAAATCCCGAACTTCTCGGCTTCCACATCCGGGCTTTTATAAACCTTGAGGTTGAGCCAAATCAGAAAGCGGAATTTTATCCTTATATCCGTTCCTGTCTTAATGTGATCGAATGCAATTGCGTGACCGGCGATTATTCGATGCTTTTAGAAGTTCTTTTTCACAGCACAACCGATTTGGATACTTTTATTGGTGAATTACAAAAATACGGACGCACCAAAACATTGATTGTATTTTCAACTTCTGTAGACCACAGAGAAGTAACGATTCAGAATATACCAAAGGAGAAGTCAGATGAGTAATTTTATGACGAAAAATTTTTATAAACAGCGGGAAGACTTTGAAAAATCGGCAGCTGTTCGCGACAAAAAATCTTCTTTCCCAGATGGCGTAGTCGAGAGCCGTGATATTCCCTATATCGCTGACGGTCAGAAAGAACATCTCATGGATGTGTACCGCCCACAGGGAAAAGAAAATGAAACACTTCCTGTCATCATCAACATCCACGGCGGCGGTCTGTTAATCGGCAATAAAGAATTCAACCGCTATTTTTGTGCCAGATTATGTCTTTTAGGCTATGTTATATTCAGCGTTGAATATCGTCTTGTCCCGGACTGCAGCGTTTACGACCAGTTTTCAGATGTCTCAACCGCCATGACATTTATCCGGGACAATTTATCCTCCTATCAGGGAAATCCGGATAAAATCTATGGGGTTGCCGACAGCGGCGGTGCTTATCTTTTAACAAATGTAGCTGCAATGACAAAGAACAAAAAATTTGCCAAAGCTGCCCACACAAAAGCACCTGATTTTTCCCTAAATGCCCTTGGACTTATCAGTGGCATGTTTTACACAACCCGCTTTGACAAAATCGGTCTTTTCCTCCCTTCTTATTTGTATGGAAAGGGCTACAAAAAGAAAGCAATTGCACCGTATGTAAACATTGAAAATCCGGAAATTGTTTCGGCACTTCCACCATGCTTTTTAGTTACCAGCCACAACGATAACTTAGAGCATTATACCGTAAAATTTGAAAAGGCATTGAAGGCAAACCGGGTATCGCACAAACTGCTCCGGTTTGGAAAAAATAAAAAACTCACGCACGCCTTTAGTGTATTCGAGCCATTCTATGAGGAAAGCACAAAAACACTAAAATCCATGCATGAGTATTTCCAGTCTTTTTAGAAGGTCCGGACTTTTATAATCCTAAATCCTCATAATCTTCCGGCAGAAACCGGTGGTAAATAATATGACAGCCTTCGTCTTTGAAACAATAGAGATATTTATCTTTGGAATCCACAAAATGAATCATGTAGTCAAATTCTCCATGATTCATTTTTTCTATTTCATAAGCATCTTTCTGTTTCGCAAACAATGCCTCTACTTCTTCCATGACCGTGCCATGCTTTGCCAAAAGCGCTACCAGGTCAAATATAAATTGGTTCTGTCCACCGTTTTGATGAACATACTCGGTTGCACGCTCAGATAAAAAGAAGCAAAAGCGCTCTCCTTTACGTGTTATTTCTACTTCACCGAATTTATCATAAGCAAAGGATTTAAACTTTGAAAGTTTTTCCTGCATCTCATCAGCGGAAACGTCTCCTCCAAAAAAATGATTTAACGAACTCAAAGGATAATACAAACGGATTGGCTCTTTCATGTAACCAAGTTTCGCCTGCTCCTCTGCCACAATGTCACATAAATTATCCATTAATTTCTGATATGCCTCATTCTGCATGCTAATAATCTCCTTTGACGTACTATTTTTACTCTACATCGGGCATTATATAACGAGGGGAAATAAAAAGCAAGTGGTGGGGAGTAAGATTTTAGGACTCTAGAAATCTATCCAAAAACTTTGCGTCTCGTGGGTGCTCCCGCTAGACAAATACGCAAAAGTATCGGCATGTAAACTACACATGCCTGATACTTGCGCATTTGTACCCACTCACCACAAAGTTTTTGGATAGATTTCTGGGATACTAAAATGCTTACTATACGTTTAAACAATTTAGTGGGTTGCCAGTTAGGGTTTTATTCTTTAATATAGTAACTACAAGATACAAGTTTGGAGGGATTGGATGAATTACTATAAACGTGCGTTGGAATTAAAAGAGGAAACGATTGCGAACCGCCGCTATCTGCATGAACATGCAGAGACAGGGCTGCATCTTGAAAATACGGTGGAGTTTGTGATGAAGCGGCTTACGGAATATGGTCTTAACCCGGAAAGATGCGGGGAGGGCGTGACGGCTTTGATTGGACAAGGAGAGCCGGTTCTTTTGCTTCGTGCCGATATGGATGCACTTCCTCTGACAGAAGAAAGCGGAGAAAGTTTTTCATGTAAAATGGGAAACATGCACGCCTGCGGACATGATTTTCACGCCGCCATGCTCCTTAGTGCGGCTAAGATGCTAAAGGAAAATGAATCTCATTTATGCGGGCGCATCAAGTTTATGTTCCAGCCGGCAGAGGAAACTTTTGAGGGGGCTGACAACATGATCGAACACGGCATTTTAGAAAATCCAAAGCCGGATGCCGCGCTTGCTTTCCATGTAACGACCGGCAGAAGTCCGGTTGGCACTTTTATGTACAATAGCAAAAATACCATGATGAACTCGGTGGATGGCTTTCAAATTACCATCCACGGAAAAGGTTCCCACGGTGCCTGCCCGCATCAGGGCATTGACCCGATTAACATTGGCGTCCACATTTATCTTGCCCTGCAGGAACTAATTGCCAGAGAAAGCAATCCTGCCGATTCCTGTGTCCTCACAATCGGTCAGTTTTGCGCCGGTGAAGTTGCCAATATTATTCCGGAAAATGCCATTTTACAGGGAACCCTGCGCACCAATAATGAAGCTGCAAGGGAAATCCTTGTAAAACGAGTCCGCGAAGTCAGTGAACGAACCGCTGCGGTATATAACGGAAGCATTGATTATACTGTTCTTTCCGCCGTTCCACCACTTATATGCAATCCTGATTTGACAGAAGAATTTGTTTCTGCCATGAAAACACTTCCCATTCCAACGCTAAATGGTTATCCGGATATTAACGCACCTGCTTCGGAAGATTTTGCCTCGATTGCAAACAAGATTCCAAGCACCTACATGTACTTATCCGCTGGCTTTGAAGACGAGCGCGGTGATTACCCGGTGCATCATCCAAAGGCTCTGTTTAATGAGGACGTGTGCCCGATTGGAGCTGCCTGCTATGCACAGTGTGCGGAAACATTTCTAAAGAACCGGAAAATTTGATATTACAAATCTTTTGAATAATTTCCTCCTTTGCGGCAAACACTAACGAAAAGCAACCGCAAAGGAGGTATTTTTATGGAAGATGATTCGGTTAAATTATTACGGGAATGCAATGCCGGCATCAAAATGGGCATTTCCTCAATTGATGATGTTATGGACCATGTGCAAAACGATGGTCTGCGCGGTGTCCTCAAAGACAGTCACGACATTCACTGCCGTCTCGGCGACGACACCCACAAAATGCTAACCAATTACCATGACGAGGGCAAAGAACCTGCTCCGATGGCAAAAGCAATGGCAAAAATGAAAAGTAATTTCAAAACCATGGGCGAAAACCCGGACTGTGGCATCGCCAGTCTGATTACCGATGGCTGCAACATGGGAATCAAATCCCTGTACCGCTACTTAAACCAGTATCCGGCAGCGGATGATAAAGTAAAACATCTTACACAAGAAATTATCGATACCGAAGAAAAATTGCAGCAATCCATGCGCCCGTATTTATAAAAAAATGAGACTGTATTGATATTTAACCTGCCTGCTTGACAGGGGAGATATCAATACGGTCTCATTTTTTCATCTAATTATAAACACATAAATGCCAAGAATAATTCCACCCAAAATCATCGATGCTAAAAAACTATATAAATAGCATTTTTGTTTATATAAGAAAAATAATATGGGCACAAAAAACATGACATATAAAATGCAGCCTAGTAATCCAAATATGCGCATCGACTCTCCTTCAGCTGCATAATCTAATGAACCTGGTTCTTCCATAAAGTTTCCTAGCGTTAATATACTATACCCCAGCCAAAAGAAACTAACTACTCCCCAGGCTAAGCCTAGTATTATAGCTAAAAGTCTTTTTAGAATCGAGTATAACTGTTTCATAAGTCATTCTCCCTTAATCCTGCCTATTCTAACGATTTTTGCTGACAGTTCTTAGCTCTTTGGAAACTTTCCCTTAACCAGTTTTCCTATAAAATCTCTACAATTTCAATCCGGAAATTTAACTCTTTGCCAGCCATCTCATGGTTCGCATCAAATGTTATCGTGCTTTCGTCTTTGGCTGTGACTTTTACAGGGAACGGCTGTCCGTACATATTTTGGAGATATACCTGCTGTCCGGCCTCCAACGCCTCTGCCCCCGGCATCTTATCAATTTCCACGGTAAATATTGCATCCGGGTCCGCTTCTCCATACGCTTCCGACGGCTCCAAATGAACGTCCGCAATCTGTCCAACTTCCATATTTGCCACTGCTTTATCAAATCCTAAAATCATCATTCCCGCACCGCAAACGAACTCCAACGGCTCACCACGGTCGTAGGAAGAATCAAACTGCGTTCCATCATTAAATGTACCTTTGTAATGTACCCTAATCGTCTTTCCTACATTCTTACCCTCAAAAGGTGGTTTGCTGTGACAGCCACCACAGCCGCCTCCACATGCAGAACCACATCCGCCATCTTCGTGTCCGCCGCAGGAACCTTCTTCACCGTGATGATCACAATTGGCACCAGTAGAAGTAAGTTCCCCTTTGATATATTTTTCTACTGCCTCATCTGCCTGTCCACTGACACCGGCAAACAGCTCAATTCCCTGTTCTGTGAGTGCCGCCTGTGCACCCTCGCCAATGCCTCCGCAAATCACAGTAGAAACCGCCTGTTCATGCAAAAAATCTGCCAGAGCACTGTGCCCCTGTCCATTTGTTTCTACAATTTCAGATGACACAACTTTACCATCCTCTATTTCATACACTTTGAACTGTTTGGTATGACCAAAGTGCTGAAAAACCTCTCCATTTTCATAAGCTGCTGCTACTTTCATTTTTTGTCCTCCAATTTTACATTTTGCCCTTGCCATGCGGAAAGGGTTTCTCTCATCTTTACATGAATTGAGGAGTTTGTCAATGGGGGCATTGCTCTCTTTTTATTGGTTTTCTCAAGTATCAAATGATGAAAAAAAGCAATATCCTGATACTCTTTCATGTCGGATACACACATCTCTATTTCTATCATTTTTTCCTGCCAGCCAGCATCTTTGTGGATCTCCTGATTCTGCTGCATGTCCCAAAACGTCCTGATACCGCGCGTCTGCGTAATTGTAAGCTCAGGACACCAATTTTCTATATCCGCATCTTCATAATAATGAATCACTCCATACTTCGACGCCATTCCATCATTTCCTGACAACAAACTATTTGCCTTTTCAAAATCATTTAAAAGCACTATCATCTGCATTACCCTCCCTGCCCGATTGTGCTTTACAATTGAAATTTTCCCATGTGGTTTCAAAACTCTAGCAAACTCTCTGACAATATCTGCTCTATCTTCTGTATACTCTAATACATTGTGACAGATAATAAAATCAAAAGTTTCATCCGCAAATTCACACAGTCTATCCACGCTTCCAATCATTTGCGTGTATTGATTATTTGTCCACCGTGCTGCCACACTTTCCTCATTTGGTTCAATAGCAATAACATCATTGTTTTTCCCTAAGTAATCCGCTGTTACTCCTATACCACTACCAAAGTCAAGTATTTTTTTATTCCGAATATCTCCTAATTGCTTCCATGCAATACGTTTTAGCATAGATTCCCAGGGAGGTAAGGCAGTTAGGTTTTTGCTCATTTTGTCATCTCCTTTGAAGCTTAAACATCTCTTGTGGCATATGCATTCTGCATATCTTTTCATAAATCATCACACATAGAATAAAACACAACTTATATTCGTTGCTATTTGCAAATGCAACGTTGTGTGTTGCTTTTCTAATCTTACCTGATTCATCGTAGAAAAATAGTTTCCTGTTTTTAATTTTTCACAACTCATTAAAATGGATGGGCATTAATAAAGTATCTTTTTTATTTTCCTTTATTGTAACATACACAATACTGCTCACATTTCATTTTTAGCAAATTGTTTTATTTTCTATTTTGTTGACGCTTTCTTTCTCTTTGTTTCCTTGCTCGACTTGTTTTTAAACATTTTATTGCCTCTCTGAAAACTTCACCACTTGCTTTTACCAAATCAATCGGAACCGCATTACCAATTTGTAATGCCGAATCTGTCAATGAATTACTAAAAACAAAATCATCAGGAAATGTTTGTAACCTAGCAGCTTCACGTATCGATATTGCCCTACTCTAATATCATCCACTAATTTTTCAAAATCCTTTTGTTTCAAAACTTGTTTCATTTTGCAACAAGTTATCATTTTCCATTTCATTTTCTTCCAAAAACGCCGAATGAACCGGAATCCTAATCCTCATAGTTCGTCTATCTTCATCTGTAAAGAATTCCGCTCGTGGAGAACCGTTCTTTTCCAGTTCTTCTTGTATTGTCGGAATACCGGAAGAATAACCTTCTGACAAATCCAACTCTTTCAAAAATTCTCCCAATCTTTTGTTACAATATCTTCTTGCAAATATTATCACACACTTTTATTTAACACCTGAATAGTATCCGATGAAATATTTCCTTTATATTTCATTGATTTGTACTCTTTATCAAATGCTTTGTTTTTAATATATAAATAATTCATAACATTTCTCATATTTGTACTTGATGCATTATATGTTTCATCACCAAGCGGACTATTTCTAATTATATCCTGTACTTCTTCCAACAAAAATGGACTATCCATACTTATATCAAAATAGTAAAAAATCGTTGCCAGTACCATTGATACTCCTGTATGAAATTTAACCGATCTCTTGTCTTCTCCTTTAAATATTGCACTTGAAAATGGATATTCGACAAATTCAGATAATTTTATAACAAACTTATTAAACTGATTAAATTTATTCTTAATCTCTTGAAGATTACTATTTCCTCCATTCTTATATGCATTTGCCTGCACTTCCAAATATTTATCCGCTATTTCCACACCATCTTTATACATCACATTTGGCCCATCATTAATAATGCTAAATATGATACATAACTCCTGATGGTTACGTTGTTTATTCTTTCTATCAGTTGTAACATTATATATCTTTATCAGTTTTTTCGACAACATTTCCCTGTCTTGCTTTTCAATATTATGGTTAAGGAAATTGGTTATATATAAACTTGTTTTTGAGTAAAAAGTTGCCATTGATATTTCATGTTTTTCCAACGGCTTAGTATTTCGATTATATCTTTTAAAAAGTTCAATTTCCATATCATCATTGGAAAACGCTTCAAACTCAAGAACAGACAAATGACTGCTTAAAATTCTAAACTTTATTTCTTTACTCAACTGTGAAAATTTCTTATTCTTAAAATCCTCATTATCTTTCAATAAATCAAGTTCAGTTAATGCAAACTTATCCTTTACAAATCTATATATAGCTGTCAATCTATGCTGCCCATCCATAACATGTCTCAACTGTATTCCATTGCTACCAGTTCTTACAAGAAAAATTTCAGGGATTGGAATTCCCACTATAATTGATTCAATTATTGAACTTTCCTCTTTTGCCTTTGAACGGTACTCCCTTTGATAATCCGGACTAAGAATAATACCTTGCAAAAATTCCAATTCTTCTTCCTCATTTAATTCCTCACTAGCTTTCTTTAAATATCTTTCACCTTTGTCTATGAAATTCACCATATCCTGAATAGATATTAAAGGTCTTGTATATTCAACATCTAATGGTAACTGCATATTCATCTCTCCTTACATATGTTCTTTAATAAACTTTATTGTTCTCACCATGTTATCCTTATCAGGATAAATATTCTCAAAAGTTATTCCCATTTTAAACAACTCTTTCAAAATACTTTCTTTACAATCTTTATCTATTATTGCAATCATGGTATACTTTTCAAACATTCTATCAAGAGTATCCCTATGTTCAACTCTTAAAAAACATCCCTTTTGAAAGTGTATCCGTTCATTGCAATTTCCAACCCTTATAAAATATGATTTATCTGAATACTCTCTTTCTAAAGATGCTTTCATTTCATCATCAGAAAAGTCTACCAATTTTCTTTCTGCTTTAACATTATCACGATTATACGATGTTGCATCCACAAAGTATACAATGGCATGATTCTCTTTATATTCAAAATCTTCAACTGCAAATAGTAACGAAATCAAATGTGCTTCTGTAAAATCCAAATAATTAGTTGGTAATCCATAATGTTGCCCATATGCCCTTAATTCTTCAGCATTCTTTTTTTCCGTTGTTTCATCATAATACAATATGCGTTGCTTAAAAGCAGATTCGTATTGTGATGAATGAAGCTGAAAACTATCATTATATATTCTATACAACGATGGTTCTAACTTAAATTTGCAATCCTTCTGTCCCCTTGAAACATAGTTATTTTCATCAAAATTACTAATAAAATCAACATAACTACTCACACTATCAACTAATATTATATTATCAATTGGAACTTTTAATTTTCTTGATATGGTCTCTACAACATTATCCCTGTTCCACTCATCAATTTCATCAATCTTATTTTTTAATTTACTACCTTCTCCCAAATTATACTTGAGGCACACATCCGTATCCGTAATCTCGATTTCATCTGGTTCTGCAATTTTATCAAACAAAGTAAGAACTGCTCTTTTTCTTTGTTCTTTTTCCTCATTTTCAACTTCATCAGTTATTTCTTCAATCGATTGTTCTATTTTAAGTTTTTGAAATACCTTAAAAACCAACTCTTGTTTTTCTTTATCATTTATTTTTTCTTGTAGAAACTCAGTAATTTGTTGATCTGTTATCTGTATTAACTCTGTTAAATCAACATCCTTTACTGCTTCATTTATAATAATCTCTTCAACATCATCCGTATCTCCTATAATTTTATATATTACTTTGAATAACTCTTCCAACATCACAAGCATCCCCTCCAATAGTACTTTCATTTTTTACTTTTATCATTTAATCTAAAATATATTTTGCAATATTATTCTTTTATTCTCAAGCATCAATCATTGCATCAAACACCGCTTCTTCCACCACTCTCACACATTCATCAGTACACTTTTCAATATCATTACCCCAAAAACGAATCACAGTCCATCCCTCATATAATAACCTTTTATTAATTTCATCATCGCGTTCCCGGTTTCTTGATATTTTGCTAACCCAATATTCTCCATTGTTGCTTTTCTCCAAGTGCGACTTTAAGACTTCCCAGTCTTTTCCATGAAAGAATTCACCATCACAGAATATAGCAATTTTATACTTAGTTAATGCAATATCCGGTTTTCCCGGAATATCTTTGCAATTTTTGCGATAACGGTATCCTTTATTCCACAATGCTTTACGCAACAGAATTTCTATCTTGGTATCTTTTGACCGAATATGTTGCATATTCTTTTTCCTTTGCTCAGGTGTTAAATTATCTGCCATATTCTCACACTCCCTGATTAAATAAGTTATACAATTCTAATTGCTACTCAATGGCCTCCAAAATATTTTCAGCAATACGATTGATAACAGGAACACAAACAGAATTTCCAGCCTGTTTGTACAAACGAGCATCACTCTGATTATCTGGCAATTTATAATTTTTCGGATATCCTTGTGTATTAAAACATTCTCTTGGTGTCATTTTCCTTAATCCATATTTGGACTTTACAATACATACATTATGCCCACCTTCTCCCTGATTTGCAGTAAGAGTAGGCACAACTCCACTCTTATTTTGTCTTACATATTTTCTCCTCCATTGATAAATTGCTGGATTCTTTATATCATCATTTTTTGTAGCTTCAACCAACAGTTCGTAAATTTTTCCCTTATACTTATCTTTGGTATAATAATATTTATCGTCCACTTTACTGTCGAAGTCAATTATATCTCTAACAGTTGTTGTAAGAGGTATAGACAATGGCCAATGAAATTTATTAAAATCATCACTGTCTCGAAATGCAACAATGTATATACGTTCTCTATTTTGTGCCATATTTCCGTAGTTCATAGCATTCAGAACTTGGTATGTATAATGATATCCCAATAATTGTAGTTGTTCACAAATCACTCTAAATGTGTTGCCATTATCATGTCCAACTAAATTTTTAACATTTTCAAACAATGCTACTCTTGGTCTTTTTGCTTCCATCATTCTCATTAGTTCAAAAAACAATTCTCCACGACCTTTTTCGTCATCAAAACCTTGTCTATATCCTGCTATCGAAAATGCCTGACACGGAAATCCTCCTATAATAACATCTGTTTCTGGTACATCTTCAGTTGGAACAATGTATATATCTCTTTGATCAACTTTAACTTTTGGAAAATTAAGTTCGAATGTCTCGCTAGCGTAAGCATCAAACTCATTTGCATATATTGTCTTAAATTTTCCTGTCTGTTCAAACCCCAAATCTATTCCGCCAACTCCTGCAAAAAAGGAAGCTACACTAAACATTTATCAAATCTCCTTTGTTCTTTATACATTTATTGTACCATAGATTGCGGCGTGCCGCAATCTAAACAACAAGAAAATACAGAGACAAACACTCTGCCTTTCATATTATTTACCTAAAAGTCTTTGGTAGTATTCTGACAATCTGTCATACGCCCGACATCTTCTTATATCAAAAATAACATCAGGTTCTAAATTGTATGCGTCTACAAACAATGCTTGTAGACTAACGTGTGGTCGTCTTCCCTGACTTTTCTGGTCTTGAATTGTCTGAGTTTTATTCGCAGGATATTGTCCAAATTCCTCAGAATTAATCTTCAAGTCATAAATGTACAATAAATTATCGTCCAGCTTAAATCTCAAAAAAACAAGATCATCAAATTCACATTTTGGTCCAAAAGAGGACAAATCTCCTTCAAAGCGGGAAGTGGCTTTAAATTCAATCTTCTTTCCCGTTTCTGGATCCGTTGCATCACCCACTTCATCACCTCGATTCCACAAATACCCCATACAATAGCATCCCATTGGCTCACTAATTGCGTCCGGCATATTGATTCCTCTATGGCTGTTATTGGAAATATATGTATTCAAATCTTTCCACTTGAAGTAGGCATTACAAGTTTCGTCAATTCTAGCATCATCTATTGGCGTATAATCAATTTTAAAATCTCCTGTGTGTACAACTGTTCCAACTGGTGTATGGATTGCTAAAGCTACTGCATCTGGTATAC
>CAKRGF010000007.1 GCA_934322085.1 uncultured Eubacterium sp.
AAATATTTTATCCTTTGAAAACATCCGCTTAAAACCACTGATTGGATTAATTTTATTCGGTTTTGGCTGTAACGGCTTTAATGTAACTTTCCATTTAACCTGAACAACATTTACAACAAATGCGCCAATCATCGCAAGTGCTAACATCGGCAGTAACGTAATGGTAATCTCCTTGAGGCCAAACTGAAGCAAACCATCCGCACGCTTAACGGTAAATACATCCGTTGCATAATCGTTGATATTTCCATAATAAAACTGAAACATGTCATACAACCGATTCATCATAAAACCGCCGAACACTTTTAAGCATCCAAATAATACAAGCAATAAAATTGCCGTGTTCAAATCCTGGCTCTTCGGAGCCTGCCCTTCTTCTCGTGCCTTATCCAGCTTTTTGGGTGTCGCGGGTTCTGTTTTTTCACCGCCCTCACCGTCTTTGGCAAAAAGCTGAAGGTTATAGGAATATACCAAATAATCACCTGCCAACTCATCCGACTTTTTACTTCGGTGTAAACAAATGAATCACCTGTGTGATTACGTCCTTCATTTCACCAAAAATATAATCTGAAACCATCGGAAAACTCTGTATCACAATTACCAAAATAGCCAGTCCTGCCAGCACCTTAATCTGCATACCAACCACAAACATGTTCATTTGTGGTGCTGCCTTAGCAAGTACACCAAGCACAACATTAATCAGCAGCATACAACAGAAAACCGGCAGTACAATACGCACCGCAATAATAAAATAATTTGCAATAAAATCAACCACGATGTTTTTCAGTGAAACGGTGTCAAACACCGCTTTCCCAACATTGAAATAGGAAAAAGAATCCACAATTGCCCGAATGATGTAATAATGCATATTGGTAACAACTAACATGAGCATGAGCAGATAATTGTACAAACTTCCGGTTACGGAAAACTGCATATTTACCATCGGGTCAAACATATTTGCCATGGATAATCCCATTTCCATATCCATCAACTGTCCCGCCAGGTTGATAATGTAAAAACACATACTGCACATCAATCCAAGAACCACACCAATCATAGATTCTTTCAAAACGAGTGCAGAATATCCAAACACTCCGGAATATGTCAAATCGACAACCGGAGTGACCTGAATCACCACTAAGGACATAAAAACGCTCATTGCCGCACGAATCCGCATCGGCACAGACGAATAACTAAAAAATGGTGCTGTCATAATAAACCCGGAAACTCTCATCAAAATCAAGAGATAAAACTCCAGGTGTTCGAGCGTAAATGTCATTCTCAGCCTCCTGCATAAAGAGCAAATTTTTCACATAGTTTTGTAAAAAGTTCCACACAATTGTTCATAATCCATCCACCACATATAAGCATTGTAATGAATATTGCCAATAGTTTCGGAACAAAGGTTAAAGTCTGCTCCTGAATGGAAGTAACTGTCTGAAAAATACTAATTACCAGTCCAACAATCAGGGAAACTAACAACAACGGAGCACTACATTTAATGATACACCAAATCATATCGACTGTCACATCAAGTACATCTGCATCTGTCATCTAATCGCCCCCTGTCAGTAAAAGGTTTTGACCAACTGTCCAATCACGAGATTCCAGCCATCTGCTAAGACAAACAATAATATCTTAAACGGCATCGAAATCGTCGTCGGCGGCAGCATCATCATGCCCATCGACATAAGTGTCGACGCCACTACCATATCAATTACGATAAACGGCAGGTATATCAAAAAGCCGATAATAAACGCAATTCGTAATTCACTTATCATAAACGCCGGTATCAGAACAAGAGTCGGTATCTCATCTTCTTTTTCAATGGAAACATCATTGCTCTGTTTCTCAATTTCCATAAACAAGCGGATATCCTTCCGGTTCGTCTGCTCAAACATAAATTTGCGGATTGGTTTGAGTCCGGCATTTAATGCTTCTTCCTGAGTAAGTTTCCCCTTATCATATGGCTGGATACAATCTTTATTTATCTGCGTCATAACAGGTGCCATAATAAAAAGGGTCAAAAACAACGCAATTCCAATCAATACCTGATTAGGTGGTGAAGTCTGCGTTCCCAATGCCGAACGGACAAAATGAAGAACGACAATAATTCTTGTAAAGGAAGTTACCATAACAAGCAAAAACGGTGCTAACGACAACAATGTCAACACCAAAATCATCTTCATACTTGCCGACAAGCTGGAACTTCCGGCATTGGAAGTAATATTAAACTGAAAATCCTGCGGAGAGTCCGGGTCCTGCACTTCTCCTTTGGAACTGCCACTTGCTTCGCTTATATCTGATTTTGAACTAACCGGTGCCGCATGCACATAAATTGTAGCACTACAAAAAAAGGTTAATATACAAAGCATGGCTAACAGAATTACAACTCGTACAGATACCTGATGTGCTTTCTTCTGTGTCTTCATAAATACCAACCTTTTCTAATTTTTTTTCTTATTTTTGTTCAACTTGTCAAGCAGTTCTTTAAACGAAACTTTCTGACCATTACGAATTTCTTCCGAAAAATCCAGCTGTGCTTCATCCAATGGTGTTAAAAAGGTAATCTGATCCTTTGTAACACCAATGGAATAATATTTCTTACCTAACTGAATAATCTGAATGTATTTCCCATTCGTAATCTTAAATGTCTCAATCACCTTAATATTACGTGACTGGCTCTGTATCATCCCGGATTTTGCAATCCATTTTGTCACATAATACGTCCCGGCAAGGACAAGGACAAAGACAATAACAACAGCAGTCAACTGTAAAATATTCTCAAGCATTAGCCAATAGCCTTCTTAACAGCCTCTAATACACGATCGGCCTGGAAAGGTTTTACAATAAAATCCTTTGCACCAGACTGAATGGATTCGATAACCATTGCCTGCTGACCCATAGCAGAACACATAATAACCGTAGCATTTGCGTCAGCTTCTTTAATCTTTTTCAGAGCCTGAATACCATCCATCTCCGGCATTGTGATATCCATCATTACAAGGTCCGGTTTTGTTTCATTGTATTTCTCGACAGCTTTGAGTCCATTCTCTGCTTCCCCTGCGACATCATATCCATTCTTTGTCAAAATATCTTTGATCATGACTCTCATAAATGCTGCGTCATCACAAATTAATACACTCTTTGCCATTATAACTTTCCTCCATTTTATTCTTTAATAATCTCGGTTACACGAATACCGAAACTTTCCTCAATTACAACAACCTCGCCCTTGGCAACAAATTTCCCATTTACAAGAACATCAATCGGCTCCCCTGCCAACTTATCCAATTCAATGATTGTTCCCGGCGCAAAATCCAGTATATCTTTTATCGATTTGCTGGTTCTTCCAAGTTCCACGGTAACTTCCAATGGAACATCCATAATCAAATCAATGTTTTCCGGTGCAATTCCGTCAAGCTGAGGTGCCTGAGCAAAATTTTGGAACTGTGCCGGCTGTATATTAATATCCTGTGGCGGAACAGCATACATTGGCTGCTGCATTCCTGCCATAGGTTGTTGTTGTGGATTTGCAAAATTTTGTGGCACTGCCTGTGGCTGTGGTGCCGGTGCTGCCGGCTGTGCCTGTGGCTGCGGTGTCGGTTCCGGTACCGGCTGCGGTGCCGGTTCTGCGGCAACTGCCTGGCTTGCAGGAGCGTTCTCAGCCGAATCACCACCTGTCTTACCAACAAACTGCTGATAGATCAATCTGGCAAATTCGATTGGATACAACTGCATAATCTCACTGTCAACCAAATCACCAATTTCCATTCGGAAAGAAACCTGTGCAAATAACTGCCCGGACAAATCACCAAGACCAGCCTTATCTAATCCCTCTCCAAAATCAACTCTCGTAGCAGTCGGCGGACTAATATCCACCATTTCATTAATCATGGATGACATCGATGTCGCTGCCGAACCCATCATCTGATTCATCGCTTCACAAATAGCACTTAAATGTAAATCACTTAATTCGGTGTCATCGACGTTGGTTCCGTCACCGCCCATCATAAGGTCAGTGATTACCTTTACATCCCTTTCTTTCAATATTAATAAATTTTTACCTTGTAAGCCCGTCTTATAAGATATGTAAATAAAAACAACCGGAGCCTCGCTCTGTGCAGACAATTCCTCTAGTGTCGTGTAGGAAACAGTAGGAGTTGTAATATCAACCCGGTTATTAACCAAAATCGACAACGTCGTTGCCGCCGTCCCCATACTTATATTTGAAATTTCACCTAACGCATCCGATTCTTCCGGAGTCAGCTTCTCGGCATTCGAAATATCGCTTGATGTCTGTACGGCATCCGATGCTGCTTCTTCTGAAGTGCTATCCGCATCCATATTGCCTAATAACGCATTAATCTCTTCCTGCGATAACATTCCGTCCATTGCACTACTCCTCTCTGTAAATTGATTTTATTTTTACTGCATAGGAATCTTCATAAGCTCCCGGGATTGCAGAAAATTTCTTTATATTGCCAACATAAACATCCAATTCATCTTCCAGCCTCGTGTTTACTTTTATAATATCCCCCGGCTGCAAATGAATGAAGTCATTCACCGATATCGCGCTTCGTCCCATAATCGCACGAACCGGAATCTGAGCTCTCTGTAATGATTCTTCCAGGTAATCTCTATATGTACCGTCTCCGGTTGCTGCAGAAGTGGAGTACCAGTATTTAGTGTTCACCTTATCAATCACCGGCTCTAATACCGCATATGGAATACAAACATTCATAAGTCCCTCTACTTCACCAATTTTAATGCTCATCGTAACAATCGATGTCATCTCATTTGGTGTAACAAACTGTGCAAACTGCGAGTTTGTCTCAATCCTCTCAAGCATCGGCTCCAACACCTGAACAGTATGCCATGGTTCCACTAAAAGGTTTGTGCAAACTACCATAATGCGTTCAATAATCGTCAATTCAATTTCCGTAAACTCACGATTTTTCTCTAACGGCTTTCCGCCACCGCCAAGCATTCGATCAACAATGGCAAATCCAAGTTCTGTCGACATTTCCATAATAATGTTACCATCAAGTGGCGCAAAATTTACAACACCTAGTATAACCGGATTTGACAAGGAATTGGAAAACTCCTGATAAGTAACCGCCTCCGAATGCATCACTTCAACCTGTACGTTCTTACGAAGATATACCGGCAGATTTGTGGAAAGAAGTCTGGCATAATGCTCAAAAATAAATTCAAGCGTTCGCAGATGCTCTTTTGAGAACTTGGATGGTCTCGCAAAATCATAATCCTTAATCTGTCGATCATCCGCCTCACCCGCCTCATCCGGGTCAAATTCACCACTATTAAGCGCGGATAACAAATTATCTATCTCATTCTGCGACAAAACGTCACCCATTTGTTCTCACCTCTTTTCTCACACTGTTATTCATTATATCATATTTACTTCATAAACTAAAGTCTTTTTTTCGATTCTTGCAATTAGGCAATCAATGGATCTTTTAAAGAAATCTCAACAACAGCTTTTGTGTTATACTTTGCCTGAATTTTTTTCACGATTTCAGAACGTACTTTAACCAGATCTAAAGTCGTAGCCGTATAGCTTGACAACGTCTCTTTTACAATGTCGTCTACATAAATATCATTGGTCTGTATTGACTCGCTGACTTTTTTATAATCATCTGCTTTGCTGTTAAAGGAAATCGTAAAACCAGCAAGCTGTGCATAATGATTGCTGTCATCACCGGCATCTTTTTTCAGGTTGATATTTACTGCCGAATCATAAGTCTTTGTATAAGCTACCAAATCATCAATTGTGTATTCCTGCTCTTCAGAGTTCGGATCATCAATATTTAAATCAATCACGGATGCCACCTTGTCAACCAAAGAGCCTGTCTTATTCAAAGCAGGTACAATTGAAAAAACAAGCACAATACTCAGCACAAGATTCACAATCGATACTGCCATAATAATAATGGTCAATATATTCTTTTTCATAAGAAATTCCTCCATTTATTTACTTACTTGTATAAATCTTAATTTCAACACGCCGGTTCTGGGCACGTCCTTTTCTTGTTTTGTTTGATGCCACCGGCTCATACTCACCCATACCGGAAATTTCAATTTCTGTCTCTTTCGGCTTCATATGTTTTTTATTCACAAGATACTCAAACACTGTGTTTGCACGTGCCGTAGAAAGCATCATGTTATTCTTATATCTACCGGAAATCGGAACATTATCTGTATGCCCCTCAATCTTAATCCGATGGTCAGCATACCGCTCTAAGATATCACCGACTTTACTCATCAGAGGCATCATATTTTTCTTAATCTCAATATCACCGGATTCAAAAAGCAGTGCACCATTTAAGGAAATCTGAACAAACTGATACTTTTTGTCCATATTAATGTTAATCTGATCTTCCACATTCTGATGCTCCGCATCCTGTGTCAGTTCTTTGTACAGTTTTTCTGCTTTTTCCTTTTGTTCCTGCTGCTGTTTTTTCAAAAATTCTTCTTCCGCCTTCGCTTTATCATTCAGCGGCTTTTCACCAGTCGACTGGTTCCCCTGCTCAGATTTATTTCCATCCTGCTTATCAATCTGTTCCTCGGACTTCTGATTATCCTCTCCGGAATTTTCATATTCATTAAAATATTCTGAAATTGAAACGAGCTGGTCAGTTCCGCTGGATACAAAAGCACCTTCTCCAACCGCGGCACCGCCGCCATCAAAGATATTAATCCGTTCCGTCATGGACGTCACTAACTGTTCGTACTTATCGGCATCGACAGTCGACATTGAAAACAAAAGGACGAAAAAGCAAAGCAAAAGGTTCATCAGATCGGCGAAGGTATTAATCCATCCCGCGCTGATACCTTCCTGTTCAACCTTCTTTTTCTTTCGGGCCATTAAGCGTCACCACCTTGTCCGCCACCTTTATTATCACCGCCAAGGACTTCTTCTCTCTCGCCAGGAGCAAGGAAGGATTTCAATTTCTCCTCAATTACACGAGGGTTTTCCCCCGCCTGAATAGAAAGGATTCCTTCGCAGATAACTTCCTTCATCATAATTTCTTTCTGGTTCTTTGCACGCAGTTTGGTTGCAATCGGGATACTGATCCAATTGGCAATCAGCGAACCATATAAAGTAGTAACCAACGCAACCGCCATGTTCGGTCCAATTGAACTTGGATCATCCAAAAGTTTTAACATGTTAATCAAGCCAATCAAAGTACCAATCATTCCCCATGCAGGACCCATAGCGGCCAAGTTATCCCAGAAGCTGTAAATTTTGCTATGTCGCTGCTCAATGCAATCAAGTTCTGTCTCTAGAATACTTGAGACCAATTCCTGATCCGTGCCATCAACAATCAACATAATTCCCTTCTTCATGAAATCATCATCTATGTCACCGGCTGCCTCTTCCAACTGCAAAAGCCCTTCTTTACGAGCTACGTTTGCCAAATCAATAATTTTATGTATCGTCTCCCCCTCGCTGGATTCCTGTACTTTGATTGTCAAAAGGAATGACTTTAAGCAGTTTATAAGTTCTCCGATGCTGCCGGACATCGTCAGCATACACATCAAACATCCAACAATAACAATCAAAAAGGACGGATAATCCCAAAAGTTTTCCAATGCAGCAAATCCTAAGTCACCGGAAACAATACCATATACTACGGCCCCCGCACATCCTACGAGGCCTATAATTGTAGCTATATCCAAAATGACACCACCTAACTGTTACATGTTATTTCTTTCTCGTATAATTTTACTAGATTTTTCACTTCTTGTCTACTTTCTTTTACAATTATTTTTTTTCCCGTTGTTAAAGTTATCACCGTATCCGGTGTTTCCTCTACCATTTCAATCAAATGGTTATTAATGGTAAGTAATGAACCATTCATTCTTGTCACATCAATCATAAACCCCTCCTTACTTGTAAAAAACACACTGTCCCATCCGCAAAATTCATGCGGATGGGTCAATATGCCTAATCATTATCGTTTCAGATTAATGAGTTCCTCAAGCATTGTATCAGATGTAGTAATAATACGGGAGTTTGCCTGAAAACCACGTTGTGTCGTAATCATATTGGTAAACTCGGTTGCCAGATCAACATCGGACATTTCCAAAGCTCCGACTGAGAATTTACCAACTTCTGAAATATCCACACCAATTCCATCAAAATCACCGGAGTTCAAGGTTGCTGCATACATGCTGTTTCCAACCGCCTCTAAGCCGGATGGATTAGCAAATGTTGCCACTGCGATCTGTCCTAACAATTTTTTGTCACCGTTACTGTATACACCATAAATCATACCATCAGTCTGAATTGAGAAACCATTTAAAGTTCCTGCTGCATTACCGGCGCCATCCCCGTTATTATTGCTGTCACCACGGTTTGGTTTTACTTTACAGGTTTTATTGCTCGCATACATCGTCAAATCCGAGAAGTTAACATCCACACCACTGGTTGGATACGAATTTCCGGTATCACTTAAGTTTAAGTTCAGCACCTTGCCATCAGCACTGCTTACACTGGTAAATGCACCGGTTACCGGATTAAAGGTAAGTGTTGGCCAGTCTGTAGCCGCAGGGAATGTAATGTCACCGCTGCTTGGATCTACCTTGTAATTTGTACCGCCAAGGTCTAATGAATTAAAGTTAATTTTCTGCTCAGTAGATACATAATTACCGGTCGCGTCATCTTTCTTTTTCAGAACTGATTTACCATCAGCACCCAGAATGTCATGAAGACGGACACGATAAGTATTCGATGAATCTGCACTCGTCTGGATAATACTGAATTTTGCCGTACACAAATTACCTAAGTTATCATAAAAGCTGACAGCGATTGGGTAACCGGCTCCATCTGCACTATATGCAACCAGAGGATCTTTCTGGTCTACATTACCAGAAACAGAAACTTTCGTTGTCGCATTTGGGTCGGAATAAGCATTCTCACCACCCATAAGATTCAAGGTGGATACAGTATCTTTACGGATTTCTCCGTCCTCATCAACACCCCATCCAAGAACAGAAGCACCATTTGTTGTACAATATAAAGTACCATTTGCATCAATATCCAGCGCCCCGGATTTTGTGAAATATGTATTTCCATTGCTTCTTACAATCAAAAACGCATCACCGTTAATCATAAGATCCATGCCGCGATCGGTACGCTGCGTTGCTCCGGTACCACTTAAGTCCACACTAATTGCAGCTACGTTGGAACCAAGACCAATCTGTACCGCATTTGTACCGGCTGTGCCGGTTGCTGCGTTCGGACCGGATGCATTCTGTGTTGTCTGATAAAATACATCGGTAAAGTTTACTGTACTTCCACGGAAACCAACCGTATTTACGTTTGAAATGTTATTACCAATTACGTCCATCTTTGTCTGATGAACTTTCAATCCGGATACACCGGAATACAATGATCTCATCATAATGAATCACCCTCCAATTTTACTATCGTTATGCTCTCTCTGTCAGTCAAGAGCATGTATGCTTCCTGTTAAGGGCCAGCATATATTTGTTTTCAGTTAATTATCGCTCCATCGATATTGGTAAATACAGCATTTTTTGTGTCATTTACCGCAGTAATCACCAGATTATTCTTCACATTTACAATAAACGCAAAATCGTCAACCATAACTAAGGACTCTTTCATTCCTTTTGCTTTCGCCTTACAGGTTGCCTCTAACAGTCTTTCTTTCTGATCTGCCGACATATCAATCTGTCTGGTTTCTAATCGCTTTGACGCATGTTTGGAAAATAAGATTTCATCAAACGATGCCGTATTTGTCTGCACGGTCTGTTTTTTTACCTGTCTCTGTGAATCTGTTGTCTGCATCCGGTGACGAATCTGTTCCATGGATGTAAAACCATTCGTTACATTCATAGCACCCGACCTCCTTGTCACACTTATTCAGCCTCTGTCTTCTCTGTTTCTTCAGCTTTTTCGGTGTCTTTATTCGCATCCGAAGAATCCTTATCTCCGTTTGGAATACCACTTTGTACTACTTTGATACATACCTTATCTTTGACTGTTGTTTTAAGCGTATCATCAAAGTAAAAGCCTAAATAATAATCACCCGGCTCTAATTCACTGAAAGCTTCCGGGGAAATGGTTACCGTTCCATTATCGTACTTTAGATACTTGGAATCTATGTACTGGCCGTTTAGTACAACTGCCACACTGCTTGCCTCATACCCTTTGCTTCCTAAATCAATAGAAACTTCAATAAGGGATGGGTTTGAAAGATCATATGTCTTCGTTTGTGCTGTAACGCTTGGCAAATACTCTTTAATAGCATAATAACTATCCATTACCTGTACCAAATCGTCTAAGTCATACGAATTTCCATCAATAACCAACATAGCCTTGCCATTCTTCATTTCGACACAATCTACCGTCCCGCGCACTTCTTTGTAAGTTCCCGCAGAATCAGTTGTCTGTACAATAACTTCTTTGCCAACCAAACTGTAAGCACTTGTATTTGACATCGTAGAACTCATATTGGTCATCTGTTCAAGCGCAGAGAACTGTGCTAACTGAGAAATAAACTGTGTATCATCCTGTGGATTTAACGGATCCTGATTCTGAAGCTGAGTCACTAAAAGTTTCAAAAACTCGTCTTTACCAAGTTCGCTCGAACCTCTTTGATTAACTTTACGCTCAGTTGTTCCATACGTTAAATCTTCCAACGCTGTCGTCAAATCACTTGTACTGCTTACTGCCATCTTCTCACTTCCTTTCTAAGCCGTATAATCGACCATACTATTAACGTCACGCCGTTCAGACGCTGTCGTCAAATCTTCATTCTTTTCCTCATCCGAAAAACTTTCATCCGGACGGAATTTGCGGTTTCCACTCTGTTTGGAATCAGTCTGCGCCTGTCCTTCGCCGTCTTTTTTTAATCCGAACTCAGCAACTGTCACCTCTACCTCATCCACTTTAAGTCCTTGTTCATTAAATGCTTCTTTTAAGTGAATCATCTGACTTTCAAGTGCTTCTTTTGCTACCTGGTTTTCTACAACCATCGTTGCTGTCGCAATTCCTGCGCTTGCTGCCACCGTGATATTGACACGGCCTAAGCTTGCCGGATTTAAGCGAAGTTCCATACTGGTCGTTTCCGGCATTACACGGATGCGAACCTGACGCACAACCTGCTCCACAATCTGATTCATCGTCTGTGTTACATTCTGTCCCTTCATGCCACTTGATTTTTCAAGCGCTTCTGAAAGACTGTCTGTAAACGTTTCCGCCATCGTAGTAGTATGGGTAGGAACCAATGAATCATCGTCCTGTGGCATCTCACTGTCATCACGCATAGACATATCCTGCTGTGTTTCTTTTTGCGGGTTTGAAGAATTTGCGTCTTGCACTACAACTGTTACCGTATTATCCACCGTCTCAGCTGCATCGAATTCTGCATTTTCTTCCAAAACCGGTTTGGTTTCCGTGTTGGATGCCTGCAGTGTATCTACTGCCTGCTTTAACAATTCCGGCATTTGCTCTGCGCTAAGCGAAGCAAGTTCTTCTTTGGTCACACCGAGTGTATCACACACAAATTTAGTAAGCGTGTCAATCACTTCTGAAAGCTGGCTGTTCAGCGCATCATTTGTCAAGAATGCACTTGTATCTTCCACACCGTGCACACCAAGAACCAATTGCTTAAGCGCATCGGAATTTACTGCCATAATGCCATTCTTATCCATACAAAGAATTAACGATTCCGGCTGTAAATCCAGTGAATTTAAGATATCCTGTAACTCATCCTTCGTCAGCCCAAACAAGTCCTGCAGTAAAACTGTCACCTGCGAAGCAAAAACAACCATAACCTCTTCAACATCCAGTTCATCATCCGCCGTCTGTTTTACATCAATTGAATCTGCCGTATCGGATTTTGTGCTGATCGCTTTTGATTTCTGATAACGATTGGCCGCCAACTCTTTTCTCGCCAAGCTATCGTCCACATTGTTATCTGGTGTAAAATCATCCGTGAATTTATATTTATTCGCCTGCCGTTTACTTCCCTGACTGCTCATTACGGCTTCAAACAAGGTATCTTTTGCCTTTTCATTTTTCTCAGCAACAGCAGCGACAGCCTTTGGCAGAACATTTGAAATTCCCTGCATCGTCATTTCATTTCCCTCCTTTCTTCTTAAAAATCTACTACAAATTTTATATCGGCATTTTACGGGCTTTTCTTTAGCTTTTTATTTCTTTTTCATCGCCGTCATTTTCGTCGTAACCTGAGCGGCCGTCGTTGGCGTCATGTTCTGCAAAATCAAAGCACTTTTCGAGGTCTGCATACTATCAAGTATCTTTGCCACCAGAGTTAAATCATTGGTCATCTCTGACAAAATCGCCGCTGCGCTGGCAGGCTCCATCTTGCCATACGCATCCGCCTGATCTTTGATTGCCTGCGAATACTCATAATCTTTGCAGACTTCTTTATAAATTTTCTCGGCATTATCCGGCTGTATTTCTTCATAGTATTTTTTATACTCTTCCGTGTCCGGTGCCTTATCGTTATAAACAACATTTTTATCAAACTCCTGCACACGTTTTGCAAATGCACTCTGTTCCTGCTCAAACTTCTTCAAACGGTTAATTTCCGCCTGCAGATCCGATACCTCACTCTGGTTAGCACTGCCAGCATTTTTATTTGCCGCAAGCTGGCTCTCTAGCTCCTTAATTCTCGCATTTGCCTCCGTCAGATTATCATATTCTTTGCTTGTCGATGTATCACTCTGATTCTGTGCCGGTTCCGGCAAAATCATATTCACAACTGGAACATCTTTCAAAACCGGATATAACACTTCACTTCCGAAATTTCCCACATCCAGTTTAATCAGCACACCAAAAATAGCAAGCCATATCACAACAATCACAAGCACAATCAGTACCGTAACAATTTTGCTTCCTGTACTTTCATCTGTCGACACCTTATTTTCCTTATTCTTATCTTTTTTTGCCATGACAAATCTCCTTTCACTCGAATTTCTCTACACCATAGCGGTAACTCACAAGCTCATCTACTTCTTTTTGCTCTTTTTGATTTTCTTCCGCCACAAATTTTTCAAAAGCCTTTTCTTTTAACTTTTCAAAGGTCTTTCTTTCCTTCATTGCTTCATTGAGATGCTCTCTTGCCACCTCAACTTCTTTTTCCTTCTGCTTTACAACAAGCATCTGCTGTCGTAAATACATCCTAAGAATCTCAACGTCATCTTCCTTTCTCCGAATCTGTCCGACTCTCAGATTTTCAAGCATTGCCTCTTTTAACGCCCATTTTCCCTCTTCCAGCCGGTTCTCACACTGCTCCTGCATAAGCAGCGCCTCCTGAAGGGAACGGTTCGCCTGCGCAAAATTATTTTTTGCCTGCTCTTCAAGTTTTTCTTTCATGTTCAAAATATTCTGCATGGAAAAAATAAATCGTGCCATCGCTTACCCTCTCTATCCTTCCTCTACGGAATCTTCTTCAAAAATATCCCGCATTCTCTGAATAATGTCATCAAACAAAAATTTCTCATCGGTTCCCTGACGAAGGAATTCATTGACGGCATCAATTTTTTCTATTGCAAAGTCAATTTCCTTATTTGAGCCGGCGCGGTAAGCACCAATATTAATCAAATCTTCCGCATCCCGGTAAACCGCCAGTATATTTTTCATCTTTCCAGCTAATTCCTTATGTTCTTTAGATGCCACAGCACTCATAACACGGGATATACTTGCTAATACATCAATCGCCGGATAATGATTTCTCTGCGCCATGGAACGTGACAAAACAATATGTCCATCCAAAATACCTCGCGCCGTATCAGCAATCGGCTCATTAAAATCATCACCGTCAACCAAAACAGCATACAATCCGGTAATGGAACCTTTATCTGAATTCCCGGCACGCTCTAACAGTTTCGGCATTTCCGCATACACACTTGGCGGATATCCACGGGAAACCGGCGGTTCCCCGGAAGCCAGCCCGATTTCTCTCTGTGCCATGGAAAAACGTGTCAGGTTATCCATCATAAGCAATACATCTTTCCCCTGGTCACGGAAATATTCCGCAACCGCTGTCGCCGTCTTTGCCGCTTTATTTCGAATCAGAGCCGGTTTATCCGAAGTTGCTACTACCACAACGGAGCGTTTCATACCTTCCTCACCCAAATCCCGTTCTATAAATTCACGAACTTCACGGCCACGCTCTCCAATCAGCGCAATCACATTGATATCTGCTTTGGTATTTCTCGCAAACATACCCATCAGCGTACTTTTTCCGACACCACTGCCGGCAAAAATACCAATTCTCTGTCCCTTTCCAACGGTAATCAAGCCGTCCACCGCTTTTACACCAAGCGGAAGGGCATCTGCTATCATTTCTCTGGTAAGTGGATCCGGTGGTGTCGCTTCTACGGAATACCGTGGACAATTCTCCGATAACTCAAGTTCTGTCATCGGTTCTCCAACACCATTTAACGTACAGCCAAGAAGTTCCTCTCCAACTGCAACCTGCAAAGGCGCTCCGGTATTTTCCACCCAGCTTCCAAGCCCGACACCTTCCACATCATCGTATGGCATCAAAAGAACCCTGTCATCACGAAAGCCAACCACTTCCGCTTTTACGGGTTCTGTTCGGTTGTTTGAGCGAATCAAACACAAATCATTCAATTTTGCACTTGGCCCAATGGATTCAATTGTAAGTCCAACCACTTTGGCTACTTTCCCTAACTGGCTGGTGAAACTTTTATCCATAAGCACATTGTATTTTTCAAAATTTATGAGTGGCATAGCTCTACCTTCTTTGCGCGAGTACTTATTTACACAAGCATACGTAGTGTACGAATCAAATTATCAAGCTGCGTCTGAAAGCCGCAGTCAATCATCTGATTATCTGTTTCGATAATGCAGTCTCCTTCGGAAAGACTTTTTTCTTCCTGTACTTCTATCGTACCAGTAATTCCCGCCTTTTCCATCAGGGTATCTTTTTCCCCTTCCACATATAAAAGGTCATCCGGTGCCACACGGATAATATAGCGTTTTGCCGGCTCCATGTCCGAAATTCCACTACGGATTAAATGTAAAATAACATCTTTTCTATCCGTCAAAATCACACCAGATAATTTTCGAATCAGATTACATATAACATCAACATAGCGTCCTTCCGTTTCGGCTAACATCTGCTGATATTCCTGCTCTTTTTTAAACTGCTGGCGGGAAAGCTCGTCTTTCTGTGCCTGAATTTCTTCCTGCGCCTGCAAAAGACCTTCCTCGTATCCTCTGGCAATTCCTTCCTGTCTGCCTTCTTCTAAAATCTGATTTTTCTGGTTATTTGCCTGTTCGACAATCTCATCTGCCTGTTGTCTTGCCCCGGCAACGGCTGCCGCCGCCTCTTCTTCCGCTTTCTGTATTTTTTCTTCAATTACCTCATCGTAGTTCGTTACCGGAAGTCCTTCCTGAAAAGATTCATCATCCGCTTTTTTTAGCTCTCGCTCTTTTTCTTCTTTCTGAACCTCCTCAAAGGTCTTCATTACCACTTTCTTTTTGGCATCAAATGGCTGAAATTTTTCTTCGTCCGATTCATATTGAATCACTTTCGCTTCTTTCCCCTGCATATTCACATAGGGATATTTGATGAGATTAGACAATGATCTCGTCACCTCCACCACGGGAAATTACAATTTCAGCAGAATCCTCCAGTTTACGGATAATATTTACAATCTTCTGCTGAGCCTCTTCGACGTCTTTCAATCGAACCGGTCCCATGTATTCCATATCTTCTTTAATCATATCAACAAGTCTTGTGGACATGTTGTTAAAGATTACATTCTGTACCTCTTCGTTTGCATTCTTAAGTGCAACAGCAAGTTCGCTGTTCTCCACTTCTCTAAGCACACGCTGAATCGAGCGGTCGTCCAGCATAAGAATATCCTCGAACACAAACATCTTTTTTCGGATCTCGTCGGCAAGTTCCGGTTCCTCGATTTCCAAGTTTTCCATAATGTGTTTCTCGGTACCACGGTCTACTGTATTCAATACTTCGACCACCGAATCCACACCACCGACAATCGTGTAATCCTGACTGACAAGTGATGCCAGTTTCTGCTCTAATATATTTTCCACTTCTTTGATGACATCCGGTGAAGTACGATCCATCATCGCAATACGTTTTGCCACATCTGTCTGCTTATCCGGTGTAAGAGAACTGATAATGCCGGCCGCCTGCTGTGGGGACAAATACGACAAAATCAACGCAATCGTCTGCGGATGCTCGTCCTGAATAAAGTTCAAAATCTGAGAAGCTTCTGTCTTGCGGATAAACTCGAACGGACGAACCTGTAACGATGCCGTCAATTTGCCAAGAACTTCCTGTGCCTTGTTCTCGCCAAGTGCTTTTTGGAGCAAATCTTTTGCATATCCAATACCACCCTCAGCAATGTACTGCTGGGCAAGACACACTTCATAGAACTCATTCAAAACCTGTTCCTTCTGAGCTGGTGTCACACTTCTGGTATTCGCAATTTCCAGCGTAAGCTGTTCAATCTCATCTTCTTTTAAATGTTTAAATACAACAGCCGCCTTCTCCGGTCCTAATGTAATGAGGAGAATCGCTGCTTTTTGAATTCCATCCAGTTCACTGTATGATGATGAATTTGATGCCATTACATCGCCCCCCAATCTTCATTAATCCAGTTACGCAAAAGTAAAGCTACCGCTTCCGGATTTTCGTCTACGAATTTTTCTATCATGATGCGGGTATCCGATTTGTCTTCCAGTTCGATTTCTTCCAGTGTCTGTGCATTATCCTGCGTTGTAGCAAGCAAATCTTCCACAGAAAGCTCCGGCTCCATCTCGGTAACCTCAACCGGTGAAGTACCTTTAATAATAACAAAGATTAACAAACCGGCAATCAAAACCGTGAGAATCACCATCAGGTAATTTGTTACATTATCTCCAAATGAACTTGCTTCTTTTGCCTCAAATACCGGTTTTTCCACTACACGAATCTGAATGTTATTTTCAGTAATACCGGTAGCGGCAGCCACAAGCTGTGACAAATCGGTTGGCACCTGCTGTTCCGTCACATTACTGTTTGCATCCACATACTCATCAAATGTCATATTATCAAGAGCACCCTGTGACTCTAAAGTCTCTTCTTTCACCACACGGTAATGTGTCAGCACAATTGCAATAGAGGACTCATCCTTCTTTACTGCACCAATTTCATGTTCAATATTCTGAACGGTTTTATTCGGCAGATAGTCATATTTATTTAATATCGTTTCCGATGAACTATCTCCGTTATCGGTAATCATCGTGTCAGTAACATCACCATTCGAATCGGTTCCAGGAGGCATGCCGCCGGAAGAGGAGGCTCCTGTTGATTTATACTCGTAGGAACTGCCATACAATCCTTGATCCTGTCCCTCATTTGTTGTATATGTAGTAACCAGTTCCGTTAATTTGTTCATGTCGAACACAATATTATTCTTAGAAACTTCAACATCGTCATAACCTGCTTTTGTCAAAAGGTCACGCACATATTTAGCGAAGTTATTTTTCAGTTTATCACGGTAATCTTCGGTACTGCTGATTGTTCCGCCAAGTCCGGCATCCTGCTGTCCGTTAAACAAAAGATTTCCTTTTGTATCGGTGAGGACAATATGATCCGGTTTGGTACTTCCTACCGCGTTAGCAAGATAATAAGCAATCGCATCTGCGGTATCGCTGTCCATCGTTTTGCTGCCCGCCATTTTAAATGATACGCTCACCGAAGTATCCTGCTTGTCCGCATAAATCGTACCATCATCTTTCGGACGGTTGATATAAACAGTCGCATCTTCCACACCATCAAAATTCAAAAGTCCCTTGCGAATTGACGACTGCAAAGCCAGTGTTGCTTTAGTCTGCTTTTCATCCGAAGATGTCGTCATGTCTGACTGAAGTGCTTTTTCCCATGTCATTTCATCATCCGTAATCTGATTTTCCCCCATCAGCAAAACGGCATCTGAATACTGTGACTGCTCCACCTTAAATGTTGTATTTCCGTTGTTATCCGATTCTTTTACATAATCAAGTCCAGCCCCCTGCAGTGCCGTATCAAACGTCGTAGCAGTTTCACCACTTAACGTAGCAACGTCGGTATACACCGGGCGGGTCATAAAATAAGCAAGCAAAACAATCGCAACCAAAATTGCGCATGCTACACAAATTATAATTGTTTTCTGTTTTGATGTATACTTATTCCAAAACTCAAGAATTTTGTCCTTGAGTGCAATCAATTGTTCCATCATTGTTTTCTATCGCTCCTCAACGCCTTTGTCAGTTAAATCTGCATATTCATAATCGAACGATATGCTTCTACTGCTGTGTTTTTTACTGCTACCGTATATTGCAGTGATACATTTGCTTTCTGCTGAGCAACCATCAAATCATGAAGACTGTCGCTCTGTCCCATTGCATACTTTACTTCTTCTACTTCTGCTGCATTGGAATAATCTTCCGTCTGTTGCACTAAATTCATCGCTGAATTTAACAAACTGCCAAAGCTTGCTGTGCCGCTTCCTTTTGATTTTTCCGTCTGTAAACTATTATCTGCGTATTTACTGATATTTTCAATGCCACTAATTGCAGACAAACTAGCAATATCCATTTAGGTTTCCTCCATTCACAATTAACTCTGTCCAATATCAAGTGCCTTAAGAGCCATCCCTTTTGTCGAATTCATTACCGTAACATTTGCTTCAAAAGCCCTTGTCGCATCAATCATATTTGTCATCTCGGTCACGGTATTTACATTCGGATACGTCACGTATCCATCTTCATCCGCATCCGGATGGGAAGGGTCATATACTTTACTTCCTTCGGAATTATCTTCCACTATTTTACTTGCCTTAACACCTTTTCCAATATTATGACGGTTTGCCATGCTAAGACTTTCACTAAAACTCGGATAACTTTTCTCCTCAAAAAGAACAGTCTTCCTCTTATATGGTTTGCCATCTTTTCCACGAGTCGTGTTTACATTGGCAATATTTTCCGAAATTGTATCCATTCGAAGCTGCTGCGCCGTCATACCGGTAGCGCTCACATCCAAAGCCCCAAATACTGACATAGTCATTCCTCCTTAATCGATTTATGAAGTCTTTAACGCTGATTTCATCCGTGAAAATTCCTGACTGATCGAATTCATCAACGTATAATACTTAATCTGGTTTTTTGCCAGTTCCACGTTTTCTGTCGATACATCTACGTTGTTTCCGTCACTCCGATAACTAAGCCCCGGCTGTTCATTATACACCGTTGCATTTAAATCATTCAAATCAAGATTTGCCACCGTCTCATCTAATGAATCTGTTCCTGCCACCGCATTCGACAAATATGTCTCAAACTGTACATCTTTTCTTTTGTAACCCGGCGTGTCTGCATTTGCGATATTATTTGCCAGCACATCATTTCTTGTCCAGCTCGCATCCGCTGCCTTATCTAACACATTGATGTAATTGTATGCATTGGATAAAACCATCGTAGCACTTCCTTTCTTATTTCTTTATTTCTAGAAAAACGCAAACGGCATTATGACTTCCCATCACAATTCCCTTTGCGTTTACGAATTCCATTTCTCACGATAATAACTGTTAAACTCGGTATAGACAATATCATTCAGAACCTTAATGTGCGTTCCTTTCACTCCGGATGACTTTGTCTTGATTAAGCCAGCGCTCTCTAATTTTCGCAAAGCATTGACAATAACAGTCCTTGTAATGCCAATTTCTCCGGCAAGCTTGCTCGTCACAAGGGTACCATCCTCTCCCCCCATTGCATGGAATACGTAACTGACCGCTTTCTGCTCAAGTGGCGTAAGCGTCGTCAAGGCAGAAGAGAAATTACTCTTCTTATGCTGCTCAATATCTGATTCCTCTTGAATGGACCTCATAATTTCAAGCCCTACCACAGTCGTGCTATATTCACTTAAAATAATGTCCTCAATCGAAAATGTTTCCTGACGCCGGCATAAAAACAATGTTCCCAACCTCTCTCCACCAATACTGATTGGTGTAATCAGCGCCTCAACCCCTTGTTTTTCTTCTTTGGAAAAACCAAGAGTCTCCAGATTCACATTTTCTTTTGTCGACAACACATTAAGGAAACGCTCATTTAACGTCGTCTCGATATAACTGCCCCGTTTACTCTGAAAACTCGGAATCATCCCGTCATCATTCACATAAGTTCCCAACAACTTTCCTTTACTGCTGATTATGTAAGCATTTGCTAAAAGCATCTGTCCCAGCACAAAACAAATATCTGCAAATGCTACCTTAGATGAATGTCTGTCATTGAGGAGACGGTTTATTTTTCGAGTCTTATCCAATAATTGAATACTCATATTGCTTGTCCCCCATGGAACAATATTATCACAATTTCACCTTATTGACAAGCATTATGTCGCTTGTTTTTTATTTCTCTTTCTTTTCAATATAACCACAGGTGTTATCGGCGCAGACTAACTTACTGCCTTTTTCCAACATCATGCCGCCACACTTTGGACAGCGTTCATTTGACGGCTTCTGCCAGGTCATCACATCGCACTCCGGATTATTCTCACAGCCATAATAACGACGGCCTTTCTGTGTCTTTTTAATGACAATCTCACCGCCGCATTTCGGACATTTTACACCGATTTTTTCATAGTACGGTTTCGTGTTTCTGCACTCTGGAAATCCCGGACAAGCTAAGAATTTGCCATGCGGTCCATACTTAATTACCATATTGCGTCCGCATAACTCACAAACGACATCGGTTACTTCATCTTCTATTTTAATCTTTTCGAGTGCTTTTTCTGCATGTGAAACAGCCTTTTCCAAATCCGGATAGAAGTTTCTCACAATGGTCTTCCATTCCACCTTACCCTCGGCAACACCATCTAGCAAAGCTTCCATCGTCGCTGTAAAGTTTACATCCACAATACTAGGAAATGCACTCACCATAATCTGATTTACAATATCTCCCAAATCCGACAAATACAAATTCTTCTGTTCCTTTGCCACATAGCGGCGTGAAATCAATGTTGAAATTGTTGGCGCATAGGTACTTGGGCGTCCAATTCCTAACTCTTCAAGAGTTTTTACTAAAGAAGCCTCGGTAAAATGCGCCGGCGGCTGCGTAAAATGCTGTTCCGGCAGTAATTCACTTAAAGACAGCACAGAATCCTTTGTTACTTTAGCAAGCACAGCATTTGGCTCTTCTTTATCATCATCCTGCTGGTACACCGACAAAAAGCCCGGAAATACAAGTTTGGAACCGGAACTTGCAAATTGATGTTTTCCTGCCATAATGCGAACTGAAATCGTATCGTATTTTGCTGAGTGCATACGGCTTGCCACAAAGCGCTTCCAAATCAGCTGATACAAACGGAACTGGTCTCTCGTTAAAGATTCCTTTACCTGAACCGGTGTCAAATCCACATATGTCGGACGGATTGCTTCGTGCGCATCCTGAATCTTGCCCTTTGTTTTTGGCACTGCTGCCTTTTCAATAATATTTTCTTCTCCATATGTTTCACGAATATAATCTTTACAGGCTAAATCCGCTTCTTCCGAGATACGGACCGAATCCGTACGCAGATACGTAATCAGACCAATCGTTCCATGTCCCTTTACCTGCACACCTTCATATAACTGCTGGGCAATCTGCATTGTCTTTCTCGTTGGAAAATTCAAGTGTTTTGCACACTCCTGCTGCAACGTAGACGTTGTAAAAGGAAGAGGTGGCTTCTTGGTGCGCTCACCCTTCTTAATACTGCTTACTTTAAAATCTTCTTTTTCAATTTCTTTGCGGATTTTTTCTGCCTCTTCACCGGAAGCAATTTCACATTTGCCTGGATTACCATAATATTTAGCTACCAATGGCTTTTTTACACCCGGCACTGACAATTTTGCTTCCATCGACCAGTATTCTTTCGGAATAAAGGCATCAATTTCACTTTCCCTGTCAGCAATCAGACGCAGTGTTACCGACTGCACACGGCCGGCACTCAAACCTCTTTTTACCTTCTGCCACAATAACGGGCTGATCGAATAACCAACCAAACGGTCCAAAACACGTCTTGCCTGCTGGGCATCCACTAAATCCATATCAATTTCCCGCGACTGCTTTAACGACTGGCGAACCGCATTTTTTGTAATTTCATTAAAGGTAATCCGGCTTGTCTTTTTCGGGTCTAACTTCAAAGCATGACATAAATGCCAGGAAATTGCCTCTCCCTCACGGTCGGGGTCAGTTGCGAGATAAATTTTATCTGCCTTCTTGACTTCTTTTCGCAGAGAAGCCAATAGCTCACCTTTTCCTCTGATTGTAATATATTTTGGCTCAAAATCATTCTCGAAATCAACACCCATCTGGCTCTTTGGCATATCTCTGACATGACCATTGGATGCTACCACTTCGTAATTTTTCCCTAAAAATTTTTTAATCGTCTTCGACTTTGCCGGAGACTCTACAATAATAAGATTCTTTGCCATATTACCCTCCATTGATAATGATAAATGCTCTCTATTTTATGAATCATATTGTTCCAAAAATTTTCACAAACTCTAGCATACACCATTTTAATCGGGCTTTCAAGCAATTTTTATATTTTTTTCATAAAGAAACTTCTGCCGACCTCGATGACATACCCCTTCCTCTGCAGCACAATCATACTCTTTAACACCTGTGCCGCTGGCATGGATAACCCCATTGAAATCTCATCCATATGCATCGTTTTTCCGCCGAGAAATGTTAGAATTTTCTGCTCTGCCTCATTCACATTTTGTGAGCCTTCAGGCGTCTTAACTCCATAATAATCTAGTATATCATCCGGCGTCAGAACCGGTACCGCTCCCATACGAATCAGCCGGTTACATCCGACACTTAATTCATCCCCAATCCGTCCGGGAATAACAAATACATCCTTTCCCTGCTCAAGCGCCGCATCTGCTGTAATCAAAGAACCACTCTTTTCTCTGGCTTCCACCACTAAAATTCCATCCGACAGACCGCTGATAATACGGTTTCTCATAGGAAAGAACACCGGCTTTGCACGGGCATACACCGGAAATTCAGAAATCACCCCTCCATGCCTTATAATACTCTCATACAAATTCTGATGACACGAAGGATAACACCTCATCACACCAGAGCCTAATACAGCATAGGTTTCACCTCCGGCTTCTAACGCTCCCTGGTGTCCCCATCCATCAATTCCAAGTGCCATCCCGCTAATCACATAAACACCAGCTGCAGCCAGACGATAACTAAACATCCGTGCCATATCCCGTCCGTACAGCGTACAATTCCTCGCCCCAACAACTGCCACAGAAAGTTTTGCTGCATCCGGCAGTTTTCCTTTTACAAAAAGCCTCTTTGGTGGGGAGTCAATGTGTTTTAACCGGTCCGGATAAGATTCATGAAAATAGGAATAAAACGAAATATGATTCTTCTCTAACTGCTCCCACTCATGCCGCCATCCCTCCTGCTTATAAGTTTTGGCAAACTGATTCCTTTCCCGTGGTTTCATCCACTCTGCGTTTTCGATATCCGTTTCGGAAAGAGATTGCGCCTTATCTATACTTTTATACCGCTCAAAGAACCTCTGCACAAAAGATAAACCAACACCGGAAAGGGAGGTCAGCCAGAACAGATATTTTTCTTCTTCCTTTGTCATATCGTCTCCACCCCCCAGTATTTGCGGTCCACACTGCGAAAACGAACCGCCTCTGTTATATGGCTTTCTAAAATCGTATCACTTTCCTCTAAATCTGCAACTGTCCTTGATACACGTACAATCCGGCAAAGCCGTCTCACACTCATCTGCTCTTTTCGAAATAGAAATTCTAAAAATTCTTTTTCTGCCGGTCCCATTACGCAATATTTTTTCATCGCCTGCGGCGTCAACTCACTATTATAGGAAAAGTTTTCTTTTTGATAGCGTTCCTTTTGAATCCTATGCACCCGCTTCACACGTTCTCTTATCTGCTTACTTGTCTCTCCCTTTTTCTCATACAGGGAAAATTCAGGCAGCCCTGTCTCTACACATAAATCCATCCGGTCTAACAAAGGCTCACTAATTTTCGCTAAATAGTGCCTGATATCTGCTGTCGTACACCGGCATTTGTCCCGGTTTGGATAATAGCCGCACCTGCATGGGTTCATCGCAGCCACAAACGAGCAGTCCGATGGATACTCATAACTGCTCCCAACACGTGCAATCGTCACTTTCTGTTCCTCTAACGGCTGCCTGAGCACCTCTAAGGCATTCCTTGAAAATTCCGGAAGTTCATCCAAAAACAAAATTCCCTTTGATGCCAATGTAATCTCTCCCGGCATCGGAATCCTGCCACCCCCGGTGAGAGCCGTCGCCGTCGTTGTATGATGGGGAGCACGAAACGGCCGTCTTTTCAGCACGGACGCATGTTCCCCTAAAAGTCCACACACACTGTACAATCTCGTTACTTCCACACTTTCTTCTAACGTCATCGGCGGCAGAATCGTTGGAAGCCTCTTCGCAAGCATCGTCTTCCCACTTCCAGGTGGTCCAATCAACAAAAGATTATGTCTTCCACTCACCGCAATTTCCGCCGCACGTTTCATCATCCCCTGCCCTTTGATATCTAAAAAATCCAGTCCTTCTTCCTGTGACTCATCCCACTTTTCAAAAGGAATATATACTTTCTTTAGCGAAATTTCTCCCCTCAGAAAACGCAGTGTTTCCGAAAGACTCTCTACTCCATAAAGAGAAATTCCTTCTAATACGGCAGCCTCCTCTACATTTCCTTTTGGCACAAGAAACTGGCGAAGTCCCTGCTTCTTTCCTTCTAAGACCATGGCTAATACACCATTTACACTCTGTACGGAACCATCTAAACCAAGTTCCCCGATAAACATTGTATCTTTGATACATTCTTTGGATAAATGACCGAATGCGGTCAATAGACAAATAGCGATTGGAAGGTCAAACGTTGTGCCTTCCTTTCTTACATTCGCAGGCGATAGATTTACCGTAATGCGTTTCGCCGGAAAACGAATTCCCATCTGGCGCACGGCAATCCGCACGCGCTCCCTCGCCTCTTTCACGGCAGAGGCTAAAAATCCCACCATATCAAAAACGGGCAGACCATCACTGACATCTGCCTCAATACGGATTACTCTGGCTTTTGTACCATAGACATCCGCGCCAAATGATTGACTAAACATAAAATCCTCCTAACCTGAGGAACAAACCAAATATATCATATCACACAGGTTGGGGGGATGCAAGTCTTTTTTAGTTCTTTTGCTGTTTCTCCAACAATTTTTTTATTTCGTCCATAAACGTATTCACATCTTTAAATTCACGATATACGGAAGCAAAACGAACATAAGCAACTGGATCTAACTGCTGCAGCTTGTCCATCAGAATTTCTCCGATTTTTTTACTCTCTATTTCTTTTTCTCCGAGATTAAATACCGCGCTTTCCACAGAATCGACCAATTCATTAATCTGGTCGACTGAAATCGGCCGTTTAATACATGAGCGGAATACACCGCGCTCAATTTTCGAGCGGTCATATGGCTCTCTCATCTGGTCTTTCTTTATAACAACGAGAGGAATCGTCTCTAATTTCTCATAGGTCGTAAAACGCTTCCCACATTTTTCACACTGACGGCGGCGGCGAATCGAATTATTATCATCGGCCGGTCTTGAATCAATTACTTTCGTATTTTCTTCTGCACAAAATGGACATTTCATAGTCTTCTCTCCTTCTTTTCACTACTGTAAGTATATCGAATTTTGGGCATGAAGTAAAGACTAGCTTCCACATTTTTTTGTGACACGTTCCTTATTTACCTCCACTAGAATCAAATCCGTTCCGATTTTGCAGATATGGCATATTTCAATCACATATTCTTCTTCCCTGCCAAGCACACCAAAAAATTTGCAGGGACCCGGAATAATAATATGCGTAATTTTTCCGGTGCACAAATCAAACTCAACATCTTCCACAAAACCAAGTCTCTCGCCATCGCAAATATTAATGACTTCCTTCTCTCTCAAATCACAAATCCGCATAAAAAATCTCCTTCTTTTTCTAAAATATTATATGTGACGAACGCATAATTTGTGTTTCATCTGTTCATGATAAAAGAAAGAAAATCAATGGACAAAATGGAGGACTTATCATGGCACACTACAAGGTTGAAATCTGCGGCATTAATACAAGCAAACTCCCACTCTTGTCAAATGAAGAAAAAAAGACACTGTTCGATAAAATAAAAAAAGGGGATAAAAAGGCACGTGAAGCTTACATTCATGGTAATCTCCGTCTCGTGTTAAGTATCATCCAGAGGTTTAATAACAGTAACGAAAATGTAGACGATTTATTTCAGATTGGATGCATTGGTTTAATGAAGGCAATTGATAATTTTGACGTCACACAAGATGTAAAATTTTCAACCTATGCAGTACCGATGATTATTGGCGAGGTACGGCGCTATCTTCGTGATAATAATGCGATTCGTGTGAGCCGCTCCCTCCGTGACACAGCCTACAAAGCAATTTATGCCAAAGAGGCACTGATGAAAAAACAGGAAACAGAACCAACCTTAGAAGAAATTTCAAAAATGATTGATGTTCCACCGGAAGACATTGTTTTTGCGCTGGATGCCATCCAAAGTCCGGTCTCACTGTATGAACCGGTTTACTCCGAAGGCGGGGATACGTTGTATGTCATGGATCAAATCAGTGACAAAAAAAACAAAGAATCCAACTGGGTCGAACACCTCTCCTTAAAAGACGCATTGAGCCATCTGCCGGAACGTGAAAACCACATTATAAAGCTCCGCTATCTGGAAGGGAAAACACAAATGGAAGTAGCAAACGAAATCCATATCTCCCAGGCGCAGGTCTCACGACTGGAAAAAAACGCCCTGAAAATCATGAAAAATCACTTAGAGGCATAAAATAAAGAAGTTCAATTTGATTTAAGATTAGATAACCCTTCGTGTTAAAAGTCTCTCACAAATTGAACTTCTTTTTTCATATCCTAAAAGAATACGTTATTTTAGTCTACATACTTCTTTAATGTGCTGCGGATTGCACCTTTTCCAGCAATCAATTCCACAAACATCTTCTCCACTTTCTCACCAAGAGAAACCGAATAGAGGTCTACGGCAAAAATCGATGCATCACTCAAAATTGGCTGCAATTTATCATGTACATCCGTATCGCCAAAGGAAATTCCAGCGACATGAGCTTTCACTTCATCCAAACGTGGGTCAGGACTCTGTTCAAAAGCGTTACCTTCGTCATCAATTCCCATCAAATAGCGGCACCAGCCTGCTAATACAAGCGGAATTAACGTAAGGCTCTTTGTATCTAAGTCTTCTCTGCTCTCATAGAACTTAATTGTCTCGCCAAAGCGGATTGGGAGTTTTTGTGACGTATCACAGGCAATTCTCTGTGGCGTATCCGGCATAAATGGATTTGGCAGACGCTTTGTCAATACTGCGTTTGCAAATTCTTTCGGATCAATAACGCCGGGATTTACAACAACCGGCATTGCTTCCTCATAACACATCTTCTGAATCAACTGAGAAAGTTCTTTGTCTTCCATCTCATCATGAATGGAAGTATGTCCTAACATACAGCCATAAATAGCAAGTGCTGTGTGCAGTGGATTCAAGCAGGTACAAACCTTCATCTTTTCTACTTTATCCACCGTCTCACGGTCTGTAAACACAATACCTGCTTTTTCCAATGGTGGACGTCCATTCGGGAAGTTATCTTCAATAACAAGATAACCGGTCTCCTCTGAATTTACGAACGGAGCTGTATACGTATTGCGGCTTGTAATAATCAAGTCGGTATCCTCAAAACCATCTTTTTCCAGCATTTCTTTTACTTTTTCATCTGGTCTTGGCGTGATTTTATCAATCATTGACCATGGGAAAGATACTTTTTCTTCCATATAGGAAACAAAATCATCATCCACTTTTCCTGCCTGTTTCCATGCATCTACATATGCCATAACGCCGGCCTTTAACTTGTCTCCATTGTGAGAACAGTTATCGGTACTGACAAGGGCAAGCGGTGCCCCATTTTTAACAAAACGTGCGTAGCACAGAGAGGCAATGCGTCCCATCAGATGACTCTGATTTCCCGGGCCTGCTAAAAAACCATCTTCTACACCCGGCAGTTTTTCTCCTTTACCATTGACTAATGAATATCCTTTTTCCGTAATGGTAAATGTCACCATCTGAAGAGAAGGATTTTCAAAAATCTCAGTAAGACGTGCATAATCTTCTGGTGCCACCGGGTCAGCAACTAACGATTCTGTTACGCTTCCAACCACGTGTTTCTCAATGGTTCCCTCAGCTTTTAACACAACTGACAAACTCAACCCATCATATGGTTTGTATGCCTTTGTAATAATCTCATGGTCAAAGCTCTCTGCCACAACAACACCGCGGTCATATTCTCCTAAATTCAGCAAATCCTGTAATTTTGCAGCCGGAAATGCACGGAAAATATTACCGGCACCAAAGTGAACCCATGTCGGGTTTTCCTTTGTTTTTTTCTTTAATTCTTCTCTGTCATACTTGGGAAGAAGATATCCTTTCTCCTCCCAGACTTTTTTCTCGCCATTTTGTAAATCTAATAATTTCATATGCCTAGTCACCTCTTATTTATTTTTATGAATTGCTTCCCACAAACCATTCAGATAAGCAACACCAAGAGCACGGTCATACAAACCGTATCCAGGTCTTGCCTGCTCGCCCCAAATCATACGGCCATGATCCGGACGAATACATCCGTCAAATCCGGTATCAATCAATGCTTTTACAATTTCATACATATCAAGATTTCCATCGCTTGACAAATGAGATACCTCATGGAACAAATCTTTGTTTTCATACTTAATGTTTCTCAGGTGAGCAAAGTGAATTCTCTCTGCAATTTTCGGATTGCGGATAATCTTTGGCAGATCGTTGTTCAAATTACTTCCAAGAGAACCGGTGCAAAGTGTAAATCCGTTGTAAATACTTGGATTCATATCGGCAATTTTCAAAAGGTCCTCTTCACAGGTTACAATACGTGGAAGTCCGAATACATCCCAAGCCGGATCGTCCGGGTGAACTGCCATTTTAATTTTGTATTTTTCACAGGTAGGAATGATACCATCCAAGAAATATTTATAGTTCTCACGCAGTTTGTCTGCATCAACGTCTTTGTATTTCTCAAACAAATCCATAATCTCATCGCGGCGGTTCGGCTCCCAGCCAGGCATTACAAAGCCGCCACTTGCCTTTTCAATGCGGTCAAACATCTCGCTTGCATCGATACCATCAATAATGGATGAATCATAAGCAAGCGCTGTAGAACCATCTTCCAAAGGCATAGCCAAATCTGTACGTGTCCAGTCAAAGACCGGCATAAAGTTATAACATACAAGGTGAATGTCTGCTTTTCCAATAGCCTCCAATGATTTGCAGTAGTTTTCAATCAATTCATCTCTTGTCGGAAGACCAATTTTAATGTCTTCGTGTACGTTGATACTTTCCACACCAACTAACTTCAAACCTTTTGCTTCTACTTCCTGTTTTCTTTTCATGACGTCCTCATACGTCCATGCTTCTCCTGCAGGAATATCATGAAGTGCTGTAATTACACCGGTCACACCGGGAATCTGGCGAATCTGGTCCAGTGTCACACTGTCGTTTCCTTCTCCATACCATCTTAATGTCATGTCCATAATCAATAACCTCTTTTCTTTTTATTATACTTTCTTAGTATGTTACGAATGATCTTGTCTAAATCATCCTATTCATATATTTTTCGGGAAAGTGCATCTTTTACTCCACTCTTCCTGTAAAAATATGTATTTACGCGATCTCTCCATTCGATTGCATTGGCAAGCTGTCTCTCCATGCGGGAAAGGACTCTCTCATAAACATCCTCTGCCATCTGCTCTTTCCATGCCTTCCAACTGACAATCATTTCTTCCACTTCGTCAACGCCTTCAAAATGCGTGTCGTATATATGCTGAATCAGTGTTTTTCCTGACGCTAACACTTCATCATAGCGGACATAATGGAAAAATAATAAAAGTTCCTGCGGGCACTGTTTTTTATCCGCATACTTTGCGCACCACGGCTCATTATACTGGGTTGTATAGCCGGTACCGTTTGGGGTACGGTCAACACCAAGACCATTTCTATCTGCTCTGTGATAAGTTCCCCAGCGGTCATACTCGTATCCGTCAATATCCGGTCCGTAATGATAATGCGGCGTCACCATCCAGCCAATACCAAGCGGCGACGTATACTTTTCATATGTGGACCAGGACTTCATAAGCATCGAAACGACGCCGTCGGAAAGAGATTTAGGAAGAGTAAGTTCCACCCATTCCTTTGCAATTACCGCCGAATCTTCGGACGGATTCATCGCCAGTCTTCCATAGCCGTAAGTGTTTGCTGCCGCCAAATCATTTCCGGTCCAGTTAAAGTCATTACCGGTGTTAATAACAGCTGCCATACCGCACAAATGCTGCCCATAAACAGAACCATCCACTATTTTCTGCACGGTCGAACCCTCGCCCGCAGCATACGTATCAAAGTCAAGAATTTCACGCCACATCGGGAGCAGATAACACAAATCAATCTGCTGTCCGGTGTATTCCTGTGCAATCTCTACTTCCAAAATCATGTTGGTCTTTTTCAAGCCGCCAAATAACGGTGAAACCGGCTCCCGAACCTGAAAATCCATCGGTCCGTTTTTTATCTGTAAAATAACATTGTCATCAAATTTTCCATCTAATTCTATAAAGTTGTCATACGCCGCTCTGGCACGGTCTGTCTTTTTATCACGCCAGTCCTGCCCGCAATTATATACAAAGCAGCGCCATACTAAAATTCCGCCATACGGGGCAAGTGCTCTTCCTAACATATTTGCACCATCCGCATGCGTTCTGCCATACGTAAATGGTCCTGGCCTTCCCTCGGAATCTGCCTTTACCAAAAAGCCGCCAAAGTTTGGAATCACTTCATACACATGCGCCACAGCCTTTTTCCACCAGTCTGCCACCAAAGGATTTAATGGGTCACAGTCTGTAAAATTATCTAACTCCATCGGTGCGGCAAAATTTACACTTGTATACAATTTAATTCCATATTTTGCAAACAAATCGGCATATTGCTTTACCTGCTGCAAATAACGGTCTGTAATCAGATAAGTCTCATTCTCGTGAACATTGACATTATTGATTACAATCGCATTGATGCCAATCGATGCCATCATTCTCACATACTGCACAATACGTTCATTCCATAAAATCTTATAATCCTTGTAGAAAAAGGATTCACCGGAATATCCCCTCTCAATACTGCCATCCATGTTATCCCAGTGATTCATCATGCGAAGCGGCATTTCCGGTGTATTGTGAACCGGAAGGCAATTCATCTGTTTGGTCCGAATTAAACGAAGAAAATGGAACACACCATATAACAGTCCACTCTCCGACTCCCCGGTAATCTGATACCGGTTCTCCTCCTTTATGATAATATATCCGTCTTTTCCCTCTTTTATGGATGAATCCACGGAAAATACCACGCCTGCCTCTTCTTTTGTTACTGTCTGAGGAACTTTTCCTGCCATATTTTCCATAGCAAGTTTGTATTCACTGACAGCACTTTCTACGATTTCTCCCTCACAGGATTGAAAATATGTCAGCCATTCTTTTTCAATTGTATCTACAGGCTGATAATCCAGCCAGCATTTGCTATAATCCATCTGTTTCTCCTCATATTCTGCAAGTTTTGTATTCTATCAAAAGATTTAAAAATCTCTTATTTTCTATCCTCATTCTTTAAGAAAGGGCTGTGCAAAACAAACCTTCCGCTTATTCTGAACAGCCCCATGAAACTAAATTACCTGTTTCTTTTTGTTATTATTTTGTATGCTCTTTTGCAAACTTGTCATACTCAGCATTAACTTTGCTGATCTTCGTATCCCATTTGGTTGAAAGCTCTTCAATCTTCTTAGCAGGTGTTGTTGCATTTGCATATACAGGATAACAGAAATCACCATAGTCAATTTCACTAATCATTGGCAGATAAGAAGTAGATTTATGCTTCTCCTCTAACATCATACCAATTGTTTCATCTACTGCACGGTCATCTCTGAACTGTGGGTAATACTGCTCAAGAATCTGATCATGAGGAGTATATCCTTCAACAGGCTCTGTGTACAAATCGTAAGCAAATGCAATCTTCTCAGCTTTTTCCTGATCAAAGCAGCTTGGCATAACAACGATGTTGTCGTTTGGTACTGTCTTGTTAGTAGCATCCTTCTGATCCTGGTTGTATGGGAACATTACGAATCCCCAGTCATCTTCCATATCAGCGAAAGCGCTAATTTCATAAACTTCGGCAGTCTGCATAGCAGCTTCGCCATCACGGAATGCAGCTTTATACCAATCCCATGCTACGTTTTCTGATGGTTTTGGCTTAATATAACCTTTCTTAATCAAGTCAACACCCCAGTTCATAGCATCTTTGAACTCTTTGGATGTAATTGCATCAACGTATTTTCCGTCTTTATCACGGGATACAAATGTTGCATTGTTGTTAGCTGCACACATTGGCAGATAGTATTTTGAGAAACTTGCCATAGCATACTGGTCTGTTTTACCATCACCATCGGTATCCTTTGTAAGTTTCTTACAATACTCTTCGAACTTGTCCCATGTCCACTGATTGTTTTTCTGCAAATCATATGGCTCATCTTCCGGAATACCAGCTTCCTTGAAGAGACGTTTGTTGTAGAAAATACCACCACGTGGCTCACTGTCTGGGCTCATACCCCAGATACCATCACCAATGCTCATCAACTCTTTAACGGTTGGATTCCATTTTTCTTCATCGAAATTGAACTCCGGAAGAGTTGACAAATCATACATCAAGCCTTTCATCAAAGGCTCAGAAACAAATTCCTGATACAGATAGTAAATTTCGTATTTTGGACTACTTGCCATAACATCATTTACATAATCTGATTTTGCATCTGTATAGGAATAAACAGAATCACGAGTGATTTTGAAATTGTACTTATCCTGGATACTCTTCCAGTACTCATTCTGCTTTTTACCAAACTCGTCGGTTCTGTCTGCAAGGGTATCTTTGGAAGTATACCAGTCACCTACCGTGATATCCATGCCACCAAGGTCACTAAATGTTTTCTTGTTTGAAGAAGATGATGTTTTTGCGCCATCGCCTGATGCACTGCCTGCATCATTGGAGGAGCCGCCACATCCAGTAAGAGAACCTACTGCAAGAACAACACAAAGACCCATCGCAATCAGCTTCTGCATGCTTGCTTTCATTTTGTTTTGCCTCCTTATTTAATATATTGTTATACCGGAAAATCCCGGTGATAACCTAAGTCATTACTGCCCGCAGGCACCTGCCAGAACAGGCAGATGCCAAATAGGGCAAATTATTTTTGTTACATCTTGATACCAGACTGACTCAAACTTTCTACGAAGCCTTTCTGTGCAAATAAATATACAATAATTAAAGGAATAATTACCAACAATGTACCTGTACCAATCATGGCGGATGCATAAGCGGTCGACGCTTTATCAAGACCTGTGGTTGCTTTCACATAAGAGTTCAGCACCTCAGACAAACGAGCCACTTTGTTTGCCAAAATCGAATAGTTTGGAAGGAACATTCCTGAATAAAAACTATCCGTCCACTGCCATACAAAGGAGAACAGGAAACAAGAAGTAATCATTGGTTTTGCATCCGGCAGCATAATGCGCACGAATGTTTTAACCTTACCACATCCATCTACATAAGCAGCTTCTTCCAATTCCTTCGGAATACCACGGAAGAACTGACGAAGCATGTAAATGTACAAACCATTTTTCAATCCCATACAACCAAGACACATAAATGCATATGGTGCAAAAGAATCCAGTAAGTTCAGCGGCTGCCCCGTTATCAGACTGAATATTCCGAGAATATCAAAGTAACGGAAATTCAAATACAGGGAAGACTGAATGGTTGAAGGTGGAATTACAATTACAAGTACCACCATCGCAAACCAAAGATTCTTCAATGGGAATTTATATCTTGCAAAACCATATCCTACCAATGTACAGGAAATAATCTGCAAAATACTTACCAAAAGCGAAATCCACAATGTGTTACCAAGTGCAGCCCAGTAATCCATCAAATCTGCGGCAATCTTAAAATTGTCCAGTGTGAAGTGACGTGGAATTACGTTGATTGTCGAATCGTACAAATCACGCTCTTCCATGAAACTGATGGAAATCTTGTTTAACAATGGCTGCAAAATCAAGAAACACAATCCAAACAACAATACAAAACGCACGATTTTGTAAGCAACATTAAATGATACTTTGCGTAACAGATAGCCGTTGGATTTTCTATTACGTTCCCTGAAGGCTTGAAACTTATTCATTTTACTCATAATAATATACCCTCCTAGAAATAATCAACGAAACAATACCCAACGCAACAATTACACATAGGAAATATACCCACGCCATCGCCGACGCTTGACCGTAGTCCATTCGTCCTCCGATACCGATTGCGTCGATGCGCTCCATAACTGTGTTGTCTGTCTTCAAGAAGAAGTCAATTACCGTATATACGATATTTACCAAAATCATCGAGCTCACCATTGGAAGTGTAATCTTCCAGAAACTTTCCCAAGCAGTACATCCCTCGATTTTTGCCGCCTCGAACATACTTGGCGAAATCGTCTGCAAAGCAGAAAGAAAAATGATAATCTGGATACCAGAAGCAATCGCAATATCATATACACTGTTAATAATGTCAAATACATAACTAAACATCTGTGACATCGGACTGGAGTCTGATGTAATCAAAATGCTCTCAAGCACACCGGTAATACTTGTGTTATTATTCGTTGCCTCAATCGCATCTTTCATGTCAGCCAAAAGCGTATTTCCGCTTTCCAGACCAACGATAACACCGGATGAAAGAATAACCGGCAGGAAGAATATCGCACGAACCGCTCCTCTTCCTTTGAAGGACTGATTCAACAGTAACGCAATAAAGAAACTGAAAATCAATGTTGCCGGAACGTTTGTCAGCATTTTTACCAACTCAGAAATGAGGCTTGGTACAAACTTCTCATCTACCAAAAATGCCTGGCGGTAATTTTCAAGTCCCGCCCATGTCATGGACAATCCACCTTCAAGTTCTACCGTACTGAAACTCATTCTTAAGGACTGTACTAACGGCACAACCAAGAACAGGATAAAACCGACGATGAATGGTGCAATAAATAAATAGCCTGCAACCGCATTTTTAAATGCTAATGTCTTTTTCTTTTTATTCTTGCGAGCCATTTATTCTTCACCTCCCTTCACAGCTGCGAAATCTCTGGCCGCAATTTCCTGGCCATTGTATTGATAGTTGCTATAGTTGTAGTTTACAACAACTGCTTTTCCGCCTTCGAAGGTTGTCTTATATACGCCCTCTGCAATTTTTTCATGCTTATCAATTGCTTTATCGTATGTTCCTTCGAATGTTTCATTAAACTTGTTGTACAGACTCAAAGTATCTTTCTTCCAGTCATCGTAGTTACAAGCATAGTATCTTGTGTACTTACCATCCTGTAAAACACTTGTCTTTTCAGCAATGTAAGTGAAGTATAATCCGGCACCGGACTCAGCGGACTTCAGGATATTCTCCTTCTCATCATCTGCCAAGTTAATTGCACCGCCGGAGTAATTTACTAAACCATGCAATGCCATGGTATAGAATGGAACCTGCTCATCAATGATGTTTACGGCACGGGCATCTAAGTTCATGTCTGTAACAAAGTCTGCGTAAGGTACTGCATACTGGTTACCACTTGTAATCATAACCTTGTTTCCGCCCTGTTTCAGTGACTGCAATTTCTTGACCTGAAGATTCAAAGCTGCTTCACGCGATACTCTGTCTTTTGGATTGTAGTCACCGGCAAGTGTATTACCGATATCTTCCATACCGATATTCTTGCTGCCATAACCGTTTACTTTCTCTACATAAGTGTCAACCGAATCCATTGCATACGACGGTTTTACTAAGTAATAGCTGTCGTAATTGTGGTAATCCGTGTAATCATCATTTGCCTGATAAGTAATTGGATCCCATTTATAGAGCTCACACTCTTCACGGCTGACAAACTTCGCTGCATTTCTTGTGGAACTGAATCCGTCAAACCATTTATCTTTGTATACATAGTTAAATGTACCATTCAGATAAAGCTGCATGCCATTTGTCTTGTCTGCATAAGCAGTTAAGTCTTCCAAATCTGAAGAACTTCCCAGACGTCCTACTGTTTTTACTTTAGCAGCAGATGTCTGTTTTACACCGGTATTAAACCATCCGGTATATTTCGCATTGATATTGCCAATGCCGGCTTTCTGCAAATCTTCCAAAATCGATTTAGCCTGTGTGTAAGATGTCAATGACTGAGAGCGGACAACCGGATAACCAAGGATATGCTCGGTATCATCTACGGCACCAATCATCTCAACAGCCAATGCCTGTTTATCACTGTCTACCTTACCAAGACTTGGATATTTCTTCTGAAGATATCCGCGGTACTCTTTTGCCAAATCCGAATAATCGGTTTTATCAGAGAAAATGTATCTCTGGGAAAGTGTTTCATTTGGCAGCCCGTCTTCATAAACACGAACGGTTGTATCCGATTTTGTGGATACATCCATGTTTTCGCCGTGAATCAGACTGTAAATGAATGTACCATAGTTATATCCATTGTTCTTTCCGGAAATATCCGCCTGAACGGTTGCGTAAGAACTTCCCTCTTCGGCTACACAAAGGAATGAACTCTGGGTAGTCTCATTTGCAATGGCAAGCAGTGGAAAATTGGATTTTGTCTCATCGACAATCGTTGTTCGTGCCTGACCATAATCCCAGCCGTAAACATCACTCTGATATCTCTGCTGTCCGGTCTTACCATTGTTGAAGTTGATTTTTCCACCGGTTCCTTCCGGAACAATCATGTAACCTTTTTCATCAACATTCGATGCTCCCATATATGGAAGAACCTGAAGTTTAACAATCGGATAATCTTCGTTGTAGGAGATTTCCTTCATCGGTACTTTTACAACCAGCTGGTTATCTTCCAATACATAGTGAACACTAATATCGAAAATTGGTTTTCCTTCATTACGGGATACTTTGTAATTGCCCATATCTTTTGTACGGTCTTCCAAAGTATATCCTGCTTCTACGAATTTGTCTTCCAACTGTTGAAGACGAGAATCGGTAACCGACTCATCCAAATAGTAAATTGGCTCATCTTTCAAATCAGGGAAAAGTTTTTCACCTTTTGTCAACAGCTGCTTGTCGGTAGAATCATCCGACTTACTAAGTTCCTCATAATTATAATAAACATAACTTCTGAGTGCTGACTTCTGTGCCGATCTTGACATCTTATCCAGATATTTCTTCATTCTGGACTCTTTGATTGCGACCGGACAAGTGTAGGTTTTCTCAAAATCACCTACAGAATAACTTACTTTAATTTCGTTATCGTTTACTTTCTCAATTTTATAAAACTTATTGTCCCGAATACACTGAGAATAGTTATCAATCTCTTTCTTCGTATCAGTATTGTTGGAGTAAGTAAGGTTCAAAGTTGAGCTTAACACATCTTTGTAATGTCCATCGGCATTTGCATACTTCTCTACATCCTCAGCAGTCGGATTGGAACGATATACCTTTCCGGTTGCCTTGTCTGTAACCTCAAGCTGTGTGGAAGAACCACTCACTGAGAGTTTCAATGAATCATTTTCAATTACTACATCTCCGCTGTTATCATACTCATAAGTTTTCATCTCTTTAGTACCCTCATCGGAATCACCGCAGGCACTAAGAGCGAAACATGCCATAACTGTAATCAGGAGCAAATACAACTTGTTTTTCATTCTGTCATTTCCTCCTTTCATCAATACATTCGGAAAATGGTTTCTTTGTAAATCGAATAGAAATAGGAGAAACCATCACTAATCAAACTGAAGAACAGTACAAGCAAAAATACGATAATCAACATACCTACCGCTGAGAAAATCAAAGATAAAAATGCTTTACCCAGCATGAAGTCATGAATCATCATTACAGATGCGATAATCAGCAATCCACACCAAATCATGGAGAAGTTGCTGAACACAGTGTAAAATGCACCCTCTTCTTCAGTAACAACGTTACTCATAGGAATCAGTATCAACTGAATAATTACATATGGTGTCATTGCATAAGCGGTACCCATCCATATATCTTTTAATGTACCTTTACCATCAAACAAGGTGGTAAGACACCAGTTTGCAACAACATACACAATAAATGGTACAAGGAATGTTGCAATCTCTAAAATCAGGTTTACATTATCCCAGTTTACCGGATTAAACACGAAACTGGTTGCACCTAATTTAATCAGGTTTGTCAAAAGGACCAGAATAACAATTGTATTGGCTGCCGCCATAGACCCTCTCTTTTCATGTGTCAAATCCCAAAAACCATCAAAAGGTCTTACGATACAATGAAGGGCATAACGCAGAGAATCGCGGTAACGAATCCATGCATCTTTATTGGTCAGTCTTTCTTTTATTTTCATCCTTTTTCAACCTCCCTTCTGGCTTTCTTCACAAATCCAACACCAAATCCAAGGAGAATGAGGATTGCAATAATAATCAAGATCGTACCAATGTTCTCCTCAAACCAAACCTCACGGTAAAGCTTAAATGCTTTGGAATAATTCTTGGCATCAAGTTTTAATTCAAAGTAATCCATTGCCTCTTTGTAATTCTTCTCACGAAGAAGCGCACGGCCGATTCCAATATATGCCTGGTCGTAGTTACCATTATGTTTCAGAACTTTACGCCAGATATTAGCGGATTCTTCATAATTACCTTTTTTGTACTCAGCCAGACCATCATTAATCATTTTACCATAATCAGTCAAAGTAAACTGGGTAATCGTTCCTAACTTCTGATCTGTAACCAAGAGGGAATCACCAAGGTCTTCAATTGCCGAAGGATTCATAAACAATCCGGCTTTATAACCATGTCCGCCAAAGGCATACAGCATATTACCCTGGAAATCATAAGCAAAAATACGGCCTTTTGTATTATCCAGTGCATAATAAACATCATTTGACAAGCAGCAGATATCTACAAACTTGGAAGGTCCTTTCATCTCGCCTTTTTCGGTGTAACGCAAATCACCATATGGATCATTGTAACCGTTACGTACCAAAATGTCCGTTCCCTTTGCATTCAACTTACGAATCGGTTCAGCCGACTCTACAGCTCCATCAAATGTACTGATTGTTGCATAAATGAAATCTTCGGAATCCAGACAAAGGTTCGAATACTCTGTCGGAACGAACAAATCCATCTGTGCACGCTGCTCTTTTGTCGCAACCAATTTCCACAAATAAGTAAGGAAATCATAAGTTACTTCACTGGCTCCGACAAATCCCGTAAAGTCTCCGGCGTCATCAAACTCAAGGAAACCTTTGTTTACGTTCTGAACCTGAGCAAAAATACGTTTTGCACCATCCACAACCAACTTCTGTGGAAGGAATTTTGCATCCGTATAGGTTTTGTCATTTGGACGGCCAATTACTTTTACCATATTGCCGTCTGCATCCAAGTGAACAATTTTATTATTACCGGTATCGGCAATGTACATTTGTCCATCATCTGTCACAAATACATCCTGAGGACCATTCAATTTTACATCTTTTCCCTCAGCATCTTTGTAACCGGTTACCTCTTTTACATAAGTAAACTCATTGTTTTCATATGTAAATTCACAAATACGATTATTTCCTGTATCTGCAACATACATCTTATTTCCGGTTGAGAAAAGACCCTGTGGCTCAGAAAAGTTGCCACAATCTTTAAAATCAGAACCGGAAATTACTCGCTCAACCGAATAAGCATCCGGAGACTCACGGTCAACATCCCAGCAATCATAAGTATATGTATAATGTTTGCCATCAGAACTATTCGCGAGGACCTCCGCGTTGCTTACAAGGAGGGATGCAACGAGTAATAACGCAAATACCGAAGTAAGTCGTTTCATTTTTCTCATTTTCTTTCCTCCTTATCAGTCTTTAATTCCGGAACTAGCCATTGTTTCCAGAATGTTACTCTCTGCCAAAATAAAGATTAAAATCGGCACCATCATAACGACCATTGTCGCAGCGGAACCTACACCGGCACGGGCAACACCACCGGCCATAATCTGCTGCAATGCATATGGCAGCATCTTATATTCTTCCGAGTAGATATACACCTGACCTTTCATGTTCCAAAGGTTTTGTACAGAGAAAATTGTTACTGTCAACCATGCCGGTTTTACGTTAGGCATGACAATCTGAAGGAAGATTCTTCCCTCTTTCGCACCATCAATCTTAGCCGCTTCAATCAATGCATCCGGAATCTGCTCCATAAACTGTTTCATAAGGAACAATCCCATCGGCAGTGCGAACGCCGGCACCATCAGTGCTAAGTACGTATCAATCCATCCAAGCTTACTCATAATGATATAAGTAGGAATCTGCAATACATAAGCATTGAACATGATTGCAGCCTGAATAATCTTGAAAATCTTTTTGCTTCCCGGGAACTCATATTTTGCCAAAACATAAGCAGCCATTGAACCAATAATCAAATGACCTACCGTACCAAGCAATGTAATAAATACCGTGTTAAAGACATAACGGGTAAATGGTACATAGGAGCTTGACATAACAACAAGCAAATCCTGGAAGTTATTAAATGTTGGGTTCTTCACGAAAAATCTCGGTGGATACAGATAAATCTCATCCAGCGGTTTAAATGCACTACTGATGGAATATACCAACGGAAGCACAAAGAAGATACCAAACAAAATCAGCAAAATGTAAATACCGATATCACCACCGACTGAGCGGTTCGGTTTTCTTCGTTTTAATTTAATTAATTTCATCTTTGCTATACCTCCTATCAAGTTCCAACTTTGCTAAGCAGTGACTGAATTGCCTTATTCAACAACAGCATCACGGCGAACAAAATTGTTGCAATTGCGGAAGCATAACCCATCTCAAATCGTGTAGTACCATAGTCAATCAGATGGGTAACTACGGTACGCGCCGCATAGTCCGTACTAGGGAAACCACAAAGCGCCATCGTCTGATCGGCAACACCAAATGTCTGTGTGATTGCCATTACGGCACCAAACAGAAGCATAGGTTTCATACCAGGCAGTGTGATGTACCAAAGTTCCTGCCAGCGGTTTTTAACACCGTCCACATAACCCGCTTCAAACTGCGAATTATCAATACCTTGAAGTCCGGCCACAAAGGAAAGGAATCCCTGACCAAGACTCATCCACAATACGACGATAATAATAACATTCATCATGTAAGCAGTATCCGTGAGCCACAGAATCGGCTCACTGATAAAACCAAATTTAATCAAAAATGAATTTACATATCCGTATGCATCACCACTAAATAAGATAGACCATACTAAGTATGCCTGACCTGAAATTGTCGGTGCATAGAATACAACTACGGCGAAAGCACGGATATAACGTGGCAGCTCGTTGATAAACCAAGCGAACAAAAATGCCATGATATAACCAAGCGGTCCGGTAATTGCTGCCAGCAAGAATGTATTTTTAACCGCAATCAAGAATACATCATCTGCAAGAAGCAGGTTAATGTAGTTATCTACACCAACGAATCTTGCCGGTTCCAGTACGTTATAGTACGTGAAACTGTAAAATACTGACATCAGCACGGGCAAAATGTAGAATGCAGTAAACACAATCAAATACGGCAGAAGGAAAAGGTAACATGTCTTAGACATCTTAGCTTTCTTCCATGCAATTTTAGCATTGCGCTTTTTAATCTGCATGTATTTTCCCAGAAAATTCATTTTTTCACTCCTCTCTTATTTTTGTTTTGTTTCTTTTTCTTCTTGTTCCAGAGTCTTCAAACCAAACTCTTCACGTTTGTTTGATAACTCCTTATTTATCGTAATAACATAATCAAGAATCGTCTCTCGAGGGTCCTCGTTGTTATTCATGACTTTACGGATTGCGTTTGTGATATGACGTTCTGTGTAATATCCGCCGGCAACCTGCGGAATACCAAATGCCCATTTGTGCTGTTCATCCAGTACAGTGGACTCTTTGCTGCTCCAAGACAAAGTCTTAAAGGTTACTTTGTTTGCTGTTGCATAACGTGCCGCAGCACCCATAACAGCCTCAAGTTCTCTTGCATAGGTAGCCTGTGTATCAGCACTTGCCCACCATTTCAAGAAATCCCATGCGATTTCTTTCTTGCCACGCTGTTCTGCACCTTTAAGCATCATAGAAGCAGTACCCCATGACTGAACGGAACGGTTGATTGAGCCGTCTTCCTGTTTCACACCAGGAACCATACCGAAGTTCCAAAGACCTTTAATCTCAGGAGCGAATACAGACAATGTATTAAATGTACTGTAATCTGCTACACCGATTGGCATCTCACCGCTTCGGAAACGGTTTGCGAAATCGTACTGTTTAACCAGTTTGTAGTTGGTAAACAATTTGGTATAGAATTCAAATGCCTGAATACCTTCTGTACTACCAATTGTTGTCTCAATGCCGTCATCACGGTACAAGGAACCACCGCGCTGAACAAGCTGAGCATAGTAGTTTGCAAGGTCAGGGTTGGATGCGTTGTTAATCTTACGCTCTACCGAAGGAATCGCAAAGGACATGCTGTTCTTCTGCAGTTTCGGAAGCACTTTAATTACATCATCCCATGTATTAATCTGTGTCGCATCGATACCAAGCTCTTCCATAATATCGGTACGATAGAACAATACGTTGTAGTTTTCTGTCTCTGGCAGACCATACAAACCTTTATGTCCGGTCTTATCTTTCAGCCAGTAAGACTCATAAGAACTTGCCTGATACTCAGAAAGTACATCTTTATAATCTGAGAACTGGGTCAAATCCACAGTCGCACCACGAAGTGCGTAGTTGACAGGCTCTGTCTGGGAAATACAAAGTGCTACATCCGGACCATTACCTGACATAACGGCAGGAAGCATCGCATTTACCGCACCGGCAGAGTTTGTAACTGTATTTGCTGACGCCGCAGCATCAATCAGTTTGACATTTACTTTAATTTCTTTTCCATATTTTTCTTTTGAAGTCGGAGTAAACTGCTGGTCTACCATGTTCTTCAAAATATTACTCTGGTCACGTCCGGCAGTAATCCATACATCGATAACATCCGGATCATCCGAATCATACACATTACCAAGTGCAGAGGAATCGGAACGGAAAGAGTTAATAAACAATGTACACTCATGTACAATTCGGTCAAAGCTTCCTTCATTTACTTCTTCAATTGAAGATTTGTCACCGGCAAGAACAATATAGTCAATATCCATTGCCGTTGCACTTAAGTTGTTAATTGATGTACCAAGAGAAGATACATTCTCTTTGAAGTTCGACAACGTCTGAGGAATTTTATCCGGACGGTCAACAAACTCTTCCATCTGTGCAGCCAGTGTCTGTGCTACGGCGATTTCACCACCACGTTCACCGGTATATGCAGTAACTTCATCAACTAAGTGATACAAGATTTTGGACTCATCGCCCATTGCCTTAATGATATCCGGATATACTTTTTCAATCTGGTAATCGCGGAACTCATCCGGCTCTGTACCTGTCAATACAAGAATCTGACGATAGTACTGATTCATACGGTATACACTTTCAGACAACTGGGAGAGATACTCACCAAGCTCACCAAGTGTAATTTTCAAACGAATTTTATGTTTTCCAGCAGTGAGGTGGAATTTGTATGCCTCGCCTTTATCATTCTGTAAGCAAAGCATTTCCCAAACATTGCTGTAAGTAAATTGCAGACTAGCTACCTCTTTAAAAGGAACCTCTCCGTCAATGTACAAGGAACGGTTTGCGATATAACCACGGTTATATCCCTGACGTCCTTTGATACCGATTACATAATCGCCTTCTTTTTCTACCTTCGTAGTCCATTCCAGCCAGTCACCGGCAACTTTCCACTGTGTACCACCAATTACATTCAAAACCTGTTTGTCTGTATTGTGCTTGGTAACATTTCCTTTTTCATCCTCGTATTCGGTATCACCCGATGTACGGTCATATGTAGCATATAAAGATGGTGATGAACGTCTGTCCGACTTTTCACCCTGAATCTTCTGAACGTAAGATTTGTCAACGTTATTTGTCTTTCCTTTGTTCTCTGCTGCGTACTCTGCATAAGTAGGAATCTTTTTCATATTACCTACTGTGAGTTTACGCATAATCAAACGTTCGTTGACACCAGTTAAGCGAATCTTATTGACACCCTTCTTTAAATAGAAGTAATACGGATCCATCTCATATCCGGTTGGGTCTTCAAAATAGGAAGAAATCCATCCGCGTGTCGGATCCTCAATCTGGGAAGGACGAATCTCATTTCCCTGGTTATCCTTGGTTGGTTTGCCATCATCCGTGTAGACACGTTCGAAGTCAATACCCTCGGCACCATTAAATGGAGTTTCGTATTTACCCGTTTTTTCATTGTAAAGTTCTACCTTGGTCTCAATTGCAATTCCTCGGTCGTCCTTGTCTCCTGTGGAAGGATAATACTCAAGGTTCAAGTTGTAATAACCCTCCTCTTCCACATTAACAGAATACACTGCGCTTTCTCCTTCCGGAATCAACACCGATTCTGATTTTTCATTCTCCGGACCAAGATCATTATGTACAGTGACGTTTTTGGTTGTCTCTTTCTTCACGAAACCGGCAACCGGAATATCATAGGAACCACTTGGTGTATTGGCATCCGTGCGCTTAGCCACATAATCACTGTACTGGCCTTCACGCTGATATTCGCTGCTCATAGTGTCAAAATCCACACCTGCGTACTTGTCGGAGTTGTCACTTACGGAAGAACCTTTTAACTTGAAAAATAGTACAAAAGCGATAATCACCAGTACTACAATCAAGAATGTCCGTAAGCCTTTTTTCTTCATCAACTTTGACATAGCTGTCGCAATCTCCTTTCGTTGTTTCTCTTTTTATGCATTCTGCCAGTAAAATAAGCCATCGGAGCAAAACACATAATGTTTTTTTGTATAATATGTATACAGTTTGTTATAAAGTATATCACCATTTTTGTAACATGTCCATAGTTTTTGATAGATTTTTTTATGTATTTTTGCTAAAAAATGATTGTTTTTCCTTTGAAAAATGTTTTGTATTTACAAGGGAGAATCCATATAGTAGAATGCAGGTATACATATTTCACAACTTGGAGGTTTTTATGGACAACAAAAAAACAGGCATGAATCCGATACTTCCGGGCTTTTACCCGGATCCATCGATTTGCCGTGTAAACGATGATTATTATTTGGTAACTTCAACTTTTGCTTATTTCCCCGGTGTTCCAATCTTTCACAGCCGTGATTTAGTACACTGGAATCAGATTGGTAATATATTGGAAAGAAAAGAACAGCTTCCTTTAGTAAATGCAGAAACAAGTGAGGGTATCTTTGCACCGACACTGCGCTACCACGGTGGGACCTTTTACATGATTACAACAAACGTAACACCAACAAATGATATCAATAATTTTATTGTCACTGCAACGGACCCAGCCGGTCCTTGGTCGGATCCATATCCTTTGGATTCTGCCGGCATTGACCCATCTCTCTTCTTTGATGATGATGGCAAATGCTACTACTGTGGTACACAGAACCGCAGAGAAGGCTCCCGCTATTTCGGTGATAATGAAATCTATATTCAGGAATTAGATTTAAATACGATGAAACTTGTCGGCGAAAGTTACCCGGCATGGCATGGTGCTCTCCGCGGCGTGGAATGGCCGGAGGGACCACACATTTACAAAAAAGACGGTTATTACTACCTTTTAATATCCGAGGCCGGAACCGGACACAACCATGCAGTTTCGATTGCCCGCAGTAAAAGTCTGACAGAGCCTTTTACCGGCCATAAGGCAAATCCAATCTTCACACACCGTCATCTTGGCTACCACTATCCGATTGTAAATGTCGGACATCCGGATATCGTTGAAACCCAAAATGGTGAGTGGTGGATGGTATGCTTAGCATCCCGTCCACGTGGCGGCTACTATAGAAATTTAGGACGCGAAACTTACCTAGTACCATTTATCTGGGAAGATGGATGGCCGGTAATCAATCCGGGAAAAGGTATCTTGGAAGATACTTTCCCAATGCCTGATCTTCCTGCTTATGAAGCGAAAGAAATTCCTGCAAAAGAAGATTTTGACGCCGATACGCTTCCACTCCATTTTATGTACTTACGCAATCCGAAAGAGGAAAACTATTCTCTTACGAATCGTCCGGGATATTTAGAAATGAAACCGGATGCTGATACGTTATCCACAAAAGGAACTCCTTCCTATGTGTGTCAGCGCCAGCTTAGTTTTGATTTTACAACAGAAACAAAACTTTCGTTTTCTCCTGCTGTAGAAAACGAGCAGGCAGGAATTGCCATTTACCAAAGCCAGTCATTTAACTACCAGCTCTTGGCCGGCAAAAAAGGAGACGCCACTGTTCTCTCTCTTGTTAAGACAGAACGTGATGAGGTCACTGTCTTAAAAGAAGAAATACTGGATGCCCTTTATCCTGACCTCACACTTCGCATCACGGAAAATGAACAGGATTTAACCTTTGCTTATTCTGTCGATGGCAAATCCGAGAAAATACTTGCAGATAAAGTAGATGCAAGAATTCTGTCTACTGATGTAGCCGGTGGCTTTGTCGGAAACACCATCGGACTGTATGCAACCTCAAACGGTAAGGAAAGCAGCACCGTCGCAGCATTCGACTACTTCTTATATGAGGATGACGTAAAATAAGATAGTTACTATAAAAAAAGAAGTTACAAATCGACTCGAAACAAAAGATTCGCTTTCGCGAATAAAGTTTCTCGCTGATTTGTAACTTCTTTTTTATTGAAAGCACCTTATTTTTAACGTCCCTCTAAGCGCAAGATTTCTTTCTTTAACCGCTTCATTATTTTTTTCTCTAATCGTGAGATATAGCTTTGGGAGATGCCTAAGAGGTCTGCGACTTCTTTCTGTGTGAGCTCCTGTCCGAGTTTATCGTCGATTCCAAATCTGAGACGGATAATCGTCTGTTCTCGTTCAGATAATGTTTCCAATGCTTTACGCAGTAAACTTCTATCAACTTCTTTTTCAATGTCTTTGTAAATAATATCTTCACTTGTTCCCAAAATGTCCGAGAGCAGCAGTTCGTTTCCATCCCAGTCGACATTTAAAGGTTCATCAATGGATACCTCTAATTTCGTTTTATTATTTCTGCGCAAATACATAAGAATTTCATTCTCAATACAGCGTGACGCATAGGTTGCAAGTTTGATGTTTTTCGTCGGGTTAAAGGTATTAATTGCCTTCATCAGACCAATTGTTCCAATCGAGATTAAATCCTCCACGCCGACACCTGTATTATCAAATTTTTTCGCTATGTACACAACAAGGCGAAGGTTATGTTCTACCAGTGTATTTCTCGCTTTGTCGTTCTGCTCTCCCCCCAATTTCTCAATGCAGGCTGCCTCCTCTCCCGGCTCTAACGGCGGCGGCAGAATCTCTGCCCCTCCAATATAATGAATATCACCTCCGCGGTGAAAAAATACACTTTTCCAATCCTGAATCATCCGGAACTGAAACTGTCCCGGCATCGAAATCTTAAGCAGCATACTATGATTTCTCCTTTCCATTTTCATTATTCAACATATCGGGATGCAGTATCATTTCGTATTCTCCATCCACAGAAACACATTCTTCGCAGACCGCCACCCACGCATCTTCCACAAACTGCCAGTCTCCCCCACATTCGATTTCCAATCGCTGTGCCCGGAAAGCACAAAGCATTCCCATCTTTTTTCCTACGGAATGGTAAGGAATCATCCGCATCAACGGAGGGTCTTTTCCCTTCCACAATTTTTCCAAAAATTTTTTACTACCGAGCATAACCGGCTTTTTGCTGATTGCATCGTAAAGTCCATTTCCGGTATCCAAAAGTGCCATTCCTTCGATTTTACTTCCCCGGTCATATATCCGCAGCCGGTAAAGATATGACACCCGTTCTTTTTCTTTTTTTAGTTTTGGCATAAAATACCGCAAAAGAAAGAGAACAAAAAGCATAAGCCCTAACATCGATACCCCGGTAAGCGGATAATGAAAACTTTTTTGTGCCTGAAGCAAAAGCCCCGCCAGAATAAAGGCACATGCATAATAAAGCAGAAGATGCATCACCGTTCTTGCAGCCGTCATTTTACCAAAAGCAAGCCGGACAAGAAAAACACTAACAAAAAGATAGGACAAAACAAGCAAAAGGAGATTTTTGTGCACATGAAACAGTACCAAAAGACACGCCATCACGGCTCCTAATACTGACGCAAGGATAAGGCGCCACAACCGAATGGTTTTTTGCATCAATAAACTCTGTGTCAGAAAAACCACCAGATTCATCCCTGTGTTAATCAGAAAGAATACATCTAAGTATAACTTCACTCTCATTGGCATCTTCATCCCCTTTCCGTTTGTGTAGGCTCATTATAGACGATAGACTCTGCAAAGCTTGTCAAACGGCCGCCCCCTTTTCCCATTATCATCAGCCAAATCATTCTTTCATCTGACATCGTTAGACACAATCCAATCAAGACAGCAGTGTTTCTACATTTCTCACTATCATTGTTTGTCGAAACGCTTGCATCTGCCGCAAAAATCTTTTACAATAAAAAAAGCGGTTTTAACCGCTGGAATTTGAATAGGAAAGGAACTATCATTATGGCAGAAAAAAATCCCATTGTAACAATCGTGATGAATGACGGCGATGTTATGAAGCTTGAACTTTATCCGGAAGTTGCAGAGAACACAGTAAACAATTTTATTTCTTTGGTAAACAAAGGATTTTATGACGGACTCACCTTCCACCGTATCATTAGTGGCTTTATGATTCAGGGCGGTGACCCGGACGGAAACGGAACCGGCGGTCCCGGTTACAGCATCCCCGGAGAATTTTCTTTAAATGGCTATGACAACTCATTAAGCCATGACCCGGGTGTCATCTCCATGGCACGCTCCCAGCATCCGGACTCCGCCGGAAGCCAGTTCTTTATTATGCATAAGAAAGCCACACATCTTGATGGCTCTTACGCTGCTTTCGGTAAAATTATTGAGGGCATGGATGTTGTAGATAAATTAGCCGAAGTTGCTACTGACTGGAGTGATATGTCGCTCACACCAGTTATTATGGAAAAAGTAACGGTAGAAACTTTTGGAGAAGATTATCCGGAGCCAAAAACGGTTTAATAAAAAAGAGAAACTGCAGACTCATCTCCCTTTTTTAAGAAATGAATTGCAGTTTCTTTTTTTATTTCACGATTTCACCCATATAATAAAAGCCTTTGCTTTCCACTAATTTTACCGGTAAGATTTCTCCAATCAAGGAAGCATCGCCCGGAAAATGAACAACCGCATTATTAGATAAGCGTCCGGTTAAAAGTTCTTCATTCTGTGTGTTTATCTCTTCAACCAGAACCGGAACCGTCTCTCCCTCGATGCTCTTTGTAATCTCTGCGGAGATTTTCTGCACTTCATGCAGCAATCTGTCAAACCGCTCTTTTACTACTTCTTCCGGCACTTGATTTTCCATTGCAGCCGCCGGCGTACCGGTGCGCTTTGAATAAATAAAGGTGTAGGCACTGTCATAGCGAACTTTCCTTACTACATCTAATGTGTCTTCAAAATCTTCTTCTGTCTCTCCCGGAAATCCAACAATAATATCCGTCGTAAGCGAAAGTTTTGGATTCTTTTCCCGAATCCGCTCCACCAAAGAAAGATAAGATTCTTTCGTATACTTACGGTTCATTTTCTTTAAGATTTCCGTGCTTCCCGACTGCAATGGTAAATGCAGATGAGTGCATACTTTATCACATTCCGCCATCGCATCAATCAGCTCATCCGACAAATCCTTCGGATGCGATGTCATAAACCGGATTCTCTTAAGCCCTTCAATTTCATTTACCTGACGCAATAGATTAGCAAACGTGACCGGATTTTCCAAAGTCTTTCCATAAGAATTTACATTTTGTCCAAGTAACATTACCTCTGCCACGCCATCAGCCACAAGGCCTTTGATTTCGGAAATAATATCCTCCGGCTCTCTGCTTCTCTCTCTCCCGCGCACATATGGCACAATGCAGTAACTGCAAAAGTTGTTACAGCCATACATGATATTGACACCGGTCTTAAAAGGATATTTACGTTTTCCCGGCAAATCTTCCACAATCTCTTTGGCTTCCTTCCACACATCCATCACCGGACGCGCCGACTGCACCTGTGTATACAGTAACTCTGCCAGTTTATAAATGTTATGTGTACCAAACACTAAATCAACAAACGAATAACTCTTGCGAATCCGCTCTACCTCATCCGCTTCCTGCATCATACATCCACAGAGGGCAATCTTCATCGACGGATTTTTCTTTTTATGATTTTTCAAATAACCAAGCCGTCCATAGATTTTCAAATTAGCATTTTCGCGAACAGTACACGTATTGTATAAAACAAAATCCGCAACCGGTTCCTCTACTTCTTTGTATCCAATATATTCAAGAATTGCTGTCATCTTCTCCGAGTCCTTTGCATTCATCTGACAGCCAAGCGTCTGAATTGACATGGTAAGAGGATGTCCGATTCGCTCTTTCTCTTCCTCTGCCCACTGCCTGCACTTCTTCATAAAATAATACTGTCTCTCAGGTTCTGACTGTGGAGCCTCTCCTTCGATGGAAAGTGCCTCCAGACGTTCATAATCAAACATATTGTTCCTCCATTAGTTCTGTTTTTTCCCAAACGTAACAGAAAATGTCTTTTCCTGATAGGATGAACCGGAGGCAATCTTTACAGTGACTTTACCCTGTGTTCCTGCCTCACACTTTGAAAGTTTTTCCTGCAACTGGGAAAGTGTTTTCACGGTCGTTCCATTTAGTTTGGTAATAATATATCCTTTCTGCAATCCTGCTTTCTCTGCCGGCGAACCAGACGAAACTTCTGAAATGTAGATTCCCTGCGGAATTCCATATGCCTGCTCGTATTCACTCGTCACATCACGGCCGGTAATACCCAGATAAGCCTGATTGTTTGCTGCCACTTCTTTTTGATTCATTAACTCTTCTAAGATTGGCTCTGCGGTTGCCATCGGAATCGCAAATCCCATTCCTTCTACTTCCTCAGAAGCAAATTTTGAGGAATTGATAGCAATCACTTCGCCTTTACTGTTTACTAATGCACCGCCGCTGTTTCCCGGATTAATTGCTGCGTCTGTCTGAATCAATTTTACACTTGTGCTGTCTTCGGCGTCAATCTCACGGTCCTTTGCACTAATATAACCAACAGTAACACTTGTTCCATAACCAAGGGCATTTCCAATAGCAATTGCCTGTTCACCGACTTTCGTCTTTTTACTGTCGCCAATCGTAGCAATTTTTATATTCTTCTTTGTCGAATCCGACAATTTACTCATATCCACTTCTACAACTGCTAAATCCGTTGATGAATCCGTTCCTTTTACAGTAGCACTCACTTTGCTCTCATCGTTAAAAATAATGGTAACTGAAGTGGCTCCTTCGACAACATGATTATTTGTCGCAATATACATTTTGTTATCTTTTTGAGCAATGATAATACCGGAGGCGCTGCCGGTTCCTTCACTCGTCTGTGCGCCAAACGGCGTATTGGTTGTAGTCTGTGCCGTAACATCAATTGCCACAATCGACGGAAGCACCTGCTCCGAAATCGATGAAACATCGGATGTCGATGTACTCTGGTTTGTGGTTACCGTGGTCGTTGCCAGTTTCGCAGAGGCACTATCCTTTACCGTCTCATTCTGGCTGACTAACACATTCTTTCCAATCATTTCCGCTCCCTGAAAAGCGGTTCCAGCAGCTGTTCCAAATAATACAGCTGCTGCTAATATTTTAGCAAATTTTTTCATATTCGCACACATCCTTTCGTTTTTGTTGCTCTTATCATAATATGAAAATGTGTGCGGTTTTTGTTCGCTTTTTGTATGAATTGTGTGGTCTTTTTGACGAAAGTGTGTCCTTTATGCCTCAAAGTTGCCAAGCACACGCATAAAGGCAGATTCCTCTTTCACACCGCGAAGCGCATTCTGCACAGCCGCATCGTCTAAGTTTCCCTCCACATCAACAAAGAAGCGGTATTCCCAGTTTCGTCCCGGAATCGGACGTGACTCAATTTGTGTCATATTCAAATCGTTATAAAGAAAATGGGACAAAATCCGGTACAGTGTACCACTCTGGTGCGGAAGTTCAATGCATAGTGCGAGTTTATTGCTCTCTTTTGTGTAAACTTCTTTTGGTCCGATAATAATAAATCTCGTACAGTTGTTCTTCTCCTGCTGAATGGAATCGGCAACAATTTCAAGTCCATATTCTTTGGCTGCACGCCGGCTTGCAATCGCCGCCTGCGTCTTATCTTTATCCTGCGCCACCTTCTTGGCTGCTGCTGCCGTTGAACCATATTCCACACCTTCAAAGAGAGGATGTTCCTTCATAAATTCACGGCTCTGCAACAATCCCTGCGGATGGGAAAATACCGTCTGAATATCTTCTAACTTTGTACCGGGAAGTGCTAAAAGACACTGGTCAATTTTCATCACGTATTCGCCGACAATGGCATTTTTATAATTCAACAATAAATCATAATTCGTGCTGATACCACCCGTCGAAGAATTTTCAATTGGCAGGACGCCGTAATCTGCCTGTCCGTTTTCAACAGCTTCCATTACACCCTGAAAACTCTGACAGCTGATTCCCTGTACCGCCTCACCAAACACGTCTTCCATCGCCTGCTGTGTATGGGTGCCCGGCACGCCAAAATAATATACTTTTGCCTGTTCTTTATCAAACGCTTTTTCTTTTTTTTCGAAATCCGTGATATCATCCGTATGCGGCAGAACACCATACTGGTATTTTCGGCTGATGGACATAATCTGACTGAACAGCTCACGGACCGCACGCTCATTGAATTTACCATGAGATATTTTCGAAAGACTGTCTAACTTCTGTTCCTCGCGTTCTTTATCAAATACCGCTTTTCCGGTCTCCATCTTATACTTGGCGACCTCATTGGCAACCTTCATGCGTTCTTCAAACAGTTTGACAATCTGGCTGTCAATCTCATCAATCTGCTTTCTTGAAACTTGTAAATCAATCATTTGTGTTCCTCCAAATCCTCTAACAGCATACTGACACTCTTACCAAGCACCGGATGTTTTACATACGGAGCAATCTCAGAAAGCGGCTCTAAAACAAACTGTCTTTTATGCATTTCCGAATGTGGTATCGTAAGCGTCTCTGTGTGCATGACACAGTCTCCATACAAAAGAATATCCAAATCAATCGTTCTTGGTCCCCAGTGAATCTTTCTCTCACGGTTTCCCTTCTTCTCAATTTCATGACAGACAGAAAGTAATGCCTCCGGCGTCAAAAGTGTTTCCAACCCAATTGCCGCGTTTAAAAATTTATCCTGATCCGTATAACCATATGGCTCCGTTTCGATGATTTCTGAAACCTTTATCTCACGGATTGTCTCTACTTTTTTTAATTCTTCAATCGCCGCCTCTAAATAGGCCTTCCTGTCTCCCATATTGGAGCCAATCGACAAATATGCCGTTTCCCATCCGCGCGTAATGCTTACACTCACCGTATCCAGAGGAAGTAAAATCGGTGCCCATGGCTTTTTAATCTCTACTTCCACTTTTTTTACAAGGGAAAACTTTAACAAAATCTTTTTTGCCAGCTGCTCCGCTGCCGCCTCAATCAGACGGTAAGTCTCCTTTTCCATCTGCTCCTTGACAAGATAAGAAACTTCTGCATAATTTACCGAATCCGCTAAATCATCACTTTCCCCTGCTGCCCTCGTATCCGTATAAAGAGCAAGGGAAACCAAAAACTTCTGTCCAAGTACATTTTCCTCTTTCATGACACCATGGTGTCCATAAATTTCTAAATCGCGGATTTTAATTACATCCATGACTAGTTCTCCCTTCTGATGGCATCTGTCATGCGAAGGGCACGCACATTTTTCTGCACATCATGCACACGGAAAAACTCGCAGCCTTTCATTGCTCCGATTACACTTGTGGCAATCGTTCCCTCTTCGCGCTCATCAACCGGCAAATCCAATGTAAGTCCAATCACGCTTTTTCTCGATGTACCAAGCAATACCGGATATCCCATCGCTCTAATTTCTTCCAAGCGGTTGATAATGATCAGATTCTGCTCTCTTGTCTTTGCGAAACCAACCCCCGGGTCAAGCATGATTTTCTCCTTCTTTACCCCATACTTCTCAGCGAGGGAAAGAGAAATTTCCAAGTCTTTTTTTACGTCTTCCATAAAGTCGTTATATTCCATCGTCTCACGGTTGTGCATTAAGCAGACACAGACATCATACTCAGCTGCCAGTTTAGCACAGCGCTCATCATAACGAAATCCCCAGATATCATTTAACAAATCTGCCCCGGCAGAAAGTGCCGCCTTTGCCACTGCACTTTTATAGGTGTCAACTGAAACCGGCACATCAAACCTTTTTTTCAATGCTTCAATCACCGGCACAACACGGCGGATTTCTTCTGCATCGCCAATCTGAACATGACCGGGTCTTGTCGATTCACCGCCGACATCTAAGATATCCGCTCCTTCTCCTACCATTTTGTCCGCCTGCTTAAGCGCACGCTCTATATCGTTATATTTTCCACCATCTGAAAAAGAATCCGGTGTCACATTTAAAATGCCCATCACATAGGATTTCTCCCCCAAAGGGAACTCACGGTTTCCTATTTTCATCTTTTTTCATCCTCTCTCTATCCGGCAATCATCTGCATAAACATCTGCGCCAGGTTTGCATCCTTTTCAAATTCTCCTTTTAACGCATACGTCATTGTCTGTGTACCGGGCTTTTGCACCCCGCGCATCGTCATACACATATGCTCTGCCTCAATCATAACCATAACGCCTTTTGGCTGCAGCGACTGCATAACGGCATCTGCAATCTGCTCCGTCAGCTGTTCCTGTATCTGGGCACGTCTGGCAAATACTTCTACCGTTCTTGCTAACTTACTAAGTCCGACCACTTTACCATCCGGTATATATCCAATATGGACTTTGCCATAAAAAGGAAGAAAATGATGTTCACACACCGAATAAAATGTGATATCTTTTTCCACTACCATATTTCCGGTATCCGCATGAAATGTACGTGACAAATGTTTCTCTGCATCCTGTTCATAGCCGCCAAACAACTGCTCACACATATTTGCAATCCGTTTTGGCGTCTCTACTAACCCCTCTCTCGTACAATCTTCTCCAATGCCTTCCAAAAATAACCGTACTGCCTTTTCTATTTTCTTATGATCCATAACCGGCACCTCTCAATCTCCTTGCCATTTCACTGCATAACCTTTCCTATTGTACCACACGAAACCGCCTTTTAACAAGGGCAGCTGACAATATTTTTACTTGCTCTCATGAAAAACAATATCTGCCATTTCACCGTCCACTGCCTTCACCAAATCATCCGGTGAAAGAAGAATCTGGGAACCAAGTCTTCCCCCACTGACAATTACTGTGTCCCATTCTTTCGCAGATTCATGAATAACGGTACGGTATTTCTTTTTCATGCCAATGGATGTACAGCCACCCCTGATATAACCGGTAACTGCCTGAATGTCTTTAACATGAACCATCGCAAGCGATTTTTCTCCTACAACATGTGCCGCCTTTTTTAAATCGACCTCTTTGTCTACCGGCAGAACAAAGACATAATATTCTTTGCTTTTTCCCTGCATAACAAGCGTCTTAAACGACTGTTCATACGGCTGTCCTAATTGGTCCGCAATGTGCATGCCATCCACAAACTCATCGCACTCATATGTCTTTACCTCAAACGGTATTTTAAGTTTTTCCAAAATACGCATCGCATTCGTTTTTACTTCTTTTTCTTTTTTTGCCATGATTTCCATCTCTTTTCTAATTTACTGCTAGTTTTTCCAGCGGAGCTCTCCTAATAGGGATAATGAGCCAAACATCACAATGGCATCCCCGCTCTCACACTTCGTAATTGCCTTTTTTAAGCCTTTTTCCACAGAGTCTGCGGATTCTGCCGGCATATCCTTTTCTCTCTCCCATACCGCCTTTAAATCAGCTGCAGGCAGCCCCCTTGTACCCGGTGCAGGAACCGCCACAATATCAGTTAAGAGAGGTCTCATAATCGAAACAATTTTTTCATATTCCTTATCACGAAAAACCCCCATCACACCATGTATCTTTCTACCCTTTAATAACTCTTTCAATGAATCAGCTAATGCTCTTGCTCCACTTTCATTGTGAGCACCATCCACATAAATCAACGGGTCTGTACATACCCGCTCCAGCCGTCCGCGCCAATACGCCTCTTTTACACCCACCATAATCCGCTCCGGTTCAAGTGGAAATTCTTCTTTGAGACTTCTGCAGACACCAATTGCCAGACTCGCATTTTTCATCTGATAAATCCCTGTCATCCCGGTACGGTAATTTTCTCCACAGTAGGAAAAGACACAGCCATTTTCATCCATCGAAAGAAGGCTCATATCCTCTTCTGACACTTCTGTTAATTCCGCCTGTTTTTTCCGACACACAGAAGTAATCACAGCCCTTGCTGCAGGTTCTGTCTGAAAACTGATGACCTTTCCTTTTTCTTTGATGATACCAGCTTTCTCTCCGGCAATTTCTGCAATCGTATCACCTAACCACGCCATATGGTCAAGACCAACCGGCGTAATGACTGAGGCAAGCACATGGGAAACCACATTTGTGGCATCCTCGCGTCCCCCCATACCGGCCTCTAAAATAACTACCCGGCACTGCCATCTGCAAAACGCCAAAAAGGAGACTGCCGTCTCCAATTCAAATGTGGTCGGATGCTGCCACCCATCTTTTACCATTTCTTCTGCTGCCTCAGCCACTTCGCCAATCAGCTCCGTAAGCAAATCTTTATCAATGTAGTGGACACCATCCATATCTTCATACTGAATACATTCTTCATAGCAAAATACTGCTGGCGATACATAACGTCCTGTCAGATAGCCGTTTACCCCCCAAATACTGCTTAAATACGCCGCTGTAGAACCTTTTCCATTGGTTCCTGCAATGTGGACAATATTTAAGCCATCCTGAGGATTCCCTAGGCGCCTGCACAATTCACGCATGCAGGAAAGTCCCGGACGTATGCCGGCTTTTGACGCCTCTTTAATATACTGTCTCGCCTCATCATAAGTCATCTTCATCGTGTTCTCATCCTTTGTCTTATTTAAATCTCATCTGACCTTTCTGCTTATCAACAGCACCGTCTGCCACCGCATTATAAACACCTTTTTCACCGGATACTTTTCCTGCCATGCGGCTCTGGCAGAGATTACAGTATTTGCCACTTCGGATTGGCACACCACAGGATAAGCAGAAGGCAACCTTATTCGTTGCATCCTCCACGACTTCCACTCGCCCGTCCCGCAGAAATTCCTGTATTTTATGCCGGCTCACACCGGTCTCTCTCGAAATCGTAATCGCATTACTCGGACCATATGTGTTAATAAAACGCTTCACCTTTCCAAAATCTGTGAGGAACTCTTCCCCACAGGATTCGCAGACATAACAGCCACCGCCTTTATACATCATATGTCCGGAACATTTATCGCAAACGGTGACTGTTTCTTTCGCGAAAACATTTTTTCTCTCTTTCATACCAATCATCCTCTCCTAACGCTATATTTCCCTTTTGTATTTGATTACTAATACTATATCATAACTAAACCTTTTCGGCAAAGAAAAACTGCGAATTGGAAACGATCTCTTTTTCCAACTCGCAGTTTACAAAATATCTGTGCCTTTATTTTACGGTTCCTGTGGCTCTTCCTCTTTCGAGAACATCCAAGTATCCACTAAAATACCTTTTACACTAAACTTAAAGAAAACTTTATGCTTTCCTGTTACGGTTTTAGTAAGTTTGGTCTTGAAATACTGATAATCCTTATCCGCATTTACTGTGATTTCGCCAACTTTTTTGTTACTTGCAATTTTGTCAATATAAACAGAGATTGTTCCCTCTGCTGCATCATTTGTTGCACGGGCAATACTCATCATGACTGATTTTGCACCATCAATGCCAAAATCAACACCTTCTAAGCCAACATAATCACCTTTGTCAATGGAAGAAAGAACACGATTATTTCTTCCATCATTTTTCTCAGGTCCAACAATCGTTGATGTTCCATCTGACCATGCAAAAGTCTCTGCTTCCACTACATCATATGGGTTAAAACTTCCAACCTGAGACACTCCCTCATTTGTCATAGAAGAAGTCAAATCACCATTTTTATCCATTGTTACCAAATCCACACCAGTGGTACGATACCCCTGTGTAATTTTCAAATCAGCTGCCAGCTTCTGTGAATGATAGAACATATAAATTTTATCTCCTACTTGAAGCATGCAGTGGTGATTATTATTTTTATCATTACTTGGCAAACCGGTAAAATAAGATGTTGGGTTTTTCAAAACAACCTTTGCCTCGGACCATGGTCCCATCGGTGAATCCGAAACCATGTAAGCAATATTCGCTACACCAAGTTCATTTGTCGTCGGCCGTTTCTTGGCACCATCCCAGTTTGTACAATAGCTATAATAATATTTACCGTTAAATTTATTAATTCCGGAATCCTCAAATGGTGCCGGTGCATCGATAACAACCGGATCCTCCTTAAGGCTTATCATGTCAGCACCCAGTTTTACAACACGGATGCAGTTTGGATGCTCACGGTCTTCAGCTTCACCAATTCCACCAAAATACAGATATCCTTGTCCATCATCATCTACAAATACAGCCGGATCAAACAACCATGGTACTTCGCTTCCTCCACAGTTTGGTGTATTTCTACTGATCAGCTGCTTACCAATCGGGTCATGCCATGGTCCTGTCGGACTGTCTCCTTCTAACACGCCAATACCGCTTCCATTATCTGCAAAGTAAATAAAGAATTTATCTTTGCCATCAATGTTTTTATAGCAGACAGCCGGTGCCCAACTGTTCTTTGACCAGCTTGCCGGACCTTTTTTGCCGGCGACCTGAATAATTCCTTCATCACGCCAGTTTACCATATCAGCAGAAGAATAACAGTTTAACGTATTGATATTGGAATAATTGTTATTTGGAATCTTGCCATCTTCACCAATTCTCATGGACTGGCTGTCATTTGTACCATATACATAAACGCGTCCATTATATTCAATTGCATACGGATCCGCCATAAATCGCTGCGCCGCAATCGGGTTATTATTTCCTACTTCTTTTATCGCTTCAGTCAAGCCGTCTGTGTTTACATTTTCCAAGTTTTCTGCTCCTAATTTAAATGAAATAGATTTAATATTAAAAGTAACTTCATCATCCGATTTTGTTCCAAGGAATAACCAGTCTGCTTTTCCTGACGGATTTTGTTCTGTCAAATCAATCGTAATACTATCTTTGAACGCATTCGGATATACCCAGCTATCCAAATTCTCATGATCGATGAAGTACTCGCCATCTTTATTTCCAAAGCTCAAGCGAAAGCCTGCTGATGCACTTCCCTCAATCGTAATACTTTTAACTTTATTAAGGTTTAATGGACTTTCAAATGCAATCGCATAATATTTCCATCCTGCCTCTACTGTTACACTGCCATCACTGTTTAGTGTATAAGTAGCTCTTGTATCTGCATCCGTTGGTTTCACTTGGTCACCCTCCAATTTTAAAATATTCGGGTCTGCTGTTGGCGTTGGTACACTTGTTGGTGCAGCCGTCGGTTTTAATGGTGCAGCCGTTGGCGCTGCACTTGCCGCCTGCGACGGCGCTGCCGTATTTGGTTTTGTCTGTGGCTTTGAAGGCGTAACAGCTTTCGCTGCCTTAACCGTCACTTTCACCTTTCCAATTACTTTTGTCTTTTTCTTCTTTGTCTCTTTTACCGTAATTACCGCATTACCCTTTTTCTTTGCTGTTACAACACCGGATTTACTAACCGAAGCAACTGCTTTTTTACTACTCTTAAACGTGTACTTTGCTTTCTTTACTTTTCCGGAAATTGCAATTTTCTTTTTCTTTCCTACTTTTAATGATATTTTCTTTGTTTTGAGTTTTGCCTTTTTTGCCGCCTTTGCTACATTGCTGTCAGGAAGTGATATTCCTGTACAAACAAGAGCAAGTGCTGTTGCAAGCGAAAGAACTCTTTTTGTTTTTTTCTGTAACATAAAAAATACCTCCTTCTTTTTTATATGCTTAAATTGTAGCAAATAGAAGGAGATATTTCCATGATATGTCATGCACTGTTTTTGATATTTCCAGCACTTTTTATTTAATCACACGAACGCGGATAACACCGTCAAGTGCCTCTAATTCCTTTACTACTTCATCGGTTGAATCAGAGCAGATATCAAGAATTGTATACGCAAAGTTTCCACGGCTCTTATTTACCATGTTTTCGATATTGACACCATCTTTGGAGAACAATGTCGTAAACTGGCTCAACATATTCGGTACATTCTTATGAGCAATCGTGATACGTCCTGCTGTCTGGCATACACCAGCATCGCAGTTTGGATAGTTCACAGAATTTTTGATGTTACCATTTTCCATGAAATCACGAATCTCACTGACTGCCATTTTCGCACAGTTGTCCTCAGATTCCTGTGTGGAAGCACCAAGATGAGGGGTTACGGTTGTATTTGGCAGCTTTACTGTTGTCGGATTTGGGAAATCAACAACGTATTTTGCTACTTTACCGGACTCCAGTGCCACTTTGATGTCGTCTTCGTTCACCAGTGTATCACGGGAGAAGTTAAGAAGAACAACACCGTCTTTCATCTTGTCAAATGCCTCTTTGTTAAACATTCCCTTGGTGGAATCCAAAAGCGGAACATGTACGGTAAGGTAATCACACATCTCATACAATTCCTCATTTGTTTTTACCATCGTTACATCGCGGGACATGTTAAGCGCATGCTCAACGGACAAATAAGGATCACATCCGTAAACATCCATACCGAGACGGTTTGCCGCATTGGCAACCAATACACCAATTGCACCAAGACCGATGATACCAAGTTTCTTTCCTTTAATTTCAGTTCCGGCGAATGCTTTCTTTGCTTTTTCTCCGGATTTTGCAATATTCTCATCGTCTTTATTATCCTGACACCATTTGATACCACCTGTAATATCACGGGCAGCTAATAAAAGAGAAGCAATGACTAACTCTTTTACACCATTTGCATTTGCACCCGGTGTATTAAAGACAACGATACCTTTTTCTGCACATGCATCAAGCGGAATGTTATTTACACCGGCACCTGCACGGGCAACGGCTAACAAAGATTCCGGTAAATCCATGTCGTGCATGCTGGCACTGCGAACCAAAATTGCTTCTGCTTCGTTTGTATTTTCCGTAATCTCGTAGTTATCTCCCAACATATCCAGACCGCAGGCTGCAATCGGATTTAAGCAGTTTACTTTGATACTCATTATGCATTCTCCTCCTCAAACTTCTTCATAAACTCAACCAATTTCTCAACGCCCTCTTTTGGCATTGCATTATAAATGCTAGCACGCATACCACCAACGGTACGGTGTCCTTTCAGGTTTTCAAATCCAGCCGCTTTTGCTTCTGCAACAAATTTTGCGTCCAAATCTTTATCTCCTGTTACAAATGGTACGTTCATCAAAGAACGGTCTTCTTTGCGTACGGTTCCTTTGAACAGTTTGGAAGAATCTAAGAAATCATACAAAACTTTTGCTTTTTCGATGTTTCTCTTCTGCATCTCTTTCAAACCGCCCATTTTCTTAATCCATTTAAATACTTTGCCGCAAATGTAAATACCGTAAGCAGGCGGTGTATTGTAAAGAGACTGTGCATCGGCATGAATCTTGTACTGAAGCATCGTAGGAACTTTCTCATCCACTTCATCCGGAATCAAATCCTCACGGATAATTACAATAACAACACCGGCAGGTCCGATGTTCTTCTGAACACCACCGTAGATAACGCCGTATTTGCTGACATCTACAGGTTCTGACAAAAAGCAGGAAGATACGTCTGCTACCAATGTCTTTCCTTTGGTATTTGGCAGTGTTTTATATTTTGTACCATAAATGGTATTGTTCTCACAAATATAAACATAATCTGCATCCTCATCAATCGGAAGGTCGGAACAATCCGGAATATAGGAAAATGTCTCGTCCTCAGAAGAAGCAATTTTTACTGCTTTTCCATATTTGCAAGCCTCATTATAAGCTTTCTTTGCCCACTGACCGGTTACGATGTAATCTGCCACGCCGTTTTTCATAAGATTCATAGGAATCATGGCAAACTGCTGGGACGCACCGCCCTGAAGGAACAATACTTTGTAATTGTCCGGAATTTCCATCAAGTCTCTCAAATCCTGCTCAGCATCTTTGATAATTTTATCATATGCTGCGGAACGATGGCTCATCTCCATAACGGACATTCCTGTTCCCTGATAATCAAGCATCTCATCTGCTGCCTCTTTTAATACCTCTTCCGGCAATACGGCCGGTCCTGCTGAAAAGTTATACACTCTAGCCACTGTTATATCCTCCTTACATAACTGTTAATTAATTCTGAATGCGATTCTCCTGATCTTTCTCATCAAAAGAATCTTCAATCGCTGCTCCCGGAGCAACCATTGGCCATACCTTGTCATCCTGGTTGATTACAACTTCAATCACAACCGGTACCTCTGCTGACAATGCCATCTTAATCGCATCGTCAACCTCCTCTTTTTTCGTTACACGGATTGCTTTTGCGCCCATTGCTTCTGATACTTTGCAATAGTCCACTTTATCTTCCAAAATGGTCTGAGAATATCTCTTACCATAAAACAAGGTCTGCCACTGTCTTACCATGCCAAGTGCATGGTTATTAAATACTACTTCAATAATCGGAATATTATATCTTGTTGCTGTTGCAATCTCATTCATGTTCATGCGGAAACATCCGTCTCCCGCGATGTTAATAACCGGTGTGTCAGGCACTCCGACTTTCGCACCGATACAGGCACCAAGACCATATCCCATCGTACCCATTCCGCCGGATGTAATAAAATGTCTTGGCGAACGGTATTTATAATACTGTGCCGCCCACATCTGGTGCTGGCCGACATCAGTTGTAATAATTGCTTCGTTATTCGTGAGCGCACTGATTCGCTCAATCACATAAGGTCCTGTAAGTACATCCGTGTGATAAGAAAGCGGCAAAGCTTCTTTTCTCGCCATAACCTTATCAACCCAAGCCTTATGATAGTGCTGCTCCAATTTGCGGTTTAAGATTTCCAAAACAGCCTTCAAATCACCGATAATGGAATAATCCACCGGAATATTTTTATTGATTTCAGCCGGGTCAATATCGATGTGAACAATTTCTGCACGGTTTGCAAATTTCTTTGCATTTCCCGTAACACGGTCTGAAAATCTGGCACCTAATACAATCAATAAGTCACATTCAGTTACACTTAAGTTTGCTGCCTTTGTACCATGCATACCAAGCATTCCTGTATAATATGGGTCTGTGCCGTCAAATGCACCTTTTCCCATTAACGTATCCGTTACCGGAGCGTCTACCTTATAGACAAATTCTTTTAATTCTTTCTCTGCGCCGGAAATTACAGCGCCACCGCCGACAAAAATCATCGGTCTCTGTGATTTTTTAATTGCATTGACTACGCTTTCAATATCTTTTTCATCAATCGTGTCAACCTGTCTCTGAATCAGTTCCGGTGTCTGTGGTGTAAAATCGGTCACTGCTGCTGTTACATCCTTTGTTACATCTACCAAAACAGGCCCCGGACGACCGGTCTGCGCAATCTTAAAGGCACGGCGCATAACCGCAGCCAAATCCTTTACATCTTTTACAATAAAACTATGTTTCGTAATCGGCATTGTGACACCGGCAATATCAACTTCCTGGAAGGAATCTTTTCCAAGCATTGGAAGTGTAACATTACAGGTAATCGCAACCATCGGTACAGAATCCATATATGCCGTTGCAATACCGGTAACTAAGTTTGTTGCTCCCGGTCCGCTCGTTGCCATACACACACCAACTTTTCCTGTTGCTCTGGCATAACCGTCTGCTGCGTGGGAAGCTCCCTGTTCATGAGAAGTAAGCACGTGGCGGATTCTATCCTGATAACGATATAATTCATCGTACACGTTTAAGATAGAACCTCCCGGATAACCAAAGATGGTATCTACGCCCTGCTCAAGCAGACATTCAATCATAATCTGTGACCCATTTATTTGCATACCTTGCACCTCTTTCTTTTCGTCTGTTTCCCTATTCTCACACGCATCGTATTATTTCAAAATCGCTCCTGTGCTGCCACTTGTTACCATATTGGCATAACGGCGTAAGTAGCCGCTTGTCACTTTCGGCTCTCTTGGCTGCCAGTTTTCGCGTCTCTTCTCCATCTCTTCATCCGAAATATCTACCATCAAAGTATTTTCCGGAATGTTAATCTTAATGATGTCTCCTTCTTCTACGAGAGCAATCGGACCACCAACTGCTGCTTCCGGTGAAACGTGTCCAATCGAAGCACCACGGGAAGCACCTGAGAAACGTCCATCCGTAATCAAAGCAACGGAAGAACCAAGGCCCATACCGGCAATTGCGGAAGTCGGATTGAGCATCTCTCTCATACCAGGACCGCCCTTTGGTCCCTCATAGCGGATAACAACAACATCGCCTGCAACAATTTTACCACCCTTGATAGCAGCAATTGCATCTTCCTCACAGTCAAAGACACGCGCCGGACCTTCATGAACCATCATTTCCGGTACTACGGCAGAACGTTTTACAACGCCGGAATCCGGTGCCAAGTTACCTTTCAAAACGGCAATTCCACCAGTTTCACTGTATGGATTATCAATTGGACGGATTACTTCCGGATTGCGGTTTACTACATGTTCAATGTTCTCACCCACCGTCTTTCCGGTCACAGTCATAAGGTCTGTATAAAGAAGTCCCTTCTTATTCAGCTCATTCATTACCGCATAAACACCGCCTGCCTCATTCAACTGTTCCATATAGGTGTGGCCTGCCGGTGCCAGATGACAAAGGTTAGGTGTCTTTGCACTAATTTCATTTGCAATATCAAGATTCAGTTTCACACCTGCTTCATGAGCAATTGCCGGCAGATGAAGCATCGTATTGGTCGAACATCCAAGTGCCATATCGACTGTCATCGCATTCATAAATGCTTTCTCACACATGATATCACGCGGACGGATATTTTTCTTATACATTTCCATAACCTGCATACCGGCATGTTTTGCCAGTTTGATTCGGTCAGAATATACAGCCGGAATTGTACCATTGCCCTGAAGTCCCATACCGATTGCCTCGGTCAGACAGTTCATGGAGTTTGCGGTGTACATACCGGAGCAGGAACCACAGGTCGGGCAGGCATGGCTGACATAATCATCGACCTGCTCTTCGGTCATCTTGCCTGCCGCATGAGCCCCAACTGCCTCAAACATACTTGAAAGAGAAGTTCTCTGTCCCTGCACATGGCCGGCTAACATCGGACCACCGCTGACAAATACGGTTGGAATATTCACACGTGCCGCAGCCATCAAAAGCCCCGGTACGTTTTTATCACAGTTTGGTACCATTACCATCGCATCAAAAGCATGTGCAAGTGCCATACACTCGGTCGAATCCGCAATCAAGTCACGGGTTACCAAAGAATATTTCATTCCCACATGTCCCATCGCAATACCATCACAAACGGCAATTGCCGGGAATACAATTGGTGTACCACCTGCCATGGCAACACCAAGTTTTGCTGCCTCTACAATTTTGTCCAGATTCATATGGCCCGGAACAATTTCATTATATGAGCTGACAATTGCCACAAGCGGCTTTTCCAACTCTTCTTTTGTCAAACCAAGCGCATTAAACAAAGAACGCTGTGGTGCTGTCTGCATTCCTTTTTTTACTGAATCACTTTTCATATCATCGTCCTCCTATTCAATCTCTGCTGCAATGGCATCGCCCATTTCTTTTGTGCCAAGCAGAGTCTTTCCTTCATCCATAATATCAATCGTACGCATTCCTTTTTTGAGAACAGTCTTGACGGCATTTTCAACCGCATCCGCTTCTTTGGAAAGTCCAAAGGAATAACGTAATAACATTGCTGCCGATAAAATCGTCGCAATCGGATTTGCTTTATTTTGTCCTGCGATATCCGGTGCTGAGCCGTGGCTTGGCTCATACATACCAAAGGTTCCCTCACCTAAACTTGCAGAAGAAAGCATTCCTAAAGAACCGGTTACCATGCTTGCCTCATCCGACAAAATATCGCCAAACATATTCTCGGTTAAAATGACATCAAACTGTTTCGGGTCTCTTACAATCTGCATTGCACAGTTGTCAACCAGCATATTTGTCAATGTCACTTCCGGATAATCTTTGCTGACTTCCTCGACAACTTTGCTCCAAAGTCTGGAAGAATCCAACACGTTTGCTTTATCAACACTGCAGACTTTCTTATTTCTCTTCATCGCAATCTCAAACGCCTGAATGGCAATTCTGCGAATCTCATTTTCATCATATTTTAAAGTATCCACTGCGGTACGCACGCCATCAATTTCTTTGGTATAGCGTTCACCGAAGTAAAGACCACCCGTTAATTCACGGGCAAAGATAAAATCAAAACCACCTTCTACAATTTCTTCCTTCAACGGACAAGCGCCGCTCAATTCTTCAAACAGAATTGCCGGACGAAGGTTGCAGAATAAGCCAAGTCCCTTACGAATTTTCAAAAGGCCTGCTTCCGGTCTTTTTTCCGGTGGCAGTTCATACCAGCTGTCCACTCCGACTCGTCCACCGACCGCACCAAGCAAAATCGAATCACTTTTTCTTGCACGCTCTAAGGTTTCATCTGTCAGAGGCTCGCCGTATGCGTCAATGGAACAGCCGCCCATCAACAATTCTTCGTATTCAAATGTGTGCCCATATGTATCTGCCACTTTATTCAATACCTTTTTGGCTTCTGCCACAATTTCAGGTCCGATTCCGTCTCCGGGAATCACTGCAATATGGTAGTTCATTCTCTCTCTCATCTCCATTTCGTTTCATAAAAGGGTAAACTTCCCCTCATAATCTCCTAGTATAAAGCAAGGTGGGGCTTTATGTCAAGTAAACACCGCGATAAGTTTCCGTAACATAAGAAGAAAAAACTTTGTGATTCGTGGGCGCTCCCGCTAGACAAACGCGTAAGGGTATCGGCTTGTAAACAACACAAGCCAGATACCCACGTGTTTGTACCCACTCATCACAAAGTTTTTTCTTCTTATATTACCGGAATTCTAAATAAGCGATATCGAACCTTCATAATTAAACATAAAATTGTTTTTCATTTGCTAATTCATTACCCCCTTAAAAAGCAATCTGAAGCAAATCAATCAAAATTCCTCCAACGACACCTGCCACATATAAATAACACAAAATACCGACGTTCTGTTTTACATGTTTACGGTTCATGCGGCACAAAACAAGTGCACCGACACCGGCATTGGTAAATAATCCTGCCATCATCGGACCGGCACTAATGACTTTCTGTAAATAGAGCTGAGTAATGACTACGGACGACGCACAGTTTGGAACCATGCCAATTGCCCCCGCCAAAATCTCGCCGAGAACCGGACGATCCATAAGAAATCCGGCCAAAGCCTCTTCACCCACACCATCAATAACAGCTTCCAGAACAAGTGTTATCAAAAACAAAAAAATGGTAATGTGAATGGTGTGACGCAGCGCAGAGAAAAAAATCCCCTCATCGTCACATTTGCAGTGTTCACTCTCACACATTGTATGGATGTTGCGGTATCTCATTTTTCTGCCCCAGATACTGTGATACAAAAAATCCAAAAGGAAACCAAAAAGGATTCCCATTACCATTTTAACCGCCAAAATCTTAATGATTGTCCATGCAGGTACTGCCTCAGAAATAAAAATCGGAAGCATTTCGTCAGAAGTAGACAAAAATACAGCCACCAAAGCACCTGCCGTAATCAAACCACCGGAATACAGATTTGATGCTGCTGCCGAAAAGCCACACTGTGGCACAACACCTAAAATTCCGCCAAATACCGGCCCTGCTTTTCCAGCGCGCAGAATTGCCGCCTGCGTATGGCTTCCAGTGCGGTGTTCCAGCCACTCCATCAAAACATAAGTAAGGAAAAGAAATGGGATAAGTTTTAATGTATCCACTCCTGCTTCCATGAAAATATCAAGAAACTCATTCATCGTATTGATTCCTTTCTTTTCGTGAAACTAATGCATTTTTAGTTCACGACCTGATTTTTCCCCTTTTCCTTCCCCTGATTCAAACGCGAATCTGCAAGTGCAATCCGCTCTTTCATTGTCTGTTTTTCATCGCAGTATACAAATCCAAACGTTGCCGTAACTGACACACGCTGACGCTGGTAAGTAAGTACATAGTCCGCAATTTCTTTGCGAATTTTTTCCGTTAATCGGTACCCGCTTTTTTTATCCATCTTCAGAAGCAGTAACACTTCATCACCGCCCCAGCGGCACACTTCACCACGGTTTCTCACTGCCTGGCGGATTAGATAAGAAAGATTAATCAAAAGCTCATCTCCGCAGGAATGACCGTACGTACGGTTTGTCTGTTTGAAATTATCCAAATCCATCTGCACCACACAATAATCTTTTTCATAATACTCGTATTCCTCAAATATTTCATCCATATTCTGGCGATTTCTCATATTTGTGAGTGCATCGTAATGAACCATAAAATCAAGTTCATCATTCCGCTCCTCCAACACATTTGTCGCACTGCGTATTGCAACAACAAAGTATGCAGAATAAGCCATTAGAAAAATGGTACAGATAGCTACATTAATTGCAAAAATAACAAGCATCTCATGGTTTGACATACCCGGTAATTTATTAATTTCTCCGGCTGACGATGCCGAGTGAACAATCACAAGCAAATCAAAAATACCAAGCACACTTGACGTGACCACACCGATTCGGCTCTTCATATGAATACACGCAATGTAGTAAATAACCGGAATAAGCATAAAGCCGTATAAAGAAAAGCCATATCCCCAGCCTAAGCACAGGTTACACAAAAGTACATGTACAAGCACTTCGGCAAATGGTACTAACATCCATCTCTCCATATGTTTCACACGAGAAACCAAAAATAAAAGCAGCAAATAAATTACAATACTTGCAATATTAAATACATATAAAATTGTTACACCAATACAATAAAAGAAAATACACAATGCCGTATGCATACACAAACTCAGTGCTAACATTAAAGCAAAAAAATGAACACTTCGTTTTTGTTCTGTTTCCCCATTTAACATAGCAAAACCTCCCTTTTCCTTGATTCCCTAAGAAATCAGTAAACTACCAACACAATACCTCATTTCCTTCTTCTGTCACAAGCACCATAATTTCCCACTGTGCCGATGGCATATGATCTTTTGTATAAACTTCCCAGCCATTTTTTGAATCGGTTATAATATCTTCTTTTCCCATATTTACCATAGGCTCAATCGTAAATATCATACCAGGCACTAACAGCATCTCTTCGCCTCGTTTGGAATGATAACCAACCCATGGCTCCTCATGGAACTCAAGCCCGACACCATGACCGCCAATTTCACGGACCACCGTGTAGCCGTTTGCCGCCGCATGGTCATGAACCGCCTGCCCCATATCACCAAGGAATCCCCATGGTTTAACCTGCTCTAATCCTTTTTCCACGCACTCTCTTGTAACCTGTACAAGACGTTTTTTCTCCGGTGACACCTCACCGATGCAAAACATACGGGAAGAGTCTGAAAAATATCCATTTAAGATTGTCGAACAGTCGACATTCACAATATCACCGGATTTTAATATAACATCTTCCGATGGAAATCCATGGCATACCTGATCATTTACCGAGGTGCAGACACTATACGGGAATCCTTCATAATTTAAAGGTGCCGGGATTCCGCCTCTTTTGGTTGTCATATCATACACAATTTGATCAATTTCTTTGGTATTCATTCCCTCATAAATATGTTCTTCCAGATAATCCAAAATGGCAATGTTAATTTTACAGCTTTCTTTTATTTGTTCAATCTGAGCCGGTGTTTTGATGATGTGGTGAGGCGGCACAATGTGACCTTGCTCACGATAAGATTCAATCTTTGCATCAAAACCGGCGTGACAGACCTTATATTTGCGTCCGCTGCCACACCAGCATGGCTCATTACGTCCAATTTGTTTTGACATTTTTGTCACACTTTCTATTGATTATAATGCTTTTTTTATGGCAGCAAGTAACTCATCATACTCTTCAAAAGCAGGAAGTTCCGGATGATCCTTCTTAATCTGCTCAGTACTCTTAAATAAGAAACCTGCCTTACTTGCCTGAATCATTCCCAAATCATTATAGCTGTCACCGCTGGCAATCGTTTCATAACCGATAGACTGCAATGCCTTTACTGTTGTATATTTGGAATTTTCAATTCGCATCTTAAATCCGGTAATCTCACCGTTTTCTGCTACTTCCAGAGAATTGCAGAAAATGGTAGGCCATCCCAGTTTTTCCATAAGCGGAGCCGCAAACTGAGTAAATGTATCACTGATGATAATAACCTGTGTCGTTTTGCGCAGTTCATCCAGAAATTCTTTTGCTCCCGGAATCGGGTCAATCGTAGCAATCGTTTCCTGAATTTCTTTCAGTCCAAGTCCATGCTCTTTCAAAATACCAAGGCGCCAATTCATCAGTTTATCGTAATCCGGTTCGTCTCTCGTCGTTCTTTTTAACTCCGGGATTCCACTTGCTTTTGCAAAAGCAATCCAAATTTCAGGTACCAGTACTCCCTCTAAGTCCAAACATACAATATTCATCATTCATCCTCCATCTGTAATTATATTTTCACTACTCTACGGACACAAAGTAGTAATAAATCGGCTGTCCGCCATACTGGATCTCGACTTCCATCTCGTCATCAATCTCCTCAATGGCTTTTGCGATTTTTTCTGCATCTTCTTTGGTTCCCTCTTCACCATAATAAATAGTAATGAGTTCCGAATCTTCATCCATCATCTTTTTTAATAAATCTATTGTCGTGTCCACTACATCGGTGCCAACTGTCTCAATCGTTTTATCACTCAATCCCATGATATTGCCGGCTTTGATTTCTTTTCCATCAATTACGGTATCTCTTACTGCATAGGTTATCTGACCGGATTTCACCTCGGAAAGTGCTTCCGTCATCGCCTCTTCATTCTGCTCCGGCGTAAATCCTTCTACAAAATTAATCATCGCTGCAATTCCCTGTGGAATATTTTTCGTCGGAATTACGTGAACCGCCTTATCCTTTGTCAAATCCTTTGCCTGCTCTGCCGCCAAAATAATATTACCATTATTTGGCAGAATATAGATGTTTTTCGCAGGAATTTTTTCGATGGCACCAAGAATGTCCTCGGTACTTGGATTCATTGTCTGACCGCCTTCAATCACTTCATCTACACCAAGTTCATGGAACAAATCGGTAAGTCCCTCTCCGACTGAAACACTGATAAACCCGTTTTCTTTAAATTCTACTTTCTTTTCTTCCTGTTTCTGCTGTTTTACCATCTCGCTGGCATTTTTGATAACACGCTCGTGATGTTCTTCCCGCATATTATCAATCTTCATGCGTGTCAAAGAACCATAGGTAAGTGCCTTCTGAATTGCAAGACCCGGGTCATTCGTGTGCACATGGATTTTAACAATTTCCTCATCGGCAACGCAGACAATCGAATCGCCAATGGATTCCAAAAAAGCCTTAAATTCCATTTCTTCTTTTCTGCCAAATGGCTTTTCAAGCATAATGATAAATTCGGTGCAGTAACCAAATTTAATATCTGCTTCAGCAACGACATCTGCATCTGCTCCCATGTTCGGTTTCTTAACAGGAGCGGCAGCCGGTTCCACATCGACTTTCACTTCTTTGCCAATCAGCGCAGTATACGCACCTTCTAACACCGTAACAAGTCCCTCTCCACCGGAATCCACAACTCCGGCTTCTTTTAACACTGGCAAAAGTTCCGGCGTCTGGTCTAACACATCACGCATATGCATAATTACGCTGTTCATAAACTCTGCGATGTTATCTGTGCGTCCATTTAACTCAAGGGCTTTATCCGCACCGCCGCGGGCAACCGTAAGAATCGTTCCCTCTTTTGGTTTCATGACCGCTTTATACGCAGATTCTACCGCACGTTCAAAGGCTTTCGTCAAAACATCGACATCCACTTCATCAACCTTTGAAACTTCTTTTGTGAATCCACGGAGTAATTGCGACAAAATAACACCAGAGTTTCCTCTCGCACCACGTAAAGAACCACCGGAAATTGCTTTGCCAAGCGATTTCATATCCGGGTTTTCTAATGCCGCTACCTCTTTTGCCGCAGACATAATGGTCATCGTCATATTCGTTCCCGTATCACCATCCGGTACAGGGAATACATTCAAATCGTTTATTACTTCCTTCTTTGCATCGATTGCATTTGCCCCGGCAAGAAAACACTTTCTTACAAAAGAGGCATCCATCGTTTTTATAATCACAGTTTTCTCCTCCAATTTAACAGGCAAATTAGTTAATCACGCGTACGCCTTCAACGCATACGGTAATTTTCCCAACTTCCATGCCGGTATACTCTTCTACCTTATACTTCACATTATCAACAAGGTTTTGTGCAACCGCAAGAATACTCACTTCATATGCTACAATAATATGAAGTTCAATCATCAGCTTGCCATCAGCCGCACTAACATTAACACCATGACGCAAGTTGTCCTTTTTCAACAACTTCACAAAGCCATCCCGTACGTTTACGGATGCCATACCAACAACGCCAAAACACTCTACCGCTGCGGAACCGGCATACTTAGCCAATACATCCTCATCTACAAAGATTTTGCCCATTTCGGTATCCATCTGACCTTTCATAGTAACCTCCAATCTGGTATCCCCTAACGGATAACTGCATAATTATTTTTATTTTACACTATTCTATAAAAAAAAGCAAATCCACATACTGCGAAACTTTTCCCATTTTTCTGCATAGAATAGTAACAAAGACATCTATGCGGGTATCTTTTATGAAACGCTTAATCGGATTTATTTTGTTCTGGATTGGCATCGGCATGTGCATCATGCTTTTCATGCGGCACAGTCTGCTTGCCATCCTGATTATTATTACCTGTCTTGTCCTCGGCTATAATCTCTTCACAAGCTGCGACTAAAAAAAGAACACATTCTCCTACTCTAGTATAAGAATGTGTTCTTTTTTTATGATGTACGGGTAAACCGCAACTACGCTCTTTCTACTTTACCAGAACGAAGGCATGAAGTACAAACATACATTTTCTTTGTACCACCGTTCACCTTTACTCTAACAGATTTCAAATTAGATTTCCAAATCTTATTGCTTCTTCTATGAGAGTGGCTGACAGCGTTACCAAAGTGTACGCCTTTTCCACATACTGCACATTTAGCCATGAAAAGCACCTCCTTCTGCTTAAACTTCGCATGTCTCTTCTATATGAAACAAAATATCTCTCACACACGACAACACGAATATTTTAGCAAAATTCCAACTATAATGCAAGCAAAATTTTTATTTTTTTACAAATTTTATAATTTCCGTAATTCTTGCGGATTATTCTGCATCTTTACCTGCATCGTGCGGCTGCTCTTTATTTTTCTTGCCAGCAAATTTGTCAACAAAATCCGGTACCATATCGAGAATCTTTGTGATGCCGTCCTGATTCTTCACATTGACAAGTTTGGACGTCCCATCTTTAATTACTAACACGGCACTTGGCTGGATTTTACCACCCATACCACCGCCACCGTTGTTTTTCTTTTCCGTTTCGTTTGCAAATGCACCGGCAGCAACACCAAAACTAACATCCACAAGCGGAAGTACAATCGTGCCATCGTCAAACCGTACAGCATCTCCTACTACAGTCTTTGTTGTGATAAATGCATCCATCCCCTTAAACAGAGATTCTACTGTGTTGGTAAAATTATTTTCTGACATTTTAAAAAGCCTCCTTTTTTAATCTATGAATCTGTTTCCACATTCGTTTCAATTCTTTATCCTGATACAGTCTCAAAAAGAGCCGTAAAAAATAAATCACTCTCATTCTGCCTTTTACAAAAAAATCAACATCCAGTCTTTTTTCCTCAAAGTCCGTTGTAACATAAACCCCCTCCTGATAAGCAATCGGAAACAAACTGATAAGTCCGGTAACAAGCCCCGTCGATGAAGGGTCGCCGGTTCCAAATAAAAATGTTCCTCTCACTTTCTTCGGTGCCAGATACTTAAGCAATGCTTTTATTTCCCGATACAGCCGTTTCAAAAGTTTCTTGTTTTGTTTCACACACTTCATTATACTGGATAGCCCTTGAAATGAAAAGTTTTTTTTGCTTTTCTTTTTCTTCGCTTTTTTTGTCCTGGAAAAAGGTCTCTTCTTATCCTTTCTTTGCTCCGTTTTTTCTTCCTGCGCTGACAAAACAGGTTCGCCTGTTTCTTCCTTGTCATCTTGTACTGGTTCTGGCTCTTTTTCCCCCTCCGATTTTGTCACAGATGACTGCGACTGCTCTGATTTTTCATTCCCCATTTTTTTTATTGGAATACCAAACAAAGAGAAAACAATCTGTTCTGAATCTTTTTTCTTTTTCACGGCAACCACAGACAAAAGCCAGCTCACCTTAAATGAATACTGAATTTTTTCACGGTTATCCCCCGCTGCCCGGTAGCGCACCGGCACACATAAAATAAGAACCGTAAACAGTAGAACAAGTCCCAAAAGTATGCCAAGTATAATGAAAATCCATTTGAGTATTAGTAAAAAAATCCACATAGGCACACCTCTTTTCTCTGTTACTTTCTGCCCGGATAAAACTCCTTCTTCGCAAATGCATCTCTTGGGTTATATTCCGGATTCTCCCGATATCCTTTTTCTAAAATCTTTTGAAGGATTTCGACAGCGGCATCATAATCCGAAGTCAGCGCCACTACATACATATCTACATGCCGGTAGCGGCGGAAAAACAACTGGCGTGTCTGCATAATCTCAAACAAGTTTTTATCATTCTGCGCCAGTGTAAGAACGACGTAACTCTTTTTCCAGGGACGCCGCTTTTCCACTCGTTTTTTGCACCGTTTCGGATTTTTTTCTACGGTTTCATCCATATACAAATCCTGATACCAGTAAATCATATTACGTCCACTCCTGCTCCTCGCGAATCAAGTCTGCTAACATCGTAAGTACCACACATTTTTCAGCTTTGTCTTGACATCCCATCAAATTAACACGGATATAGTCAAGAACCTCATCCGAATTTTGGAATGTCAATGGCAGTTTTTCAAGAACAAGCCCCATAATCGCTTTTTTCACCGGTTTTGACACCTGGCTTAACTTTTCCGAAAGTTCATTTACCAATTCATCTGTGCATTTTCTCACATAGGAAAGATCTGCTTTTTCCTCTTCCTCGCCGGAAACTGACAAATCAATAAACAAACTGTCCGATAAAAGATCTGCCACTAATACGAAATCGTGAAATTGACCGGCAAGACCGGTTTCCATCAATTCTTTCTTATAAGAACTGCGGATTTCATATAAAATCGATTCCAAATGACTGGATTTTTCAACGCATTCCTCAATACTGCCCTCTAACGGCACTAGCAGTTCTTCTTTTAACTCGCCTTGTGCCAGCGCCTGCCACACATTTCTTCCTGCTTTCTCAATCCGGCTCATTTTCTCGCGGTAAGGAAGAATCAGTGCCATGGCATACACACCATTTACAACATTCTGCACTTCATAATAAAAGTCCGTAATCTCATGAATTTCTTTGGCTGTCTTTTCCAATAGCGATACCAATTGATTATATTTCTCGCCCTCCAATGACTCAAAATCGGTCTGTTCAAACGTTTGCAGGGCCTCTAAAATCTCTGGAAACTGATTTTCTTCCTGCTTTGGCTCATACAGCATCGCACTTGTACGCACCATATACAAAAAGCCATCCAGTGCCGATTTATCGCCATCCTGATATAACGTAAGTGCTTCTCCGATCCGCTCAAACAATTTGTTCTTTGTCATATGAACCGGAATCTGTCCCACAATCAGACGGATTTTATCAAGTGCCACCTTTTGATCTTTGCTGCCAAACAAATACCCTTCTAACATTTTCATGTACTCTTCTTCCTCAAAAGCTGCCAGTTTCTCTGACAATTCTTTCTTAGAAAGATATTTTAATTCCATACGGTTTAGCACGTATTCATAGCAAATCATGCGGTCCGTGTACGCAGTTAAAACATCCATTTTGGCAGTAATTTCATCCCGCAGCTGACTCATTTGTTCACCAAGTGCCGTATAGTCACAGGTCCCATCCGCCAAACAGCCAATCGCCTGTTTTACCTGCGAGAGCATTTTCTCCTTCTCATCCGCATCCAATACCTGTATTTCATCTTCCAAAAGCGAATACGCAGAAAAAGTCATTTCAAGCGTTCCATAATCCACATATGTTTTTACGGCTATATCCGCATAATGTTTTAAATTTTCCTTTATATTTTTCCCGTTATGAATCTCTTGAATCAGTTTTCTCACGTTTTTATCCTTCTTTCTATCGTTTGTTTAGCTGATAAGCTGCCAGCCTTCCAGCCAGCGCAGTCCATCTCTTGCCATCTGCTCGTAAATTGGCTGTCCGGAAAGTACCGGATAAAAGATTAAGAATAGGAAAAAGGCAACTGCCAGATAAACCATACACCATTTGAACCATTTTTTGTCCGCATCCACAAGTTTTACCATACAGTACACAATCATCATGGCGACAAATGGCACACTTGGAAAATAGTGATAGGCAAATGTACAACGCGGCACTAAAATCCACGGTAATAATTGAACCGCATAGGCAAATACCATAAACAAGGCTTTTTTATCTCCCCTTGTCACAAGCTGGTAAGCAATATACAAAGCCACCACACCAAGTACAATAAAGAATGGTCCATATAACGTCCATAAATTACCGCTTCCATCACTTGATGACTGTTTCACAACCAATCTCCACAAAGCAAGGAACGCAAAGAATTCGCAGCCGATACTCTGGAGCCATTGCGACGTTTTGCTTCCAAGCCTGTTCGAACGCCTTCTTCCAAACGGCAGAAGAATCAATATCAATGCCGGGATTCCTGCCCACCATACAAGCGGGTTACCAAAGGCACTGATACCCTCTTTCATACCATCCCGCAAAGTCTGGCAGTAATAATACATCGGTCGTATCATCGTCGGCCACTCATACCAGCTTGACTGCCATGGATGGGTAGCCTCCAGTTTGCTGTGGTATTCATACATAGCATGTTGATTATTCAACATTTTTCCGACCGTCTCAGCCACAGGATTTCCACTGTGGTCGCGAAGTGTATCCACAAGACCGGAAACAAATGTATTTTCCCATTTAAATCCTTCGTAATTCTCATCTGTCACTTCGTAGAAGCGCTCGGTGTTATCCTTTGCGCTGTCCTCAAACGGAACATAGGAAGCAACATAAATCGTTCCTGCTACAAACACAAAGAAAATCACACAGAATCCAAGGGTTAAAAGAAGTTTCTTCTTAAATACTTCAATAATATGTTTATGCGCAATTCCTTCGGTTTCGCCCGTCGGATTTTTCTTCGCCAGATGGTACTCAAAAATACGCCAGCCCATAATGGCAAAGAAGAACACGGCAAGACCGGCAGACGCATATACTGCCGTCCATTTCGATGCACAGCCAAGTCCCATCATCACTGCACTTAAGCCAAGCGGGATAAAGGTCTTCCACAATTTTGTATCATAAAAACTTGTCTGGCTGTACTGATACATAAAGTAGAACATTGCTATAATAAAGAATGTTCCGTACACATCAATCGTAGCAATTCTTGTCTGCGTAAAATGCATAAAATCAAAAGTAAACAAAAATGTCAATGCACCGGCCGCCCACGTGCGGTTCTTGAACAAACGTCTTCCAAAGAAGTACATAAACGGAATCATCCCGATTCCAAACAGCACTCCAATAATGCGCCAGCCAAATGGATTCATACCAAACATACGTACACCAAGACTGATAAATACTTTACCAAGAGGCGGATGCGTCCACTCATAATTGCTCATTCCATGTGCAATTTCATAAGCTGTTCTGGCATGATAAATCTCATCAAAATAAGTGCCGCTCCTAAAGGTAATTGCCTTTCGGTATCCATCCTGTTCATCAAACAAGGAATCTCCGCCAATATGGTCACGGATTTTCACCGTATTTCCATTCGTATCCGTCAGTACCAGTTCATTCAAACTTGTATTATCCGAAAGTGTTGTCAGGCGGATATAGCGGTACGAATCATTCGCAAAGGAATAGGTATCGGTATTCTCCTGATTTTCCTCCGAAAGTCTGCTAAAACCATCAGCCTCACCGCTGACTACCGTTCCCACTTTCTGATACTGCGGCTCTTCGCCATCATTTGCCGATTTTGCCACTTCAATCTCAAACCGCTGATTTGCTTTCTCCGTAGAGTACCCTCGCAGCATACTAAAGTAACTATCTGCACCCAAATCTAAAGTCACGGTTTCTCCAGCTTTTTCAGCCTTCCACACAGTCTCCGGCAAATCACTCTGCGGCTCGAAACAATCCTGTTCATCAAACAAATTCTTATATTCCAAAGCATTGACCGGCTTCATCCAGTTGCCGTCTTTATCAAGAATTACCAATTCATTCAGCATAAAGGTATCAGAAAGCTGTTCTTCATCAACACTTAAGCGGATATAACGGTAATCTTTTGCTAAATTATAGTCATCCGCCCCCTCTTCCTGAGTCTCTTCATCCCAAGTCTTTAACGCATCCCAGCAGAACACACTCGTTGCTTTAACGGTACCGATTGTATCATATTTTTTACCATCCTCTGACATTTCGAGTGTCATCATTCGGTCTTCCTTCGCTCCAAGGAACGTATAAATCATTCCGATATCTTTTGCTTTACCAAGATCTAATACAATCTGGGAATTGCCATTTTCCGGCTGCCAGTAAGTCTCCGGTGCCTTGGTATCACCCAAATCATGAAAAGCAAATACACTGTATAATACAAGGATTCCAAACAGTACAATATAATCCCACTTTGTAAATTTAGGCATTTTTCTTGTCGCATGAATATGCTGTTTATAAACTTCTTCCGGCTCTTTCTCTTTTGCCTTCGGATTTTTCACAAGATACGGAAGGGTATTCTTTTTCTTCTTTCCTCCGGATACCTCCTTTAAATCCTCCATAACCGAAACAGAAAACGAAGCGTAAATCAAATAAGCAAACATCAAAATCGTAAGAACTGCTGTAATTCCGATTAATGATCCATTTGGTGCTGTATTTCCATTTTCCTCGATATATGCCCACAAAACATGACCTACATTCAAAAAGTGAATAGCCGAAAATCCCACATAAGTAAAGAATAACTGTTTGGTCGGCTTCACCAAAAAGGCAGCTAACATAAGTACAATTGCCGGGAATAAATATCTCTCATGCATACGCACTGAGAACAAAAACATATTGGCAAGAAGTACCGCCATACTCGTAAAGTAACGTGAATTGTCATCTTTTAACCGGAAGAAAATCACGGCACTCAGTGCAACGGATACTAAAATTGCAAGTGTTCCCCATGAACTTGCTGACACACCTAAAAATGTATTTGCCTGCGGCTGCCAGTTCTGTCCTAACAGCGCCCAGAAATTGTATGCATTAATCGTCGCATACGGATACGACCCCAACGTATTCACATACTGGCTGAACACTTTGTCCACACCAAACGGAAGGGTAAATACAACCATTGCCACAAGAGATAAAACGCCGCCTACTAAATCCCGAAACATTTTTTCTTTTGAAAAATCTTTTAAGAAAACCTGTTCAATAATTGTCCAAATCAAAAGTGGTGCAAACATAATCATCTGCGGTTTGATAAGAACTCCGGCAACAAAAGCAAAATACGCAAAAATACGCTTTTCTTCCATGCACAGATAGCAGACAAGCAACAGGAAAAAGGTAAATACACCATCCACCTGTCCCCATGCCGAAGAATCCAGAACAACGACCGGACTGAGCACGTATGTCGCTGACAAAATAAGAGAAGAACCTTCAGAAAATTTTCTCTTTGCTATCTTATAAAGTAGTGCCCCTGTACCAAGATCAAACAAAATCGGAATCAGTTTAATAACACATCTTCCGGCTCCCGTTGCAACATCCAGATTAAAGATGCTGCGCAGAGCCCCAATGCCCCACAGCATTGCCATATATCCGGGCGGATAATCCGTAAAAGAATCCGAATGATAGAAATTCCAGAAGCCATCCTTAAAAATCATATCCGACCACGCACTAAAGCAGGTCATGTCCGTTCCATGCCCTTCATACGCCGCCGCAAAAATCAATTTTACAAGCAGCGCCGCCGCTAATACAAGCAGTAGATTAGTCCATGACTTTTTGCTGTCTTTGCGGTAAATCCGAATTCCTTCTACTTCATAGCGGAATTTTTCAAAATACAAAACAGCAAAAACTGCCACGGTTAAAACCGCTACTAACACTAACATTTGTACACTATTTGTCGCAATACCAAACAATCCCATTTTCCGACTCCTTCCTCCTTTTAATGATGCACATGCTCATGGGTAAATAAATGCTCTGAACAATACTCATAGTTTCCCTCACATTTGGAGCAGTAACGGAACTCTAACTGCGGAGAGTCCACATCCGTTCTGCCACAAATCACACAATGATGCCTTGGTACACTTCCCTGCACAGGTGCTGCTTTTTTCTTATATTCCATCTTTCTCTTCTTCTGATGGTACGCCTGCTTTGGCGTAAGAGAACCACGTCCCATAAAATAGAAGATAAAAAAGTTTAATAAAAGAACCAAAATCACCGCTGCCGAATAATAATATCCACTCATCAGATAGCGGACAAACATATAGCCATCCATCAAAAGATATACAATACTCAGCCACTTTGCCTTAACCGGAATAATAAAATACACAAGGAACTGTGCATCCGGGAAAGCAAAGGCAAACGCTAAAAACATCGTCTGGTTCAAATCATCCATAATATTGGCGGAAAGCATATAATCCATATAAGCAGTTGCAGCATTTGGCACTAACCCAAGCTGTAAAAACAGATAAAAAATAAAAGTCATGATTACAACCAGTAAAAGTCCGCCAAAATAAAACAAATTAAAGCGGAAAGTTCCCCACATGCGCTCCAGATTTGTTCCAATCGAATAATACACAAAAATCCAGATTGCAAACCACAATAAACTAACCATGCCGGTACCGCCAAACTGTCCGGATGGGCTTAACACAAAGGTGAAAATACGCCAAACCTGTCCATGCAGAATACTTGCAATATCCAAACTCAGATACGAATAATAAAACGTCGGATTCACAAGACTAAGCAGGATTCCGACAATATTAACTCCAATGACATACCGCATCAGATTCGGAATGCCAAATTTTCCAAACCGTGTTCTCTCCAATCGGTCTAATAAACTCATAGTTCTTTTTTAACCTCCATTCAACAATTGTCTTTTCCCTATTAAAACAAGTCTTTTTTACGGAATAACAACGCCACAACGCCAGAAATAATAAGCGTTAATACAATAATGGTAAAAAATCCAAATGGCGAATGTCCAAGCGGAATATTATCAAAGTTCATTCCAAAGAAACTGGCAATCATCGTCGGGATTGATAAAACAATCGTAACCGTTGCCAAGAACTTCATTACAATATTTAAGTTATTGGATATAACAGACGCAAACGCATCCATCATTCCACTTAAAATTCCACTGTATATATTTGCCATTTCAATCGCCTGTTTATTCTCGATAATGACATCTTCCAATAAGTCCTCATCTTCCGGATATTTTTTAACGCGCTCCGTTCGCAGAAGTTTCTCTAAAACGACCTCATTTGAGCGCAGGGAAGTGGTAAAATAAACCAGACTTTTTTCCAGTTCCAAAAGTTCAATCAGCTCGCTGTTTTTCTGGGAAATATGCAGTTTTTCCTCAATCTGGTCACTTTTTCTGTCAATAATACGCAGATAACGCAGATAGGATGCAGCATTCCGATACAAAATCTGGAATACAAAGCGGGTCTTTTTGAACGTGTAAAATTCACGCACTCTGCGGTTTACAAACGCTTTCAAAACCGGTGATTCTTCCAGACAAATGGTAATAATATGCTCCTTTGTCATGTAAATACCAAGAGGAATCGTGACATACCGGTCTTTCTCATCAAGCGAAGGGATGTCCACCAAAATCATATTGTATCCATCTTCTAATTCGATACGGGAACGTTCCTCATCATCCAGAGGTGCCCGTAAATCATCCAAGTCAATCCCAGTCTCTTCCTGCAAAAAAGACAATTCTTCCTCATTTGGGTGAATGGCTGATATCCAACAGCCCTCTTCTATTTTATCAAGCACCACCATATCATCTTCTATGGTTTTATAAATGGAAATCATGCTTGTTCACCTTCCTTTCAAAGACAACGGCGATTCCCCGAAAACAAGGCATCGCCGAGTCTGACTAATCCGTTTTCATTATAAAGGTTCTAATAGTCTTTGTCAAACCTTCTTTGGCACTTCAAAAAGGACATCTGCCGCGATAATAATCTGCTCTGGATTATTCATTTCAAAAAATTCTGCCATCGTTACACCGCACTCATTTAAAATGGCTCCGAGGCTTTTTGTTCCGTCTGCACGATAGACACAAGACACCTCTTTTTCTTCCTCTGCCTGTGCATTCTTTTCCTCCTCATAATCCTCTTTCTCTGTCTCCTGCTCGGTTGTCTCCACATTTTCCTGCTGCATTCCCCGTCCTGCCATCGGTCCGCTTCCACAGGGCATTGGAATACAAATTTCCTGTCCTGGTCTTAAATTATAAACATCCACATACGGATTTGCCCGCAGAATAAGTGCAAGCGGAACACGGTAGCGTCTGCTTAACTGGTAAAGATTGTCGCCGGAGCGAATGACATGTATCATTCCATTACAAAAACGTTGATTCATTTTCAGATTCCTGCCTTTTTTTATTATCCTATTCAAAAGAATGCCATTTGTTCTTTCTAATTTTGTTGCAAAACCATTCTTTTTGTCGTATAATAAAGTTTCGATAATTAAGCAACAAAAAATCATTTTAATAGGAAACTTTAGGAGGTACTTATGAAACGAGTAGGTATTGATATTGGTTCAACCACAGTAAAAATTGCTGTGTTGGATGATAACAATAACATACTGTTTTCTGCCTATGAGCGTCACTACGCAAATATTCAGGAAACCTTACGTGCAATTATGGAACGTGCTTATAACGAGCTTGGTGACTGTGACATCGCACCAATGATTACCGGTTCCGGTGGTCTTGCCATCTCAAAGCACCTTGATATTCCATTTGTGCAGGAAGTTGTGAGCGTTGCTACTTCCTTAAAAAGTTATGCTCCTCAGACCGATGTCGCCATTGAACTTGGTGGTGAGGATGCAAAAATTATTTACTTTACCGATGGTATTGAGCAGCGAATGAACGGTATCTGTGCCGGTGGTACCGGTTCTTTTATCGATCAGATGGCCACCTTATTAAAAACAGACGCTGCCGGACTAAATACCTATGCAAAAGATTATCAGGCTTTATATCCGATTGCCGCACGATGCGGTGTATTTGCAAAAACTGATATTCAGCCTTTAATAAATGAAGGTGCATCGAAGCCGGACCTTGCCGCTTCCATTTTCCAGGCTGTCGTAAACCAGACAATCAGTGGTCTTGCCTGCGGAAAACCAATTCGCGGTAACGTTGCTTTTCTGGGCGGTCCGCTGCACTTTTTAACAGAATTAAAACAGGCATTCATCCGCACTCTTAATTTGACCGGAGATGCCATTATTGCACCGGAAAATTCCCATCTTTTTGCGGCAAGTGGAGCAGCCATGAATTCAGAGGGAAAAGGTGCCACAACAATCGGTGCCTTGTTAAAGAAACTTTCCGGCGAAATTAAAATTGAATTTGAAGTAACTCGTATGGAGCCTCTTTTCAAAGATGAAGCTGATTACAATGAATTTATCGAAGAACATAACGTACACAGTGTAAAGAAGGGAGATATATCCACTTACGAAGGAAATGTATTTCTTGGCGTAGATGCCGGTTCAACAACAACTAAAGTAGCTCTTGTCGGCGAAGACGGTTCCCTTCTGTACTCGTTCTATGATAATAATAACGGAAGCCCGCTGAAAACAACAATTAAAGCGATTAAAGAGATTTATGAACTGCTTCCGGAAAGTGCCACAATTGTGCGCTCCTGTTCAACCGGATACGGTGAAGCACTGATTCAATCCGCTTTGATGTTAGATGAAGGCGAGGTTGAAACCGTTTCCCATTATTATGCTGCTTCTTTCTTTGACCCGGATGTTGATTGTATTCTGGACATCGGCGGTCAGGATATGAAATGTATTAAAATCAAAAATCACTCCGTAGACCAGGTACAGTTAAATGAAGCCTGCTCTTCCGGCTGTGGTTCTTTTATCGAGACGTTTGCACGCTCATTGAATTATGAAGTAAAAGATTTTGCAAAACTGGCTCTGTTTGCCGAAAATCCAATCGATTTGGGTTCCCGCTGTACCGTGTTTATGAACTCCAAAGTAAAACAGGCACAAAAAGAGGGAGCTACGGTTGCAGACATTTCTGCCGGACTTGCTATTTCCGTTATCAAAAATGCTCTGTTAAAGGTAATTAAATTAACAGACCCGAAAGACCTCGGTAAAAACGTAGTCGTTCAAGGTGGTACTTTCTATAACGATGCGGTATTACGAAGTTTTGAGCGTGTTTCCGGATGTCAGGCAATTCGCCCTGACATTGCCGGTATCATGGGTGCTTTTGGTGCCGCACTGATTGCCCGTGAGCATTACGAAGAGGGAGAAACTTCTTCCATGCTCTCTTTACAGGATATTATCGAATTAAAATTTGAGAGTTCCATGACAAGATGTAAGGGATGTACCAATCATTGTCTCCTTACCATTAACCGCTTTACCGGCGGCCGTCAGTTTGTGTCCGGCAACCGGTGTGAACGTGGTCTTGGCAAAGAAAAGACAAACCGTGACGTTCCAAACCTTTACGCCTATAAAAACAAGCGTCTTTTTGACCACTATAAACCATTATCTGCGGACAAAGCATATCGCGGAAAGGTCGGAATTCCACGCGTGTTAAATATGTATGAGAATTATCCATACTGGTTTACTTTCTTTACGGAACTTGGCTACGAAGTCGTTCTTTCACCGGCTTCCAACCGAAACATTTACTCACTTGGTATCGAATCGATTCCAAGCGAATCGGAGTGTTATCCGGCAAAGTTAGCTCATGGACATATCTCATGGCTGTTAAACCAAGGCGTTTCGTACATTTTTTACCCTTGTGTTCCTTACGAGCGCAAAGAATTTGATGAAGCAGGCAACCACTACAACTGCCCAATTGTCACTTCTTATGGAGAAAATATCAAAAATAATGTAGAAGAATTGGCAGATGAATCGATTACCTACCAGAATCCATTCGTCTCCTTTGAAAGCGATAAAATTCTTGCCGATGAGTTAGTACGCTATCTCGGCAAAGAAAATAATATTGATGCCGGCGAGATTCGAA
>CAKRGF010000008.1 GCA_934322085.1 uncultured Eubacterium sp.
GAGCGCCCACGAGACGCAAAGCTTTTCTACGGAATTACGGAAAACAAAAAAAGTGCCAACGAACACTTGACACAAACGATATAAAATCTCCGCTTGAAACCATCCCCCCTTTCATTGTAAAATAAACTCAACCACACAAAAAGGAGACAACTATGAAACACATTTTATGCTATGGCGATTCGAACACACACGGATACATTCCCGGTGGCGGACGCTATGATGACGATACACGCTATACCGGTATTCTCGCCAAATTACTTGGCAGCGACTACCGGATTATCGAGGAAGGGCTAAACAGCAGAACCTCTTCCTTTGATGACCCTTTTGAGCCGTACAAAAACGGAATGGACTGTCTGGTTCCCTGCTTAGACTCACATAAACCATTGGATTTAACAATTCTTATGTTAGGAAGCAATGACATGAAAGTTTATTTCTCGCCTTCTGTCGAAAAAATTGCAGGAAGTCTCGCCAAAGTATGCCAAACAATCCTAATGGTAAGCGAGGCTCCGGTTCTGTTAGTAAGCCCGATTTATCTGGGCGATAACATGGCAGATTCCGATTTTGCGGCAAGTTTTCCGCCATCTTCCATTGCGATTTCGCATGAACTTGGCGGTGCACTTGAAGAAGTTGCAAGACAACTGGACATTCCATTTTTAGATGCCGCAAAAGTCACCCTGCCATCGAAAGAAGACAGCCTTCACCTAACAAAAGAAGGACATTTGGCACTTGCCGAAGCACTTGCCAAAAAAGTAAAAGAAATCTTAGAATAAGCGAGGCAATCATATGAATGTAGTAGGAATTATAGCAGAATACAATCCCTTTCATAAGGGACATGCCTATCAGATTCAAAAAGCAAAGGAACAATGTGGTGCAGAATTTGCCGTTATCATAATGAACGGTGATTTTGTCCAGCGTGGCGAACCTGCCATTTTTGACAAATACACCCGCACAAAAGAAGCACTTTTAGGCGGTGCCGACCTCATTTTTGAACTGCCGGTTCGGTTCGGTCTATCAAGCGCCGGTGATTTTGCCATGGGCGGCATTCTTGCGCTGAACACTCTTCCATTTGTCACACATTTATGTTTTGGCACGGAAACCGGTGACCTCACCCCTCTTTTGCAGGCCGCCTCCTTTCTTTGCGATGAACCCGATTCCTACCGCACGCGCGTGAAACATTTCGTAAAACAAGGTATTCTCTATCCAAAAGCCCGCTCACTTGCCTTGGCTGCTGAATCCGGACTGCCAACCCAAACCTGGGACTCACCAAACAACATTCTTGGCTTAGAATACTGCATCGCCCTGCAAAAGCTTCATTCTAAAATTAAACCTTTTACCATACGGCGCGAGGGGCAGGGATACCATGACAATGACACACCGGCACTCTCCGATTTTCCTTCTGCTACTTTTCTGCGAGAACAAATTCGCAAAGCCGGGGAAAAGGAAAACCTTTCGCTAAGCGACTTTTCATCCCTGATTGGCTACTCCCTTTTAACCGCAAAAGATTTGTGCCGGATAAAAGATATTACGCCGGATTTGTCTGACCGCATCCGGAATGAATTGCCAAAATACCGGGAGATAAATGAATTCGTAAAGACAATTAAAAATCCGTCCCTCACAACCGGACGAATCAAACGCAGCTTCTTTCAGTGCCTGTTTGACATCGAAAAAGAAGAACCGGTTATGCCATATCTGCGTGTTTTAGGCATGAAAAAAGAAGCATCTTCCCTGCTTTTGCAAAAAGAAAATGCTTCTTGTCAGATTCTCACAAAACTTGCCTTTGATGTACCAAAAATGGACGATACTGCAAAAAAACTCTTTGCAAAGGACTTACTCGCTTCCGACTTATATCGGCAAATCTTTTGTCACAAGTACAATCAGACACTGCCTAATGAGTATCAGCACTCGCCGATTGTCCTTTGAGCCTGCCATATAATTTCGTCATTTTTCTAATTTTTTCACAAAGTTTATCATCAAACACGCCACCGGCCATTCGCCATTTCCAGTTGCCGCCAAGTGTCGATGGTGTATTTATTCTTGCCGAATTTGGCAGACACAGATAATCCTGTGCCGGAATGATGCAAAGATCTGAAACACTTCCCATTGCCAGCGCAATCAAATCCCATGTCAATTTTTTCTTCGAGGTAAAACGGCTGCGGTTCATATAGCGAAGTGCCACATCTTTATCCTCTTTTTTCAATTCATCAAAAAAACTATATGTTGTCGCATTATCATGCGTTCCGGTATAAACAACGGAATTTCGATCATAATGATATGGCAGATAATCGCTGTCTTCTCTGGAATCAAAGGCAAACTGTAATACTTTCATCCCAGGGAAACCGGAATCCGCCAAAAGTTTGCGGACAGAATCAGTCAAAAATCCCAAATCCTCAGCAAGAATCGGAAGTTTTCCCATCTGATTCTCCAAAGTCTCAAATAACTCAATGCCCGGACCTTTTTCCCACTCACCAAATTCTGCGGTTGCATCTCCATACGGAATCGCATAATATTCATCAAAGCCGCGGAAATGGTCAATGCGGAGCATATCATACAATTCGTAACACGTTTTAATTCTTGAAATCCACCACGAATACCCCTGATTCTTGTGAACATCCCAGCGGTACAATGGATTCCCCCAGAGCTGCCCAGTTGCCGAAAAAGCATCCGGTGGACAACCCGCAACTGCTGTCGGCAGTCCATTTTCATCAAACTGGAACAGTTCCGGATGCGCCCAGGTATCCGCGCTGTCTAAGGCAACATAAATCGGAATATCCCCGATAATTGAAACCCCTTTGGCATTGGCATATTTTTTCAATGCCGCCCACTGAGTATAAAACTCATACTGAACAAACTGGTAAAAATTAACATCCTCCAGCAAACGGTTTCGATAAGACACCATTGCCTCCGGCGAACGAAGTCTAATATCATCTTCCCACTCCAGATAACTTTTTCCAGACTTACTATCCTTAATTGCCATAAACAAGGCATAATCAGCAAGCCACTTGGAATTTTCCTGCACAAATGCCTGATAAGAAACATCCGCTTCAATACCACTGTTTGCATATGCCTTCCGCAATAAGCCAAGACGTTTGTGAAATAACACATCATAGTGGACTTCTTTGCCACTCGTTCCTTCGGCGGCGCGAATGCAGTCATCCTCCGTCAAATATCCTTTTTTCACAAGGTCATCCGGCGAAATAAAATATGGATTCCCAGCAAAAGTGGAAAATGCCTGATACGGCGAATCTCCATAGCCAGTCGGTCCCATCGGCAGAATCTGCCAGTAACTTTGTCCCGCCTTCACCAACTGATCTACAAAATCGTAAGCACACCGGTCAAAACAGCCAATCCCATACTTGGAAGGGAGGCTGGCAACCGGAAGCAAAACACCACTGCTTCTTTTCATAACCTATGCTCCTTCTATCTGTGACATCATTTAATTTGCTGCTAATAACGCTTTACTTACTTTCACATCAAATTTATCCGACCACGTTTTGTATGTCTTTTGAAAACTTTCCGTCTGTTTTTCAGACACAAGCTGATTCCGGTACTGCTGCTGCAATGCCGCTGAATTGGTCTGAATACAATGCGCAATATAAAAACCGTCTTTTTCCTCAATAAGTGCGGATGTCTGATTTTTTTTCAGACTGACGACAGCTTTTGCAAGATTTTTTCGGCTGTCCTGATTTCCAATTACATACTCAATCGCATCTGCCTGTGTTTTGTTTTTTGCCACCGTGTAAAAACTATTCTGTGAACTTGTCACTTCACTCAGAATCTGCGACATCGTATTTTTCACAGTTTGCTTATTTTTCGCATTTGCCGCCTGATAAATCAGTTCCACCTTTGCCGCCGAAAGTGTGTTGGCCGCATAATCAATTTTTAGCTTACCCATCTGTACATTGTACATTTTCTGCGCCAGTTTATTTTCCTCGAAAATTTTAGAAAGCACCTTTAATTCAATTCCCTGCGTCTGCTTGTCCTTCGCCGGAATCGAATCAAAAACCGTCTTTGCCCGGTAATCTGCCTCTTCCTTTTCATCCGTTGCAAGCTGCACTTTCTCGATAGCAGCCTCTTTGCCAATTACTTTCACCTGAATAATCTGGCGAAGCACCGACTCAATTGCTTCCTGTCCGACAGACTTATCCTTTACCGCTTTATTGTACTTCCAAATATCGGTTCCCAAAATACTCTCATACTGATTCTTCATAAAATAATAGTAGGTCTTGTATTCCTTATAAGAAACTGTCGACTTTCCTACTGCAATAACGGAAGAATCCTCTTTTAAGTTACTGTTCGATACCGATGCCGCACGCTCGGAAGAGCTTGTTTCCTCCACCGCCTCGCTTCCGCATCCAACAACACTAATACACATGCTGACACATACTAGTATTGCCAAAATAAATCGTTTCATATCGTTCCTCCTCATTCTTTATTTGATATGCTAAGTGCACGAATTTCATCTACTATTTTCTCCGCCTCCGAAAGCACATTGCCCGTATACTGGTAAACAAAATATGGTTTTGCCCCCGGCACAAAACGAAGTTTTCTCCCCATCGATGCGATAAGTTTTGGAATTCCTTCCACATCAATTTTTGCCTGTGGATACATCGTAAACTGAAGCTGCTCTTTTTTACTTGCCACCTCCACAATAAACGATTCATGCGCCTTCGCTTTCAAAATGGCAATATTCAAAAGATTCATTACGCTCTTTGGCGGCTCACCAAAACGGTCGACTAACTCATCAATCATGTCCGTTTTTTCGTCTTCCGTCTCAAGTTCCGCAATTCTTTTATAAATGTCCAGTTTTTGGAATTCATTTTTAATATAACTGACCGGAATAAATGCGTCAACCTTTATTTCGACACTCGTTTCATATTCTTCCTCCGGCACTTCTTCTCCTTTGCACTTTTTCACCGCTTCATTGAGCATTTTACAGTACAAATCATACCCGACTGCTTCCATATGTCCATGCTGGCTCGCACCCAGAAGATTACCTGCCCCGCGTATTTCCAAATCCCTCATGGAAATGCGGAATCCCGAGCCAAGTTCCGTAAACTCCTTAATCGCCGCCAGACGTTTTTCTGCCACTTCTTTTAGCAATTTGTCCCGTTTATAAAGGAGAAATGCATAAGCCGTGCGGTTACTTCGTCCCACACGTCCGCGTAACTGGTAAAGCTGGGACAGCCCAAGCCTGTCAGCATCCTCAATAATAATCGTATTTACATTCGGAATATCAAGCCCGGTTTCCACAATCGTAGTCGCTACCAAAACATCAATCTCACCCTCAACAAACCGAAACATTGTCCGCTCAAGTTCGCGTTCATTCATCTGTCCATGGGCAAAGGCAACCACCGCTTCCGGCACAAGTTTCGCAATTTCATTTGCCACAATATCCATATTACCAACACGATTGTATACATAGTACACCTGACCGCCTCTCCCGACTTCACGCAAAATGGCTTCTCTTACAATTGGCTCACTTTTTTCCATAACAAATGTCTGAATCGGCATACGGTCTACCGGCGGTTCCTCCAAAACACTCATATCACGGATTCCAACCAAACTCATATGAAGCGTTCTTGGAATCGGCGTCGCTGTCAGCGTCAGCACATCAATATCATTTTTCATCTGCTTTAATTTTTCCTTGTGTGTCACGCCAAACCGCTGTTCTTCATCAATCATTAAAAGTCCCAGATTCTTATAAGAAACACTTTTGCTAAGAAGCCTGTGAGTTCCAATCACGATATCGACACTGCCCTTTTTCAAACCTTCAATCGTTTTTTTCTGCTCTGACGGTGTTCGCAGACGACACAGTAATTCCACGTTGATACCGTAATCTCTCATGCGCTGGGAAAAGGTGTTGTAATGCTGTGCAGCAAGAATGGTTGTCGGTACCAAAAAGGCAACCTGGCAGCCATCCATCACCGCCTTAAACGCGGCACGAATCGCAATCTCTGTCTTGCCATAGCCAACATCGCCACAAATCAAACGGTCCATAATACGGCTGCTTTCCATATCTGCCTTTGTCGCCTCAATTGCCTTTAACTGGTCTTCCGTCTCCTCATACGGGAAAAGTTCTTCAAATTCTTTCTGCCAGACCGTGTCTTTTTCAAAACAATGTCCTTTTTTTGCCTGCCTTTTGGCATACAGTTCGACAAGTTCCCCGGCAATCTCCTTAACCGCGCCTTTCACCCTCGTTTTCGTCTTTTTCCATTCCGGCGAATTCAAGCGGTTCAGCTTTGGAACTTTGGCATCACTTCCCGCATATTTTTGCAGCACTTCAAGTGACGTCGCAGGCACATACAAATTACTTCCTGCCGCATACGACACCTTCAGATAATCTTTTGTCACATGGTCTTTTTCAATTTTTTCAATTCCCTGATAAATGCCAAGACCATGATTTTCATGAACGACATAATCACCGATTTTTAAGTCGTTAAAACTGTGAATCGCAGCACCATTATACTGCTTTACTTTTCGTTTTTTCTTTTTCTTTGCGCCGAAAATATCGCCCTCTGTGACAACGACAAAACGAAGTGCGGGATACTCAAATCCTCTTCGCAGATTTCCTCTTGCCACCATGATTTCTCCCGGCATGATTTCACGCTCAAAATTTCCTTCATAAGATGCCGTCAAATCAAAATCCTGCAAGTCCTCACACAGTCTGCGCCCTCTTGTCTCCGAACCGGACAGCAAAAGCACGCGGTACCCGTTTTTCTTAAAACGCTGTAAATCTTTTGCCAGCATTGAAAAATTATTGTTATAGGAAGGTGCCGCCTGCACAGAAATGAAAAATTTGTGCTTCACGGTCAAATCGGAAATCGGCGTATCAAGGGTCGTCAGCAAAACAAGCGGATTGTCCTGCAGCCGTTTCATCACTTCCGGTAAAGAATACAAAATATCCATCTGGCGGGGCAGAATATATCCCTTTTCCAATCTCGTGCTCATGCTCTCTCGAAACTCATATTCCACCGTCTCCGCACGCTCTACTAAACGCGCCGGCTCATCAAGAAAAACAAGCGTTTTTCGATGCGCAAAATAATCAAAAAAGGAAACGACCTGCTTTTCAAAATACAAAATATAACTTTCAAGATTTACCATGCCGTGATAAGCATGAAATGTTTCTTCAAAGCTCTCGATGTTCTGGCGAAGTCTTGCTGCCTCTTCATTTTTCCCCTGCGTTTTTAATTCTTTTACGGTCTTTTCCATATCAAGCCGTATTTCCCTAAGCCCTCTCACCGCGGTATCTTCGGTCATAAACACTTCCGCTGCCGGGTAAATTTCGATTTCAGAAAGGTCTTCCACGGAACGCTGGCTCTCCACATCAATCCGGCGAATCGTATCGACTTCATCATCCCACAAATCAATTCGGCACGGGCACTCCTCGGTCAATGGATAAATATCTATAATCCCGCCCCTTACCGAAAACTCGCCTTCACTTTCCACCTGGGAAACATTTGCATATCCCATCGCAGAAAGTTTATGCTGCATTTCTTCTAAATCAAGTAAATCACCCGGTTCAATCCGAATCCGCTGGCTTTCATATTTTTCATAAGGCACACAGGCATCCATACCCGCATCAATCGTCGTGATAATCGTCACAGGTTTATCTCCGGCAAGTGCCTGAATTGCCTTTAACCGCTCAGCCACAATAGCACTTCCGTGGACATCTGCGCTATAGAAAATCAAATCTTTCGCCGGATAATACATCACATTTTTATCATATAAACGATAATCCTCTAAAAGCTCTCTGGCACGAATTTCGTTGTACGTGACAATCAGGCGGACGTCAGCCAAATCTTCCATGCCATAAATCATATGACACTTCTGTGCCTCCATACCGCCCACTACGGCAGCCGGAGTCTCCCCCTTATCAACCGCAAGCCTTAATTGGGTATATTCCTCCATTTCACGAAGGGGTGCTAATAATGTCTCCACCGTTTACTCTCCTGCTTTCTTTCCATTTACCGCATTCATTGCCGCCTTTACATCTTCCTGCAAAATTGCCAGAAGTCCCTCTTCTGCCAATGCAAACACATCGCGGATTTTTGCGTCATCTTCTTTGCTAAAACGACCTAACACATGTTTTACCAAATCTCCATTTTCCGGTTTTGCCCCCACGCCAATTTTAATTCTCGGAAACTCCTGCGTTCCCAGATGAGCAATAATACTTTTGATTCCATTGTGCCCGCCCGCACTTCCTTTTGGGCGAATCCGCACCTGTCCGACCGGCATACTGATATCATCGTAAATAATCACAATTTCATCCGTCGTCAGCTTGTAATAATCCATGAGTGCACGCACACTCTCTCCGCTCAGATTCATATACGTCTGCGGCTGCACAAGCATGACTTTCTGCCCCTCAATCACACCTTTTCCAACAATCGCTTTTCCTTCTTTACTGCGAAGTGCAATTCCATATTTATCACTCAGATAAGTCACCATATCAAAACCAATATTATGCCTCGTCGCTGCATATTCCGTTCCCGGATTTCCCAGTCCAACAATTAAAAACATTTTTCTTCATCCTTTCTGTTTCCAACACGTAACGCCCGGCGGCATCCTAAGATACCCCCGGGTCAATTTTATTTTCTTAGATTCTAGTTGTATTTTCTTTCAACTTACTTGTGTTCTTTATTGTAACATATCCAGTTTGTTTTGCAAACACACAAAATTCAATGGTTTGTGACAAGTATGCACTTGCACTGAAAAAAAGGCAGGCTGACCAAAGTCAACCTGCCTTTCTGGTTTTATGCTTTTAACACATTATAATATTCGCCAAGAATTGCTTCCTCTAACACTGCCCTCATACAACTGTGAATCGGATGTGCAACATCACGATATTCACCATTTGGCATTTTCCTGTTCGGCATTGCGACAAATAAGCCCCGCTCACCTTCAATCACTTTGATATCATGAATGGCAAATGCCTCATCCAAAGTAATCGAAGCAACCGCTTTCATTTTCGCATTTCCATCCACAATCCGAACGCGAACATCTGTTATCTGCATCGTATCCTCCCTTCATCTGTCCGCTACAATACATAACGATCATTCTTTTCCTGAATGATTTTAATGTCATCCGGACTTCCGACATAGTTGGAGTTTGCCCGAATGGTTCCATGACTTTCTACGATGCAATTTTCAATATAAGTGTTATCCCCAATGTAGACTTCATTTAAAATAATCGAGTTTCGTATTGTACAATTGTTGCCTACATAAACTTCCTTAAACAAAACAGAATCTTCTACCTCACCATTAATGATACAACCGCTCGACACAAGACTGTTCTTAACTTTTGCGCCGACATTGTACTTAGCTGGAGGTAAATCTTCTATCTTGGACGCAATCTGTGGGTATTCATTAAAGAAATACTCTCTTATTTTGCAGTCTAAGAAATCCATATTTGTCTTAAAATAGGAATCAACCGTTGTTACATTGCTCCAATAGGAATCCAACGGATAGGCATAAAATTTCTTAATTCCTTTGTAACGGATAAAAATATCCTTTACCAAATCGAATCCATCTTCCGCCCCTGCGCGCTCAATCATTTCAATCAACTGTCTGCGGCGGATTACATAGATTCCAGTAGAAACCAGCGTTTTAGAAGTCACAATTGGCTTCTCTTCAAACTCGGTCACCCTGCCTTCGATATCAACCGATACGACACCAAACCGGCTCGGGTCATCTACCGTTCCCAAGTCCTTCGTCACGATGGTAACATCAGCATTTTTCTCAATGTGATATTCCAAAAGTTTATTCATATCCATCTTGTACACACAGTCACCGGATGCAATGATTACATATGGCTCATGACTTGATTTCAGAAAATCAATGTTCTGTGCAATGGCATCTGCAGTTCCGCGGTACCAATAACTATTGTCATGAGTCTGTGTCGGTGTGAATACAAACAAACCGCCTTTTTTACGTCCAAAATCCCACCATTTTGATGAATTTAAGTGCTGTGTCAATGACTTTGAATTGTACTGCGTAATGACACCAACTTTGTTAATCCGGGAACTGGACATGCTGCTAAGTACAAAATCAATGCTGCGGTATCCACCTGCAATCGGCAGTGCTGCTGTCGCACGATTTTTTGTCAGTTCTTTCATGCGGGTACTGGACCCACCTGCTAAAATCAATCCTATTGCTCTCATTACATGTCACCTGCCTTTATCAAAGTTTCGCCACCTGCTAAGGTGTTATCCGGGTAATCTTCAATGGTTGTCTTACCCGCTATGGCAGTGTTTTTACCGATGGTAACGCCATCTGGAATTACGGTCTTTTCTCCAATCGTAACCAGGTTAAAGGCATAGACATCGGGCTTTAGTTTGTTTGGAATGTCATCTTCGCCTGCACCGAGCACACAATTTTCTCCAATCATTGAGCCCTCTGCAATAATTGCACGGTCAAGAACACTGTTCTTACCAATTCTCGCAGAGTTCATAATAATGGAATCACGCACCACAGCGCCTTCCTCGATAACAACATCCGATCCGATCACGGAATTATGGACTTCTCCATAAATCTCACAGCCGTCACCCATAATGGCTTTGTCGATCACAGCATCTCCTGCAATATACTGTGGACGAATCCATTCGTTACTTGTGTAAATCTTCCAAAACTCTTCGTACAGGTTAAATACCGGAATCAAGTCAATCAATTCCATATTCGATTCCCAATACGAACCAAGCGTACCAACATCCTTCCAGTATCCATTATATTCAAAGGCAAAAATGCGGTCGCCCCTCTCATGACAATAAGGTAAAATATGTTTACCAAAGTCACAGCCCTTCTGGTCTTTCAACTGAATCAAGGCTTCTTTTAATACCGGCCATGAGAAAATGTAAATTCCCATAGAGGCCAGATTACTGCGTGGATGTTCCGGTTTTTCCTCAAATTCCAAAATCCGATGGGTATCATCTGTAATACAGACACCAAACCGGCTTGCCTCTTCAATCGGCACCGGTATCGTCGCCATCGTAATGTCCGCGTGATTTGCCTTATGGAAATCAAGCATTACCTGATAATCCATCTTGTAAATATGGTCACCACCAAGAATTAATACATAATCCGGGTTATAGTACTCCATATAATTCAGGTTCTGGTAAATCGCATTCGCGGTTCCGGTATACCACTCACTGCTTGTGCTTCTCTCATACGGCGGCAGGATTGACACGCCCCCAATATTGCGGTCAAGGTCCCATGGAATTCCAATGCCGATATGAGTATTCAGCTTCAACGGCTGATACTGTGTCAGCACTCCAACGGTATCGACTTCCGAGTTGATACAGTTACTCAACGGAAAATCAATGATTCGATACTTTCCCCCAAAAGCAACAGCAGGTTTTGCTACATTTGCAGTCAAGACCCCCAGTCTTGACCCTTGCCCCCCAGCAAGCAACATGGCTATCATTTCTTTTTTGATCATGTTATCACCCCTGTTGTTAATATTGTAAAATAAGTATACCACATTGTTTAGGTTTTGTGAATATTTTTCACAAAATATTTTCTTATGATTCTTAACTTTTGTATATTTTGCACAAATACCATGTGAAAATCTTAAGCACATTCACCTTTTTCCTTGTATTTTCTCCCCCGTCTATATATAATGAATCTGAGGAATCATAATTTTGTTTCCAAATAATAGAAGGAAGGGTGTCATTTATGTACGAAATCGACTTTACACATCCGGGAAAGATTCATTTTATTGGAATTGGCGGCATTAGTATGAGCGGGTTCGCCGAGCTGCTTCATTCCATGGGCTTTACCATTACCGGTTCCGACTGGCATGAAAGCAAAATCACAAAACATTTGGAATCTCTCGGCATACAAGTAGTATATGGACAAAGAGAAGAGAATATTACAAAAGATATCGATTTGGTTGTCTATACCGCAGCGGTTAAAAAGACCAATCCGGAATATCAGGCAGCTGAAAAATTAAATCTTCCGCTGATGGAGCGTGCGGTTATGGTTGGGCAGGTAATGAAAAATTATTCTTCTGCCATTGCCATCGCAGGAACACACGGAAAGACAACGACCACTTCAATTGCCTCCCATATCTTTTTGGCAGCAGATCTCGATCCGACAATTTCCGTCGGCGGTATCTTGGAAGCAATCGGCGGTAACATCCGCATTGGCCACTCCAAGCATTTCATTACAGAGGCCTGCGAATATACCAATAGTTTTCTTCACTTCTTCCCTACTGTGGGAATGATCCTTAATATAGAAGAAGACCATATGGACTTTTTCCATGATCTGGCAGATATCCGTAACTCCTTCCATTTGTTTGCGAAACGGATTCCGGAGCATGGCACGTTAATTATCAATGCAGATATTGAAAATTATGAGGAAATTACAGAGGGACTTTCCTGCCGTGTTATCACATACGGATTAGAAAATAAGGACGCTGATTTTACAGCTGAAAACATTACTTACAATGACCTTGGATGCGGCACCTTTGACGCTGTCGTACAGGGAGAAGTAAAAGGGCATTTCCATCTGTCCGTAGTCGGCAGACACAATGTTTCCAATACCCTTGCCTGCTTAGCATTAGCTTCTCTCTACGGCATCGATGACAGCACCGTCCAGAAAGCATTAACTACGTTCCACGGTGCAGACCGCCGCTTTGAATACAAAGGTGAGAAAAACGGATTTACCATCATTGATGACTATGCTCATCACCCGACCGAAATCCGCGCAACACTCACAGCAGCGAAAAACTATCCGCACAAAACGTTATGGTGTGCCTTTCAGCCGCACACCTACACACGTACCCGCGCCTTTTTAAAAGATTTCGCCTCTGCTCTTTCTCTGGCAGATAAAGTAATCTTAGCAGACATTTATGCGGCGCGTGAAAAAGACCCGGGAGATATTTCTTCTGCTGACCTTGCAAGAGAATTGGAAAAACTCGGAAAGGAAGTTCACTATTTACGCAGTTTTGACGAAATCGAAAAATTTATTTTAAAAAATTTAGTCAACGGCGACCTGTTGATAACTATGGGTGCCGGAAACATAGTAGAAATTGGTGAAAATCTTCTGAACGGCTAAGTTATGAACGTTATCCACAACCTTATCAACATTCAGTCGAAAGATACGGTTGTGGATATTTTTTTGTTCAAAAAAAAATGTGAATAAATTGCATTTTTTACTTGACAAGCTCAACCAACGTAATTTCGGCACATTGACCCACTCTTTCTACCAGAATAGTCTGTTTGTGATTTTGTTATGAACATTATGCACATTATCAACAGATAAATTCTACATGAAATGTATGCACATTTGCAATTTGCAACTGTTTTTTCTTTGTGATATACTCATCCTTGCTGACAGGTAAAAAATACCTGATGGAGAAAGGAAATGAGTTTTATCATGGGATTTACAATTTCCACAACATCGAATTGCGGACTTACTTTGATTCCCAATTCATTTATTCAAAATCATATGCCATCTGCAAATGGCAATTTCGTGAAAATATATTTGTACCTGGTTATGCTCTGCCAGCATACCGACGCCGCAGGTAATTCATCCATTGATGCTCTTGCCGATTGTTTCGAATGTACGGAAAATGACATTTTGCGCGCACTGCGTTACTGGCAGAAAGAAGGACTTCTTTCTTTCACAGAGCAAAATGGCGAGATTACTTCGATTGTTCTTTCTACAGACGCCTCAGACACTGCATCAGCAGTTACGGCAGAAAGAGAACCGGATATCGATACTTCACCGGTAGTGGAAGAAACCGTTGTACCCGACGGCGTCTCCATTCCGAAGCGCCAGGAATATACGCCTTTACAGGCGGAGGCACTGATGAAAGATATCGAAATCAGCGAGGCGATTTCGCAGGCAGAAAAGATACTTGGCACAACCCTTTCCACCACACATCTGCAAATGATTTTATATTTTATGTGTGACATCGGATTTTCGCAGGAGATGATTGCCACCCTGTACCGCACGGCACACAGCCGTGGAAAGACTTCACCAAAGTATATGGAAGCAATTGGTCTTACGTGGGCGAAAAAGGGGATTACGACGCCAGAGGAAGCAAAGGATGAATCTTCTGCTTTTTCAGGTCTTTATCATGTCGTAAGCAAGGCACTTGGTCTAAACCGCTCCCTTGCTCCGGCAGAACGCGAAATCATTGATACCTGGAATGATTTCGGCTTTTCTGATGAAATTATTGAGCAGGCATGTAAGCGTACGGTTTTGCAGACCGGCGGCACAAACTTAAATTACATAACAAGTATATTAAAAGACTGGCACAAGAAAGGTGTCCTCACCCTTGCGGACATAGAAAAATGTGACAAGTCATTTCAACAGAAGAAAAAAAACGGGGAGCCAAGAACCTCTTTTGCACAGATAAAAAGAAACCAGTTTCAGAGTTTTCCTCAAAGAGAGTATTCAAAAGAGGACTACAGTTCTTTGGAAAAGCAGTTACTGCGTAATGTGCAGGCATAAAACATACGAAAGGATTCACTTATTATGCTTTTGACCAACAGTCAGTATGAGCATCTGATGTCTCATTACTATCATCAGCAGCTCAAGGATAATTTCATTTTGAAAAAGCGCATGAAGGAAGTCCACGATGCAATTCCCCAAATAAATGAATTGGAAAATCAAATTCGTGCACTTTCAATGCAGCATGCTGCCTCTCGCTTAAAAGGGCAGGCCGATTCAATTGACTTAGATGCCGAGATTGATAAAATCACAAGGCAAAAAGAAGCCCTGCTTATTCAGCACGGCTATCCGGCTGACTACCTGAAACCGGTTTACGAGTGTGCTGACTGTAAGGATACCGGCTATATTGACGGCAGGAAATGTCACTGTTTTGAAAAACTGATTGTTCAGTATTTGTACTCACAGTCAAATTTGAAAGACGTTTTAGAACATGAGAATTTTTCTCATTTCAATTTGGATTTTTACCCGGATGACTACACCGAAGAGGCAACCGGTGAAACACCGCGCGACAATATGCGTCATGTCTTAGAAACCGTGAAAGCCTATTTATCCGGTTTTTCGGACACACCGGGAAATCTTCTGTTATATGGCAACACCGGTGTAGGGAAAACGTTTTTAACCAACTGTATTGCAAAAGAACTTTTAGACAAGTCTCATACCGTTGTGTACTTGACTTCTCTAAAACTATTTGATATTTTAGAATCGTGCAAATTTGACCGGGACTTATCACAGACCCAGAAAAATGCTTCGCTTTCTTATTTATTAAGCAGCGATTTGCTCATTATCGATGATTTGGGAACAGAGTTAAACAATAGTTTTACTTCCTCACAGCTTTACCACTGCATCGATACACGATTAACAAACCGCCATTCCACGATTATTTCAACGAATTTGTCGTTTGATGATTTACGGGAACGTTACAGCGAGCGGATTTTCTCCCGGATTACAAGTAATTATACATTATTAAAGATTACCGGAGATGACATTCGTTTGAAAAAGGCAATTATGCAACATTAAGTATGTTTTTCTTTCTGTTGCTGCAAACTATAAACCTACAACACAATATTTACACGGAGGACTTTAATCATGAGTCAAAAAGATTTGTCGAAAACAATCCCTTATGGAGACCTTGGTATTATTCCATTGGAGAGCAGCAAAGCAATCGGAAAAAAAGTGGATGATTTCATTGTTGGCTGGAGAAACGAAGCCGACGTAGATTCTTCCATTCATTTTACCAATTACAAAAGGGATTCCTACATCATTGATGCAGTATGCCCGCGTTTTGGTTCTGGCGAAGCAAAAGGTATCTTAAATGAATCCGTCCGCGGAAAAGATGTATACCTTCTTGTTGATGTATGTAACCACAGTTTAGCTTACACTGTATGTGGACAGGTTAACCATATGTCACCGGATGACCACTTCCAGGATTTGAAACGTATGATTGCCGCAATCAGCGGAAAAGCAAGACGAATCACAGTTATTATGCCTTTCTTGTACGAAAGCAGACAGCACAAACGCAGTTCCCGCGAATCGTTAGACTGTGCCTTAGCACTTCAGGAACTGACCGCCATGGGCGTTGACAATATTATTACTTTTGACGCACATGATCCCCGCGTACAGAATGCAATTCCACTCAAGAGTTTTGAGACAGTGCAGCCAACATACCAGTTTATTAAAGCCCTTTTGAAAAATGTACCTGACATTCATATGAAACCGGAAAACATGATGATTATCAGCCCGGACGAAGGTGCTATGGGACGTGCGATTTACTTTGGTAACGTAGCTGGTGTTGATGTAGGAACCTTCTACAAACGCCGTGATTACACAAAAATTGTTGAAGGACGTAACCCGATTATTGCACATGAATTCCTCGGTGCTGATGTTTCCGGCAAAGACGTTGTAATTATCGACGATATGATTTCTTCCGGTGAAAGTATGATTGATGTTGCGACTGAATTAAAACGCCGCAATGCAAACCGTATTTTCGTTGCTTCTACTTTCGGTCTGTTTACAAACGGTCTGGAGAAATTTGATGAAGCTTATAAGAGCGGTCTGATTTACCGTGTCATGACGACAAACTTAGTATATCAGCCGGAAGAGCTGTTGCAGCGCGAATATTACATCGATGTTGATATGAGCAAATACATTGCTCTCCTTATTGATACATTAAATCATGATTCCTCGATTGCGGAATACTTAAACCCAACCGAGCGTATCGAACGCATCCTGAAGAAATATCATCAGGAACACTAATGGAAACTTACGCCGCAAGGCGTACCTATTAAAAAGCCTGTCAAGCATTTGCCTGACAGGCTTTTTTAACCCTTATTTTTTATTCTGCACCTTCTTCTGCCGGGTCTGCAGCCGGATCCGACGGAGGCTCTGTCGCAGCCGGTTCCGCTGTTGCCGGAACTTGTGTCGCCGGTGCCTGCGTAGCCGGTGGTTCCGTAACCTGTGTATCCGTTCCATCATCCGGATCTACATCAACGTCATTATCATTCGAATCCGAAGGATCTGTATCAACACTTCCACCACTTCCGGTATCTTCCTGTGGTGTCGTATAACCACTGCTGCTGCCGCCGGAGCTTCCCGATGACAACTCACCCAGGTCAAATTCTTTAACTTCCAAATCTTTATGAATTTCATTCATGTACTCATGCCAGATTCGTCCCGGATAAGTCGAACCATACAAGTCGGCAACCGTTTTCGGGGAATCATAGCCAACCCAGACTGCCGTTGTATAATATGGTGTAAAACCACAGAACCAGCCGTCTTTTTTATCATTGGTTGTTCCAGTCTTGCCGGCACTTGGCTGTCCATTATCAAGGCCAAGACCACGTGCCGTACCACGTTTGATTACACCGGTCAGGATATCAACCATCGCACGTGCTGAATCCTTCTTGTAAACACTCTTTTGCTCGACTTTATCGGAAACAATTTCATTTCCATCGGAATCCAAAATTTTCACAATGCACGTTGGTTCCCGGTACTTTCCGTCATTTTCCAGTGTTGCATAACCGGATGCCATCTCCAGCGTACTGGTACCATATGTCAATCCACCAAGAGATGCCGACAGATAATAATCCGATTTCACAATTTTGGAATAATTCATATCCAATAAATACTGTAAACCAACCTCTGGTTTTAACTTCTGGAACAACTGCCACGCAACTGTATTCAAGGACTGCTCTACCGCAAAACGAAGTGAAACATAACCGTAGTAACGTCCGCTGCTGTTTGATGGACCGCCCTTAAACTTATAATCATGCACGGTCGTACTCGCCGTCGATCCACGCTCCAAAGTCGGTGTATACACAATCAATGGCTTAATCGAACTACCCGGCTGGCGGTAAGACTGGTACGCACGGTTTAGGGAGAAACCTTCCGTCTCCTGGCTCCGTCCCCCCACTAACGCAACAACACGTCCGGTTTTATTGTCAATACATACTGCCGAACCCTGCATTTTATAGGTTCCATTCGTCTCTTTATCCTTAAATCCAGATAAATTATGATTCACTGCTTTTTGCAGATTTTTCTGTTTCTTCAAATCGAAGGATGTATAAATCTTATATCCATTATTCAAAAGCATCTGCTGAGCGGTCGAGTACTCATCATCATACTCCGTCTCATATGCCTCTCTTTCTTCCTTATCCGCAAACGAATTTTTAAACTCAAATCCATTTTTTTTCATCAATTCGCGAATCGCACAATATGAAACAAATGTCTGAATGTAATCTCGTTTTTTCACTTCCTGAATGTTCAGTTTGATTTCTTCCTGATATGCCTCATCGTAATCCACCTTCGTAATCACGCCATCGTCTAACATCTGGTCCAGAATACGATTTTTACGTTTCACTGTATTATCAAAATTTTTCAGCGGATTGTAAAGAGTCGGATTATTTGGAATGGAACACAAAAAGCATAACTGCCCAAGCGACAATTCCTGACAGCTCTTTCCAAAATAACCGCGCGCCGCCGCTTCAATGCCATAATAACCATTCGCATAATAAATAGTATTTAAATAAAACTCCAGAATCTGACTTTTGGTATACTTCTTTTCCAGTTCCAGTGCAATAAAAATTTCCTTTATTTTACGCTCATACGTCTTTTCCGTCGAGAGAAAAACACCTCGCGCTAACTGCTGGGTAATTGTCGATGCTCCCTGCGTTTTTTCACCATTGTTCTTAATCAGCGCAAGAACCGCACGCATAATACCTTTGGCGTCAATTCCGTTATGCGAGTAAAACTTTTTATCTTCGGTAACAATCGCTGCATCTTTTACCGCCTTTGGTATTTTGTCCAGGGTAAGGTAATAGGAATCCTTTTCTCCCTTTAATTTCGCTATCTCTTTGCCCTTATTGTTATACACAATCGACGTCTCGGATGAACGGAATGTATCTATAGACGACTCTTTCACGAGCGCAACTGCATCATCCTGCATTGCGAAAATATCTTTACCATATTTAAAATAAAAGATAATTCCACCGACTAATATTGTGAGCAGAAACAAAAGTAATACCATTTTAAACCCAAGCCAAAACTTAGGATGTTTCCGCTGTTTTTTGTTTTTTCTAGCCATCTTTACCTCCATTTCTCCCGCTTTATACTACGTGGACGCTTTGACTTATGTATCATCATACCACATTTAGCGTATCTTGGAAAGAATTTCTTTATGCAGGGTACCGGCACGGTGTTCCCATGTATGCGCATTCTTAGCCGTCTCATAAGCCGCTTTCTGCATGTGTTCCCATTTCTCCTGATTTTCTAAAATCCCCTGCACCTTATCAGGCAGGCATTGAAGTGCATCCAGTTCATAAAAGCAAATATCCTCTCCATCCTGTAAATTTTCCGTCAAATACCGGCTCCAGTCGGTAAAACATACAGCACCGTTTAACATGGAATTAAACACGCGGTCATGTGCGCCATCCTTAAACCACGGCATTACATTCAAAGAAACTTTCGCCTTGCTTAATGCCTGCAGACACGCCAATGAATCAACGCCGCCCTCTTTTATTAGATTCTCCGGATGCTCACAGGGAAGGAACTCCCAGCCCGCACCAAAACAATGCACAGAAACACCGGCATCCACAAGTGTCTGAACAACTTTTCCACGAAAATAATTACGCACATACAAATCGATCATAATCATATTTGGCATCATTTCCTTTACGCCATCTTCCGTAATATCCTCAACCTCGGAAAGCAGATGCTCACGGATTCCAATATCCATCCCCAGATGCGGATGTTTCTTAAAGTCCTCAATAATTCCGTAATAAAAGTCTGCATACTCTTTGCCATGTCTCTCAATCGCTGGTTCAAATTTAGAAAGCGGCGTATAATTTCCGGTAAATACAACGTCATATGGGCGTTCTTCCCACCTAGGGAGCGTATCTTCTTCCCACAAAGACGTTCCCGCTAACGGCAGAAACGGCCCCCGCTTAATTTCCGGAAAATAATACTGCAAATAAGCCTCATGCTCTCTGTCAATCGAAATCTGGCAGTAGTCTTTTGTCAAAAACGGCAGAAATTTATGATAATAAAACGGATGGTCAACCACAATATTGATAACCGGTATTTTTCTGTCATCAAACAAATGGATTCCCTTGCAGTCAATAAAATATCCCTCACCACAGCAGCCATCAAAATTAAACGTCACTGCCGCTGTTGCCTCTGGTTTGGCAAATAAAAGCAATTCCGCAAGACTGCCATAGGATTTGCACTGGTCAAAGTAAAACACTTCATATCCCAGTTTACTAAAAGTCTTCCCAAGCTGCTCACTAAAAAAACTTAATGTTTCAATTCCCTTGGTAAATAAAATAATTCGTTCGATTTTCATACTTCCTCCACTATTGATGAAATGTTATCAAATACCTTCTACCACAAAGAGGGTATTCCGATTTTTCAATCAAAATACCCTCTTTCTTATCTTGTTTCTTTTACCTTACGGCAAATCAATTTCTGAATATTCTTTCGGTGGCAGTGCAGTTGTTGAATCCTTAACAAACTTGCGCACAGCCTGTGCCGCTTTCGGTATCGCAATATTCGTACCAACACCGGCAACACAACCACCCGGACAGCCCATACCTTCAATCAGGCAGCCATCCTTTTTACCGGCTTTCGCCATAAGAAGCATTTTCTGACAGTCGGATAATCCTTCTGCATGCTCAATATAAACTTCAGTTCCCGGATAATATTCGTTAATGCAGTTTTCAATGGCATTTGCAACACCACCGGCAACGGCGTAACCACGACCGGTTCCTGTTGCGTCATGAATTGGTTCCTCTGCATCATAGGTTTCCATATCAATTCCTTTGGCGGTGAAAATCGCATCCAATTCTTCAAAGGTAATTACGAAATCCACATCACTTCGTACCGAACGGCGGGAAGCTTCCAGTTTCTTTGCCGCACACGGTCCGACAAATACAATTTTAGCTTCCGGATGACGCTGTTTAATTGTACGCGCAGTCGCTACCATCGGTGTCAGAGCACTCGAAACAGTCTCTACCATATCCGGCAGTGTTTTCTTTGCTAACATCGACCACGCCGGGCAACAGGAAGTCAGCAAAAATGGAAGTTTTCCTGTTTTTACTTCATTTACATAATGTCTTGCTTCCGTAATTGCTCCGATATCTGCACCAAGTGCAACTTCGAACACTTCCGCAAAACCGATTTCTTTCAATGCTGCTTTGATTTTCCAAAGACGAACATCGTCACCAAACTGTCCAATCACGGCCGGTGCCAGTTCGGCAATAACCGGTCCCTGCTTCATCGCCTGAATCAACTGGAAAATCTGGGATTTATCTGCAATCGCTCCAAATGGACATGCAGCCATACATTGTCCGCATTTTACGCATTTTTGGTCATCAATCTGGGCACGTCCGCGCTCATCACTGGAAATGGCTTTCACACCACATGCAGCTGCACATGGACGAACCTTTTTCGCAATTGCATCATAAGGACAGATTGCCTTACATTTTCCACATTTAATACATTTATCTTTATCAATATGAGATTTTCCGTCTACAATGCTGATAGCACCTTTCGGGCAAACCTCTACACAAGGATGTGCCACACAGCCACGGCACTGATTGGATACTTCGTATACGTTATCCTCACACATATCACAAGCCGACGGAATTACCTGCATCAAAGGCGGCTCATAATATTTTTCTGCCACATTACTCTCATCCAATCCACTTGTAACGTGAACCGGTTCATCATCCGGTCTTAATGAAAGTCCCATCGCAAGACGCACACGCTCCGAACAGATAGCACGCTCACGGTAAATACTCTCACGGTATAAAGGCGCATCTCCCGGCGTAATTTTATATGGGATTGCCTCGATATCATCATTTATGTTCTGTGAATCAAAAGCGACTTTTGCAACTTCTGTAAACACTTTCTGTCTCAGTGTCTTAATCGGGGTTTCTATTCCTCTCATTCTTGTCCTCCTTGGCGTAATTGATACAAATTCTCATAATCAATGGTAGAATATCATAGTTTCCAAATATTTTCAAGATACTTCCGATACTTCTCTTGTTCTTCTTTTGGTTCCACGATTGAAACACCCTTTCCAATCCCCGCAAGCCAGCCATAAAACTGCTTGCTGACACTGATTTCTACGAATGTCCGAAACTGTGTCTCGGACTCTTTTAAAACAGGAATTTCCTTTCCAAAACGGTCAATTGCAACGCCAATCAGCGAATTATCAAAAACAAGCTGAAGCCTTTTTTTCTCCCCGGCAAACATTCCAAACGTTTTTTTTGAAAAATCCGTGACATCCAGTTTTTGATATGCTGTTTCCCCTTCTCTTTTTCCCTCTTCTCTCTTTAACTGACGAAGCTTATCTACGCGGAAATATTTAATCATCTCTGCTTTGTGGTCATACGCCAGCAGATAATAATTTTCGTCTTCCCACATAAGCATCCATGGGGAAACAAGATAGCGTTCGCCACCGTGCCGCGGCACAAGTTCCTTGTTCTGGTTCCACTCGCAGTAGACAAAAGATACCGGTTGATTTTCATGCATCGCCTGATGAATGTCATCAATCAGATAAAGCGAAGACAAATTTTCTGTTTTCACACGGTCATTAACACAAACCAGACGCTGCAGCCGATTTGCCTCATAGCGGCTTGTGAAATGCTCTAACTTCTCAATCAGATTTCTACTTTGTTTTTGCGTAATAAATTTCGACGCCTGCACAGCATCAACCAAAAGTTTCAACTCCGCCAATTCAAACTCACGGCTTCCCAGATAATAACCCGCCGGATTTTTCTGACACACAACATCATACCCAAGTATCTGCAAAGCTTCCATGTCCGAGTAAACACTTTTTCTTTCTGCATGAATCCCATTCTGCTTCAAATACGAGATGATTTGCGGCATCGTAACGGGATGATTTTCATCGCTCTCACTTCGCAGCAGTTCCAAAATATAAAATAATTTGTATTTCTGGTTTGGTGCTTTTGGCATCAGGATTCCCCCTCCCTCGATTCCATTACAATCTGGTCACGTCCATGCTCTTTTCCATAATACAGAAGTTCATCCGCACGGTTAATGGCCTCCTCCATTTCCTCTTCTTCACAGTAAGTTACAATACCAATCGTCAGAGAAATTGAGAATTCCATACCGTTATGTGAAAACTTTTTCGATTTCACATCGTCCAAAAATCCCTGCAAAACTTTTCTCGTCTCATTTACTGTTCCATCAAAACCAATCAAAAATTCTTCGCCACCCCAGCGTGCGGAAAAACCATCTTCACCAACTGCTTTCCGTAGTGCTCCGGCAACATATTTTAGAACTTCGTCACCTTTTTCATGACCATAACTGTCATTGACACTCTTAAAAAAATCGATATCCGCAATCGCAAGTGAAAAACAATCGTTATCTCTACGGTAATCCATCTGAATCTGCGCCGCACGCCGATTCAGAAGTTTTGTCAATGGGTCACGTGACACCATTTCTTCCAATGAATCACTGACCGCCACTGCATATTCGCCCATTTGCGCCAGTTCGTCGCCTCTCTTTAAAACGTTTTCCGGCATTTCATGATGAAATTCTCCATGCGCCACTCTGCCAAGAAATCTTTTAATCGCCTGAATTGCCTCCACCATTTTCTGTACCGAAAGATTACAGATAAATCCGGCAAGAATTATGATAAACAGGCAGATAATCACATTCCCCTGCGTCATAAATCTCATGGAAGTATTCACAGACTCCGCCGACTCTCCGGCAAAGCTAACACCTACAACTTCATTCTCATCATTGCGAATTGGCACATAGTAGCCAAAGTATCTGACTCCCATAACGTCAACATTCTGGGAAAAATATTCTTCCCCGTCTTCAATCACTTGTGAAGCAACTTCTTCATCTATATGAGAGCCAACCAGACGATTTCCTTTTTTATCAACCAGTGTTGTAAGACATCTCTCATCACCAACAAATACAGTAACATCCGCACCGGTATCATTTTTAATATCGTCTAAAATCCGGTAATCCGATGTAATTTCTGTTTCCCCCTTATAAACCCTATCATCCTTCTGTGAAAAATCTCCCGCATCCAACACATTATAAATACTGATTAGATTGTGTGCGATACCGGACAAGCTTTTTTCGACCTCAAATACCATTCCCTCGCGAACCGAGTTCTGGCTGTAAAATGTCATAATAATACCCAGAACAGCAATCGGAATTACCGACATTTTCATAATGGTAAAAATCAAACTTTTTCTTTTTTTGCGCACCATATCCGACACCCCCTCGTATCTATTCTATACGTTTACTCTTCGTCCTCTTCCGGCAAAGCCATTTTCTGCTCTACCATAACTTTTTCATCCAGGCAGGTAAAAATTCCATCCACTATTGCTTCGTCCGGTTTCTTCGTTATTACACTGACAACCGGGACAACAATCAAACCGGCAATCATTGCTAATGCTCCAGCATTAATTGGTGATGCAATATAATTGATAAACATGTTGGAAACCGTAATTCCAACTCCGGCGATAAAACTTGCCCAGACAGCCGCTTTTGTCACTCGTTTCCAATACAGTCCATACAAAAACGGTGCTAAAAACGCCCCTGCAAGAGCTCCCCAGCTGATTCCCATAAGCTGTGCAATAAATGCCGGCGGGTCAAGTGCAATCACAACAGAAATAATGATGAAGAAAGCAAGCAGTATTCTCATCCAGATTAACTGCTTTTTCTCACTCATATCTTTTACAAACAATGGTTTGATAAAATCAAGTGTAAGTGTGGAACTTGACGTCAGCACAAGGCTTGACAAAGTCGACATGGATGCAGACAAAACAAGCACAATGACAATTCCAATCAAAATGTCCGGCAGGCTCGAAAGCATCGTCGGTATAATAGTATCATATGCTACACTTCCATCGGCTGCTTTTGTTACACCGGAAATCTGGCTGAATCCACCAAGGAAATAGCAGCCACCGGAAACAACTACGGCAAACAACGTCGAAATAATAGTTCCTGTATGTACTGCTTTTTCATCTTTAATGGCATAGAATTTCTGAATCATCTGTGGAAGTCCCCACGTACCCAGTGAAGTCAGAATCACAACCCCAAGCAGATTCAATGGATCCGGTCCAAAGAAGGATGCATAAGCTCCCGGCATTACGTCACTTGGCACATGTGCAAGTTCCTTCACAGCCGCCAGAAATCCGCCATGGCCGGAAAGTACTGCCGCAATAACTGCCACAATACCAAATAACATAATAATTCCCTGAATCAAGTCATTCAGTGCCGTCGCCATATAACCGCCCACAATAACATAAACACCCGTCAGCACCGCCATCACGACTACACAGATGCGAAAGTCAATATCAAATGCCATACCAAACAAATAGGAAAGACCATTGTACACCGATGCGGTATACGGAATGAGGAAAATGAAGGCAATCATTGACGCTGCAACGCGGAGTGATTTACTGCCATAACGTTTTCCAAAGAAATCCGGCATGGTCATGGATTTCAAATGCTTTGTCATAATTCTCGTACGTCGTCCCAATACAACCCATGCAAGCAGGGAACCAAGCAGTGCATTTCCAATTCCTATCCAAGTGGAAGCAAGTCCGTATTTATAACCGAACTGTCCTGCATATCCGACAAATACAACCGCTGAAAAATAAGACGTTCCATACGCAAATGCAGTCAGCCACGGACCAACTGAACGCCCCCCTAACACAAAGCCATTCACATCTGTCGCATGCTTTCTGGAATAAAATCCAATCCCCAGCATCACAGCAAAAAATACCAGTAACAAAATTACCTTAATAACCATAATAAACTCTCTCCTTCGTATGTATCGTAACTACTCTATTACTCATTATTTTACCATAATTGTGGAGGGGTTTCCATAGTGAGTTTTTTGGTTTCAGAATTGCGTAGAAAAGTTTTGTGACTCGTGGGTCTACGTTCCACTCCGGTCCGCGCAGGTCAGAGGTTCCCCGAACCTCTTGCGCCGTTCTCACTAATTGAGCTGCGTAGCAGCAGGGGTGCTGAAACTACCAGCACCTCCTGCTGACGCGCTCAAACCCACGAGTCACAAAACTTTTCTACGCAATTACTGGAATCCAAATAAACCGACCAAAAACAGTTGTCCCTCCTTCTCTCCAGTCTCCTCTTCTCTCCCAAAAGAAAAAAGTAAAAAGAAATCCCCCGAAAAGCTATATTTGCAACGCAAATATCCCGCTTTTTGGGGGATTCTTTTTATTTTTCAGCTAACTGCAATCGAATCAACGATTTTCGCAAAGCCAAATCTGCTCGTGCCATGTTAATATTTTCATCCGCACTTTTTAAGCGGCGCTCGGCTCTCGCCTTCGCCTCTGCCGCACGATTGATGTCAATTTCTTCCGGCCACTCGCAGGACTGGGCAAGAATTGTAACTTTATCCGGTGTAATTTCCATAAAGCCTTCTAATACTGCTGCCTCTTTGAGCACGCCTCCCGGCTCGGTAATCGTCATTACACCCGGCGCAACAATCGTCGTAAGCGGAATGTGATCCGCATAGATTCCGATGTCACCTTCCGTCGTCGTAAGTTCCACCATCTCAGCATCTCCGGTATAGAAAATGCGCTCCGGCGAAATTACTTCAAGACGAAATGTTTTACGTTCTGCCATGTTGTAACCACTTCCTTTCCTATCCGCCCGAAATTACTGGCGGCTCTCTTTGTATCGTGCTACAACATCATCAATACTTCCGGCATTTAAGAAATAACCTTCCGGAATCTCATCATGTTTACCATCCAGAATTTCTTTAAATCCCTGAATCGTATCGGACAACTGAACATATTTACCAGGAAGACCGGTAAACTGTTCTGCGACGTTAAATGGCTGCGACAGGAATCGCTGCACTTTACGCGCACGGTTGACAAGCATTTTCTCGTCTTCCGACAACTCGTCCATACCAAGAATGGCAATAATATCCTGTAACTCTTTGTAACGCTGCAAAATCTCCTGAACACCACGGGCAACCTGATAATGTTCTTCACCCAGCACACGAGGGTCCAACATGCGGGATGTTGAAGCCAGCGGGTCTACTGCCGGGTAAATACCAAGTTCTGCAATGGAACGCTCCAATACGGTTGTCGCATCCAAGTGGGCAAAAGTTGTCGCCGGAGCCGGGTCTGTCAAGTCATCGGCCGGCACATAAACCGCCTGAACGGATGTAATCGAACCGCTCTTTGTCGAAGTAATTCGCTCCTGTAAAGCACCCATCTCTGTCTGCAGTGTCGGCTGGTAACCTACCGCACTCGGCATACGTCCTAAAAGTGCCGAAACCTCAGAACCTGCCTGTGTAAAACGGAAGATGTTATCAATGAACAAAAGCACATCCTTTCCACCTTTGTCACGGAAATATTCTGCCATCGTAAGTCCGGCAAGACCTACTCGCATTCTCGCTCCAGGCGGCTCATTCATCTGTCCAAACACCATGGTTGTTTTATCAATTACGCCGGACTCAATCATTTCATAGTACAAATCATTTCCCTCGCGGGTACGCTCACCAACACCGGTAAATACCGAATATCCACCGTGCTCTGTCGCAATGTTTGTAATCAACTCCTGAATGAGTACCGTTTTACCTACACCGGCACCACCAAATAAACCAATTTTACCACCCTTCTGATAAGGGCACAAAAGGTCAATTACTTTAATACCGGTTTCCAAAATCTCCGATTCGGTAGACTGCTCTTCAAAAGAAGGCGCTTTTCTGTGAATCGGATCATACTCCTTTACTTTTGGCGGCTCTTTTTCGTCAATCGGCTCGCCGAGAACATTAAACATACGTCCTAATGTTTCTTCACCTACCGGCACACAAATCGGAGCTCCCGTTGCCACTGCTTCCATGCCGCGGACCAGACCATCCGTTGGTCCCATGGCAATACAGCGCACGGTATCATCACCCAAATGCTGTGCCACCTCAACTACAAGCTTATCTCCATCCTGTCGTTTGATGTGGATTGCTTCATTAATCTCAGGCAGGTTTCCGTCCTGAAAACGAATATCCAGTACGGCTCCAACAATCTGGGTAATTACGCCGAGACTTGTCTTACTATTCTCTGCCATTTTCTACCTCCTAACTTATCGCTGACGCACCAGCAACAATCTCTGTCAATTCCTGAGTAATTGCAGCCTGTCTTGCACGGTTATACTGCAATCCCAAGGTATCAATCATCTCCTCTGCGTTACTTGTTGCAGAATCCATCGCCTGCATACGCGCACCATTTTCACTGGCCACTGCTTCCACAAGTGCACCAAAGATTAGGCTGTTTACATACAAAGGAATGATATAACCCAGAGTTTCTTCCTCCTCCGGCTCATAATTCATCTGTGCCACAGCACCCTTATCCTTCTCATCCTCTTCCTGTACATTTTCCTTGATATCATCCTCTGCAAATGGAAGAATTTTAATCAAAGTAGGGATTTGTGTCACGGTATTTTTAAATACCGTATACGCTAAATACACTTCATCAATATCACCATTTTCCAACGCACCAATCACGGTCTTGCCAATGCTTACCGCATCTCCAAACAACGGATTGTTAATCACCTCTGAAAAATCACCCTGGCAGGTATACCCCTGTCTCACAAGGCTTTCCAAGCCTTTTCTTCCAACCGGAAAAATAATCGTATTTTCTCGGTCAAAATCACCTTTGGTAACTAACTTGACAAGATTGGAATTGTAACCGCCTGCCAGTCCACGGTTTGACGAAATCACAATCACACCTTTTTTGCATGGTTCATCCGGATTTTTCTCTCGTTTTCCGGGATATCTCACGGTGCCGGATTTGGCAAGCATACCCGAAACCGTCTCATACATTTTGTTAAAATAAGGCTGTGTTTCTTCTGCTCTTCCCTTCGCTTTTTGAAGTTTTACAGTCGAAACCAGTTTCATTGCCTTTGTAATCTGAGAAGTGCTTTGTATACTTTCTTTTCTTCTTTTGATGTCCCTCATTGAGGCCATAGCATCACACCTCTCTTTTATTTCTCATGAATAAAATTGCGTTTATATTCCTCAATCGCCTGAATCAATTTCTTCTCTGTCTCTTCACTGATTTGTTTCTCATCGCGGATGGCAGCCGGTACTTCCGGATACTTTTCATCCACAAAACGGAACAAACCTTTTTCAAACGCAAGGACATCTTCTACCGCAATATCCAAAAGATACTGTTTTGTCGCTGCATAAATGATAATAACCTGATACCATACCGGCAGCGGCGCATACTGATCCTGCTTTAAAATTTCACGGATTCTTTCACCCTGGTCTAACTGGCGTTTTGTGTCAGCATCCAAATCGGAGCCAAACTGGGAAAATGCAGCCAGCTCGCGGTACTGTGCAAGCTCGATACGAATCGGTCCCGCAATCTTTTTCATCGCCTTAATCTGTGCCGAACCACCAACTCGGGATACGGACAGACCCGGATTTACCGCCGGACGGAAACCGGAGTTAAACATCTCTGTCTCCAGATAAATCTGACCATCTGTAATCGAAATTACATTAGTCGGAATGTATGCCGATACGTCACCTGCCTGCGTCTCAATAATCGGCAGTGCCGTCAAAGAACCGCCGCCTAATTTATCTGACAATTTTGCTGCACGCTCCAAAAGACGGGAATGCAGATAAAAGACATCGCCAGGGAAAGCCTCACGTCCCGGTGGTCTGCGAAGAAGCAGGGAAAGGGTACGATAAGCAGCCGCATGTTTGGTCAAATCATCATAAACGATAAGAACATCCTTGCCGCTCTCCATCCACTCTTCACCAATCGCACATCCTGCATATGGCGCAATATACTGAAGTGGTGCTAACTCACTTGCGGTCGCTGCTACAACCGTTGTATAATCCATCGCACCACTCTCTTCGAGTGTCTTTACAATATTCGCAACCGTTGATGCTTTCTGTCCGATTGCTACATAAATACAAAGTACATCCTGGTCTTTCTGGTTAATGATGGTATCAATCGCAATTGCCGTTTTACCGGTCTGGCGGTCACCGATAATCAACTCACGCTGACCTCTTCCGATTGGAACCATGGAGTCAATCGCCTTAATACCTGTCTGCAGCGGTGTATCTACCGATTTACGGGAAATAACACCTGATGCCACACGCTCAATCGGACGAATCTTATCCGTATTTACCGGACCTTTACCATCAATTGGCTGTCCGAGCGCATTCACAACGCGGCCTAACATTGCGTCGCCAACCGGCACTGTTGCCACACGTCCTGTCGTCTTAACCATGTCACCTTCGTTAATGTTTGCCGAATCACCAAGTAAAACCGCACCAACATTATCTTCCTCTAAGTTCATGACCATTCCGTACACTTCATGTGGGAACTCTAACAGCTCGCCCTGCATTGCCTTCTCCAGTCCATGAATACGGGCAATTCCATCGGCAACCTGAATTACCGTTCCTACATTGGCAACTTCAAACTCCGTACTATATTTTTTTATTTCTTCTTTAATGACTGAACTAATTTCTTCCGGTCTTAAATTCATGTTTCCAACACACCTTCTTTCTGAAAGCCGCCCGTCTAATTTGACAGCCTTACTTTACTCAAATCTCTTGTCATCGCATCCAGTTTTGCACGGATACTGTTGTCAAGAACTTGGTTGCCAATACGAATCACAATGCCGCCAAGCAGACTTTTATCAATTTCGTAGTCCACCGACAAAGTTTCGTACTCGCTCACCTCAAGAAGTTTTTGTTCAATTTTCTTTTTTTGTTCCTCCGATAGTGGCATCGGCGTCTGAATCTGAACTTTTCCTATCTTTTTGTATGCCATGGCACATTCATTAAAATATGCTAACACAGGGATTAGTTCTCCGATTCTTCCTTTTTTTACAAGAACATGCAAAAGCCCCATCATATCCTGGGACAGTTCCTTTTGAAAAACCTCCTGCAGCACATCCATCTTTTTTTCCATCGTCATTTCAGGATGTTCCAAAATCGCCATAAAATCCGGATTTTCCGAAAGCACCTGCTTCATCGCACGCGTTTCGTCCCAGAGTTCATCCACACGATTTTCTTCTACCGCAAGAGAAAACAAAGCATCGCCGTACACTTTTGAAACTAACTTTGCCATGTCGAATCCCCCATTTCATTGCATGTCTCTTCAATCAGCTTGGCCTGTGCCTCTTCACTGATGGATTCTGACACCAGTTTGCCAGCCATCATAGAAGCCACCTGAACCATTTCCTGTTTCATTTCATCACGGACTTTATCCTTTTCAAGTGCCACTTCTTTCTCTGCACGTGCCAGAATACGATGTGCTTCATCGCCGGCCTCATTTACAATTTCACCCGCACGCTCTTTTGCTTTTTGGCGAGCCTGTGAAATCAATTCTGTGGATTCATCATCCACCTTTGCCAGTTTGTCATCATACTCTTTCTTCATGGCAAGTGCCTCATCTTTGGCGGATGCCGCCTCTGAAAGCTGGCTCTCAATATAATCCTTTCTCTTTTGAATCAGCTTGCGAGCCGGATTAAACAAAAGATACGATAAAAGGATAAACAATGCCAGCATGGCAACTAACGTAATGCATGTATCAAATAACGTCTGCGGGTCAAGTCCAAATATTCTTGGATCCAATTACAGTCCCTCCTTTCTTACAATTTTCGGATGGATTGCATTATACTCCAAATGGATTTACAAACAGCAGAATCATGGCTACAACCAGACCATACAAACCAGTTGTCTCGGCTACTGCCTGTCCAAGAAGCATGGTTGACATAATCTCACCACGGGCACCCGGGTTACGTCCTACGGCACTTGCACCATATCCGGCTGCAATACCCTGTCCAACACCAGGTCCGATACCTGCGATAACTGCTAATCCTGCACCAATTGCTGATGCTGCATGTACTAAATCTGCTCCTGAAATATTCATATCTTTTCCTCACTTTCTGCGCTTATGCGCGATAAAATTAATCATCCAAATCTGCGGCATTCGCAATGAATACCATTGTCAGCATAGCGAATACATACGCTTGCAATGCGCCGGCAAATACATCCAGATAAGCGTGTAGTGCAGCCGGCCAGACCCACAAAAGGAACTTAGGAAGAAGTCCGTAGATCAACGCCATCATCATGGTTCCCGATAAAATATTGGCAAACAGACGAAGTGACAGAGATACCGGTGTGGCAAATTCACTAATTACATTAATCGGGAAAAATAAAAAAATCGGTTCAAACAAACCTTTGAGTTTTCCCCACTTCTGCCATTTGATTCCCTGATACTGAATCATCACAAAAGTGATTAACGCCAGTGGAAGTGTCGTACCATAATCCGCAGTCGGTGGTCTGAGTCCAAAAAGCCCGGACAAATTACATGTCACAAGGAACATGAAAATCACACCAATATAATTTTTGAACTTTGGTGCCAGCGTCTTTCCCATGTTGCTCTTAACCAGATTGTCAAGGGTTTCCACTAAAAGCTCGATGACATTTAAAAATCCGGTCGGTGCCTTCGTCGGGTCTGCTTTTTTGATTTTACGATTTGCTGCAATCGCAAAAATAATCAGAGCCGCCATAACGATAGCCAGACATATATGGGTCGTCGTGATGTACACCGTCACGCCGCCAATATGAATCGGCAGATGCCCATATACATAAAAATCTACTCCATCCACGCTCTCACTCTCCTTTCCTATAATGATTTCTTTTTACGAAGTCTTATTTTTTCCATCCATGGAACCATAAGTGCTGCTGCCTTTCTTGCAAGCAGCCCCGCCAAAACGGTATATGGCATAACCCATTTTGAAAGAAAAAAACTTCCTACAAGCACTCCGATTTCAATGGCGCTCCGTACAAGTCCCATCGCTCTGGAGTGACTTACTGCCTTTTTTTCCGGAAGGTCTAACTCAATGTCAATGCTCCGGTATAAATGAACCATAAGTCCACTCGCCGTGATACTGCCAGCGATTTCTCCCAAAGCATACGGTAACGGCTCCGGCACAAAAAAGATACCGCCAAGAATTACCACAATGGCAAGAATCCATATGCCGATTATGACTTCCCATAAACTAATCTTCGCCGTCTCCATCTTTTTTTCCTTCCTGTGTTTCCTTTTTTTTACTGCCCGGGTGATACTGTCCGGTCAATACAAGCATACTGCGAAGCGATGCCAAAATCCCGATAAACATCATGATTACCATAAAACATTTGGTGCCAAAAAGCTTGTCTAAGCCATAGCCAATCAATAGGCTGACACTCATGCAGACCATCATCGATAATCCAATCTGCATAATCATCGATAAGGCATGTATGATTTCTCTCCGGTTTTTCGCTTCGTCACGTTTTCTCATAATTCTCTCGCCTTCTTCACGCATGCCATCTGTCCCTCTATGACAGCACTGCGCAGTCCCTTTTCCTCTAAGACACGAACTGCCTCAATCGTCGTTCCCGCCGGTGAGCAGACCATATCTTTTAATTCACCCGGATGTTTTCCGGTCTCAAGCACCATCTTAGCACTTCCGTACACCGTCTGTGCCGCCAGTTCATAAGCCATAGCACGCGGCATACCATCTGCTACAGCCGCATCCGCCATCGCCTCAATAAACATAAATACATAAGCCGGCGAACTGCCACTGACACCAATCACGGTATCAATCATATTTTCAGAAACTTCTGCAACTACACCAAAACTTTCAAATATAGTAATTGCCGTTTCTCTCTCTTCTTTTGAAACCGATGGATGAAAACACATCCCGGTTGCTCCCGCTAACACAAGTGCCGGAGTATTTGGCATCGTGCGTACTATTTTCATAGTCTTTCCAAATAACTTCTCGATATTCGCTATCGTCTGGCCTGCCGCAATCGAAATGACTAACGCATCCTTTTTACAAACCGGTGCAATCTCCGGAATCACATCTGCAAACTGATACGGTTTTATCGCAAGTACCAGCACATCTGCTTTTTCTGCCACTTCTTTGTTATCTGTTGTTGTCTGCACGCCAAGTTCTTCGTGCAGTGCATCTAACGCCTCTTTCGTGCGTCTCGATACAATAATCTCATCTGCTTTGTACAAGCCCTTTGCCAAAATCCCTTTCAGCATCGCCTGTGCCATATTTCCACATCCGACAAAACCTAACACGTTATTTCACTCCTTATTCTTCAATCATATCAACCCGGCGTTTATGTCTTTCCACGCCGGAAAATTCTGTGTCTAAAAAGATATCTACAATTTTTTCTGCAAGTCCCGGTCCCACAACTCTCGCACCGAAAGCTAAAATATTGGCATCGTTATGCAGTCTGGTCGCCTCTGCGCTGAAACAGTCACTGCAAACGGCTGCACGAATCCCCGGTACTTTGTTCGCTGCAATCGAGATACCGATGCCGGTCCCGCAAATCAAAATTCCTTTGTCACATTCCCCATCGACAATGGCATGTGCTACCTTTTTTCCATACACCGGATAATCTACAGGGTCAGGACTGTAACTTCCGTAATCTTTGTAGGAAAGTCCGCGCTCCTCTAAGTGGCGCATTATCACCTGTTTCAATTCATATCCTGCCTGGTCGCTGCCTAATGCTATCATATTGTAACACCCTCCTCATATTTTAGTTCCACTGTAATTTTTTCTTCACCCGGTACAATAAATCTTTGAGTTCTAAGTAACATTCCTCATATGCCTCGTCCCCGCTTCCATATGGGTCCGGCACATCCGGGTCAAATTCTTTTCCATCTTCTTCCTGTACAAATTCACGAAGCGTGTAAACATGTTCTGTCACGCCATAATCTTCGAGAACTTTGACTTTTTCGGTAAAATTCATCGTGAGCACAAGCGTTGTCTCATCAACCTGCTCTGCATGAAATTCTTCCGATACCTGCTCCTCGCAGGGAACCCCATGATTCATAAGCAGTTCCGTCACCCGCTGGTCTCTCGGTTCCGCAAAAAGCACAACCAGTCCACGTGACATAATCTGCTTCGATTTATCCATCAAAATACTTTTCATAATCCACTCTGCCATTGGACCAAGAAGGACATTTTCCTTCGATACAAAAATAATTTTTGTGTAATCCATCCGTATGCCTCCTCCAATCACTTATCCGAAAGATACTCAATCTTTTGTCCTGCTGCCTTCAATAAACGGTTCATAATTGCCTCGCTTCGGTCATCATCTGCAAAACTCTCAGAAAAAATAACCGATACCCCCATATGGTCAAATTCGCGTAATGCACGGTATAACCCCTGTTCTATCGTGTGTTCATTCCGCGATCCCGCTGACACAACTTGTCCATGTGTATAACAGGATAACGTCTCATCCGCAGCAAGAATCCCCACATTTTCTTCTGGATATTCTGCAGCAAGTTCTTCAATCCGGCGGATAACAGCTTCCTTTTCTCCCTGAATCACCGTCATCGACGCCTTCGGTGCATAATGTCTGTACTTCATGCCTGGTGCTTTCGGCTTTACCGATGGGTCTAATCCGGATAAACCGGCATCCATCTGTACTGTGCCAATCACCTTAGCAATCATATCTTTTGTAATATGTCCCGGACGCAGAATCGTCGGCGTCTCTTCTGTGACGTCAATAATCGTCGATTCCACGCCGATTCCAACCGGACCGCCATCAATAATCATATCAATGCGTCCCCACAAATCTTCTTTTACATGTTCTGCCGTCGTCGGGCTTGGTCTGCCTGACGTATTCGCACTCGGTGCCGCCACCGGCACGCCGGCACTTTCAATCAACTGTCTAGCCCCCTCATGTGAAGGCATCCGAACAGCAACCGTATCAAGTCCACCGGTTGTCTCATAAGGCACATCTTTTGTCTTTTCAAAAATCAGTGTCATCGGTCCCGGCCAAAATGCATCCATAAGTTTCTCTGCTGTTTCCGGTATCCGTGCAGCAATTGCATCAAGTTCTTCTCTCTTACTGATATGAAGAATCAGTGGATTATCACTCGGACGCCCTTTTGCCTCATATATTTTTTTAGCCGCTTGCGGGTTAAATCCATCCCCGCCAAGTCCATACACAGTCTCCGTCGGGAAGGCAACCAGCCCGCCCTGCCGTAAAATCTGTGCGGCATGATTTAATTCTCCTTTGTCATACCCTGTTACCGCATCGAAGCAAATCCATTCTGTATCCATATACGATTCCTTCTATCTCGCTTTTTCTCAAATACTCATATGAATTATCATACCATATTCTGCCTATTTATACAAGAAATTTTCAATGCCCTCTGCAATCCCTTCGACCATCTTTTTTTGATATTTTTCGTCATTTAACAACCTCTCTTCGTCAGGATTTGACAAAAAACCGCACTCTACGATAACAATCGGGCAGCTCACCTTCCGAAGCATATAATAACTGTCATTCGCTTTTTCCACGCGGTGATTTTCTTTGTCCGCTTTTTCTTTGATAGACTGCTGTAAAATGCCGGCAAGACGTTTGCCCTTTTCGGAACTTTTATGATAAAAAACCTGTGCCCCTTTCGTGGATGCAGAAAAACTGTTCTGATGAATACTCACAACCAAATCCGGTTTCTTTTCTTCAATCAGCGCCACACGATTCTGCATATCCGCCCGCTTTTTTGAGGACTCATCACCGCGGCAGAGTGCCTCATCACTCACTCTTGTCATATAAACCGTATAACCGCTTGCCGCCAGTTTTTGATTTAATTTCTCACTGATAGCAAGATTTACATCCTTTTCTAACGTCTGATTTACTCCCACTTTTCCAGGGTCAAAACCACCGTGTCCGGGGTCAATCACAATCGTCGCCTTCGTTCCTTTTGCAGTCTGGTTAAGCGTCTTGTAAAATGGTTTTTCAAACGGTGACACAAACTTGTACCACGCACTCAAAAAAGCAGCCACGGCAAAAAAGATTACCATAGCTGCTTTCTTTGTTTGTTCTATTTTTTCCTTCGACATAACGGACTCCCGCATCCTTTTTGGTACTATTGTATGTCTTTTTCCTGTCAAATAGTCTTACCATCCACGAATGGCATCCGCAATCGTCGTCCAGGTAACGGCACGCTCAAAACCAAGTTTCCAGAACGCCACACCTGCTGTCTTATTTTTCTTCACAACTTCCAGTTTTTTCTTTAACGAGGTTTCTTCTTCCAACCAAATTTTGTAAGTTGCACCACTGGACTTAAATTCCGCATAATACTGACCGGTTGCTTCATCCCACTTTGGCGATGCATCATTTGCCCGGACAACACTCTCGGCACCGCTCATGCCATAAGCTTCCGGATGTGGCTTTTTGCCTTTTACTTCTTTCCACAATCTCGTGTAGAACGGAAGTGCAGCCACCGTACGTTCTGCCGGTACCTTTGCCAGCACATTTTTAACGCCCTCTTTTACAAATGAAAGCGACGAAACGGAACCGCTTTCTTCACTGCCGTTGTAATGCTCATCATATGCCATCAAAATCACATAGTCCACAATGCGTCCCTGTTCTTCCAAATCATAATACGCATTGTAACTTGCCGGCGAATAGTTATCCACCGAAACAATCAAATCATTTGCGTGGCACTTAAGAGTAAGTTCACGTAAAAATTCCAGATATGCCGGTGCAGTATCTTTTGTTACATGCTCAAAATCAATGTTAATTCCATCCAATTCATGCTGAATCGCCGTTGCCACCAGACCATTTACCAAACGATTCCGGTTTGATGTCACGCCGAGCACTTTGCTTAACTTAATTCCTTTACCAAAATCATTAATCAGTCCCCACACCTGTTTTCCCTGTGCGTGTGCCTGAGTAACATAAGAAGAATTCGCTAACGAACTGAACTTGCCTGTATTATCGCTGAGCGCATACCACGTCGGGCTGATGACATTCATTGCCTTTGCGCTCTGAATGAGTGATGGAAGCTGTCCGCTGCTCGTCTCGTTCGTTACCTGATGCCATCCCAAACATACCTGGCCTTTTGTCTTTAACTGGGTAAAAGATTCCGGCTCTTTGTCAAATTTCCAAGCCGTTTCTTTCTGCCCCTGCAGGCGGTCGCTCGGTACATAACCGGCAATTCCATCCTGTGTAGTAACCGCCGTATAATCATTTTCCTTTTTCTTATCCGTCTCCACAAATACGCGGGTGCCTTTTGCCAGTTCCACAAAATATTTGTATTTCTTATTCGGCCCCTTGCGCACACGGGTATCTTCTGTCAGTGACGCCATCGTATAGGAGGCACTGCGGTCTGACATAATCACAAGGCGTTTTGGATTTTGATAAGTTTTATAATAGCAGCTTGCGTGTTCTTTGATAAAGGAAAGGGACACATAAAATACATCATCTTTTTTCTGCAATATTGGTTTCTTTGCGTTCTGTGTCTCCTTACCAACCTGATAGGAAACTTCTCCTGCCTGCGCCAAAATCACGCCGCCACTTGTCACATAAGAAAGGCTGTTTTCCACTGTATCGACATAAATTCTCTGGTCCATATAAGCAGACGCAACCGATGCCGGCACATAAATTTCGCCCTCTGCTTCATATCCCTTTTCTTTGCTTTGTTCATCATTAATCACAAGTGCCACTTCATTTTTCTTTAGTTTAAATAAATCATTCAGCGGTGCCTGTCCCGGGTCCAGCCATTCAATCACCAAATTCACAACCGGTCTCGCAAGCAGTGCCACAAGCACAACGGCTAAAACCACGACAACCAGCAGCCTTTTTTTCTTTTTCGTCATGGAAGTTCCTCCTTCCTTAAGCTATCAGTCTTTACCATTCCAACAATACGTGCAAAGTTTTTCTTTTGGTATTCCAACCGCCTCCAACATATCATCTAAGCGGTTAAAACGAAGGGATGTGAAGTTTAACTCCTTGCGGATTTCTTCAACCATCTGATCATATTTTTCCGATTCCGGATCGGTATACTGCTCTAATACTTCCTCTGATACATCCTCCGTTCCTTCCAGTCGCGCAATCACACGGCGGGTAATCAAATCCATCTCCGATGAGGAACGCGAGAAATTCAAAAATTTACATCCATATACAAGCGGCGGACACGCCGGACGAATATGTACTTCCTTTGCCCCGCTGTCATACAGAAATTCCGTCGTTTCACGAAGCTGTGTTCCGCGGACAATGGAATCGTCAATCAAAAGAATACTTCTATCCTGAATCAAATCATGTACAGCAAGCATTTTCATTTTTGCAATCATGTCGCGCTTACTCTGAACCGTCGGCATAAAGGAACGCGGCCACGTCGGTGTATATTTGATAAATGGTCTGGAAAACGGAACACCGGACTCATTTGCATAACCAACCGCATGTGCCGTACCGGAATCCGGAACCCCGGCAACAATATCCGGTTTTACATGGTCACGTTTTGCCATATTTTTTCCGCAGTTATAACGCATCTGCTCTACACTGATTCCCTCGTAGGAACTGGATGGATAACCATAGTACACCCACAAGAATGTACAAATCCGCATCTTGCTTCCCGGTGCCATCAGCGTTTTAATTCCCTCTTGATTTACAATTACAATCTCACCCGGTCCTAATTCTTTTAGTGGACGGTATCCTAAATTTTGGAACGAGAAAGATTCCATCGCCATACAATAAGCATCTTCTTTATGTCCAATCACAAGCGGTGTTCTTCCATATTTATCACGCGCTGCATAAATGCCCTTTGGTGTAAGAATCATTAACGTCAAAGAACCGTCAATCCGCTCTAAGGCATAATGGATACCCTCAATCAAGTTCTCTTTCTGGTTAATAATCGCTGCCACAAGCTCTGTCGGGTTAATATCTCCGCCACTCATTTCCAAAAAATGAGTGTTATTGTCATTAAAAATTTCATCCACAATTTCCTGTGCATTGTTGATTTTTCCCACGGTCGTAATGGCAAATGTACCATGATGGGAACGCACAATCAATGGCTGAGGCTCAAAATCGGAAATGCAGCCAATCCCGTAATATCCCTTCATTTTCTGCATGTCTTTATCAAATTTCGTCCGAAACGGTGCATTTTCTATGTTGTGAATCGCACGGTCAAATCCGTCCTCTCCATACACTGCCATTCCGGCACGTCTTGTTCCCAGATGGGAATGATAATCTGTTCCAAAAAACAAATCAAATACGCAGTCATCCTTCGATGCCACTCCAAAAAAACCGCCCATGATGTCCTCCTCGTTCTCTATTCATTGTTGTAATGGGTTAAATCCTCTAATAGAATACCACGTTTTTCGACAGTTCTCAACCCTAATACTCCTTCAGTTTGTGTCAAATGTTCGTTGGCACTTTTTTGTTTTCCGTAATTCAGGAGAAAAGCTTTGCGGGAGCGCCATTCAGCGGACCCTTCCCCATACCGCCCCGCAAAACCAATATTTTACCTTGATTATATTTTTATCTCTTATTATAATAGAAAGGTAAAGAACGTAGTTTTTCACCAAACATTCAAAAAGAAACGAGGTACTCATTGTGAGAAAATTAGAAGAATACATCCGGAGTATTCCTGACTTTCCGGAAAAGGGAATTATTTTTCGCGACATTACAACGGTTCTGCAGGACGCAGAAGGATTGAAGCTTGCGATTGATTCCATGATTGAAACACTCAAAGATGTGGATTTTGATGTAATTGTCGGAACAGAATCCCGCGGATTCATTTTTGGTGTACCAATTGCCTATGCAATGGGCAAGCCATTTGTTCCATGCCGTAAGAAGGGAAAACTGCCTTGTGAAACAGTAACTGCAGAATATGATTTGGAATATGGCAGTGCAGCAATTGAGCTTCACAAAGATTCTATTAAAAAAGGTCAGAAAGTTGTTATCGTGGACGACCTCATCGCAACCGGCGGCACAGTAAAAGCGTGCGCCTCCTTAGTAGAGGAATTAGGTGGCGAAGTTGCTAAAATTGTTTTTCTGATGGAGCTTGCCGGCTTAAAGGGAAGAGAACAATTGTCGCAGTACGACGTGTCTTCTTTAATTATTTACGAAGGGAAATAGGCGGCTATTTGCTGCCTTTTACCGCCTCGCGAAGGGAGCACGTGAGCGCAATATATCTATCACTTACAAGGAGGAGCATTTCATGTTAGAAAAAATGTTCAAACTGAAAGAGAATAATACCTCTTTCCGTACTGAGGTTGTTGCCGGTCTGACAACATTTATGGCTATGGCTTACATCCTCGCTGTCAACCCAAATATTTTAAGTGCTACCGGAATGAATTCCGATGCCATTCTTCTAGCAACTGCACTGGCATCTTTCGTCGGCTGTATGGCTATGGCTTTGTTAGCCAACTATCCCTTTGCCCTTGCACCAGGTATGGGACTGAATGCATACATGGCATTCACCGTTTGCGGCAATATGGGATATTCCTGGCAGATTGCTTTGCTTGCCGTATTTGTTGAGGGTTTGATTTTCATCGTATTATCTTTGACAAATGTACGTGAAGCTATCTTCAATGCCATTCCAATGGCTCTGAAAAAAGGCGTAAGCGCCGGCATCGGCTTGTTTATCGCTTTCATCGGTCTTCAGGGTGCAAACCTTGTTGTCAACGATGATTCTACCCTTTTAACTTATGTAAAATTTGTAGGCGATTTCCATACCATCGGTATCGGTGCCCTGCTTGCTTTAATTGGTTTGTTCATCATCGTTGTTCTGCATCACAAAAATATCAAAGGTTCCATTTTGATTGGTATTCTTGCCACATGGATTCTTGGTATGATTTGCGAAGCAATCGGTCTTTATGTACCGGACGGCAAAGAGTTCTACTCCCTTTATCCAAGTTTCCGCATGATAGACTTCGGTGCATTTGGAACAACATTTGGCCAGTGTTTCAACGTTGATTTCTCAGGTGTTGATATCCTGAACTTCATCGCTGTTTTATTTGCCTTTTTGTTTGTCGACATTTTCGATACGCTCGGAACTTTGATTGGTGTTTCCACCAAAGCGAATATGCTTGATGAAGAAGGAAAACTTCCTCGCATCCGTCCGGCTCTTCTGGCAGATGCCATCGCAACTTCGGTTGGTGCTATTTTCGGAACATCAACTACTACTACTTACGTTGAGTCCTCCGCTGGTGTTGCAGCCGGTGGACGTACCGGTTTATCTGCAATGGTAACTGGTCTGCTGTTCTTATTGGCTATCGTATTTGCACCAATTTTCACAGCAATTCCATCCTTTGCCACTGCACCGGCATTAATCTTCGTTGGATTTTTGATGATTTCTTCTATCATCTCGATTGACTTTGAAGATATTACAGAAGCCGTACCTGCATACCTTGCTATGCTTGCAATGCCTTTGATGTACAGCATCTCAGAAGGTATCGCACTCGGCGTAATTTCTTATGTTGTAATTAACTTATGCTGTGGAAAAACTAAGAAAATTAAACCTTTGATGTATATCTTAGCAGTATTGTTTGTTTTGAAATACATTTTCTTATAAGAAAAATTTTCTGCATATAAAAAGACCCGCCAAAACTTGTCTGCTCCCGACAATTGGTGGGTCTTTTGTTATTTTTAAATTCCAATTATTTGAACAAAATTCTCAGATAAAATCTGCTTTTTTTCTGTCTCTGTTAAATCGGTTTCCATAAACCACTGCACCGCGTCCTTCTGCCCGCTCCACGGACTGTCCGTTCCGAACAAGACACGGTCACTTCCCATCGCATGAATCAAATCGACAAATGCTTCTTTTGTAAGCATTCCCGAAACGCCCTCTTTTTGCAGATAATCACCCGAAAAAGAAGTGTCAAAGAAAAGCGATTTTTCCATCAATTTTTCTTTCACTTCGTCCCACAAACGCCATCCGCCCATATGGGCAAGAATCAAGTGGTCCGACTCTGTGTCCTTTAACACCTCAAGCACATGGTCAGGCGTACAGTGAACCGGGGCTGGCATTCCAATATCCACACCGGCGTGAACGGTAATATACAGTCCTAATTCCGTTGCTTTTTCTACAATCCGCTTGTACCTTATATCATTAAAAAAGGTTCCCTGATAATCCGGATGAATTTTGATTCCCTTAAGCCCAAGTGCTTTGATACGGTTTAATACTTCCGAAATATTGTCGGTCTCCGGATGAATCCCGCCAAACGAAAGAAGCCCGGTCTCTAAAGCCTTTGCATTTGTTTCTGCTGCCACTTCATTAATCGTATCTACCTGTTTTTTTGACGTAGCGACAGGAAGAAGCAGGGAATAAGAAATCCCTGCCTCTTTCATCGACGCCATTAAGCCGGACTGCACACCATTGGTGTGAGCCTTCGTACCCGAATTTTTCTCAAGCTTTTCAATCGCCCGTTTTGCAATCGTCTCCGGATACGTATGCGTATGTGCATCAATTATCATTTTTCAAAACCTACCTCAAATGCTTTTTGGTTGATTTCAACGGTTTTTGGCGGAACAGTGTTCGCAATAACATCTAACCACTGCTGTTTGTCAAAGTCCATATTTTTCGCTGCCACACCAATAATAATGGTGTTAAATACGCGGGAATTGCCAAGTTTTTTCGCCTCATCCATCGCATCAATCGAAACCACTTTGTGGTCTTTTTTCAGTGTATCCAAAATATTCTCCGGATATTCAGCCACACCGGTCACAACCGTCATCGGATCCATGCGCTGGTCATTGACAATCATAACACCATCTTTTTTCAAAAAGTGTGCATAGCGCATTGCTTCTAATTTTTCAAAAGCAATCAGCACATCTGCCTGTCCTTCTTCTACAATCGGCTCATATACTTTGTCACCGTAGCGGACAAACGTAACAACGCTTCCGCCTCGCTGTGCCATACCATGAACCTCGCTCAGTTTTACATCAAAGCCTCCCGCTTTAATAATCCCACCTAAAATGCGGCTGGTAAGGAGTGTTCCCTGACCACCTACACCTACAATCATTATATTTTTTGTTTCCATGAATCAATTCCTCCGTTTTGCTTAGCGTGCCACACAATCAATAGCGTCAAACTTACACAACTGTTTGCAAAGTCCACAGCCATTACACATCGTCTCATCAATTGCAATCGTTCCATCTTCGTTTTTCGTAAGTGCCGGACATCCCGGTTTCAGACACATACCGCATTTCTTACATTTATCGGAAAGCGGCACACACTTATTCGGGAACTTCACGCCCTTAAGAAGTGCACATGGTGCGCAGGCAATAATTACGGAAACTTCATCTTTTGCCACTTCTTCTTTAATTGTCTTCTCCATCGCTGCCAAATCAAATGCATTGACTTCCGTTACATTTTTTACACCAATGGATTTACACAAGTTGTAAATGCTGATTGCCGGTACTACATCGCCCTGCAGTGTTTTTCCGGTTGCCGCATGGTCCTGATGTCCGGTCATACCGGTTGTGGAGTTGTCCATAATGATAACGGTTCCGGTTCCCTGATTATAAACCATGTTAATCAGCGAATTAACACCGGTGTGCATAAAGGTCGAATCACCAATTACAGCTACCCAGTTTTTAATATAATCTTTGCCGTGTGCCATTTCCATACCATGAAGGGTTGAAATACTGGCACCCATGCAGACCGTTGTATCAATAACATTCAACGGAGCTACCGCACCAAGTGTATAACATCCGATGTCACCGGCTGCGTGAATTTTCAATTTATTCAGTACAGAGAATGTACTTCTGTGCGGACATCCCGGACACAAAATCGGCGGACGTGCCGGAAGGTTCGGATATGGTTTTGTCTCAACATTCTGTCCCAATACTTTCTCACGCAAAAGGTTCGCACTGTACTCTCCCTGACGGGTAAAGATTTCCTTGCCAATGCACTCAATGCCCCAGGCTTTTACCTGCTCTTCGATTACCGGCTCCAATTCCTCAAATATGTAAAGTTTGTCTACCTTTTTTGCAAACTCTTCAATCAATTTTTTCGGAAGCGGATATACCATACCAAGTTTTAACACAGATGCCTGTGGAAATACTTCCTTCACATACTGGTAAGGAATACCACTGGTAATGAAACCAATGGATGTATCGTTATATTCTGCTTTGTTAATTGCAAAATCAGAACCATCTTTCTCTAAGCGGTTCATGCGGTCTTCCACATGAAGATGACGCTTAATCGCATTACCCGGCATCATAACATTTTTCCCCGGATTTCTCTCATATGGTTTATCTGCCGGCTCCACACGGTCTTCCAATACAACAGGTCCCTGTGAATGTGCCAGTCTGGTTGTCGTGCGAAGAATTACCGGTGTGTCATATTCCTCACTGATTCGGTAAGCTTCTTTGACAAAATCTTTTGCTTCCTGGCTGTCGGACGGCTCCAAAACCGGTACCAGTGCAGCGCGTGCTACACAGCGGGTATCCTGCTCGTTCTGGGAACTGTAAAGTCCCGGATCATCCGCTACAACCATCATAAGACCGCCATTTGCTCCAATATAAGAAGCGGTATACAATGGGTCACTCGCCACATTTAACCCTACATGCTTCATCGATGCCATTGCGCGGACACCGCTGATGGATGCGCCAATTGCCACCTCAGTAGCAACTTTCTCGTTCGGCGACCATTCGCAGTAAATATCGTCATACTGTACCAGATTCTCGCTAATCTCCGTACTCGGTGTTCCCGGATAAGCAGCTGATACTTTTACCCCGGCTTCATAAGCACCACGGGCAATCGCTTCATTTCCTAACATAATCTTCTGTTTCGCCATGTCTGTTTTCATCCTCCTAGTTGTTTGTCCTTGGTTTAGCTCCTCTGCCAAACCCTAATGATACTATTCTATCACATTTGCTCATAAATGGGAAATTATTTCATTATCTTTTCAGATAAACGTTCTTCTGATTATTACCCACATTTTCAACCTGAAGTGCGCGGATGGAGTGCACCAGCTTCTGAAACGTTGCATATCCCAATTTCTTCACCTTGAAATTTGGGAAATGGTCATACACCTTCTGCGCCAGCTGCCCAATATCAATTCCTGTGACGCCCGCCTTTTTCACCGTATCAACCATAAATTGTTCCACTTCTTTGGCATCATTTTTCAAAATCACCTGAATGCTGGTATGATTTCTCTTCAATTCAAAATTATCCAAATCCTCAATAAATCTCGACAGCGAACTATAACCATAATTTCTCACGTCAAAATCGGAATATTTTTTCACAAGGGCACTTCCAATTTCACCAAGTCCCGTATCTTTTCCATTGTTTTCGTTTGTCGTAATAACTTCCAAAACAGCATCCGAAATTTTCTTTTTGGAAACAGCATTTTTCTTTTCCTTTTTATTTTCCTCTTTGTCACCCTCAAGTAAAAGCTCAATATTCGTAAATACCGAGCATGCACCACGGAATGATTTCGGCGTCTTGCTCTCGCCCATGCCAATCACTTCCATGCCGGATTCCCGCAGACGGCTCGCTAATCTCGTAAAGTCACCGTCCGACGACACAATGCAGAATCCCTCTACATTTCCTGCATATAAAATGTCCATCGCATCAATAATCAGCGCCGAATCCGTCGCATTTTTCCCTGTCGTATTGCGAAACTGCTGAATCGGCGTAATCGACCGCTCCGCCAGTTCGCTTTTCCATTTGTTCATGTGGTAGTCGGTAAAATCGCCGTAAATACGTCGATACGTCGCCACCCCATGCCTTGTCATTTCATCTAGAATACTGTCAATGTATTTTGCTGATATATTGTCTGAATCAATCAGCAATGCAAACCGTTTGTCACTCATACCCTGCTCTTCCTTTCCAGACTTTTCAAATATGTATTTTTTTAAAACAACGTGGGAAATTGAAACTTTTTCAATACATAACTCATCGGGTCAAATTTCTGAATCGTGCGGAGAATTTCACTCTGCTTTGCACACTCCGAAATCTCTCTGCACCACGCTACATCCTGAAACGCTCCTATCACCGCCAATAAAACCCAGATTAAAATGATTCCAATACAAGCACCAAAAACAGCACCACCCAGCCGGTTTACCGTTTTCAGCACCGGTATGTGGTCTACTAATTTGAGCACACGGACCACAATTCCCACGACAATCACTGCCACAAGAAGCGCAATTACATACGCCGCACCGCTTTGCACTTCGGAATTTGCCGCGAACAGTGGTTTTAGAACCGGCACCAAAATCATCGTAAGAACAAGCACCACAACCATCCGCAAAAGTGAAAACACTTTTAATAAAAGTCCCTTATGAACGCCATCCAGTATGCACACCAAAAAGATTCCGGCGGCAATCAGTTCCACAAGTGTTGTACTCATGTCTTTTCCTTTCTCATTTCGTCTGCAATCGTATTTTCTGTATCGTCGATGAATCAATCAGCGTATAAACCTGTCCGTCCGATGTCGGATACACCGCATCAATCTCCTGCTCAAAATGATAATCAAATTTGTCGTGTCCATTGGTTCTCAAAATATTGCAGGAACGGTTTCCCGTAAAAATAATTTCATCTCCGTACATTTCCATATCTGCATATTCATAAGAAATGTCCTGCTGCATTTTTTCCCTGCCGGACAAATCATACAAATTTAATGTTTGTTTTTTTGCATTTCCCTCTTTTTGCAGGACAAAAGCTAACGCATCATCCCCCACAGCAAGGCTCTTGATTGAATCCGAAAATGTTTTTTCCACAACAACTTCCGGCTGTTTCATCTGCCCAAAAATGGAATACCCCTTTTCGTGGGCAACCAGCACTTCATCATCCGATACAAATTCAACATCGGCAATCATCTTGTTTCCAAATGACTTTCCGCCTACCAATGTATTTTTGTCCTGTCCAACTTCCGTAAAATTGTAAAAGCTGACTTTCGTTTCAAAATCACTGCTGCCCGCTATCATATAAGAAGTGACAACACTTTTTCCATCCGGTGAAATATCAAAATCAAGCGGATATCCCTCCTCTGAAACATTCGTCGGGATTTCCACCAATAAGCTCTCCGCATTACTGTACGGATTATAAATGTTTAAAACATTCGAATCCTTATCCTGCAGAAGAATGGCAACAACACCCTGTCTTGCCACTTTCGCACGCACAATTGGAAGGCTCGTCTCAACGGTAACGCCCTCATCTTTTCCGTTATAAATATAACACTGTTTACCGCTCACATCAGCAACCGATACATAATCGCCGCACACATCCACCTGTGGCTGCTTCATTTCATAGCCGCCATTCCACAGACTTTTCCCTTCGTTATTAATCTCGCTGATACCACTGCGGCTGTATTTGAGAATATTTCCATTATGATATCGGTAATTCACATTATTGCTGTCACTGCGGTTTACTTTACTTTTTACCTCATATCCGCGGTAACACCGGTTTCCATATAAATAAGAAGCCACACCAAAGCCACCGGCAACAAGCATCAGCCCCAGAATCACCAGACACACAATCCATTTCTGCTTATTTTTCAACAAGTTTTTCATTTTCTACCCTTCTTGCTCGTACTCGAATCGAAAAATTCTCTGATTACGGTAACTCATATTATAGCATAGAAAAGAATTATTGTGCAACGCCATTTTGCGCAGGTGCCGAAGGCACGGGCGTCGGTGAAACACTCGGCACTGCCGTGGCCTCCTGTGTTGGCGGAACCGTTGTCGGGCACGGCGTAAGCTTTGCTTTCTGCGTCTCCACAATCGTCTTGTCCTGATTTGCGGGATGCGACTGATTCATCGTCTGGATTGTATTCAACTGCTGCTTCACCTGATTGAGTGCTGACTGATTCTGCATCAGTACAACAAACGCAAACACGACAATCAATGCGGTCACCGCCGCTATGCCATATCCCATATGTACTTCTTTCTGTTTTTTCTTTGTCCGAAATTTTTCTTTTTCCTCCATAATGCCGCGGATATTTCTCACCACGCGGTCGTCTTCCTGCTCCACAATGTGAACATGACGATTATTTTCCCTCTCCATATAGTGAAGCATTTCCGGATTTTTTTCATAATAGATATAGTAGCCTTTTTGTTTTTCTAACTGTCCGCTGCGATACAAAAAGAAACTATCTTCTCCATCTGTCTCATCATAAAGGTATAATACTTTATCCCTTTTTTCAAAATTCAGTTTATGCATCTGAAGAAGCTGCCCCGCTTGATTGACAGAAAATCCCTGGCAGCTGTAAAACCAACCGACAATTTCCAAATCCGTAAAATTTTCCTTCATTTCCGAATAAATGTAATCCCAGTCTTCATCGGTAAGTTTCGGACCGCTCCGCCCTGCAAAATTATGAATTTCCACGACACCTGAAATCTGGTAAATCTTCTCCCCGTCACATATCAGGCTCGTACCCAAAAGCACTGCTGCCTTTTCCATCCCATGACTTTGCTCTGCCAGACGTTTTACAAAACGAATGACATAATCTTCCATATAAATTCGTCCCCGCCCCGGAATCTCTCCAATCTGCCGAACACTTTTTGGTTTTGTCCACTGCATGACTTGTCCTCCCTTTATTGTTTTTTCTCAATCGACAGTTTTATCATATCACGCTTTGAGAGCGGATTTTGTCGATTCAGAACCCGAGAACAACTTTTATTGAAGTTTTTTTCGCATGATTTTTGGAAATAATGAGAATACTTTTGTTAGGATGCCCGGTTTTCAAAGCCAATAGGCGTTCTTTACCAAACAACACAGAAAGGTTTTTTATTATGGCAGAATATTTTAATCCCGGCGAAAGCCGTTCCTTATTTAATTTTACTACATCACTTCAGAATTTATTAGAGAAAAAGAATTACCATTCACGCGACATCGTCCTTATCTGCATCGGCTCCGACCGCGCCACCGGCGACTGCTTAGGTCCGATTGTCGGTCATAAATTAGCACGTTTTTGCAGTACACATAAAAACAGCCTCCATCTTTTCGGCACGCTGGAACAGCCCATCCATGCCAAAAATCTGGAAGCCACTTTACAATTCATTCATTCCTGTTACAAAAACGCACTGATTATCGCAATTGACGCATCTCTCGGTGTCGTCGAGCACGTCGGCTACATCACGTTAGGCGAGGGAGCGCTCTGTCCCGGCGTCGGCGTTGATAAAAATCTTCCGGAAGTAGGCGATATTTTCATCACCGGCATTGTCAATCTTTCCGGATTCGGAAGCCAGATGCTGCTGCAGACAACACATTTGAATCTCGTCATGCAGCTTGCTGATTTCATCAGTCTCGGACTGTTTCGGTGTCTTATGCACTCACAGCTCCGTTCTTCCCTCAAGTGCGCGGAATAATGTCATTTCGTCAATAAATTCAAGCGCACCGCCAACCGGAACTCCGCTGGCAATCCGGGTTACTTTAATTCCCGCCTGTTTGACATATTTACTAATCCAAAGCGCTGTTGCCTCTCCTTCCACCGTGGAATTTGTCGCAATGATAACTTCTTTGATATCTTCCCGTTGAAGGCGCTGCAGCAGTTCTTTGAGTTTTAAGTTCTCCGGCTGCACACCAACCATCGGATTCACCGCACCGTGAAGTACATGGTACACGCCCTTGTACTGTCCGGTTTTCTCATAAGCCGCCAAATCACTTGGTTCCTCGACTACCATAATCGTCTGGTGGTCTCTTTTTTCGTCCGCACATACCTGACACAATTCCTGGTCAGACAAATTAAAACATTCTTTGCAAAAACAAATCTTCTGCTTTGCCGTCAATATACTGTCCGCTAAATGTTTCACGCGTGCTTCCGGCAGATTTAAAATATGCAGTGCCAGCCGCTGCGCTGACTTCGGACCAATGTTTGGCAGACTTGCCAATTCTTCGATTAAATTTGTAATCGACTCACTATAATACTTCATTAGAATGGGAAGCCTCCGCCAAGGTTCAATCCGCCAGTCAATGCTTCCATGGATTTTGCGCTGTCTTCTTCAAGCTGGCGCAATGCCTCATTCGTTGCTGCCACAATCAAATCCTCTAACATTTCAATATCATCCGGGTCAACAACTTCTTCGCTCAATTTTACGGAAAGAACTTCTTTTTTACCGGAAACTTTTACCGTAACGGCACCGCCGCCGGCTGTCGCTTCATACTCTTTTTCTTCCATCTCTTTTTGTGTTACTTCCATCTGACGCTGCATCTTCTGCGCCTGCTTCATCAAATTATTCATGTTCCCCGGCATTCCGCCCTGAAATCCACCTCTTCTTGCCATTTTTCTTCTTCCTTTCTTTTTCTATGTCGGTCAATCCAACATTTCAATTTCTACATTTTTTATTATATTCCGCAGCTCCGGCAAAGCATTCATTTCCTGGCGATTTTCCACAAAACGTACATCTAACGAAATCTCTTTGCCCGTCAATTGACCGGCTGCCTCAATCAGCACCTGCTGATTTTCCTCTTTTTTAAAATACTCGGCAGGCATTCCCTGCGTAAAAGCAAGCACCAGTTTTCCTGCCTCCGATACGGAAATCCTCACATCTAAAAGCATAGACCGCGACACCTGATCGATTCGTCCAAGTATCTGGTTCCAGTTTGCCACCACATCTCTTACATCATCAGGAACTGCTTCAGGACGAATTTCTCTCTGCGGCTTAATTACCGGCTTGTTCTCAGATGTTCCCACACTTTGCGCTGCCACAAAGGTGCCGGATTCCATCATCTCCTGCCACTGTTCATTCTTCTGCTCCAACTGGTTTAACCGCTGAATCAGCGAATCGTAATCCGTCTGCATCTGCGGACGGCACAAACGAATCATCGCCATCTCAAGCATAACACGTTTATTGTTTGCATATTTCATATCATTTGCCAAATCCGATAAAATACGGATATAGCGGAACAAAATTTCCAGTTCAATCTGCTCAGCAAAACGGGAAAGTTCCTGCCTGTTTTCCTCCGACATATCCACTAACTGCTCTGCCTCATCCGCAGTTTTCACAACCAAAAGATTGCGCAGATACCAAATCAGTTCATTGACAAATTGTGATAAATCCTTGCCCTGCTCAACCATCTCAGCCACAATGACAATCACGCCATCAACCTGATTTTTTATCAAAGCCTCCATCAGCCGGTGATATACACTGTGGTCGACAGCACCAAGAATTTTCAAAACATTTTCATACGTTAGTTTCTGCCCGAAATAAAAGGAAATACACTGTTCCAAAAGACTTAAGCCATCACGCAGTGCGCCGTCTGCCTGTCTCGCAATGTAAGTAAGCGCCCTATCCTCTGCCTCAATCCCTTCTATTTCTAACAATTCACGCAGTCTTGCCGCAATTGTTTCCACCTGAATCCGTTTGAAATCGTAGCGCTGGCAGCGCGACAAAATGGTAAGCGGAATCTTATGAGCCTCCGTCGTTGCCAAAATAAAAATCAGATAGGATGGTGGTTCTTCCAACGTTTTCAAAAGTGCATTAAACGCACTTGTCGAGAGCATATGCACCTCGTCAATAATATACACTTTGAAACGTCCTTCTGCCGGTGAATACTGTACTTCATCAATCACCTGCCGGATGTCATCCACGCGGTTATTCGATGCCGCATCGATTTCCACCACATTCATGGAAGACTGTTCCTCAATTGCCTTACACATCGCACACTCACCACAAGGACCATTCGGTCCCGGATTTTCACAGTTTACTGCCTTTGCAAAAATTTTGGCAACCGTCGTTTTTCCGGTTCCTCTCGTTCCGCAAAACAAATAAGCATGTCCAATCCGGTCCGCCTGAATCTGATTTGTGAGCGTTTTTACAATATGTTCCTGCCCCCGGACACTGGAAAAGTCCTTGGGACGGTATTTCCGATATAAAGCCTGATATGACCTAATTGCCTCTTTCTGTTACACACCAAAACTGATGCCCAAATTTTTCGCCTCGCGGATAATGGAAGAATCCGGGTCTACCATCTTTAATTTACCCGCTACTTCTTCTAACGGAATCGGAATGATTTCTCTATTTTTAAATCCAACCATATATCCGTATTTTTCTTCTAAGATCAACTGAGCTGCTGCTGCCCCAAGGCGGCTGGCAATCACACGGTCATACGCACACGGGCTTCCCCCGCGTTGTGTGTGTCCCGGCACCGTAATACGAATTTCCTGCCCGGTGCGCTCCTCAATCTCTGCTCCTATTTTATAGGAGACACTTGGATACGGATTATTCTTTAATTTTGCTTTTCTCTCTTTCTTCGTAAGAAGTGCGTCCTCCTTACTAATTGCACCCTCTGCCACTGCCAGAATCGAAAAACGCTTTCCGGCATCCGTGCGCTTCTGAATTGCCTGTACCACAGCGTCAATATCATATGGTATTTCCGGAATCAAAATCACATCTGCTCCCCCGGCAATCCCGGCATGAAGTGTAAGCCATCCAACTTTATGTCCCATAACTTCCACAATAAATACTCTTCCGTGCGAATACGCTGTCGTGTGAATACAATCAATCGCCGTAGTCGCAATATCCACGGCACTCTGGAAACCAAACGTCATATCCGTTCCCCAGATGTCATTGTCAATGGTTTTTGGAAGTCCTACTACATTTAAGCCTTCCTCCCGCAGCATATTGGCGGATTTCTGTGTGCCATTCCCTCCCAAAATCACAAGACAGTCAAGATTCAACTTATGGTAAGTATTCACCATCGCCGCCACTTTATCCATGCCGTTAGCATCCGGCTTTCTCATATTCTTAAATGGCTGTCTTGAAGACCCAAGAATCGTTCCACCCTCCGTCAAAATACCGGAAAAATCAAGCGGTTTCATTTCTACATACTTTTCATACATCAAACCCTTATACCCCTCAAGGATACCGATAATCTGTGTGTCCGGGTCTGCATTATACAACGTTTTTGCCACGCCGCGCATTGTTGCGTTCAAAGCCTGGCAGTCACCACCACTGGTCAAAAAAGCTACTCGTCTCATATCTGCCTCCCTTTCGAAAGTACGTGTCTTAGATACGTTCTTTAGTTTACCCTATTTTGCGGGTTTAGGCAATAGTGGAATGAATTTCGTACGAGGGTTAGTCAGAAAAAGAATTCTAGCACCATCTCTTTTCAGCATAAAAAAGATACTATAGACCTATCTTACAACAGATCTATAGTATCTTGTAATTATTATTTTACTTTAATTTTCTTAACAGCACTAAAACTTCCGTATACTTTCTTACCAGCTTTGTCTTTTCGATATGCAGCTACTTTAATAAAATACTTTTTGCCCTTTTTCAGCTTTTTCGTAACATAATTTGCTTTCTTAGTAGTAATCTTAACGGCTGCCTTCTTAAATTTCTTATCGGTCGAATACATCACCCGATAACCGGCTGCCCTCTTGACTTTCTTCCATGAAACCTTAGCTTTTTTTGCCTTTGTCACTGTTACTTTTACACCCTTGACTTTAGCCACTTTAATCTTTTTTACTGTCCTCACAGTCGCTTTCGGCTGTGGGCTTTCTATTTTCTTGTTTTCTGAAGACTGTGTCAGTGCCGGTGTCTGACTTGGTACAATAGTCGGTGCCGGTGTTTCCGTAACATTCGGTGTAGCAGTCGGTGCTACAGAAGGAGCCACACTTGGTGTCGGTACAGGAGTCGGCTTTGGTGTCGGATCCGGAATTGCATCGGCACCTTTTTCATCTACAAATCTCCAGTGATCAAATTTAGCCAGAGATACCTTATCTTCTCCCTTAAATACCATATATAGGTCATGAATTCCCGTTGCATTTGTTATATCCGTAGAAAGTATTTTGAATATATACTCACCACCGGTATTATCAATACTAAGTGTTCCAATCAATGGTCCACCTGCTGAATCCAAGTGTAATTCCATAGTTGCTTTTTTCTCGCTTGCTATGGCAGCTCTAAAGGAAACCGCACTCTTTTCACCAAAATCCACATTTTTTACTTTAATCGTACTTCCATTTTTAATGTCACAAAGGTTCATTCCCACTGTGCCATTTCCTTCTGACTCAACATTTGTTCCTTTTGCATAGGTTTCTGCCTCCGTCCACTGATATGGATCCAGTTTTGCAATTGGGGCAGGTCCGTCCTCTGTCATATTTAAAGTAGGGAATGTACCGTCCTCATTATATTTAAACTCTTCCACAGAAACAGAACGGTGATAACTGCCGCCTCCCTTTAATTTCTGATCGTGATAGAACAGATACGAATGTCCCATAAAGTCTACAACACCCGGATGGTTTGTATAGCAGCCCCCCTGGGATGGCATAATAACTCCCTGATATTCCCACGGACCGGTTGCCGATTTACTTGTAGAATATGCCAGATGTTCTGCTCCACCTGTTGGTCCAAATGCAGCATATACCATATAATACAAACTGCCTCGTTTATAGAACCATGGTCCCTCTCCATAAGAACACTGACGGGATAATTTCCCTTTTTCCATCACTTTAGGACCAAAACCTGACTCATTCATATCAAGCGATACAACACCTTTTTTACCAATAGTCGTATCATAAGAAAGCATATCCTCATTCAATTTCACATAGCGAAGATGGGGATTACCAAAATACAAATAAGCCTGTCCATCATCATCGATAAATACGGTCGGATCAATGTCATTCCAGTCCCCCTCATCTACCAATGGCTTACCAATAGCATCAACAAATGGTCCGGTTGCCTTATCACTGACGCCTACACCAATAACCATACCACCATTCTTTTTATGAACCGGTACATACATATAAAATTTGCCATTTCTCTCAACACACTGTGGTGCCCAAGCACGAGGATCCTTCGTATCCATCCACTTAAAATCGTTTCTTGACAAAACAGTCCCATGATCTGTCCAGTTCACCATGTCTTTTGTTGAATAACATTTCCAGTCATTCATTGTGTAAAAATTTTTTACCAGTTTGTCCTCATCATGCGATGTATACAAGTACAGCGTATCCCCCGAAACCATCGGTGCCGGATCCGCTGTGTAAATATTTTGCACAATTGGATTGTCCGCTTTTGATGGGATTGATAATGATAATGTCGCCATGCATAGAACAAGTGCTCCGGCAACAACTTTTGAAAAAATTTTTTTCATTTTCACAAGCCTCCATTTCTTACCTTTAATCATTTTCACCTTTATTTTAACAAATCTGTATAGTTCCTTCTATGACATTTTATGTTCTATTTCATGATATATAGGGGCATTTTTTGTTGCTTTTCACTGCCATAACGTGTATTCTATTTTTAGGATCAAAATTTTTCAGCAAAGGGGCTTCGAATAACTATGATAGACATTATTTACGTACAAAGCAATGCTTCGCATCCTGCAGGATTTACCTGTACCGTAACTGATCAGTCAAATGACTGGTGGCTGATAACTATGACACATACACCGGCTTACCATATCATAGATGGAAAACGTATTATCATGCCCGCACACAGCATTACTCTATACCCACCCTATTCTTCTATGGAATACGGTTCCCTTGAAAATGAAATATTCTGTGATGACTGGCTGCGATTTTATACCGATGAACCATTTATCTGTAATGGCAGCGTACCTCTTGGTACCCCTTTTAAAGCAATGGATCACTCTTATATAAGCAGCCTTATTCACTTAATTGCTGTGGAAAATTTTTTTCAAAACCAATATAAAAATTTCACTGTTCAATCCTTGTTTCAGATTCTTTTTGCAAAACTAAAAGAATCTCTGTCCTACAATAAATCTAGCACTTTCCACGAAATGGCTTTGCAGCAGCTTCATATCAATATTGCCAGCAATCCGTCCTCTCCATGGAATATACCGGATATGGCCAAACAGTTACACATTTCAACAAGGCATCTGCAAAAATTGTATCAAGAAAAATTCGGTACATCGTGTATGGAAGACGTTATTGAACACCGCCTCCTGCTAGCTAAGGAAAAGCTGGCCACAACAACATTACCAATATACAAAATTGCAGAACAATGCGGCTATTCAAACGTCGAACATTTCAGCCGGCAATTTAAAGGAAAATTCACCACATCGCCAAAAGCATATCGTGAATCAGTAAAGAAAAACTAATGTATAGTCTACTCAAAAAAACGGAACAGGAGGATTTCCTATGCAGTCTTTACAATCAACCATAACCTTAAACAATGGTGTGGCTATGCCTATTTTCGGGCTTGGCGTTTACAATTCCAAGGAAGAAACCACTTTCGCCGTTTCGACAGCCATCAGACACGGATACCGCCTGATTGATACTGCCGCATTTTACGAAAACGAAAAAGAAGTCGGTGAAGGAATTAAAGACAGTGGAATTCCACGAGACGATTTATTTATTACAACTAAACTTTGGAACGACATGCAGCGCGAAAGCCGCCAGCGTGAATCATTCGAAAAAAGTTTAGATAACCTTGGTGTAGACGCCGTCGATTTATATCTCATCCACTGGCCAATACCCGGCAAAATCAAAGAAACGTGGCATGTGCTGGAACAATTATATGAAGAGGGACTTGTAAAAGCCATCGGCGTAAGTAACTTTTTACCGCATCACTTAGAAGAATTAAGTGTCCATGCAAACATTGCACCGGCCGTTGACCAGTTTGAATGTAACCCTTATTTAACGAGAAAAGAACTTCGCGACTACTGTAAGAAACACAATATCGTACCGGAGGCGTGGAGTCCGCTCGCCCGTGGTGCGTGCTTTGACGACCCGGTTCTGCAAAGCCTTGCCGAAAAGTATGAAAAAAATATTGCACAGATTATTCTGCGCTACGATGTGCAAAACGGCATCGTCACAATTCCAAAGTCCACCAAAGAAGCACGAATCCTCAGCAATTCGCAGATTTTTGATTTTGAATTAAGCGCCGAAGATATCGAAAAAATTGACGCCTTAAACAAAAATGAAATGCACGGCGACCCCGACCATGTAGACTTTTAATCCGGTGTAAAATTCTGTTGCATTTTGCACACATATAGTATAAAATGAAGGTACTGATTTTGTTTCAAGAGTGCTTGTTTTATCAGGCACAGTAAACGATTACTATTTATATAAAGAAAGGATGGTTTTTAAAAATGAACTTAAACAACATGCCAAAAACCAAAATCGGAATTGTTGCAGTAAGCCGTGACTGTTTCCCTGAGTCACTTTCTGTAAACAGAAGAAAAGCTTTAGTAGAAGCTTACACAAAAAAATATGGAGCAGATGACATTTATGAATGTCCTGTATGTATCGTAGAAAGCGAGATTCAGATGGTCGAAGCTTTGGAAGATATCAAAAAAGCCGGCTGCGATTCTCTTTGCGTATACTTAGGTAACTTCGGCCCGGAAATTTCTGAGACTTTGTTGGCAAAACACTTTGACGGTCCGGTTATGTTCTGTGCCGCTGCTGAGGAATCCGGTAACAGCCTGATGGATGGCCGTGGAGATGCTTACTGTGGTATGCTCAATGCAAGCTACAACTTGAAATTGAGAAATACAAAAGCATACATCCCTGAGTATCCGGTTGGAACTGCTGAGGATTGTGCTGACATGATTCATGAGTTCGTTCCGATTGCACGTGCAGTCGTAGCATTGAACAACTTAAAGATTATCAGCTTTGGTCCACGTCCACTTAACTTCCTTGCTTGTAACGCTCCAATCAAACAGCTTTACAACATGAATGTTGAAATCGAAGAGAACTCCGAACTTGACTTGTTCGAAGCATTCAACAAACATGAGGGAGACGAAAGAATTCCTGGCGTGGTTGCTGACATGGAGAAAGAGCTTGGTGCAGGTAACAAAAAACCTGAAATCCTTGCAAAACTTGCTCAGTATGAGTTGACACTTCTTGACTGGATTGAAGAGCACAAAGGTTACCGCAAATATGTAGCAATTGCCGGCAAATGCTGGCCTGCATTCCAAACACAGTTTGGATTCGTACCTTGCTATGTAAACAGCCGTTTGACAGCACAGGGTATTCCGGTATCCTGCGAGGTAGATATCTACGGAGCACTTTCTGAGTTCATCGGAACTGTTGTAAGCCAGGATGCTGTAACACTTCTTGACATTAACAACTCCGTTCCTGCTGACTTGTACGAAGAAGATATCAAGGGCAAATATGGCACTTATACATTAAAAGATACATTCATGGGATTCCATTGCGGAAATACAGCAGCTTGCAAGCTGACTGCTCATGAGATGAAATATCAGAAGATTATGGCTCGTTCACTTCCAATCGAAGTTACAAACGGAACATTGGAAGGTGACATCGTTCCTGGCGATATCACATTCTTCCGTCTGCAGAGCACATCTGACGCACAGATTCGTGCTTACATCGCACACGGTGAAGTTCTTCCGGTTGCCACACGTTCCTTCGGAGCAATTGGTATTTTTGCAATTCCTGAGATGGGCCGTTTCTACCGCCACGTATTGATTGAAGGTAACTATCCTCACCATGGTGCTGTTGCATTCGGTCACTTTGGCAAAACATTGTACGAAGTATTCAAGTATATCGGTGTTCCGGTTGAGGAAATTGGTTATAACCAGCCGGCAGGTGTTCGTTACCCAACAGAGAACCCATTCGCTTAATAATCAAATAGCGTAAAGTATAAGAAAGCGACTCGCTTGCGGGTCGCTTTCTATCAATACAGAGATTCTTAAGAATCCAACAAAAACAAATCAGGAGGTACATTATGTATTACATTGGTGTTGATTTAGGAACATCAGCAGTAAAACTGCTTTTAATGGAAGGAAACGGTAAAATCTGCAATATCGTTTCAAATGAATATCCATTATCTTTCCCTCAGCCGGGATGGTCTGAGCAGAAACCGGAAGACTGGTGGGATGCTGTCGTAGACGGTATCAAAAAACTGGTAGACGGTTTTGACGCTTCTGAAGTTGCCGGAATTAGTTTCGGTGGACAGATGCACGGTCTTGTTATTCTTGATGAGAATGATAACGTAATCCGCCCGGCCATTCTTTGGAACGATGGACGTACAACCAAACAGGTTGATTACTTAAACAACGAAATCGGAAAAGAAAAACTTTCTGAGTATACCGCAAACATTGCATTTGCCGGATTTACTGCTCCGAAAATTCTCTGGGTAAAAGAAAATGAGCCGGAAAACTTTGCTAAAATTGCAAAGATTATGCTGCCAAAAGATTACATCGCATACAAAATGACAGGCGTTCACAGCTGTGATTACTCCGATGCATCCGGTATGCTTCTCTTGGACGTAAAGAATAAATGCTGGTCTAAAGAAATGATGGAAATCTGTGACGTAAAAGAAGAACAGCTTCCAAAATTATTTGAAAGTTATGAAGTAACCGGTTCTCTTACCGAAGAAGCTGCTGCTGCCCTTGGTCTTACAACCAATTGTAAAATTGCTGCCGGTGCCGGTGATAACGCTGCTGCTGCAGTTGGTACCGGAACGGTTGGTGACGGTGGATGTAATATCTCACTTGGTACTTCCGGAACCATTTTCATTTCCAGCAAAGAATTTGGCGTAGACCGTTTCAACGCTCTTCATTCTTTCGACCACGCAGACGGAAACTTCCATTTGATGGGCTGCATGCTCAGTGCTGCTTCCTGTAACAAATGGTGGATGGATGAAATTATTGGAACAAAAGACTATGGAAAAGAGCAGGAGCCAATTACCGACGATAAACTCGGCGAGAACAACGTTTATTATCTCCCATATCTGATGGGCGAGCGTTCTCCTCATAACAACCCGGATGCCAGAGCACTCTTCATTGGTATGTCAATGGATACAACACGCGCTGACATGACACAGGCTGTTTTGGAAGGTGTTGCATTTGCTATGCGTGACTGCTATGAAATTGCAAAAGACCTCGGCATTAACATTACTGAAACAAAAATCTGTGGCGGTGGCGCAAAGAGTCCTTTGTGGCGCAAAATCATGGCAAACGTATTAAACATCAACGTAAACATTATCGAGAGTGAAGAAGGTCCTGGTCTTGGCGGCGCTATGTTAGCTGCTGTTGCCTGTGGCGAATATGCATCCGTTCAGGAAGCTGCTGACAAGATTGTAAAAGTTATCGGCACAGAAAAACCAGATCCGGCACTTGCTGCTAAATACGATAAGAAATACGCAAAATTCAAAGAAATCTATCCTACAGTAAAAGGACTGTATGATACACTGAAAGCTTAATATTATGAAGAAGAAATTATTATCACTTCTGTTTCTTGTAGCCACACTCGCCTTGACGGGTTGTGGCTACAAAAAACCGGAAGTTCATTCGATGCTTGGCATGAATATCAAATCCATCACAACTGTCTGCGGTACTGACTGCAGCATGGATACCATTGATACTTCATCCACAAGCGACCATGGTATGATAACCTACTACTACACCGATGTTGCCGGTGACAAAGGAATATCCGATGCTAAAACCTACTATAATTATTTAAAGTCAGAAAAACACTGTATCAAAATTGATGACTTTGATGAGAAAAAAGGAAATTATTCCGCTTATTTCCAATTAAATGAAAAACAGGTTAAATCGGGCTTTCTAATGAAAGTATCCTTTACGAAAAACAGTTACACCGTTTACATCGAGGACAACATATCATTAGAAAAGATTAACAAGAAAAAGTAACAAGGAGGGCTTTTCATGTCAGAAGAATATCGTTTCAAAGACCGTATTAAAGATATTATTAACGGCGATGTCGACTATGACAAACTGCGAAAGGCAGAAAAGCAGGGATGGATTGACCGGGCAGACACCGGATTCCAGCTCTTTCTCATCCTCTTCTTCCTTGGCTTTTTCATTGTCATGTTGATTAAATATTTTTTGTAGCAATCCGAGGACAAATAATTTACAGAAAGGACAGATTACGATGGATTTTTCAGTAGGACAAAAGATTAAAATGAAGAAACCTCATCCCTGCGGCGAAAATTGCTGGGAAATTTTACGGGTAGGTATGGATTTCCGCCTGCGCTGCACAAAATGCAGTCATCAGGTAATGGTACCACGAAAAACCGTCGAAAAAAGTTTTCGTGGATTTTTGTAAATTTTTCTTGTAATCGCCTACCCTCTGTGTTATAATTTAACTCCGTGATATTTAATCATATTCCTTGTTCTTCCTCTATGAAGTGTATAGATTGGAAGAGCCAGAGACCAAAAGGAGGTGCAAGCAACTATGAATAAGTATGAATTAGCTTTAGTTGTTAGTGCAAAAGTTGAAGACGAAGTAAGAAATGCCACCGTCGAGAAGGCAAAAGAGTATATCACTTCTCTTGGCGGAACGATTACAAACGTCGATGAATGGGGCAAGAAAAAACTTGCTTATGAAATTCAGAAGATGGGTGAAGGCTTTTATTACTTTATTCAGTTCGACGCTGAGCCAAGTGCTCCGGCTGAATTGGAACAGAGACTTCGCATTATGGACAACGTGCTCAGATACTTATGCGTAAAACAGGAGGCATAAGATAAGGAGGAGTCTTCCATGAATAAAGTAATTTTAATGGGTAATCTGACCCGCGACCCTGAGATTCGTTATTCCCAGGGCGAGAATTCATTGGCTATTGCCAGATTTAGTATTGCAGTAAATCGTCGTTTTGCCCGTCAGGGTGATACCGATACCGATTTTTTTAACTGTACAGCATTTGGCCGTCAGGCTGAATTTGTGGAAAAATATTTCCGCAAAGGTTCCCGTATGTTGATGACCGGTCGTGTTCAGAACGACAATTACACCAATAACAACGGCGAAAAAGTATACAGTGTCCAGATTATTGCTGAAGAAATCGAATTTGCTGAGCGTAAAAGCACAGCGGATGCAAACGCAGCCCAGAGTGGAAACTTTGGCGGCGGTGCTCCACAGCCAAACGCAGCAGCAAATGATGACTTTATGAACATTCCGGATGGTATCGAAGACGGACTGCCATTTAACTAGGCTTAGCTCTTGATACAAGAATTTTATAGGAGGTTTTAACGATGGCTTACAATAAAGACAGAGGCGATTCTCCAATGAGAAGAAGAGGCCCACGTAGAAGAAAAAAAGTTTGTGCATTCTGTTCTGACAAAGAGCATGATTACATTGATTACAAAGATGTTGCAAAACTGAAACGTTATATGTCTGAAAGAGGTAAAATTCTTCCTAGAAGAATTACCGGTACATGTGCAAAGCATCAGAGAGCTTTGACTGTAGCAATCAAACGTGCCCGTCACGTATCCTTGATGCCATATACATTGGACTAATTGCATAGAATCTAAAAAGGAAGTGTTTGCCGATTTTCCGGCAAACACTTCTTTTTTCTAAAATGTATACAATTTTTCAATTCCTATACAATTAACATCCTTTTCATCAAAACGGAAATGATCTTCCGCCCATTTCTCATAAATATCTTTTGAACCTTGTGGCACATATACAGGATTAAAACATGGTATCGCTGCATATTGCCATCCGGGAACAATAGCATTAATCTGAGGCGGTGTCTTTGAATGAAAATACACTTTTGTACTTAAATTATGAAAGAAAATCCAATACGTTTCCAATGTTTTTACAGATTCCGGAATATCGACCCGCTCAAGTTCTGCACAGTTATCAGCCCCCGTCATTGTTGCATTCTCATTGAGTATTGTTACTTTCGACGAAATAGCTATTTTATTATTCTTAACCACCGCCGTAATCATCTCTCCGGTTGCTTTCTTATATACGCACTGTCCATCTTTTGCATATACCGGATTAGCAGTATCTACCGTAATCTTCTTAATATTTTTACTATACAGCGCATATCTTTTCAAATCAATCACATGAGCCGGCAACACAAGTTTTTTCATTTTGCAGTCCCGCAATGCGTTCGTGTCAATTGAGCTTGTTTTGGAAGAAATCGTATATTTCTTCTTAGCCGGCAAAACCCAATACAACTGCTTTCCATCTTTTGATAACACCGCACCTTTTTCAACTTTATAAGTCTTATTGGATTTTGATAACTTCATTTCAGAAATTGCCGGACAGTCTGCAAACACCTCACGATCAAATTCCTGTAACTTTTTCGGAAGCGTCACCGATTTTAATTTTCTACATCCATAAAATGCAGAGCGCGGAATCTTCTTGACTCCGGAAGGAATTGTTACCTGCTTTAATGCACGCAGACCACTAAAACAGCAATTTGTAAGTTCTTTAACTGTTTTTGGAATAATAAGTTTCTGTGTTTTTCTCAAGCTATACATGTAACCATCACAATCGTGCGCTTCTTCTACCCATATTCCAAAAATTGTTCTGTAAAACTCATTATCCTCACCCATATCTTCCGTCCAGCCAAGTTTCGTCACTTTTCGTCCTTTGATTTTGGAAGGAAATTTTAATGTCTTTGTACTTCCCTTTTTCGAATTGACTTTCACCTGATAAATCCAGGCTTCCTTTTTCTTGCTCGATGGATGTGCCTTAAATGTAAAGGCACCTTTTTTTACAGTAAGCGTCTTATACTCTTTCCAATTCGTAGCAGCCCTCGCCTTAGTTAAAGAGGTCTGAACACCAAGTACAAGGCAGCAAATAAATGCAAACCCCATAACCATCTTTTTCATTTTTACCACTCCTTTTTCTTATATTAGTTAGAGACTTGTTTCATCTCATTTATATAACGATTATAGGCGGTAAAATGTTGCAGTTTATACCTATTTCTTTAATTTAATTTTTTCCACAATATATCCATACTCACTCTGTTCATCCTTTATAGCAAGAACTGTATATTTCTGAACTTCCCCTTTGATATTGCTTGCCACATTCGTCAGATATGCTTCCACCGTAAGACGGTATTTGCCCTCTTCATACTCCGTAATCTTTTTCACTTTCATCTGATAATCTTTTCCCGGAATCCGCATGGAATTAAATACAATCGTATTCCCGGTCGGGCGGTACACATACCCCGGATAAGTTCCCGTATACGCAAATTTGTATTTGTAATTGCTGCCAAAAATCTTTTTAATTTCTTTCTTGGCTTCCTTCTTCACTTTGGACATTGAATCGCCATACCGCAGTGTCTTATCCGAATGTTCCAAATTAAAAATTGCCATTGTCGTCACAAAAATCGTGTCAAATTTAAATCTATGGGAACCATTTGCATAAAATGATGCACTATATGCCAAAAATGGTTTCAGCCGTTGTGTCAAAGGTTTCATCTCTTTCTTCATCGTCTTCGTTACATCCGATGGAGTAAACGTATATGGCGTAGCTGTCGGTGCCGGCGTCGCTGTTGCCTTTGCTGCCGAATTATTTGAATCCTTTCCGGAATTTCCCGAATCCACAATCTTGTTCTGCTCTGTCGTCTGACTCTTATCAAACGATGGCATCGTAATTTTTCCTGTCCATATAAAATAGGTAAGCACTGCTGCAATGATAACAACAAAAACAGCAATCACACTTCCTATAAATGCCTTACTAGACAACATCCGCTGCATCCATCCAATCCGATTTCCACAATAATAGCAGAATGTATCATTTTCCCTTAATTCTGTCCCACATTTCTTACAGTACATGGTGTCCTCCTTTACTCGTTCTTTTGTTCTCTATTTTATCCTCATAATACATCTATCAAATAGGGTTTGTCAACATTTACAATCCGTGATATAATAATATTCTTGATATGATGAAATTTGGGAACATTTCCTGGGAGGAGGCAAAAAATTGAGTCAGAATCGAATTAAAGGGACTTTGAAATCTTATTTGCGATGGCCGCTCTTATTAGGGCTTTTATTAATCGCGATGAATGTTCATATTTATGTAATAAACCTGCGTGCCGGCATTATCATGAGTATTTACGTTTTATTTTACTTAATCATTGCCAGCGTCTTATACTTTTTCAAACGTGGTGCTGTACTGCGCGACTTAGTGGATTACTCGATGCGTTTTCACGTCACTGTTAATAAACTTGCAGCCGATTTAGACATCCCCATTTGTATTTTAGACACAAATGGAGTCTGTGTGTGGGATAACAAAAATTTCCGCAGACAGTTTTCTGATAAATTGTCAAAAAACTACCATATAAATGATGCCATTCCGGCACTTACCAAAGAATATCTTCCAGAAGAAGACAAAGCAACAACAGAACTTCATTTCCACGTAGAAGAAACTTACTTTAAAGCAATTACACAATTGATTTCACTGGAAAAAGCACCAGATGCACTTCATAATAATGCCGGTCAGGTGGGAATCGGTGATGCTTTGTATGTGATTTATATTTACGACGAAACCGAAATCGTACACTATATCCGAGAAAACTATGATCAGCGCGTGAATGTCGGATTGCTCTACATTGATAATTATGACGAATCCCTTGCAAATGTCGATGACGTGCGCCGCTCCCTGCTGGCTGCAATGGTCGACCGGAAAATCAACAAATACATGTTAAGCATTGATGCGATTACACGTAAAATCGAAAAGGATAAATACATTTTCCTCTTCCAGCACAAATATCTGTCAAAATTGCAGGCAGACAAGTTCTCCCTGCTTGATGATATCCGCTCGATTAATGTAGGAAATGACACTTCCATTACCATTAGTATGGGAATTGGAATTCAGGCAAACACCTACCGCAAACGACAGGAATATGCCCGCAGTGCAATCGATCTGGCACTTGCCCGCGGTGGTGACCAGGTTGTCATTAAGACAAAAGACAATTTACTTTATTATGGTGGAAAAAGTATTCAGCAGGAAAAAAATACACGTGTTAAGGCTCGCGTAAAGGCACAGGCTCTGCGTGATTCCATTATCAACGCTGATAAAGTTGTTATTATGGGACACCGTCTGCCGGATGTCGATGCAATCGGCAGTGCTATTGGTATTTACCGAATTGCACAGTCTCTGGAAAAACCAGCGAAAATCATTGTAAATCAGGTAACTTCTTCGCTGGCACCGCTTTTGAAATTATTTGAAAACAACAAAGATTATCCGGACGGCACTTTTGTTACAAGCGAAAGTGCAAAGGAATTTATCGGAAACGGAAACGGCGTTTTACTTGTAGTTGTAGATGTAAACCGTCCATCCTATACCGACGCACCGGACTTGATTCCAATGGTCTCCTCTCTGGTAGTTATCGACCATCACAGACAGACTGGTGAATCCTTTGAAAACCCTACTCTCTCCTACGTTGAGCCATTTGCTTCCTCAGCCAGTGAGATGGTAGCAGAAATCTTACAGTATGCCGGTGAGGAAATCCGCGTAAAAGCAGTGGAAGCCGATGCCCTTTATTCCGGTATTATGGTTGACACAAATAACTTTATGAACAAACCGGGCGTCCGTACTTTTGAGGCGGTCGCATTCCTGCGCCGTTCCGGAGCAGACATTATTCGTATCCGTAAAATGTTCCGCTCTGATATGGAGGAATATAAAGTCCGCGCCGAAGCAATCCAAAATACAGAAATCTTTATGGATTATTTTGCCATTGCTCCTTGTAATGCGGATAACTGTGAATCACCAACCATCGTTGGTGCTAAAATTGCTGATGACCTGCTTGATATCAAGGGCATCCGCGCTACTTTTGTATTAACTGCCTACGAAGGCAAAGTTTATATCAGTGCCCGTTCCATTGACGAGTTAAATGTTCAAGTCGTCATGGAAAAAATGGGCGGTGGCGGCCACATTACCAGTGCAGGTGCCCAGCTTGAGAACTGTACACTGGAAGAAGGCGCTGAACAAATCAGACAAATTTTAACTAAAATGAAAGAAGAAGGTGACATATAATGAAAGTAATTTTACTTGAGGATGTGAAATCCGTTGGAAAAAAAGGTGAAGTTGTAACCGTAAAAGATGGATACGCTAAAAACTTTATTTTGAAGAAAAATCTCGGTGTTGAGGCAACTTCAAAAAATTTAAATGACTTAAAACTTCAGAAACAAAATGACGAAAAGGTTGCTGCAGAAAACTTAGAAAAGGCACAGGAATTTGCCAAGGAACTGGAAACAAAATCAGTTGAAGTTGCCATTAAGGCAGGCCAGGACGGACGTGTTTTTGGTTCTGTTTCCACCAAAGAAATTGCTACCGCTGCCAAAGAACAGCTTTCCTATGATTTGGACAAGAAAAAAATGCAGTTAAAGGAGCCAATTAAAAACATTGGAACCTATCATGTTCCAATTCGTCTGCACCCAAAAGTAACAGCCGAACTTAAAGTAATTGTTAAAGGAAAATAATCATGGATGAAACCGTAATCAAAAGAGTTATGCCTCACAATCAGGAGGCCGAAGAAGCGGTTATCGGTTCGATGCTTCTTGATCAGGACGCGGTAATTCTTGCTTCAGAAAAACTAAATGAAGATGATTTTTATAATAATAGATACCGCGTTTTATTTTCCGCCATTGTGGAATTGTTTCACGAAGGACGGCCGGCAGATTTAGTTACTCTTGTGGATAAACTCCATGAGAAAAACGCTTCGGATGATATTTGCAGTGTTGAATTTCTCAGTAATATTATTTCTGCTGTTCCTACTTCAGCCAACGTCCGCTACTACGCGGATATTGTCGAGCAGAAATCTCAACTGCGCTCGCTGATTCGGACAACAGAAGACATTGCTAACCGGTGCTATCAGGACTCCGCTAACGTTGCCGAACTGATGGATGATACCGAGCGCAAAGTTTTTGAACTCGTACAGGGACGTGCTTCCTCTGAAAACTTTACACCAATTAAAGAGGTTGCCCTTGAAACACTTGAAAGCATCCAGAAAGCTGCTCAAAATAACAGTGATGTAACTGGAATTTCGACCGGATTTATTGATTTGGATTATCGAACGGCCGGCTTACAGCCATCCGATTTAATCTTGATTGCCGCCCGTCCGTCCATGGGAAAAACGGCTTTTGCTTTGAATATCGCCGAGTATGTTGCTATGATTAATCATATTCCAACTGCCATTTTCAGTTTGGAGATGAGCAAAGTACAGCTTGCCAAACGTCTGGTTGCCATGAACTCAAAAGTTGATTCCCAGAGAATCCGAATCGGTGAACTGGAGGATGATGAATGGGCAAAGATTACTGAAAGTTCTATCATCCTTGGCGAATCAACACTTTATATTGATGATACCGGCAGTATATCCATCAATGACTTACGAAGTAAATGCCGAAAACTAAAGATGGAAAAAGGTCTCGGCTTAATTATTATCGATTATCTCCAGCTTATGTCTGGTAACAGCGGTTCAAAAAATATTTCCCGCCAGCAGGAAATTTCTGATATTTCACGTTCCTTAAAATCTCTGGCACGTGAACTCGACTGCCCGGTAATTGCTCTTTCCCAGCTCAGTCGTAAAGTAGAGGAACGCGAGGATAAACGACCGATTCTTTCCGATTTGCGTGAATCGGGTGCGATTGAGCAGGATGCCGATGTTGTTATGTTTTTGTACCGTGATGAATATTACACAAAAGATGCATCTACCAAAAAAGGAATTACCGAAATAATTATTGGTAAACAGCGTAATGGTCCAACCTGTACCGTCGAACTTAAGTGGTTGAACCAGTACACAAAATTTGCAAACTTGGAATATCACGACGAATAAATTCCATTTTCTCTGTCGAATCGGGGCTTTGGCTCCGATTCTTCTTGTTTTTTGTCGTCCTGTGTCACACTGTTTTTTTACATTTGATGCATGTCCAATCAATCGACATTTTTCCCATGCTATAATAAAAAAAACATAAAACAGGAGGTTATCTACATGGAAACAAAGCAATATACCATTTCGGAAGCGGCAAAAAAACTTCACGTAGGCTCTCACGTTCTGCGCTTTTGGGAAGAGGAACTTCACTTGAATATTCCGCGAAATGAAATGGGACACCGCATTTACGCGGAAAAAGAAATGAAACAATTAGAACAGATTATTAATATGAAAAAAGATGGTTTTTCCTTAAAAGAAATTGAGCATCAGATGTCGCCAAAATCGTCTGGCCAGGTGATTCCTTATCCCGTCTCTGAGCCGGAAATTTCGCCAAATGATAAAATGATACAATTTAAAACAATTCTTTCACGCATTGTCTCCGATGCCATCCGGGAAAATTCTGATACCCTTACATCCGATATTGCAGATACCGTTTCAGTACAAGTCAACAAAGAATTAGATTATCTCTTTCGTGAAAAAGAAGAATCTGATGAAAAACGCTTTCGTGAACTTGACGAAACCATTCGCAGTTATCAGAAGGCAAGACAGGAAATTGCAGCCACACAAATAACCGCAAATAAGGCAAAAAATCGTCACATTTTTGGCAAAAAATAGTACCGGAATTATTTTCATTTCCTCTTGATTTTGAACTATTAAAATGATATAATATATCCACGCAAAGCGATTGGTTTTTGTATAAATAGCACAAAAATCAAAAAAACATTTTAATATTAAAAAAGGAGGAATTTGAAATGTTCGCTAAAATTTCAAAAAAAGTTGTGGCTGTAGCTTTAGTTGCAACTATGGCTGTTACCACTGCTGCAGTAGCAAGTGATAATACAGCTAGCGCTAAGTTGAAGAAAAAAGCTTCCGTTGTGCAGGGTAAAGAAGTAAAATTGACTGCAAGTGGAAGTGCAACATGGAAATCCAGCAATGATAACGTTGCTCACTGCCAGAAAACAAAAGGCAAATCCATCAAAGTACTTGGTATCAAAAAAGGTACTGCAACAATCACTGCAACTGTAGGCGGAAAGAAACAGACATGTAAAGTATCTGTTAAAAACGCAAAGAAGGGTACAGTAATTTACAACTTTGCTAAATCTACTAACCCGGATAACCATCCACCATACAAAGCTGACTACTCTGAGTTCAAATACAACTCATTCCGTATCTGGCTTTGTGACGCAACATTCTGGGGCGAGAAAACTTACATCTCTCCTGACTACCGTGGACGTAAACTCAGCATTTCTTTGAAAGTAAAGAACTCTGGTAAACGTACACTTCCAGAAATGGGTGTTTGCTTCAACTATACTAAGGGTGGAGACACAGGTGCTTACCCATGGGCTCTTCATGTTTCTTCTAAGAAACTGAGTGCTAAAGTTAAAAAAGACAAAACACATAAGCACTGCAAAATCGTCAAAAAAGCTATGAAGAAAGGTAAATCTTATACTTTCAACTTCACATTTACAATTCCTAAGAATGCTGTAAATGGTGACAAAGACAAAGATACAGGTGCTAACTACCCAATCATGATGTACATCCCGAACATGAAAGATACTTCTCCATACAAAGAAGGAGATTCTATCACAGTTCAGAAATGTGTAATCAAAGTTGCGTAATTGAAATCTGAATAATTAAAATACCTTCCTGGTAACAGGGAGGTATTTTTTTGCTTTTTATTTTTGTCTTCTTCAAATTTTTCATTGAATCCTGCATCAGCATGACATCTCTTATTTTTCGTTATTTCGTATTTTTTGTATGCATACATAAATAAATATACCTTTTAGTTTTTCTCTTAAATACAGCCTTATTAAACGCCTCTCAAAGGCATATAAATATTTTAATTACCTGCTATTCTATCTTTGAGAATATGATTTGAGCGCGAAATAAGCGACACTAACGGCCAGAAGAACAGCATACCAGACAATAAAAAAACTGCTATGCTGTTTCTTATTAACAACATAACAGTTTTCAAAAGGCGACTAACGGATTTGAACCGATGATCAGGGAGTTGCAGTCCCATGCCTTACCACTTGGCTAAGTCGCCATATCCTATTATATACATCTACTTGATATAATGTGCATTAAAATGCAATGACCCCTACGGGAATCGAACCCGTGTTACCGCCGTGAAAGGGCGATGTCTTAACCGCTTGACCAAGGGGCCAATATCTGCTATTTCTAACAGATGATACGCGTCCCCATCACGAAGAACACAACTGTACAACTAACTTTCTAGTAAATACAGAAACTCCCCGAGTAGGGCTCGAACCTACAACAACTCGGTTAACAGCCGAGTGCTCTACCATTGAGCTATCGAGGAA
>CAKRGF010000009.1 GCA_934322085.1 uncultured Eubacterium sp.
CAAACTTTGCCTGAACTTCACCTAATTCAATATCCATTGTATATCCACCTTTCTTTTGGTCTATTCTGAATAGATTGTAATTAGTTTATCCTAGATAGACCACATTGTCAAGAATTTTATTTTTAGCGGCTGTGTAGAGAAAAATAAAAAGAGTTGTCGCAGAACCAATAAACAGATTTAGAATGGTTGACTGGCGACAAAGATTGACGGCAGTTTCTTCGGTTTCTGTAATCTAGGAGAAGGGCTTTGTGACGAGTGGCAAAGCCCTTCTCCTAGATTACGGAAACCGAAAAAAGTACCATCCCCCTCTTGTGAACCCCCCTTTTTTATGCTATAATAAATATATCAATAAAAGGAGGGGAATCATGGAGCAGTTTTTGACGGATGATGATCTCCTTGGACTGTTGGAAGAACTTGATCAGGATGATGCTGAGATTGAAGAGTTAGAATTTGAGATGGAGATGGAAGCTTCCAACCGCAGATACGAGGAGATTATTCAGAAGCACCGTATGGATTAAAGAAGCACTTTTGGTTATGAGAGTGCTTCTTTTTTTCGGAACAGACCCAATCGTGTATTCATAAAATTTCTAAGAGTTTGTTTTGGGGAAAGAAAAAAGGAGGTTTTTTGATGATACGAGAGGCAAAGACTGAAAATGGATGGGTGCGCGGAATTGAAGCAGCGGATCCTAGAATTACTGTATTTAAGGGAATCCCGTTTGCGGCACCACCAATTGGAGAAAATCGCTGGCGTGCACCGCAGCCGCCAGTTGACTGGGAGGGAGTCAGGGATGCATCTCGATTTGCACCGATTTCCATGCAGAGCATACCGGGACTTGGAACAGACGTGTATTGCAAAGAATGGCATGTAGATCCGGAGATTCCTATGGACGAAGACTGTTTGTACCTGAATGTGTGGACAAGTGCGAAGACTGTAGATGAAAAACAGCCGGTTTTAGTATGGTATTTTGGCGGCGGGCTGCAGTGGGGTTATCCATCCGAAATGGAATTTGATGGAGAGCGGCTTGCCAGAAGAGGTGTCGTTGTTGTGACAGTAAATTACCGTATCAACTGTTTTGGATTTCTTGCTCATAAAGAATTGACCAAAGAGGCACCGGAAGCACCGACAAACTTTGGAAATCTTGATCAGCAGGCAGGGCTTCGCTGGGTTGTACGAAATATTGCATCATTTGGCGGCGATCCGGAACAAATTACCATTGCTGGGCAGTCGGCGGGGGCAGGGAGCGTATTGACACAGATGACCTGTCCGGATAACTTTGGTTTGTTTCAGCGTGCAGTGATTATGAGTGGCATGATTCGAAGCCCATATGCTGAAGAAGGAATGGGAATTCCGCCATCGTTAGATGAGGCAGAGAAACTCGGTGAGAAATTTTTTAATTATCTTGGTGTCAAGACTTTAGCAGATGCCAGGCAGCTGGATGCAAAATATATTCGTGATTGTTATGATAAATTTATGTATGAAAATGAAATTATGGTAACATCAAGGGATAATAATATTTGTATCGGCGATCCGATTCGTTTGTTTGCACAAGGGAAATATGCCGGTGTGCCTGTTCTTGCCGGAAATACGGAAGATGAGTTTCCATTTATGATTGATGCGCAGAATGAAGAAGAACTTGAGAAGAAGGCAAGTGCTTGGTTTTGCAAAAAAGCGGACAAATTTCTCGCAATACCACAGGTACACGAGAAAACGAAAGATGGTTATGCGCCCGTTAGCGGTATAGAACTTATGACAAAGGCCGCATTTCTTCTAAATGAAAAAAGTGTGAAGCCTGCAAACTGTTATTATTATCGTTTTGCACCGGATATACCGGGAGAGGATCATCCGGGAACATTTCATTCCGTTGATTTGTGGTTTTTCTTTGAAACACTTGCCAAATGCTGGCGGCCATTTGTTGGCAGGCATTATGATTTAGCCAGACAAATGTGTAATTACTGGGCGAATTTTATCAAATGCGGTGATCCAAATGGAATAGATGATGACGGAAAGGCTCTTCCAAAATGGAATTCGTATCAGGAAAATGACCGGGCGGAAATGGTGTTTACTGCAGAAGGTGCAAAATCCGGAAATGAAAAAAATTCTAAGCTGATGGAATTTCTTCTTAGTGATAGAATAGAGCGAATGAAATAAAAGAGGCTGTCTGTTCTGACGATTGTGATATCGCAGAACAGGCAGCCTCTTTTTGGCGTGCGCCACTTGATAAAATTTGAGTTTGAGAAACCTAGTTACTATTATCTATGTTCAATATGATAAGCCCATGTTGTGATTGGACCGATAATAGCAATGCAAATAATTGTTTTAATTGCAAATATCATGGTTACGTCCTCCTTTCCCGACTTCTATGAAATCAGAAAAGGACTGGACGATAGGTTTCTCCGTTTTGATTATGTATGTATCGTATCAAAAAATTTCTTAGATGATTGTCTTTTCTCTGCCGCCTGAGTCTTTGCAGAAAAACGAACTGCCAAAGGGCGAAACAAAGACCTAAAACGGAAAACCAAAGTTCCGGAATCGGCAGCCGGAAAGGAATCCGGTTTGACACACGAATCCGGGAAAGAATGGATAATGGTTGTCCTTCTTTGCCGGCGGAAATTATCCAGCCAGAAAATGGGATGGAATCATTTGCACCAATCTGTGTCTGCACCGGCTGCAGCGAGTGATCTGATTCGTGACTGCATGAAAAAATATTTCTGTCAAAAAGAGCCTTTTGTGGCAGACACGATAAAAAAATGGCAAGGCAAAGGCTAAGCCACAAAAAAGTGGCATGTTTATGTAGATATCTGCCTTTTATACATTGCCTAAACATATCAAATTCCTCACTTACAAAATATCATTTACTGAAACAAACTATTGAAACTGTCTTCAAGACTGTCACTAAAACTGCTGTAAGAAGATCCTTCTACAAAAGTAAATACTTCTGTTGGCATTACAGCATTGAAAAGTGCAGCGAATATGATAAACAAAACATATAATACAACATATGTGCTGACAACAATCAGGAAAGCACGATTTGCGTTCACTTCGAAATTCTTTTCTACGGCAAGGATGCTTAAGAAAGCAGCAATAATCTCGCCGAGGAAAAAGAAAAACATACCAATTTCTGCGCTTGCCATACCAAGTAAAAGACCAATAAAAGTCAGTGGCAGACATATAAAACAACGAATAGATGCCGTTGCCAGCGCGGATTTAAGAGTGACATTAGCTTTTACTGCCTTTCCGATACCAAGATACATTCCCATTGCGGCTGCGGAGAGAGCAATCGAGAAAAAGAAGGTAAAGCAAAACGAAATGGCAAGACTAATTGCGGAATTATGTTCAAGTCCTACACCATAGTTTGTCAAAGCAAACAATCCGCTGAAAAGTGCCTGTGCGGCAATTAAAATCAATGCGGCAAACCAGCTTTCTTTTTTAGCAAGAACAGAAGCAGCTTCTGCCGGGTTTTTCCAAACGGTTTTCAACGCTGTAACCAAATTTTCAACGCCCTGTTTGATTTCACGTGAACTCTGGCTCGGTGCAGCCTGTACCGGTGTTGGGACTGGTGTTGGTGCAGCCGGAGGCGGTGTTACCGGATTTGGAGCGACAGGCGTTGGTGTTGGAGCAGCAGGTGCTGGATTCGGCGCTGCCTGTGCAGTGCAGTTACAAACTTCGCCTTCCTGAAGTGGACGGCCACATTGTGTACAAAAGTTTCCCATATAAATATTTCCTCCAATTTTTTTGGTACAAAAATTAATCTAACACCAATATATCATTGAATATCAGGAGATTCAAGTTTTTTCTTTGAGCCAGCCATCAATTTGCTTCTCTAAAACTGGGAAGGAAGTTGGACCGGTGTCTAATAAAAATGTGTGGAAGAGAAGCGGGCTGTAGTATTTCCCTGCCGCCTTTTGAAACACTTCCCGAATCCGGCAGATTTCCAGGTAACCAATTGTGTAAGGCAGGTAACTGCCGGGTGAGTCAATAATTGTTTCATAAATTCCCTTAGCGTTGTCGGCTGTTTGAATTCCATGATTAGTAAGAAAGTTTGAAAGTTTTTTCTGGCTCCAGTGTTTTGCGTGGATGCCAATGTCACAGAGTGCATACAGGCAGTGGGTGGAGATGGCATTGTTCTGCAGAATATCGATTTCCTCTTTCGTGGTATCTAAAAATTGGTAAGAATATATTTCTGCATAGGTAGCGTAGCCTTCTGTGTATGCCGGGAAATTAAGAACATAGCGCAGGGGATGCTTATTTTTTTCACGAAAATAACAGTTTTGAAATAAGTGTCCCGGATAGCCCTCATGTGCCAGCGTAGCATATAAATTCTGATGGCGGTACTTTGCGGCATGATTGATGTAAATCACATTGGCGGCGGGCTCATCGATGGGCGGGGTGAGGTAAAAGGCGGGACTTAAAAAGTTTTCTAACGAGGAATCAACGGCGCGTATGTGACAGGTCTGTTTTTTCAGTGCAGGAAAATCCGTGCGGATATTTCTCTTTAGATGAGTAAGAATCGATTTTGGTTCTTCATATTTTGAAGTGTGCTTTTCGCAGGTCAAAAAGGAAGAAGGTGACGTGGCGGCAAGGGTGGCAAGCTTTTGTTCGGATTCACTAAGTTTTTTTGTCAGCATTTGAAATAAGGAATCGGAAGAAGACTTGGTGCCAGTTTTTTCTTTTACCAGATATTCGTAATAAGCACTGCCGCCCGCGTATGCAGAGAGGGCACCATCATCTGGAGCAAAGGGCAAAAGCTTATTTAATTCGGTAATCAAATTTTTATAGGCAGGAAGAAGTGACCCCGCGAGAAGTTTCTTATGTTTTTTTAACCGCTCTTTTTTTTCAGAAGCGGAGAAAAAAGAAGCGGAATTTATGGATTTTTCAAAACTTTTTTCGATGGCATCTGTCCCCGATGAGTCGATAAATTCCTGACACTGGCTTATTGTGTGGCGGATGGTTGTGGCTGCTGGCAGTGTGCCTTTTTTTTGCTTGATTTTTTCCAGAGCAGTCAGAGAGTTAAAGTAGGCAGGAATGGATCCAAGTAAAGAAAAATACTGGTCATAATCCTGTTTATCCGTAAGAATAAATTCACAGAGAAGAACCGGGAGCTGCGCCTGAATCCCGCTTGAAGGGTCGAATGAATACGAATAAGCAAGCATGCGGGTATCGTCTTGTGACAAAGTAAGAGAAGTATCAAGCGTGTCATAGAGAAGTCTGGACTCACGGGATAAATTTTGTGAGGGAAAGTTATGAAGTCTTGCGAGTGTATTTTCCGTGGAAGTCTGCATCTGCTTCAAATCACCAAGGGAAAATGAAGAAAACCCATCGGGTAAATCGGTAATTCCGTATTTTTCCGGGGATATCAGCGTGTAGTTGAGCGTTAAGGAGTCACTTGCGGCATAGGAGCGAAACGTTTCCATGCAAAAGGTGTTAAAGTCAGCGTTTGCTTCCTGTCCGGTCTGACAGCCTGCAAGCAAGAAGGAAAAAAGGAGAAAAAGCGCAAAAAATCTTTTTTTCATGGGTACGCCTCCAAGACGTTTGTTCTCAATGTATGAAAGCGGAAAAACATTTATGATATGGCATATTTTTTATTCTGACACATAAAATTTAAGGCAGACAAACGGAGACTGAGGAGGGGATATTTTTGGAAGACAGACGCGATTTAATCGAGCAAAAATATGGGTTTCAGGTGAAAAATCAATACCGGGCAAGGGGTGCCATCCTATTTGATACGAAAGACGGTCCCCTGCTGCTTCGTGAAAAAATGAAACTTACCGGACATTTTGAATGGGAAAATGAAGTGAAGGAGCATTTGCGAGAAAACGGTATGACACTTTTGGATTTTGCCGTAAAAAATGTGGATGGAGAGTATTTGACAGAAGGGGAAGACGGGGCAAAATATGTTTTGTACCGGTGGTTTTTGGGTGAGGAATGTGACTGTAAAAATCTGACTATGATTCGCTTGATGGCAGAAAATTTAGGACGGCTTCACAGTAGTCTGCAGAATTTTTATGAGGAGCCGGTTTTGCTTCAGCAGCCGCTTTTGACCCAGTATGATAAACATAACAGGGAAATGAAACATGTGTATGGGTATATGCGTGGGAAGAAGAAAAAAACGGAATTTGAACGGTATGCCATGCAGTGTTTTCCGAATTTTTACGAACGTGGTATTCAGGCGCGTAATCAGCTTTCTGAAAATTTGTATTATAAAGAACACAGCGGACAGACGAAAGACGTCTGCCACGGGGAGTATAATTACCACAATCTGCTTCTGACTAAAAACGGACTTGCTACAACAAATTTTGAGCATGCAGCGCCGGGGGTGCAGCTTCTTGATATGGCGTATTTTATGAGAAAGGTCATGGAAAAGAATAAGTGGCAGCTGGAAAAAGGTGTGGTTTTGTGGAATGGTTACTGTGAAGCGGCAGGATGCAGTAGAAAAGAACTGGAATTTCTCATCACCATTTTGTCCTATCCAATTAAATACTGGAAACTTCTCAATCAGTACATCAACAGCAAAAAGACGTGGATTTCCAAGAAAAGCATGGAAAAATTAAAGGCAGTCTGTGAGCAGGAAGAGAGCAAAGATAAGTTTTTGCAGCAAATGCGAACATTTACGTTAGGGACTAGTCAGAAAGCCTAAAATGTGATACAATATAGTTCTTAATATACGGAAGTATTTTGTCACACAAAAAGAGTGTCAGGAGATAAAAAATGAAACAAGCGAAAATGCAGATTTGTCTTTTTATTGTTTTGCTGGCTGGTCTGACCGGCTGCGGGTCAACTGCCAAAAAGGCGGAGGTGACGAACTCTCCGGAGCCGAGTGTCAGCTATGAACAGGGAGCAGATTTTGTTGGTGCCGTTGGCGCTGTCGATGAAGAGCAGGGTACGATGGAATTTTATAATACGACATTCCAGACGATGGAGACGTATCCTTACACCGGTGGGACACAGATTTTGACAAAAAACAACAAAGAAATGACGGCATCCGAAATTGAACTGGGTGAAGTTTATGATGTATATACAAGCGAAGATGGGAAAAAGATTGAGAAGATGGTGCAGAATGCATCGGTGACCGAGCACGAAGGAGCTTCACTGGAAGTGAATCAGGAGGAAAAACGGCTTACGGTGCGTGGCGTGAATTATGCTTATAACGATGATCTGCTTGTATTTTCGGATGGTAAACAAATTGATCCGCTGGAGATCACACCGGAGGATGAAGTGACTCTTTGCGGTATGAATGGACAAGCGTTTTCTGTTGTTGTTACAAAGGGACACGGATATATCAAGCCGAATAATTTTAAGGATTTTACCGGTGGTACAGTTACAGTGCAGGGCGAGGCAATTCTTCCGGTTGCGAAGGATATGCTTTTGGTGGTGCCAGAAGGGCAGCAGCTTATCACGATGAAAAATGGTGATTTGATGGCTGAGGTCACAGTAGAAGTAAAACGTGGACAGGTTACAAAAGTCGATATGGCAAAGTATCAGAATCAAGTGCCGGATACGGCTAGGGTTACATTTGATGTGAATCCACAGGGCGCAGAACTATATGTGAATGGTGTGCTCACCGACCCGTCGAAACCGGTTTCGCTAAAATATGGTAATCATTCCGTGAAAGTTTCGCTGGAAGGCTATGAAGATTACAGCGGTATTATTTCCGTGAAGGATGCGAGTCTGACCGTTCACATTAATCTGGCGGAAGAAAGTGCGGATGTCGAGACGGATAGTTCGGATTCTTCCAGTTCGGTTTCCGATGATTCGTCCTCATCTTCGAGTGAGAGCAGTGTCACATATGATAATGATCATAAGGTTACGGTAAGTGCGCCGGTGGGTGCTGCCGTTTATGTCAACGGAACTTATAAGGGAGAGGTGCCTTGCAGTTTTACGAAAATGATAGGAAATGTAACACTTTCTCTTACGAAAGATGGTTATGAGACAAAAACCTATGCCGTTGAAATTTCGGATGACAGTAAGGATATTTCTTGGAGTTTTCCGGATTTGACAAAAAAGTAATTTAGTTAATTTCCCGTAAGGGTGAATATCACTTTTTAGAAAGTGAAATAAATTAAAAAAGCAGGCCACAGGTGATGTGGCAGCAAGGAGGAAATTATGGACTACAAGAAAACATACGAAGCTTGGTTATCAAATCCATATTTTGATGCCGACACAAAGAAAGAGCTTGAGAGTATTGCCGGGGATGAAAATGAAATCAAGGAACGCTTTTATGCGGATCTTGAGTTTGGTACAGCCGGTCTCCGTGGTATTATCGGAGCAGGTACAAACCGTATGAATGTTTATACGGTACGCAAAGCGACACAGGGACTTGCCAACTACATCATCAAGCAGAACGGACAGAAAAAGGGCGTGGCAATTGCTTTTGATTCCCGCCGGATGTCACCGGAATTTGCGGATGAGGCTGCTTGCTGTTTAGCAGCGAATGGGATTAAAGCTTATGTGTTTGAGTCACTTCGACCGACACCGGAATTGTCTTTTGCCGTTCGTGAGTTAGGATGTATTTCAGGTATTAACATTACTGCCAGCCACAATCCGCCGGAATACAACGGTTATAAAGTATACTGGGAGGACGGTGCACAGATTACACCGCCTCATGATACCGGAATTATGGATGAGGTGAAAGCGGTAACCGATTATGCGACAGTTAAGACGATGGACAAAGAAGAGGCAAAGAAAGCCGGTTTGTATGAGAATATCGGAAAAGCTGTTGATGACCGCTATATGGAGGAACTTAAGAAAAATGTTCTTCATCCGGATTGCATTAAAAAAGCGTCAGCAGATTTGAAAATTGTTTATACACCACTTCACGGAACCGGAAATCTGCCGGTACGCCGCATTTTGAAAGAACTTGGCTTTAAGAATGTATTTGTTGTGCCGGAACAGGAACTGCCGGATGGTGAATTTCCTACCGTCAGCTATCCGAATCCGGAAGCACCGGAAGCATTTGAACTTGCTCTTAAACTGGCAAAAGAAAAAGATGCCGATTTAGTTCTGGCAACGGACCCGGATGCGGACCGCCTTGGTGTTTATGTAAAAGATACCAAATCCGGTGAATATATCTGCTTAACCGGAAATATGTCGGGAAGTTTTCTTGCCGATTATGAAATTGGACAGAAACTTGCACTGGAAGGAAAACTTCCGGAAGATGGCGAGTTGATTAAGACGGTTGTTACTTCGAATCTTGTAGATGCAATGGCAAAATATTATGGCATCAAAGTGACCGAGTGTCTGACTGGATTTAAGTGGATTGGAAGAGAAATTCTCCGCATGGAGACAACCGGAAAAGGCCACTATCTGTTTGGTTTTGAGGAAAGTTATGGCTGCTTGATTGGAACGCATGCAAGAGATAAGGATGCGATTGTGGCATCGATGGCACTTTGTGAGGCAGCGGCTTATTATAAACTGCGTGGCAAAACAATTTGGGATGCTATGTTAGATATGTATGAGAAATACGGCTACTACAAAGATAATGTAATTGCCATTACTCATAAAGGTATTGAGGGACTGCAGAAGATTCAGTCGATTATGGATAATCTCCGCAAAAATCCGCCGATGAAATTTGGTAATTACGATGTGACGGCAGTAAGAGATTATTTGAAAGATGAAATCGTAGATGTTAAGACCGGCGAGAAGAAACCAACCGGTATTCCAAAGTCCAACGTACTCTATTTCGAATTGACCGAGGATGCATGGCTTTGTGTTCGTCCATCCGGTACGGAGCCAAAGATTAAACTTTACTTTGGTGTTGTTGGTAAAGATTTGGCAGATGCCGATGAAAAATCAGAAAAACTGGCTGTAATTGTAAAGGATTTGCTGAATCAGTTAGGATAAAATAAATGCAGGGGGTGAACATGTGAGCAATCCATATTTGGAACAGTGGACGAGCAAAGAGATGCTGAAGGAATTGGAAGAGGGAATTTTGAATGCACCTCAGGATTTGCTTGGCTGCCACATTTTCAAAGAGGAGGATGTGCAGATTTTTACCGCATATCGTCCGTGTGCAAAACGTATGTGGGTGCTGGATTCAAAAGGGGAGACCACTTACGAGATGGAACCAATGGAGCCGGAAGGATTTTTTGGCTATGTCATTGAGAAGAAATCGGAGCGGCTGAAAAAATATCGATTCCGGGTGGAATATGGACCGGACGATGTGATTGAAATTGACGACCCTTATGCATTTCCGGGGATGTTTGGTGAACTTGACCGGTATTTGTTCTCCGAGGGAAACCATTATAAAATTTATGAAAAATTAGGAGCACATCCGATGAAGCGCGATGGCGTGGAGGGCGTTCAGTTTGCTGTCTGGGCGCCACACGCCTGCAGCGTGAGTGTAATCGGTGAGTTTAATATGTGGGATGCAAGACTTCATAAGATGATTATGAGGGGAAGCAGCGGTATTTTTGAACTGTTCGTGCCGGGTGCGTGGGAAGGTGCTGCCTATAAGTATGAGATTACGGCAAAGAGCGGGGATAAGCTGTATAAGACGGACCCTTATGGAAATTATGCGGAACTGCGCCCGGGAAATGCTTCCCGAATTACGTCGCTTAATGGCTACAAATGGCAGGATGGTTCTTATCAGAAGAAGCATCAGAAAAAGTCAAGAGATGTAAGAGACAAAGAGCCGATGAGTATTTATGAGGTTCATCTTGCGTCCTGGAAAAAACGAATTGAAGACGATGATAATGGCAATTTTTCATATCGTGAGTTAGCATCTATGCTCGGCGACTATGTGGTTGATATGGGTTATACTCATATTGAATTGATGGGAATTGCAGAGTATCCGTTTGATGGCTCATGGGGCTATCAGGTTGGCTGTTATTATGCGCCGACGAGTCGTTATGGTGAGCCAAAAGATTTTATGTATTTTGTGGATGAAATGCACAAGCGGGGGATTCAGGTAATTTTAGACTGGGTACCGGCGCATTTTCCAAAAGATGCTCACTGCCTTGGACGTTTTGACGGACAGCCGTTGTATGAACATCCGGACAGCAGGCGTGGCGAACATCCGGACTGGGGAACGTATATTTTCGATTACGGAAGAATGGAAGTGAAAAACTTCCTTGTTGCCAATGCACTGTTCTGGATAGAGAAGTTCCATATTGACGGACTTCGTGTGGATGCCGTGGCTTCTATGCTGTATCTGGATTACGGTAAGAACGATGGCGAGTGGCTTCCGAACAAAGATGGCGGAAATGAGCATTACGAGGCAATTCATTTCCTGCAGCATTTAAATTCCGAGGTGGAAAAGGAGCATCCGGGAGCTTATATCATTGCGGAAGAGTCGACGGCATGGCCGGGCGTTACGGCGCCGGTAGCAGATGGCGGACTTGGCTTTTCTTACAAATGGAATATGGGCTGGATGAATGACTTTTTGGAGTACATGAAATTAGATCCATATTTCAGAAAAGACCATCAGGGGCAGTTGTGTTTTAGTATTGATTATTACACCAGTGAGAAATACATTTTGGTTTTATCGCATGATGAAGTGGTTCATGGAAAATGTTCTCTGTTAAACAAGATGTCCGGTTTGGAAGGAGATAAGTTTGCTTCCCTTCGTGCCGCATTTGGATTTATGTATGGTCATCCGGGCAAAAAGCTTTTGTTTATGGGGCAGGAATTTGCTCAGAAGCGAGAATGGGCAGAGTTTCGGAGTCTGGACTGGTTTTTACTGGAAGAAGATGACAGACATAAGAAAATGCAGGATTACGTATGTGAATTAAATCACTTGTACCAAAAGTACGATGCCTTGTATTATCACGATTTTGATGTTATGGGCTTTGAGTGGATGGACTGCTGGCGTCCGGAATTAAGTACAGTAGCGTTTGTGCGCCGTGGAAGCTCAGTAAAAGACCAGTTGATGTTTATTGCAAACTTCACACCGATGGCATTGGAAGATTATCAGGTCAATGCACCTTGTGCCGGAACCTTTACGGAGATACTAAATTCCGACGAAGAGCGATTTGGCGGTGAAGGCCGTGTGAATAAAAAGCCGATTCAGGCAAAACCATGTAAGGCACCGGTAGTGCCAAGACCAGGCGAAAAAATCAAACCGGGAAAGAAATATTACGAACTGGAACTGTATGTTCCACCGTTGTCGGTCGTAGTATTGCGGTATGATTATAAGGCGTAGGGTTTTTCTAATTGCATATATGACTAAAAAAGTTTGTGTTTCATGGGCGCTGTCGCTTAGACAAACACGCGGAGATATGTTATGTGCTAAGAATGTGCATATTGAATCCGCGCGTTTGTACCCATGAAACACAAATCTTTTTTAGTAATATATAAAGTTCGAAAGCCACTTCGCCTTAAGTCGAGACAGAGCGGTACAGCATCTTGGCGAGAATTAGCCTAACCTATAGTCCTATCGCCGGTTGTTAAAATAAAAAAGGAAAGCAAGTATCCCGCTTTCCTTTTTTATTTCTAACACACCATCTTAATAATGTATAAACACCATTTCACGGTATTTTGTCAAGTCATAAATCTTTTTCGAATCCGATAGAGATAAGTTTAAGCATCCGTGTGAACCACGGCTTCTATAAAGAGTTTTACTCCAGCGTCTCCATGGCTGCCAAGGCGCACCGTGGAATCCGGTTCCGGTCCACATGATACGAACCCAGTTGTTTACCGGCGTTGCATAGTTATCGCCGCGGAGAGTACGGTGTGTCTGGTGTTCTTTGATGAAATAAGCACCGGTTCTTGTCTGACGGTCTTTCACTGGTTTTCCGCTGATTGTTCGACACTTAAAAGTAACTTTTCCGTTGCGCCATACATACACTTTTTGAGCGGTAAGGTCGATTTCGGTAAAGTTTTCTGTATCCCAATCCTTTGTTTTGTCATCGGTGTTCATCGTAAACGCCGTATTGGCAAATTTCGTTTTCTTTTTAATCGTTAGCGCCTTTTTTTGTGCAGCGTTTGGATTTTCCATATAAGCTTTCTGCGTATCGGCATCCATTGTCTTTTTCAAAGCACTTTTCAATTGTTTCAGCATCGTATCATAAACAATCTGCCAGCCATAATCGCCGCCAGTTACGTGAACGGTTTTGCCATTGTGGCTTTTGAACGAACGCGTTACGCCAACGGTTTTATATTTAAAGCAGGTTTTTTCAACCCAGTTTTCAATAGCTTCGTTTTCAAAAGAAACTTTTCCGTCTTTGTATTTGCACCATTTATAAATCTGCTTTGGACTAATGGTTTCGGTAATACCCTTTTGAATTGTCCACGTTACCCATCGGAGAATAACGGGGTTACATGCATCTACTTTTTCCTGAAGAGAAGGGTCAGTGGAATAGATGTCTGGTTTTGTATAAACGTCTGGATGAACTTTTTGATCTGTCAAATCAAGTTTTTCGTGTCCGGATTGCAATGCCTTCTCAATTGTATTTAAAAAATCATCATGATTTAACGTGTTACCTAAATATTCTTTTTCAATGACAAGGTATTTTTTCTCTGGTGAAAAAACAACTTTAGCATTCTGTGGCTGTGTAACAGGATAGGATTCACTACCTGTTGAAAGATCGGACTGTCCTACTAATGTGTCCAGTTTTTTCTTGTTGTAAGCGGCTCCTAGGTCAATATCAACCTGCTTTTTCTTTCCTAAAGAAAAGAATGGAAGAGAATCGTGCTGTTCGTCGTATTTTTTCTGAAGAGAATCTTTAATATCCACCTGATAGTCAATATCATCTTTCTGGATAGTTAAAGTTCCATTATTTCTTCCTGTTATTTTAAGCTGATAGGTGGAAAATACCTGATTAATCAGTTCCGCTGATTCTTCATAGGTCATGCCTGAAACTTCCCGGTCACCAATCCATGTGTTTGAGTACCAGCGGTTCATATAATAGATATGTATACCTAAAACAATGCCTATTACTACAACTAATGTTGCAATTGTAGCAATAAGCATTGCTTTCCCCTTTTTTGTATGAATCCAAGATGGTTTTTGTGTCTCTCGATTATCCACCCTTACATCCCTCTTTCCTTAAAAATATTGTCTCACAATGGGATTATAAAATTTTGTGGTGGAGTTGTCAACACAAACAAGCTCTTTTTTTGAAATTACCGTAACTTACCAGATTTTTGCCGCCTCTAAGAAGGCTGTGTATGATAATTTTGGATCATAAATGCTGGTATCAAACAAAAGCGGTGCGCACTGGGAGCGCCACGATGTTGCATCACATAAGCCCCAAAGTGTTATGCCAGTAATTCCCTTTGGATTTAAGCTCTGATTACGGTTCTTTTGTTTCGTAATAATGGTCTGCATCAGTTTTTTTACAAACTTTGCCTGATCTGCATCGGTTTCATGCTCTGGTGTATAAGAGTAGGAAGCGTTAGCACCTTCTGTGTCAAAGTTTATAGTAAAGTCAAGTTCGGTTATCTGAATTTCGTAACCGGCTGCTAAAAACTGCTCCAATGCACTGCCGTATTCGGCAACGGTAGGAACTTTTACATCTACGTGGCTCTGCATGCCGATACCTCCGCAAATTTTAGCGGTTTCGTCTTTGTTGATAAATTCCACCAGATTTAATGTGTCTTTTACGCCGAAATAGGTGTTGTAATCATTATAAAATAACGTGACTTTATCCGTTGCCTGATAACTCTTTAACATATCATAGGCGATTTCAAATGCTTTCTTTACGTAAGAAGGAGAATTTCCCATATCGCCATATACACTCGTCCATGTTTTGAAAAATGCAAAAGACGGACGGTGGAGATATTCGTTTACGACATCCCATGCGTAAACAATGCTTCCGGCAGAACCGGTTAAAGCTTTTTCTTTATCCATTACATGCCCCATTACATTGTGAATGTAAAAATCAAGACGGGCATCCATAACAGCAGGAGTAACAACTTTTGAGCCATCGTAATTTTTTGTAAAGAACCAGGACGGCGTCTGGCTGTGCCATACCAAAGTATGGGCACGCATTTTCAAACCGTTGTTTTTTGCGGCCTCTAAAGCTTTGTCAACGGTTGTAAATGCTAATTCCGGAACGGTTGATTCGGTATATCCGGCAGGAATATAATATCCCTTTTTCTTTGCGTCAGCAACGGAAATGAGTTTGGCGGATGAGCCGAGAATAGCATCCGGTTTCATTTCATTTTCCAAAGTAAAGCTGTTGTACTGTTTTTTTACAAATTTCATTGTGGACGCGTTTTGCAGTTCTCGTGGATTAGAAGCACTTCCGTAGTTTAGGCAGGTACCCATGTACGGTACAATTTTTGCATAGGTATCCTTTAAGCTGGAAGCAACGACGGTTTTTTTCGCTTTCACCTTTACTTTGCAGGTAAGTTTAAATGTTTTTTTCTTTCTTTTTACCGTGCAGGTGATTTTTGCGGTTCCTTTCGCTTTTGCCTTTAATTTGCAGGAGGTACGTTTCTTTTTTGAAATTGAAACGACCTTTTTCTTGCTTGTTTTCCAAGTGACCTTGCATTTTTTTGTGTTTTTTACCTTAAGAGTTTTTGATTTTCCCTTGGTCAAAGTAATTGATTTTTGGGAAAGTTTTGGCTTTTTTGCCTTTGCTTCGGAGGATACCGTGTTTGTCAGAAATGAAGACAGACAAAGAGCGGCAACCAGGCTGTGGGCAATTACCTTTTTGATTTGTTTCATATAGCTACACTCCTTTCATTGTAACCATATTTTAACAAAACAATAGGAATGCCACAATAAACTATTGTGACATTCCACTGTGTTATTCTTAAAGGAAATTGTTTATAAATGTTGATAAAGTTCCTTAAGCAGAGAAACGGTGTGGATAATTGCCTGTTTTGCAAAAACCGGATAATCCATATGACCGGAATTATCTGCCTTGTCAGAAATGGCACGGATAATTAAAAATGGAACATTGTTTAAGTAAGCAGTGTGTGCCATGGCAGCACCTTCCATTTCGGCACAGTCACCATGGAATGTTTCAATTAAATAATTCTTTTTCTCCGCACTGGCGATAAACTGGTCGCCGCTCACCACTTTTCCAATGTGGCAGTGGATGTCAGGATTCGCTTTTTCACAGGCGGATTTTGCCAAAGAAACCAGAGTCTCATCTGTTGTAAAAATTGACTGCTCCATGCGTGGGATGGTGCCGACCGGGTCTCCGAGTGGCGAGACATCCATATCGTGTTCCTGCGCACAGCTCGATAAAACAATGTCGCCGATATCAAGAGCGTTGTTTAAGGAGCCGGCGACGCCGGTGTTGATAACCATGGTTACATGAAAGTCATCACAGAGAATCTGGGTGCAGACTGCCATATTAACCTTGCCAATGCCACTTACAACGGCAACGGTTTTGATTCCGTAAAAATCTCCTTCCACAAAAGTCATGCCTGCTTTTGTCACTTCGTTTGTATTTGTCATTTCTTCTTTTATGATAGCCACTTCTTCATCCATGGCTCCGATTAATCCAATTTTTTTCATAATGCCTCCTAAATAAAACAATCAGTTTCGTCATTAAGTGTAGTTGATTTGTGTAGAAAAAGTCAAGGGTATCTTTATTTATAAATGCGCACTTTGCAATAAGCCTTCTTTTTGGATTTATCTTTTGCCTTTGCATAAACTTTAACCGTATGGCCAATTCCCTTTTTCTTTGCACGGACAACACCTTTTTGTGTTACTTTGGCATATTTTTTATTGGAAACATACCATTTGACTTTTTTATTTGCTGCATTTTTCGGTTTTACGGTGGCATTAAGTTTCAGTTTCTTCTTATAACGAAGTTTTGCTTTCTTTTTATTTAGTGTAATTTTGGTTACTAATTTAGCCGCTGTTTTCTTTGTGGCAGTTACCGTATTTGTACTTTGTGTGGCAGACGCAGAGGTGTTTGTCTGTGTTGCTGTCTGCAGACAGGCAGGGAGATTTGAAGAAGCTTTACTAATTTTACTTAAATCCAAAATACCACCTGTCATGCAGTAAGAGGAAAGTCCTGATACCTCCCGTACACAATGCAGCAGACGATTGCGCCGTTCCACAGCAGAATCCTTTGGATATTCGGCGGCAAGAAGTGCCGTGGCAGCCGATATCTGTGGGGCAGCCATGGAAGTACCATTCATTGAATTGTACTTAATGTAAAGGGCATCGGTCGGGTTCGCGGTTGAAAAGCCAATGTTGTCAAAATAAATTTTATGTACCGAAGTGAAGTTTCCCTTTAAATATACGATTTGTGCATAAATGGTGTTGCTGCTGTTTATGAAGTAAGCTTGAGTGCTGTAATGTGTCCATGAAATTTCTCCATCCTGTTCAATACCCATATCATAGGATACCTGATAGGTGCCGTTGGTTAAGTTCATGTCACCAATATCCATGTAAAGTGCTAAAGTTGAAGAACTTCTTACAGCATCGATAGAAATACAGTAGGAGCCGCTTCCTGCCTGGTTATGTGAATCTTCGGCAGAGTATTTTTTTTCATTGTACAGGATGCTGCCATTGGATTTGCCAATTTCTGATGGGTAATACAAGGTGGCATCATTTGCTGAAAAAGAAGTAAAATATGAACACCGTGCCTTTTTCTCAACATCCGTATAAACTGAAGGATAAAAAACACCAGCGTTTATTGTGGAAAAAATGTTCTGGCCTGGTGCGAAAAGATGAACTGTTTTTTTACCGTAATCGGAAAAAGAAGCTTTTTTGTCTGATTGAGTGGAAGCACCTACGGTAATTACATAAGGGCTGTTAAGATCGTAGGGACAATCATTTTGCAATGTACCGGAATCGTGGTCTTCGCCATCATTTCCGGCAGCAAAAAGAAACAGGCTTCCATTTTTTCCTATCTGGTCAATCAGCGTCTTCATGGAAGCGGGACTGCTTCCACCGCCACCCCAGGAACAGTTGATGGCAGCGATATTAGCACCGAGAGTCTGTGCTTTGTAGATGTAATTAAATGCTGCAATAATAGCGGAGTCGCTTGAGGTACCAGAGGAATCAAAAATCTTTAGTGCCATCAGTTTTGCATTGCTGATGCCGCGGATTCCCTTGTTATTATCCGATACAGCACTGATGACGCCGGCACAGTGAGTACCGTGACCGTCCTCATCTTCGTCCATAGGATCACTGTCGTAATCTCCGAAATCATAGCCGTATGTACCCGGAAGCTCTAACTGGTCGTAAGGATTTTTCCACATGTGAGCGGTTAAATCTTCGTGGGTGTAGTCAATACCGGTATCAACGACTGCAACAATGGTATCGCTGTCGTTACTTGTTTGAATCCGGTTTTTGTACTGAATACCGGAGGAAGTAGTCTGATAGGCTCCGGTGCCGTCTAAATACCACTGTTCATCGGCATAAGTATCGTTTGTCGTGGCTAATTTATAGCGGTAGTAATTTGGCTCGGCGGCAACTACATTATCCTGTTTTTTCAGTTTTTCAATAAGTTCTTTCGTTGAATAGGTATCGGAGTGAACCTCTGAAAGATAGAGATTTTTTCCCTTTTTCTTTTTGACAGGACCAAAATCCCAGCTGTTTTCCACTTCAATATCGGAATCAAAGGATGCGGTTCCCTCTTTGGTAAGTCCGGTTTGAGAAGAAGCGTTAAGCGTTACAATGGCTTCGCCCTCCACATAGTTATCAGAGGTTTTAGCGGTCTTAGCCTGTTTGGTTACAGCCTGAATTTTATGCGGTATGATGCTGCTAAGCAAAAGAGATAAAATCAAAACCGAAATCAGTCCTCTTTTTCGCATAATTTCACGCTCCTTTCTCAAATAATCATTGCGTCAAATGGCAATAACTGATATGATAGAAATAACGATTTATGATGATAAGTATACGAAAAAAATGTGAAAAAATTAAGTCGAGGAGGTAGCAGCATGTTATTTGTGAAAGTAGATGAACTCAAGCCCGGAATGCGCTTAGGAAAACCAATCTACAATAAAAATGGAGTTTTGTTGTATGACCGTGATACAAAACTTACGATGCAGGCGATTTACGGAATTAAAAATTTTAGGCTTTTAGGTCTGTACATACTTGAGCCGGCAGAACCGGTTCCGCCGATGTCGGAGGATGATATTAACTTTGAGCGTTTCCAGACGATGGCGGTTTTTAGTATCCGCGAAGATTTGGATTTGATTGATTCCGGAAAAAAAGACAAAGGGCTTGACTGGCTGTGCAGTCTTATCATAAAGAATTATGGAGACTTAAACCATAAGATTAATTTTGTGCAGAGTCTGCGAAGCAGTGAAGATTATATTTATAAACATGTTTTGAATGTTGCTATTTTGTCCGCCATTATTGCCGGTCAGATGGGCTTCCCGGTTGGACGGATTAATCTCCTTGTGAAGTCTGCTATTCTGCATGATATCGGTGCCCTGAAATTACAGCAGTTACCGGATGCGGAAGATTTAGATGATGGCACGAAAGAAGTCGTTAAGAAAAACACACAGGAGACATTAGCCCGATATGGTGATTTGGATGAGGAAGTTCTGCGCCTCATTACCCAGATGCAGGAGCTTTATACAAGAGAGAGCGATGCAGAGATTCCGGCAGCGATACAAGAGAGCGTGAATGCAAATATCCTCTATGTGGCAGATGCGTATGACCGTATGACCGCAATGAAGTCTTTTGAGGAGCCGACTTCGGAAGTGAAAGCGGTGCGCGAACTTCTTGCGGATGAGGAGCGTTATAATAAGAAAATAGTAAATGCTTTGATTCACGGTATTTCTATTTTGTATCCGGGTGTATGTGTTGAATTGTCAAATGGAGAAAAAGGATTGGTTATCACAGAAAATGAGGATAATATTTTCGAGCCGATTGTCCTTGATTTCCGTAACAATAATTTGTACGATTTGTCGGATCCGTCCGTGAAACAGACGGTTGAAATTGCCGATGTCATGAAAACGATGGATAACCGAATTAAACTGGATAAAAGTCTGTTAGAAGAGTATCAGGCAAATTAGGAAGAGATACTAAAGATTTCCGCTGGATTGTCCGAGATATAAGTATAAGGATTTAGAAAGTGAGCGTGAAATCTATGGATATTTCGACCAATCGGATTTCCCTTACCTTTGATGACACGGAAAGAATGGAGAAAAAAAACGTGTCTGTACAAGACGCCAAGGATGGCGGCATCTCCCAGATTCAGGTGGGAGCGACAATGGATTGTTCCATACAAGAGGCGGGGAAACACCACATTGTGTATACGGAAGCAGAAGCAAAACAATTACAGAAACAAAATATGGTGCCTTTAGACGATACGCAGATGTCACCGGCGGATTTTATCAGCCGCTGCATGACAGGAAAAGATGCAAAAGCAGTTTCGGAAGATGGGACACCGTTAGAAGAATATACTTCATCTCAGCTTGAGCGGGCGGTCACAAGGATTAAGAAAGAACGTCATGAGAAGCAGGAGGCTGTCGAGCGTGAAGTGTCAAAACAGCGGGAAAAAGATGAGGCGGTAAGCGAAAATGCCGCTCAGTTAGCTGTGGATGGTAACGTCCCAGACGTTGTGATTGACCAGTTGTTGGACAGTGACCTGCCGGTGACGGAAGAAAATGTGGCGAAGCTTTCGCATGCCGTAGATATGGCATCGGAAATCCGTTCTTTTTCGGACGCTGCGATGAAGTTTTTTATTGACAATGAAAATACAATTCTTACACCGGAAAATATTAATGCTAGTGTTCATGGGGCCGTGGAAGGTGAAGAGAATCTATCGTCCGAGGAAAATGATTTTTCACTTGTGGAGAATCAGATTCGCAGCCGCTTAGAAGAGAGCGGGATGGAAGCGGATGACGAAAACATGGCAGCAGCGAAGTGGCTGTATGAAGAAGATTTACCGGTAACGGCAGAAAATGTGGCACTTTCTTCGCAGGTAAAAGAATTAAAAGAAACTAAAGATTCGGTTTTGACGGCACGAATTGCTGATCAGATGGCGGAAGGTGTGCAGCTGGAAAAAGCGAATTTAATAAAATTGTCAGTGGCAGAGGCTGTTCGTTTTAAGAGAAGGCTGGCGGAGACCCAGCTTACGATGACTGTGGATGCCATCCGCACGATGTCAGAAAAAGGAATTTCAATTGATGTCACGAAATTGGAAGATGTGGTTGAAAAACTTAGAGCAGCGGAAAAAGAGGCTTATCAGTCGGAGCTTTTTAATGCAGACTTACCGGTGACAGAAGAAAATATCAGTACGCTGAAAGAAACCTGTCAGGCGGCAAAACAGATTTTGTCTGCACCGGTTGAGTTTATGGGATATGCATTTACTCAGGGGGTGGAGGATACGCTTTCTTCCCTGTCGTCTAAGGCAGAGGCGTTTACCTCTTCGTTTGATATGGTGGAAAACCGCTATGAGTCGGTGGGAACGGAAGTCCGCAGAGATTTGGGCGATTCCCTCACAAAAGCATTTTCTAATATTGATACGCTGCTTGAGGAAGCAGGTTTTGAGATAACAGCGAGAAATGAGCGGGCGGTTCGCGCTCTTGCTTATAATCAGATGCCTTTAACCGAGGAAAATCTGGTTTCTGTTAAAGAGTATGATGAGCGTGTTACGAAGCTGATGAAAAATATGAAGCCGGAAGTTGTTTGTGAGCTGATACGGAAAGGCGAGAATCCGTTAGAAAAGACACTAGATGAATTGCAGAATGACGTGAATGAGATTTTAGCCCAAAATGATGTAGAAGATATTTCTTTCCGGAAGTATTTGTGGAAGATGGATCACACGGATGGTCTTACGGAAGATGAGCGTGAAACGATGATTGGCGTTTACCGCCTTCTTCATCAAATCGAAAAAAGTGATGGGGCGGCAGCCGCCCAGGTGTTAAATGAGGGAAAAGAATTATCGCTTTCTTCCCTTCTGTCGGCAGTCCGCACACGGAAAAAAGCCGGAATGGACGTTTCGGTGGATGATTCGTTTGGCATGGAAAAAAAAGTGATTGCTTCGAAAAATTCCATTTCCGAGCAGATTTACACAGCATATGGACAAAATCTTGCGGCAGACTTGGCGGAAAGATTGTCACCTCAGGTATTAAAAGAGGCAATGGATGGAAATGAGGAAATTTCAGCAGAGGCATTATTGGAGCAGTGTGAAGAAAAAGGAATTGCAGAGGAAAATGCCTTTTATGAGAATGAAGTGCGCTCTGTCCGCGAGGCGGCAGCAAAGAGTGAGTCAGAGGTGATAAATTTTTTAGAAGCACTTGATTTGCCGGCGACACTTTCCAATCTTTCGCTTGTGCAGGAATTTCGGCAGATGGGTGCCGGTAAATGGCACGATTTGTGGAAGGAAGAGGATACCGATGCGGTCCTTGACGCGATGGAAGAGCCGGATTCGCTGGATGGCGTTTTTGAGAAAATTGAAGAAAACATGCAAAAAGAACTAGCGGGAAGACAGGAATCAGACGATATAACATATGATGAAATTACATGGCAGAATCAGATGTCCCGCTTGTTTACATTCCATAACGTGATGCGTCGCTGTCAGATTTATGAAGTGCCGATATTGACGGAATTTGGAATTACGACTTGTAATATTACAATTCAGGAAGGCGTGGAAAAAGAAAAGGGTAGTATTGAGATTGCTATGGATTCTATGGAATTTGGCAGGTTACAGGCTAGTTTTAAGGTAAAAGAGAAAAAGGTAAACGGCTTTGTAACCGTAGAGGATGAAACGAGTGTTTCCTCCTGCCAAGAGCGCATGGATGCATTTGAAAAGGAATTGGAAGAGATTGGTTTTACAATGGATGGTAATACCCTGATTACGGGGCAAAGGACGTCTCTTTCCGTAGGAAATAAAGAAGAAGGTGCAAAAAATCAGGATTTGTACCGGATTGCCAGATTATTTGTGGTAACCATGAACAGAAAGGACGATGACAATGAAAATTAATACAAACATTTCGGCGCTTCGCGCAAATTTTAACTTGAACAGTGTACAGTCACAGTTGACAGCAAGTACAAACAAATTATCTTCCGGCTACCGGATTACAAAAGCGGCAGACGATGCGGCAGGAATGGCAATTTCCCAGAAAATGCACGCACAGATCCGCGGACTCCAGAGAGCTTCCAAAAACGGCTCGGATGGTGTTTCATTCATTCAGACAACAGAAGGTGTTCTCTCTGAAATTGAAAATATGTTACAGCGCTGCCGTGAACTTTCGGTACAGGCGGCAAACGGCAGTGTGACAACGATTGAAGATAAACAGGCACTGCAAAATGAGATTGATTCTTTGATGGCAGAAATCGACCGTTTGTCAAAAGATACTGAGTATAATACGATGAGTGTGTTAGATGGTTCCTGCTGCCGACAGTCCTCATCCAACAATGTTGGTGTGAAATTGATTGATGCCAGTGATGATGTGGCATTAACCGGTTATAAATTTAAGATTGTATCCGAGGCAACACAAGCAACTGCAAAAACAGGTGCACTTGGATTTGCACCAACAGATGTAGTTGATAAGGCGACTGCAGGACAGATTCAGATTAATGGTGAAGTGATTGATATTAAGGAAGGTCAGACTTTTGAAGATGTTTATGCAAACATTCGTGATTACTGTGAAATGATGAATGTTGATGTGGTTCCGGTAAATGCCGCCGGTGTGGAGTGTGAACTGGCTGCGGCGACAAATCTTTCCTTTACCTCGGTTATTTACGGTGCATCCCAGAAGTTAAATATTACAACGGATAATGCAAATCTGGCACAGAAACTTGGTATTAACGGTGTGCAGACAACGGAGGGTACGGATGCAAAAGTAACACTTGATACGACTTCCGGATTTTCAAATACGGCAACGGTATTTGTCAATGGCGGACAGATGGAAGTGTCGGACCGCGACGGATTCCGTATGTTATTTGATATTTCCGATGCAAAAGCCGGTTCGGATGCTACGGTTACCATGTTAGATGCCGGTTATGTTGCAATCCAGATTGGAGCCAATGAAGGACAGAGCATTAACATTTCGATTCCTTGCGTGAATACAAAGACGCTGGATATTGAAAACTGCAACGTATGTACCGTGGCAGGGGCTTCTTCCTCAATTTCAGCTTTTGATGATGCGATTCAGCAGGTTTCTTCCATTCGTGCTAAACTTGGTGCTTACCAGAACCGTCTGGATTCTGCAATTTCAAGTCTTGATGAGACTTCACAGAATTTGACGGAAGCATGCTCACGTATTGAGGATGTGGATATGTCGGAAGAAATGACAAAATATACACAGTACAGCGTATTAGTGCAGGCAGGTACTTCAATGTTAGCACAGGCGAACAACCAGCCACAGACGATTTTACAGATTCTTCAGGGATAAAAAAATCCCGCGAATAGGAGGAAGATGGCATGGAAAAAGAACGGTTACAGGAATATGCAGCGCGTGTGACACAGGCAAACCGAAGTGAACTTGTTGTGATTATTTATGAGGCAACACTTGCCAGTATAGAAGAGGGGAAAAATTATTTAAAACAGGGAGAAATTGAAGCGGCGCGCCATGAAATTGAACGTGCGCGCAGTATGATTACGGAGTTGATGGGAAGTTTAGACTTACAGTATGAGATTTCCCATTATCTTCGCCAGTTATATGTGTTTGCGTACCGGGAACTTTGTCAGGGCATCGCAAACAGAGATCCGGAGCAGTTGAATCATGCAACGGATATTTTTGAAGCGCTTCTCCCTTCTTTTAAAGAAGTTGCGAAACAGGATGACTCCGAAGCCGTTATGAAAAACGTGCAGACAATTTATGCCGGCCTCACATACGGGCGTGGAACGCTCAATGAGACGATTGATAGCGGGGCTGATGCAAATCGTGGATTTGAGGCGTAAATTCGGCGTTTGTCTGAATGCTTTGCACTTGGCGCAGTAAATATTTATACCGGAAAGACAGCGCGTTGATTTCATAGATATAACTGTCAATTAAATCCGGGTCACATACATTTTCAAAATTGGAATGGGCGGTTTCAAGCGCCTGTTGTAAGGACTCAATTTCCTGCATAAGCTCGGCTTTTGCCTGGCATGCAGGATTTTTTTTATTCTTCATTTTATACTCTCCTTTACGATAAAAAATCACAAATACTTAGTAACAGTATAGTCAAAAAATGGAAAGGTTATGCATGTTATCTTGTGTCGTAAAACGCTTTAAAAAGTTGTTGACAAGGGGGTATACAGCGTGTTAAATTTGTAGCACATCATAGATGGGAGGTGAGTGATGGCTTTAGTTTACGAGTTGATTTTTCTTGTTCTCGTACCGGCATCTCTCTTCGATTTATGGCAGTACCGTGTGCCAAATGCACTTTGTTTTGCCGCTCTTGTGATAAGTTTTACCTGGCATCTGGACAGGATATCGGCAGTTTGGATTTCTTCCTGGCTTGCTGGAATTATCATTCCGTTTTCTGTTAGTTTTATATTTTATGTCTGCCACGTATTCGGGGCATCCGATAGTAAATTAATTTCTGTTATAGGAGCATTCCTGGGGTTTAGGGCTGCGCTCCGTATCCTTGTTTATTCTATTTTTATTGGTGCCATTATGGCGCTGTTTAAGATGATTTGGCGGAAGAATATGTTTCGCCGGTTTCGCTATTTATTTCAATTTATGAAAAGTGACAAAAAAATACGAAATAATAATCCCTATTATGACATGAGACGAGATGGTGAAGATGGTGTCATTCCTTTTTGTATTGCCATATCCATTGCCGCCTTATGGGAAATGTTTTAGGGAAACTGCCCTCTCAAATGGAAGGTAATGGAAAAAGGAGGTTTTGGATGAAAGAAACGATAATACTTTTGTATTTTTTGCAGATCGATTATGGAAGGCGGCTGCTTCGCTTTTTGACAAGAAAAAAGAATAAACAGATACGATTGGAATTAATGACAGAGAGAGAACGAGTGATGTGGCGGACGGAGACAGAGAACCAGCGGATTGTTGTTTTGACTGATGATGAGGGGCTTTATGCAGAGGCAAAAAAAGAGGTGATTCTGTTAGGAAAGACAGATGACAGACAGCAGAAGAAGATTTTGCAGTATCAGCATGCGGAAGGTATTTATGAGGATTTGTTGAAAATTCTTGGTTATAAGCCTTTGGAAGAAGAGGGAAAATTACAAAAAGGTGTGATTATGTTTTTTTCACCGGAGGGAATGATTGTTACGGAGCCTGCGGTGATGACGGCACAGTATCTGGGGGTGAAGGGGCGGTGTTTGTTTGTCAGCTTAAGCGGATTTCCGGTATATTTTGACGGTGAGTTTTCTAAAGAGCCACATTGGCCAAAAAGAGATGTTGGTGAGCTTCTTTTGTGCCCTTCAGAGAAAATGTTTTCTGCGCAGTTACCACAGTATGTTTATCCGTTTGGCAGCGCTGATATGCTGGCTCCGTTTGCCCACTATAAGGATTTATTGGATTGTGGAATCGAAGACTTGAAAAAGTTATTTGAGAGACTTTTGACAATTGGAAAATATGATTCGTTAGTTGTTGAGATGGGGGCTTTGTCGGAATCATTAATGGATTTTATGACATGTGCTGACCGGCTGTTTATTATGGGCAGGAAAGATGGTTTTGGTGATGTGCGAAAAAAGGTATTTTTGCATTACTGTGAGATGGAGAAAAAGAAAGACCTTTTAGCTCTCGCTGAGTTTATTCCGGAATGGGAAGAGTCGGCAAGGTGGCGGGGAAGTCTCAGTACGCTGCCACTTGCCGAGTGGTCGGGAAATAATCAGCTGATGGCACGTTTGGGGCAGTTATTAGAGGATGAAGGGGGGACAGAGGATGGATGCATATGGGAAGACATGGAATGAAAGACGGATGAAGATTCGGGAGCGGGTATTGGAGGAGATTCCGCCTGGTACAGAGCTTATGGATGAGACCCTGCAGGCGATGATTGATCGTACGATAACAGAACTTTTCCCAGATGAATATATCCGGTTAGAGGAAAAACGAAAGCTGCGTCACATGGTATTTAATTCCATTCGGCGCATGGATGTTTTGCAGGATGTGTTAGAGGATGAGACAATTACGGAAATTATGGTAAACGGACCGAATCACATTTTTGTTGAGCAGGCGGGGCGTCTGTATGAGACGGGACTTACGTTTGAACATCCGTCAAGGTTAGAGGATATTGTTCAGCAGATTGCCTCCAGAGGAAATCGTATTGTGAATGAGTCAAATCCGATTTTAGATGCGCGTTTAGATGATGGATCCCGCGTGAATATTGTTGTGCCGCCAATTGCATTGGAGGGACCGGTGATTACCATTCGAAAGTTTCCGAAAGAATCAATGACGATGGAAAAACTTCTTGCAATTGATACGCTCACGAAAGAGGCATGTGGGTTTTTACAAAAGCTAGTGATTGCTAAATATAATATCTTTATTTCCGGAGGAACCGGTGCCGGCAAAACCACATTTTTAAATGTGTTATCAAATTTTATTCCCAAAGAAGAGCGGGTGATTACAATTGAGGATTCCGCAGAATTGCAGATTCAAAATATCGCCAATCTGGTTCGTCTTGAAGCTAGAAACCGCAATGTAGAGGGAAAGAATGAAGTTACCATCCGTGATTTGGTTAAGAGTGCATTACGCATGCGTCCCGACCGGATTATTGTTGGGGAGATTCGGGATTCTGCGGCAATTGATTTGTTGACAGCGATGAATACCGGGCATGACGGAAGTTTGTCTACAGGTCATGCAAACAGTCCGAAAGATATGCTGAATCGTTTGGAGACGCTCTTTTTAATGGGGTTAGAAATTCCATTGGCAGCGATTCGGCAGCAGATTGCTTCTGGGATTGATATTATGATTCATCTTGGGAGGCTTAGAGATAAGTCACGGCGTGTGCTGGAAATTAGTGAGGTAGGAAGTGTGGTGGACGGTAAGATAGAACTTCATCCGTTATTTGTTTTTGAGGAACAGGGAGAAATGGATGGCAGGGTGAAGGGGCATCTTGTGAGGACAAAGACAATTTTTTCGGCAACCGGGAAAGCGGAGAGAGCAGGGGTGATTTTGTGAAATGGATGATGGAGCGTAAGTGGTATCTGAAAACAATGGCAATTGGATTTATCGGAAGTTTTTTCCTGCTGTTTTTATTTTACCGCCAGGCGGCTGTATGCTTTTTTGGTGCGGTTGTAGGAAGTGCTTGTTATGTAAGGTACCGGATAAAGACTAAGAAAGAACAGGAAAAGTGGCAGTTGATGGTGGAATTTAAGGAGGCAATGGACAGTATGGTTTCTGCATTGGCAGCAGGATATTCGATGGAAAACGCTATTATGGAAGCGTATCACGATATGAAGCTTTTGCATTCGGAGGATACGAGGATGATGAGAGAACTTTGGGACATACAGCAAAAAATTTCTCTGCATCAGCCACTGGATGAAGTGTTGTCCGCGTTTGCAGCAAAAAGTGGTGTGGAAGATATTATCACTTTTGCACAAATTTATGCAACGGCGAGAAAAAGCGGCGGAAATCTAGTAAAAGTAATGAAGCGGACGGCGCAGAACATCAGTGAAAAGATGGAGATACAGAGAGAGATTCAAACGATGATTGCAGGAAAAAAGATGGAAGTCACGTGTATGACAGCGATTCCCCTTTTTATTATTCTGTATTTGCAGATTTGTTCTCCCGGATTTTTGGATCCCTTATATGAGGGATTTTTTGGAAGGATTTTTATGACTGGTGCACTTTTTGTATATTTGGGTGCCGCGGCATGGAGCAGACACTTAATGAAAATTGAATGTTAGGAGGAAAAAGAATGAAAATTAAAAAAGACTGGTTTGGTATGTTTTCTTCCACGCGGGAGTATGCCAGAGGTATTTATGTAAGAGAACCGACCGAAGAGGTAGAAAAGCGGATTTGGACCAAAAGGATAAAAACAGTGGGGTTGTTGGCGGCCGCTCTATTACTTAGTTTTTTGTATTGTTTTTTTCAGACGCCTGGCACACAGCAAATTTTGGATGGTCATGTGCTGAGGCGGCAGGAACAGGAGCAGTCTCTAGCGATTACGGCTGAGAGTAATGATGGTCAGCAGCTCTGGCAGAAGGAGTTAGAACTTACCGTGTCAGACCGCGATTTTACGGAGCAGGAGAAGAAAAATCTGGATAGTAAAACAAAGAAGTATCTGGAGTCTGAGCTTCTCAGAGAAAATCAATCCCTTCAGCATGTGGATAAACCGCTGCATTTGCCAGATTCCATGCCTTCTACGCAGATGGAAATTCACTGGACGGTAGAAGACACCTATTTAAATGAAGATGGAAGTCTTTGTAAAGAACAGATTCCAAAGTCTGGTGTCGATACGGAGGTGACGGCAGAGGCTTCTTTAAAAAACTGGAAGAAAGTGTATTCATTTCCTATTCACATTGAACCTGTCAAGTGGAGTGAAAAGAGTTTGTGGGAAAAGCACGTGGAACAGGCAGTGGTAAAGCAAATGGAAGAACAGGCAGCAAAAGAAGTTATAAAACTGCCGGAAAATATTGATGGTAAGAGGGTGCGCTATATTTCAAAGCAGGAAGAAAAAAGTTATGCACTTGTGTATCTGGTTCTTGTTCTGCTGATTTGTTTACCGGTATTTTGGAGAATGCAGCAAAAGAAGGAACTGACGATTCGCAGGGAGCAGCTCTTACTTGATCATCCGGCAGTAGTAAATCAATTTATGCTGCTTTTAGGTGCTGGGTTAAGTGTGAGAAAGGTAGTTGAGAGATTGGCCGACGAGTATGAGAAAAAGTGCCAAAGGGGAGGTAAAAGACGGTATGTGTATGAAGAGCTTGGTGTTACGATGCAGGAAATGCGGGACGGTGTATCGGAGATGAAAGCAGTAGAGCGTTTTGGCAGACGTTGTCTGTTGCAGCCATATTTACGGTTTTCTTCCCTGATTACGCAAAATATGAGAAAGGGAGCAGAAGGAATGCTTGCAATTTTGGAGACGGAGGCAATGGATTCTTTGGAGAGGCGCAAGGAACATGCATTGCAGCTGGGAGAAAAGGCAGGAACAAGATTACTGTTTCCTATGATGTTAATGCTTCTGATTGTTATGGGAATTATTATGGTTCCGGCATTTATGACGATGTGAGTGCTGGCAGGAGGAAAGGAAGGTACGACTATGAGAAATGTAATAAAAAATTATTTTTTAGAAGAAGATGCGATTGGTGTTGTTGAAATCATTTTAATTCTGGTAATTCTGATTGCTTTAGTGCTGATATTCAAAACGAAAATCACCAGTGTTGTAACGAAAGCGTTTACGAATTTTACCAGAGATACGGGGAAAATTCTTGCGTAGGGTAACGGGCTCCATCACGGTGTTTCTTTCCTTAGTTTTTTTGTTGATTTTTGCTTTGTTTGGCACACTGCTGGAAACGGCACGTTATACCGTATGCAAAAACCATGCGGCAAGAACACTGCGGACAGGAGCAGAAGGACTCTTAGCCGAGTATAACCGACCGCTCTATGAACATTATGGCTTGTTTTTTATTGAGAAAGGCGGCACACCATATGAGCAGGTGATTGGGCGTTATGCAGGAGATACAATTTCCGCAGCAAAGAAAGGTGAAATGGATTTTTTGGATGGTGGAATTGATGATATTGAGGTAAAAAATAAAGTGTATCTGGGTGATAACCAAGCGGAGGCACTGCAAAAGCAAATTCGTTCTTACATGGGACGGATTGTCACAAAAGAACAGTTACAAAAAGTGCTAAATTCATCCAAGGAATTGCAAAAGGTAGAGGAATCCGCAAAAAATATTGAGACGGCGGTGGAAAATCAAAAAAAGGCTGCAGAATGTTATACGGATTTACTTGAGTTGATGAGATTGGTGGATGGCATTACGGTGACGGGCGGTACGATAATCTGCGAGCAGGAATTTGTAAAGATGTTTGTTACCGGAGAGTGCAAGGGGCAGAATTTTGGTGTTACAGAAGGTGCCGTGTGGAAACAGATGAAGAAAAATCTAGATCAATCAACGAAAGACTGGAATATAAAAAATAAGCTGAAGTTTTTGGCAAAGGCAGCGAAGGTAAAAGAACGTATTAAACAGGCGCAGGCAATTGGCGAGAAACTAAAAAATGGGTCAGCGTCAAAAGATGATGCCATTTTGCGTGTGATTGCTGCCCTTCCGGTGCTTAAGACAAATCTGGATATTCTTACAAAAACGGAAGAAATACTGCAAAAAGACAGTGTTAAAGACTGCAAAGAACGGCTGCAAGAATTGTGGCGGGATTATGATACTTCTTCCATCGTTTTTGATTATACCGGAGTGGAAGAAGATGGGGGAGGCGAAAATCCAAAAGATTCTTTAGATGGTTCTTTTTCAAAAGGGATTCTTTCTCTTGTTGTAAAGTCTCCATCTAAGCTGTCGAAAAAATCCATTCAGTCACCGGATTCTTTTGCCCAGTATTACAAAGAACAGGAAAAAGATAAGGAAGATTATGAAAAAAGAATATCAGATTTTATTTCAAGCGATACGGTGTCGCTTACCGGGATTCTTTTTGATATGGCAGATTATGGGATGGATGAATTTTGTCTTGATGAGTACATACAACATAAGTTTTTTGCATACGGAGAAAAAACGGATGAAAAATGGAAACAGGCACTGGATTATGGGCTTGAATATCTGGCCGCCGGAAAGGCATCGGATGAGGAAAATCTGGAATCCGTGCTAAATCGTATTCTGCTGATTCGGACGGTAACAAACTTTGTGGCGCTTGAGAGTGACTCCCAAAGGCGAGGTGAGGCGAGGGCAGCTGCAATTGCAGCGGTTGGGTTTACCGGACTTGCTCCGTTAATTACATTGACACAGACATTAATTCTTATTACGTGGAGTATATCAGAAAGTTTGACGGATGTTGCAGCTCTTTTGGATGGAAGAGATGTGCCACTTTGGAAAACACCGAAAAGGTTTGTAACTAATTTTACGGAAATTGTTTTGATGAATCATAATTCGCTGCAAAAAAGGGCAAAAAGATTTCCGAAGAGTAAAAAAAGCAGTTTTGGTTATCAGCAGTATCTGATGTTGTTTCTGGCAATGACAAAACAGAGTACGAGAAGATACCGTGTGATGGATTTGATTCAGAATACAATGCAAAAAAACGGTTATAAGAGTTTCAAACTGGGAAGTTGTGTTTACGAAATGCAAGTATGTGGCGGCTTTTTATTTCCCAGTCATTTCTTTCGTATGGCACCTCTTGAAAGCGTCCTTGGACGAGATGTGAAAAACTGCCGCATCAATGTTGAAATCCTTGCGGGGTATTAAAAAAGAATCGAGGCGAGAAAGGGTATTCTATGAAAAATTTAATTGAGGAATGAACCAAATTTTACCTAAAACAAAAATATAAAACATTATTATAATGAAAACCGTGTAACAATAGGATACCCTTTCTCGCCTCGAGTTTATGTATGGGGAGGATGGAATGTGAAGAAAAAAGAAAATGGCTCTATGACGGTAGAAGCATCAATTTGTTTACCTGTATTTCTGTTTGCTATGATTTTAATTGGTTATCTGGGGCAGATGATCCGGTGTCAGGATGAGGTACAGTCTGCTCTTTCGCGGGTGGCTAAAGAAGCTGCCGCAGAGTATGGCATGTCAAAAAGCGATACGATAAAAAGCCAGGCGTATTATTTAGCGAAAATGAGTTTGTATTTAGAAGGTTCGGCGGGAAAAATCACTTTTTTTCAATCTCGTCTTTTAAAAGAAAATGACGAGATCGATTTGATTGCCGGTTTCCGGGTGAAAACACCATTTTCTATTTTTTCTCTGGGCAGTTACCAATTTCGCCAGCGCGTACATACAAGGGCTTTTACCGGTGTGGAGCGGCGGGAAAAGGAAAATGAAAAAGACTGTGTTGTTTATCTAACGGAGACCGGAACAGTTTATCACCGCTCGCTGGATTGCAGTTATTTAAAACTTACGATATCGAAAGTTTTGTATCGTGATTTAGTGAATCTTAGAAACAGCAGTGGCGGAAAGTATAAGATATGCGAAAGATGCTGCCATGGCATAACGCCGCAGGATGGAGAGGAAGTTTACATCACGATTTATGGAGACCGTTACCATAAATCGCGAACATGCAGCGGGCTTAAGCGGACAATCCGGGAAATTATGCTTTCGCAGGTGGGAAACCGTGCGCCGTGCAGCAAATGTGGCGGAAAGGAGAAGTGATAAGATGAATGTATTTATTTTTTTAATTACCGGTATTTATTTATCCGTGATGGCGGTAATTGACCACAGACTTCAAAAGATTCCGGTACTTCCCAGCGTGATTGGTATTCTTGTCATAGTGCTGGCGAGAGTGGTAGATGGCGATTTTTGGAAGTGGATGCCGGGAGTGGCAGTGGGTGTTTTTTTATATTTGATGAGCAAAGCGACAAGAGGTGCCGTTGGAGAAGGTGATGCCCTTGTTTATCTGATGACAGGGGTAGCGCTTGGCTTTTTTGGCAACTTAGAACTTTTGACATTGAGTTTGTTTTTTTCTGCTATTGTTTCGGGATTTCTCCTTATTTTCCGTAAAGTGGGAAAAAAGAAACGGATTCCGTTTGTTCCCTTTACGGCAATCGCTTACGGGGTGGTGATGGTCTTATGAAAAAGGCAAGTTATACGGTGGAGGCGGTGTTTGTCGGCTGCATTACGATATGGGTCATACTAGCACTGTTGTATAGCAGTTTTTATATTCATGACCGCATGATATTAGGCTCTGAAATCGGGAACTGGATTGAAAGTGGCAGTGAGAGGGGAGAATTGTCCGTTTCTGAAAAAGAAGAAAATAATCTTTGCCATCTGCTCAATAAAAAACTATTTTTAATGAAAATCAATCAGGTGTCACTTACCAAAAAGATAGTATCTGTGAGTGCGGATGTCCGGTATTCACTGCCGATTTCTTTATCTGAAATAAAGGCACTTTTTGTAACGAAGGAAACCGGGCAGAATTTTGTGTTTACAAAAGAACTGGTTCGTCCCATGGAAATGAAGTGGGATTATGATTTGCTGAAAGGAAAAGGAGAGGGAAAATGAAGCAGGAATTTGTTCAGGAGGGCATGAGAACCTATTTAAAAATTGAGGGAGATAATTTGGAAAATGTCGGAGATAAAATGTTTTCTTATCAGACGATTCCCGGTTTTGTGCCAATGGAGATTGAATGGGTGGATGAGAAAAAACAATATGTGTATGATGTGACCGGTAAGTTGAATTTGAAACAATATCTGGAAAAGGATGGTATAGGAAAACATAAAGTGAAAAAGGTTATGGAATGTTTGTTATCCCTGCCGGAGCGGTTAGAGTCATATTTGCTGGATGGAAATGATGTGAGGATACTGCCGGATTGTATTTTTGTAGATAAACATTCGGAAGAAGTGTATGGCATATATTATCCGGGGAATGATTGTTATGGAATAACTGCTTATGCGGCGGTTGCAGAGTTTATAATCAATCATATGAATCAAAAGGATTCGGAACTGGCATTTTTTGTGTATGGACTGCACAAAAGGTTTCTTGAAGAAGGGATGACACTTGCTGCTTTGCGGGAGTATATGGATTCGGATTCCCGTGAAGAAACAGATTTTGCAAAAGAGGGAGAGAAAAAAGACTCTTTGATTCACCAGGTAAAGTCAATTCCAGATAAAGAATTTTTACCGTTTAAGAAAGGGCAGATGGATAAAGAAGTTTTGCGGTATGCAGTTCCGATTGGAATTTTGATTTTAGGAGTTCTGGTGCCATTAGTTTTGTATGCAGGCGGGTGGTTTCGGCTGGCGGTCTCTGGTGGAACGGACTGGGTAAAAGCATCTGGAGCGGCTATATTTTTTCTTGGTATTGCTGTGTATGGGGCCTGGAAGTTGTGGCCGCAAAAGGAAATTGTTACTTCGTGGGATGAGACGGACTCGGTATCGGTCTGTTTGATTCCCTGTCAGGGAAAAGAAGAACCGGTTCCGCTATCGCATTTTCCATTTTTGATAGGAAGTGAGCGAGAACGAGTTGATGGCGTATTGTGCGCCAAAGGCGTGAGTGCCATTCATGCGCGGTTTGTCCGGGAAGGAGATGCGGTATATCTGCTGGATGAAGAGTCCGGGCAGGGAACTTTTTACAATGACACACGATTAGTTCCGTGGCAGAAAACAAAGGTAAAGGACGGAGATATCCTGCGGTTTGGGACTGGCGAGTACGTGGTGGAAATCACTTAAAATAACGGCACAGAATTAGTGAATGTCCGGAAAAGTCATGTGGCGCAGATAGGTTTTCTGAAAATCCCGGTGTTCCCCTAAATTCAAAGGGACGCAGTCGTTTTGAATCGCCGGTGTCCGTTCATAGACAGCCCATTGATACAATCCCTGAAGACAAGTGTTTCCCATTACTTTTATTTCAGAAATGCAAAGGTCTGAAAACAAGCCGATGCACTGACAGTCTTCAATTGACATATGGAATCCAAAACCGCCGCCAAGATATAGTGTGAACGATTCCTTTTTTGATACACCGGATTCCGCTAGGAGAATATCGATACCGGCAGCAATGGCAGCAATGGCGAGCTGGATACTGCGAAAATCTTCGGGAAGGAAGGTGATTGATTTTCCATCAGGACTTTTTGACAAAACAATACCGTCTGTCTTAAATTTTTCAGTTAGAACACCGTCACTTGTCACATAGTGTTTACGAAGTAATTCGGCACACAGGCTGATGGCACCGGAACCGCAGATTCCGATTGGATGGGCATTGTTTATTGTCGTAAGGGAAGGGAAAAGATTTCTCAAAACGACATGTGAGATGGCACCCGGAATGCCGGGACATCCACAAGAGAGGCCGTTTCCCTCAAAGGCGGGACCTGCCGCAGTTGCCGCGGTGTAGAGTTTTCCCTTGTGGCCAAGAACCATCTCACCGTTGGTTCCCAAATCAAGAAACAAAGAATTTTCACCGGATGCCGGTAAATGGCAGGAAAGAAGTCCCGCGGTAATATCACCGCCGACAAAGGCAGAAATCCAAGGGGCGGTGTAGACGGTGCAGTTTCCAATGGAAAACGGTTCCGGGGAAGGTGCCTTGATCGTAAAAGGGCTGTGGCCAAGGCTTGCACAGTCGTAACCAAACAGCAAATGTATCATGGTGGTGTTTCCGCCGATATAACAGAAGCGAATGGCAGAAATGTCATTATGTGTCATCTGACAGAGAAGGGCGGTTTCATTTTTTATATGTTTACGGATGCAATCCGTTAAATCGGAAAGACTCCCATGCGTCGCAGCCTGAATTCGGGAAATGACATCCGAACCAAAATGAGCTTGTGGGTTTGCAGAAGTTTTACACTGGCGCAGGGCACCGGTTTTTTTATCAATTAGTGCGAGGGCAACTGTTGTTGTACCAAGGTCAATTAAAAGGGTGTCGGCAGTGCCGTCGGATGTTTCCATTTTTTCTAAGGAGACACTTTGAATTTTGTCAGAAGTATCCGGAAGGGATACATCCATTGGCTCCTTTGGAATCAGGGAGCAGTCAAAGGAATACCGCGCACCATTACAGCGATGGGCACCGTGGCAGTTACAGGGAAGTGAAAATCCCTGCTCCTCAATCAGAGTCAGTATATTTTTGGTATTCTGCGCATCCGCATGAATGTGAATATTCATAAGAAATCCTTTCCTCGGCAGATTGACCGACCTTTCATTCTGTGTTACAATTCATCATAGCATAAAGTTTAAAAAAGAGGAAGAACAGGGAGAAAAATATGGAGACAAAAAACCGCATTCCGGTGATGACGCTTTTGCTGATTTTGATTAATGTTGTGGTGTATCTGTATGTGGAATTTCATGGTTCCAGTTATGATGCCGAATATATGATAAAAATGGGCGCGGTGTATGAGCCGTATATTGTACAGAGACATGAGTATTACCGGCTTATTACGCATTTTTTCCTTCATTTTGGATTTGACCACCTGTTTAACAATATGATTTCTCTTTTGATACTTGGTTATTCACTGGAGAAAGTAACAGGGAAAATAAGATTTTTAATTTTATACTTTTTGTCCGGAATATTGGCAGGAATTGCTTCCCTGGCGTACAATCTGTCAATGGCACAGGAAAGTGTATCTTGTGGTGCATCGGGTGCCATATATGGTTTGATGGGTGCGCTGCTTGTGATGTTAGTTGTGGGGAACCGGGGAAGGTTGTCTTCGGAAGTACCCCGATATATTTTGTATCTTGCCATTAGTCTGTACAGTGGGATGCAGGATCCGACGATAGATAATGCCGCCCATATTGGCGGTTTTGTGGCAGGTGCAGTCATTTGTTTATGCATGACGCGGTTTATCCGAATGGAGGTTTCTTATGAGAGTTAATATTTATTATGGTGGACGAGGTCTGATTGATGACCCGACGTTGTATGTGTTAGAGAAAATTACAAAAGTGCTGGATGAATTGCGGGTTACTGTGGAACGCTATAATCTATATGAAGATAAGCGTGCGATTACCGTACTTCCAAAGACGTTAAAAGAGGCAGATGGTGTGATTTTGGCGGCTTCTGTGGAGTGGTTTGGATTTGGTGGTTTTCTGCATCAGTTTTTGGATGCATGCTGGCTGTACGGCGACAAAGAAAAACTTTCCCATATGTATATGATGCCGGTTGTGATGGCGACAACGTATGGGGAAAGAGAGGCAGAGTATTCTCTGATCCGCGCATGGGAAATGCTTGGCGGTGTGCCGGGCGAAGGTATCTGTGCATATGTAGATAATCATGTGGAATTTGAAATGAATGCACAGTTTGGCTTAATGATTGAAAAGAAAACAGAGAATTTTTACCGCATGATTTCCAAAAAAGCGGTTGCTTTCCCAAACAGCAGCGTTGCCGTAAAGAGAAATGTACTAAGGACCAGTAATCTTTCTCTGACGCCGCAGGAAAGCGAGCAGTTATCGGAGTATGTTTCCAATGATAACTATGTAAAAAAACAAAAAGAAGATATTGAGGAATTAGCAAGTCTGTTCAAAGGGATGCTTGGCGAGGAAAAAGATGAAGACGATTATGTAGAGCGTCTGAAAAGCCACTTTTTCCCGATGGAAGGACTAAAGGCAGTTTTTCGTATTGATTTAGTGGAAGAAAATTCTTCTCTTATTATTGATATTAATGATTCAAAACTGAATTGTTACCGAGGAACGGTGGAGCAGGCAGATGTCACAGCGAAAGTCAAAACTGCGGTCTTTAAGCAGGTGCTTGATGGCACAAAAACTTTCCAGAGTGCATTTATGTCCGGCGAGTTATCGGCACAGGGAAATTTCAAAATCCTGCGCAATTTTGACACCATTTTCCGGTTTCAGAATATATAACATGGAGGAAATGAATGATGAGTGTGGATAATTGTATTTTTTGTAAGATTCTTGCGGATGAGATTCCATCATCGGTTGTGTATGAGGATGATATGTTTCGTGCTATATTAGATGTGAATCCGGCTGCGAAAGGTCATGTTATTATTTTGCCGAAGAAGCATGCGGCAAATATATTTGAACTGCCGGATGAAGAGGCATCGAAGATTTTGATTGTAGCCCGCAAAATTGCAAAAGCCTTGAAAGAGACCTATCACTGTGATGGAGTAAATATTTTGCAGAATAACGGAGAGGCAGCAGGACAGACTGTATTCCATCTGCATGTTCATGTGATTCCTCGTTTTGATGGAGACACAGACCATATTAACATTGGCTGGAAACCGGGTGAAACACCGGCTGATTTACAGGAAATCGCAGAAGCAATTAAAGCAAATTTATAAGGAGAGGACTTTCCTATGAAACGAATTATTTTGACGGGCGGCGGTACTGCTGGACATGTGACGCCAAATATCGCGTTGATTCCGGAACTTAAAAAAAGGGGATTTGAGATTCATTACATTGGTTCCAAAACAGGAATTGAGAAAGAATTGATTGGAAACTTTGACATTCCGTATTATGGAATTTCTTCCGGTAAACTGCGCCGTTACTTTGATGTAAAAAACTTTACGGATCCATTCCGTATTTTGAAAGGATATTCAGAGGCAAAGAAACTGATTAAGAAAATTAAACCGGATGTTATTTTTTCAAAGGGCGGTTTTGTGACGGTGCCAGTTGTAAAAGCAGCGAGCAGACAAAAAGTTCCGTGTGTGCTGCACGAATCTGATATTTCACCGGGACTTGCCAATCGTCTCTGTATTCCGTCCGCTACGGCAATTTGTGCAAACTTCCCGGAAACGATTGCCAATCTGCCGGAGGATAAAGCATACTTGACAGGAACGCCAATCCGAAGTGAACTGTTTTCAGGAAACCGTCTCAAAGGACTGGATTTCTGTGGATTTACGGCAAACAAACCAGTTATTCTCGTAATTGGCGGAAGTCTTGGCTCCGTTCGTGTGAATGAGGCTGTCCGAGAAATTTTGCCAAAGTTATTAGAAAAATATCAGGTTATTCATCTGTGTGGAAAAGATAAAGTGGACGAATCACTGAAACAGATAGAAGGCTATGTACAGTTTGAGTATATTCAGAAAGAGTTGTGCGATTTGCTGGATGCAGCAGATTTGGTGATTTCACGTGCCGGCGCAAATGCAATTTGTGAATTGCTTGCCCTTCATAAACCGAACATTCTGATTCCGCTGTCGCTGGAAGCAAGCCGCGGTGACCAGATTTTGAATGCCGCTTCTTTTGAAAAACAGGGCTTTAGCTATGTGATTAAAGAAGAGGAATTAACGAGCGAAAAATTGTTGACAGCCATTACATCGGTTGATGAAAATAAGGAAACTTATAAACAGGCAATGAGCCAAAGCAATCAGCAGGATGCTGTTGTGAAAGTTGCAGATATTATTGAAAAAGCTTGTAAATAGTTGGATGATGCCGAAAATTGGCAGATAATCCAAAATAATGTCATACGTTTTTTGAATTTGATGGGATATCCTTCTAGGCAGAAGAATATCCCATTGTTATACTTGTCTTATCAAACAGGAAAGGAAGATGAATATGACAGAATGGATTCAAAAACAGTATGTTGTGGCAGGGATTGCCGCTGTCTGTCTTGTATCAATGTTAGTAAAGTGCCTCATTCGCCACAAATACCGGGCAATGCTTAGGGAGGTACAGGATATGGGACATTCCAAACACAAACTTGTAAAATCGATGGTGATGAAATTCGATGCCTGCTACAAGTTAAAAATGGGAGTTCCGAATGTTTCTCTTTTTGTAAAAAAATATTTGTGGCATTACCGCATGATGGGACTTTATATGAAAACCTGGGAAAATATTAATGGATTCTGCCTTGTAATTGTAATGGCAGGAAGTATGGCAAGCGGTATTTTTGCCATGATGCAGGGGATGTCTGCTGCAATTGTTTTTTCGCAGCTGTTAGCAGGTGTTTTTGCAACCGGAGTTTTATTACTCATCGAATACATAGCAAATACATCGAATCTTTTTGACATGCTGCAGGTTGATATTACGGATTATCTGGAAAATATCTGCAAACCCCGCCTTGAAAATGAACTGTTTCATGCAGAGCATCTAAGTGAATATCAAAGAGAATATTTTGATGAAACACCGGAGCAGAAAGTTGTGGATTTTTCAAGAAAAAGAATGGAACCGGCGGAATTAACGGCGGATGATCTTACGTTTACCGAAGAGGAAGAGAGTGTGATACGTGAAGTCATTCAAGAATATCTCGGTTAGTAGTTGACAGAGAGAAAATGGAAAGAGTATAATTTATGGTAAGTGGATTAATAGACTAATAACACAACAGGAGGAACAATTTGATGGGAAAACATGTTACGTTTGATTATTCGTTAGCGGATAAATTTATCCGTGAGGATGAAGTGGAATTGATGATGGCTTCGATTCATGCGGCAAGAGAGACTTTAGAGTCAAAAAGCGGGGCAGGAAATGATTTCCTTGGCTGGATTGATTTGCCGGAAGATTATGACAAGGCTGAGTTTGAACGGATTCAGGCAGCAGCGAAAAAGATTCAGTCAGATTCGGATGTATTAGTCGTAATTGGTATTGGCGGTTCTTATCTCGGTGCCCGTGCAGCAATCGAATTTTTGAGACACTGCTTCTATAACAGTGTGGACAAGTCTGTACGCAAGACACCGGAAATTTATTATGCCGGCAATAATATCAGTGGTACCTATCTGGCACAGTTGATTGAGACAATCGGCGACCGTGACTTCTCAGTAAATGTCATTAGTAAATCGGGAACTACAACGGAGCCTGCGATTGCTTTCCGCGTGATGAAAGAGATTCTTGAGAATAAATATGGAAAAGAAGAGGCTGCAAAACGAATTTATGCAACTACGGATAAAGCAAAAGGTGCGTTGAAGAGTCTTGCAACCGAAGAAGGATATGAAACATTTGTAGTACCGGATGATGTAGGCGGAAGATTTTCTGTATTAACAGCCGTTGGTCTTCTCCCAATTGCAGCAAGCGGCGCTGATATCACTAAACTTATGGAAGGTGCACAGAGCATGCGTAAGCTTTGCTTAGAGACACCAATTGAGAAAAACGATGCCATTTTATATGCAGCAGTTCGTAACCTTTTGTACCGCAAAGGCAAATCCGTTGAGGTACTCGCAAACTATGAACCGATTTTCCATTATGTAGGTGAATGGTGGAAACAGCTTTATGGCGAGAGCGAAGGAAAAGACCAGAAAGGTATCTTCCCGGCTTCCGTTGATTTGACAACCGATCTTCACTCGATGGGCCAGTTTATTCAGGATGGTTCCCGCATTATGTATGAGACCGTAATGGAACTGGAGAAACCGGCGCTTGACCTTACCGTGAAAAAAGAAGAAAATGATTTGGACGGCTTGAATTATCTGGCTGGAAAAACATTGGATTTTGTAAATAAGAGTGCGATGAAAGGAACACAGCTTGCTCATACAGATGGTAATGTTCCGAATCTGCAGATTCGTATTCCGGAGCAGAACGAGTTCTATCTTGGTGAGTTGTTCTACTTCTTTGAATATGCCTGCGGTATCAGTGGATATCTGCTTGGCGTGAATCCATTTAACCAGCCGGGCGTTGAGAGCTATAAGAAAAACATGTTTGCTCTGCTTGGTAAACCGGGTTATGAGGAATTAAGCAAAGAATTGCTCGCAAGATTATCGTAAGGGAAAAGACAAAACAAAAGGGACCGTCAAATGACAGTCCCTTTTTAATTTTAATAAAAATTATTCAGCTTCAATCGCACCGGTAGGACAAGCTGCTGCGCAAGAACCGCAATCCAAGCAAGCTCCGCCGTCGATTTCGTAATGTGCATCGCCTTCTGAAATAGCGCCTACTGGGCACTCAGATGCACATGAACCACAACTGATGCAAGAATCAGAAATTTTATAAGCCATTTTTAAATCCTCCTTTTCTCAAAAATATTTTGAACATACTCACATGATAATACAATTTGCTCAAAAATACAAGGGAAAATTTATCGATAAGCCCTTAGAAAAGAATGGAAAAGGAGCATGACTTACGTTACTGATAAAAAATATCATTACTGAGCGGCAAGCTGTTTGCCAAGTGCCTTACATTCAGCAATAGCATCGTCATTTGGGACTTCCTGACAAATCAGACCCTCACCGTTTAATACACGTGCGCCGGCTGCTTCCATACGCTCTACCCAGTCACGCATCCACTGACCGTCACCCCAGCCATATGAGCCAAAGAGTGCAATCGTTTTTCCGCCAACGCTTCCTTCCAACTCGGATACAAAAGGTTCCATTTCGCTTTCTTCCAAAACCTCTGCGCCCATTGCCGGACATCCGAGTGCAAATACTTTTTCTGTTTTCAAGGCATCCAGAGAAGCGTCCGTAACATCAATAATTTTAGCTTCTTTACCTGCTTCTGTTACGCCTTCGCTAATCGCTTCAGCCATAGCCTGCGTGTTTCCTGTCTGTGACCAATAAACAATCGATATCATAGTTAAACCTCCTTTATGTGGTTAGCTATATCTAACTCATGCTTATACTATTTTATTTTATGCGATCTGTCAACCGGATTATTGATAGATTTAATCAGCACCCGTTAATTGAGATTCTTTCTTAAAAATGGCAAAACTTTACAGACTAAAAATGCGAATAACATTCCTTGACAAAGAATACACTTGTGACTATAATCGAAATTGCATGATATGATAGTTATCGATGACGAAAGCCAAAAGGAGGATATATACTATGTTGAAGGAAGTAACAAAGGATATGCTGATTGGAGAAATTTTGCAGGCAGACGCAACGGTTGCACCGATTCTTATGGCATCCGGTATGCACTGCATTGGCTGCCCGGCTTCTCAGGGAGAAAGCTTAGAGGAAGCAGCAATGGTTCACGGCATTGACAGTGATGAACTGGTTACGAAAATTAATGAGTATTTGTCAACAAAGAATGCATAAGATTGTATCAAAAAAGGACCGCTTTCGTGGTCCTTTTTTTCATGTTTTTCATTCATTGCATCCTTAAATGTCAGCAAGCTTAGTTAATGCGTTGTCTTTCAAGATCAGATGGAAATGTTCATTATAATATGCCTGTGTGGCATAAGTAACATTTTCCTCATTTGCGTATTCAGCCAAAGCAGAACACATCAGACGGAACGCATTTTTTCCCTTGCCACGGTGGAGTAATAAGAAATACCGCTTAGAAGCAGGGTCTTTCCACAAGCTGTTTTTGCCGCGGTAATCGCAGTCAATCTGACTGATAAGTGTAATCAGCGTATTTAAGGAATCAAAGGAAAATACTTTGATCCGGTCAGCAAGCGGTTCTGCCTCTTTTTTCTTTGCCTTACGTCTGTTACCCTGTAAAGCTTCTTTTAATGGTACAAACTCGCCCGATGATTCGGAAGAATCTTTCGTTTCATTATCCTCGGCTTCTTCCAATAATTCATGGAGCTGCTCGAAGCAGTTTATGAAATCCTCAGAATTCTCCGGTGCATCTTCTTCTAACAAATCATTGTCGTCGGAATCGGCATCATCCGATGGGCCAAACATGGAGAAACGCTCATCCAATTCATCCGGATTATCAACTTTATTAATAAGCAAAATGATGGAATCCCGTGAAGTTGGGATTGCTTCAATCATAAGTGGAATATCATCCGCATCAAAACCTAAGTCTATATTCGCTTGCTCCATTATATCACGAAAAAGTTCTTTAGCTTTATCGGAGCCGTAAGCCAATTCACTTATTTTGAGCTGACGTTCCATCAAATCATGTTTGTTTAAGGTACAACGGATTTGATTTTCACTCGTTCGTTCAATCTTCACAAGCACACATCCTTTCATATTTTCTATTGTAGAAAAGTATAAGTTATCTTATCTATAAAGTCAACACCAAGTGAAAAAAAACAAAGGGAAAGCTGTTTAGTCGTTTTGGGGTACATGGAAACGGACAGACGACACTTGTTTTGGCAAAATCAGAACTTGTATAATAGAGACAGGTAAGTCAAAGCGATACGATGGGAGGTGCAGGAAAAGATATATGGCTTGCCGGGATGGAACGAAAAAAGGCACTTTTATATGATAATATCACGGAAAAATATTATGGGGGGAAGCTATGCAGCAGAATCAGTGGATTGTGGACGAGATGAATCAGGTTTACAAGCAGGGAATCCAGGTTGATGTGGATGGAATTTCGTATAATGCCAAAACTTCAGCAAATTTACTTCGTATATTGGAAAAAGGTTCCTATATGCTAGACTATGAAGGAGATATGTTAGGGCGCATTGTGGCGCTGCATGTGGACTCTGTTGAGCCATTGGAACGGCCATCCTATAAAACGCTGCGTTATATAACAAACAGGCCGGAAAAAAAGAGGCGCAGCAAAAAAAATAAAAAAAGTTAATTTTTTGCAACTTTTCCTCTCTTTGAATCGTCTTATTAATATACGGAATATAAATGGGAAAAATTGGACTTAGTAAAGGAGAGGTTTTTATGAAAAAACAATTTTTATTTGCAGCGACAGCTTTGATGCTTACCGCCGGCATAGTGTCAGGAGCGAATGTGTCAGCGGCAAAAGCATCAAAAAAGATAGCGATAAATAAGAAGAATTTTCCAGACCAAGTGTTTCGTGAGCTTGTGAGAATAAATTATGATAAGAACAAAGACAGAAAACTTTCAAAGTCGGAGATAAAAAAGGCAAAACAGTTTGGAACGTCTAAAACTTATAATTCCATTGAAATCAAAAAATCTAAGTATAGTAAATATGTACACAAGGATATTTCAGATATAAAGAATTTTAAGGGAATTGAAAAACTTACGAATCTTCAGAAATTTGTTGCAAATGGAACATCGGTTAAAACGATTAACTTAAAGAAAAATAAGAACCTGACGTATCTTAAAATGCAGGATGGAATGCTTTGTAAGATTGATTTAAACAGTAATAAAAAACTGAAATATGTTTATTTACCGTATAATAAACTTACTTCGTTAAAGATGAATAAGTGTAAAAAACTGCTTAAAGTAAATATTACCGGACATATGATAAAAAAGGTGAAAATTTATCGAAATAAAAAAACAGAGATATACGGTGAAGATTATTATACACCATATTCCGTTACCAAAATTAAAGAGAAGTTTAGTAATCTGAACACAGGGGGACAAATAGACGGGGATGGAACGTTCTGTGTATACCAGTGGGCAGCGGATTATTCCAGTTGTATTCGAAAGACAGTAAACCAAACATCAATGATAAGCCAGCCGGTTGTTTTAGGAAGTGATGCTCTTGCAAGGGCAAAGAGTATGCAGAAAATTACGGCACAGTGGAAAGATACAAAAGGGAATTTCTACTTTTTGGCAGATAGAGATGGAAATATGGCGGCAAAGACGTCCTGTTATTTGATAAAGGTAAATGCACAAGGGAAAATAGAAAGTGAACTTGTGGTAAATGACCAGTTAATTCCGTCGATGATAGGTGACATGAGTGACTACAACTACAAAATGACTCTTTTGTCGGTAAAGAATAACATTGCCGCTTTAAGCTTGATATCTTTTGATATGGAAAATGGAGTTGTTTATGTAGATTTAGATAAAATGGTGATTACGAAGCAGGCAAAGTGTAGTTTTATTCCGACAGCAGCGGAGGGAGATATTATTGTAGGTGTTGAATCGGAATATTCAGATGCAAATGATGTTGTTGTAAGTAAAATGGCTCCATACGGTATGACAAAGGCAGCGGATGGAAAAACGTATGTACAAACGTGCTTGTTATCAGATGATCATATGTTAAAAATGCCGGATCGTTATGAAGAATATGAGGAATATGGCAGCGCAGTACAGATTTACGGACAGAACATTTATGTGATTTCCGGCGAAGGATTCTTTAAAGCAAAACTGAGTGCTAATAAATTTACACAGCTTTATGGAATCAGCAATTTTGATCGTATGCAGCAGCCAGATGGGGTATTTTATTTATGTATGAAGGGTGAAAAAGAAATATATTTAATGTCGGAGTTGAAAAGTGATGATTTTAGTGATACTAAAACATACCAGTTGCAGGCTGGTAAAATCGGATAATAAGACTCGGGAGTAGTAAGAAGCAATAAAGTAAGAGCCGCCAGTCGTTTATGCCCCCTCAAAACGGCTGGCGGCTTTGGTTGCAGAAATGGCGCAGATAGGCTATAATAAGGCAATATCAATAGATAATATTACGAAGACAGGAGTAAACGAATGAGAGAACAACGATGGAAGAGATTGCGAACCGGACTATTGATTATTGCCTTTTCGGTGATTGGAATGCTTGAATATGTGCAGTTAGTACAGGCGTTTGATTTACCACAGATGATGTTAGTCGTTCCGGTGGTGTCCGTGATTGCCATGCTTTTACTTGGAAAATACAGTTTTTTTGTGCCGGTCTGCACGATTGTACTTGCGAGTGCATATCAGATTTTGGCGGGAAGTGAAAATGCAGTGGCAGAACTTCAGACCAGTGCAAGAAGTATTGTGATTATTTTATTTGAATGTCTGCTTGTGCTTATGATCGCACAGTTTATCGGATTGGGACTTGGGGCAATTGCCCGTACATTAGTAAAGAAGAATAATCAAAGAGTGGTAAAGATTGTCATCGGAGTAGTTTTTGCGGTCGTTTCATTTGTACCGTATCTGCTTTTATTCCATAATCCACTGTATCCCATGACGGCAAGACACCGTTTAAAATCGTTTGCCGACAAAACTATTACCGACTATCCAATCGCAGATAAAAAGGTGTATTATTCTTTGCATGATTCACGGTATATGTGCCGCGTCGTTATGGCTGACGGGCAGGTTCGAGTGGTGTATCTGGACGAGGATGGGGAAGCAAAGCAGCAGTAGTTTACAGGACGCCAAAACTTTTCAATATAAAAATCCAAAGCGTCAGGGTCAGCGAAGATAAAAGCGTTGTTAAGACAATGATGCTGGATGTTAATATGCCATCGTTTCCGGTGTTTTTTGCCATAATGTAGCTGGAAACCGTAGTCGGTGAGCCAAGCATAACAAGCAGTGCCATGAGTTCCTGATTGCGGTAGCCAAAGAAGACGGCAAGCGGCAGAAACAGACCGGCAAGCAGAATCAGTTTGATAAAAGAAGCGAGAAGGGTCGGTTTCATTTTTTTCAATGCTTTTTTTCCTTCAAAGCTGGCACCGATGGAAATCAATGCGAGAGGAGTTGCTGTGTTTGCCACGCTTCCAATGGTCTTATTGACAAACGATGGAAAATGCAAATTCAGTAAAGCGAATGGGAGTGCAATCAGAATACTAAGCAGAATTGGATTCTTCATGACATTGATAAAGGTTTCTTTCATATTTGGCTTTTTACCGCCGTTGTCACCCTTTAACGTAAGGATGATGACGGCGAAAATATTATATAAAGGAACGCAGCCGATAATCATCAGAGGAGCCATGCCGACGCTGTCATACATATTGTTGATAAAAGCAAGTCCTAAGATGGCGGCACTGCTGCGGTAAGAGCCCTGAATAAAGGCTCCCTTTTGTTCTTCATTTTTCATGAATTTCTCAGTAAGCCCCCACAAAACGGCGATGGAAAAAATAGTAATCGAAAAACAGAATAACACATATTTTCCGTCAAAGGCAGAGCCGACATTATTTTCTGTCAGGTCCGAAAATAAAAGAGCCGGCAGTGCGATGCGGAATACATAGCGGTCCGCTGTTTTGGTAAATTCATCGTTGATAATTTTTGTTGTTTTCAAAACCTTTCCTAAGATGATAAGTAAAAAGATAGGAAGTGTGGCGTTAATACTGTAAATTAAGTTTGACATAATAATTCCCCTTCTTAGGCCATCTCTAGAGTAGACCTACAAAACTATTTTACCATGCCTGTCAAGAGTATCGTGACAAATGGCGGTCTTTGTGGTACGATAAAACTATCTATAGTTTAAAAATTTTGATGGAGGTAATTAAGTATGTTAGAACAGTTAAAAAAAGAAGTATACGAAGCAAACATGGAGCTTCAGAAAAAAGGACTTGTCATCTACACTTGGGGAAATGTAAGCGGAATTGACCGCGAAAACAATTATGTTGTTATTAAGCCAAGTGGTGTTGAATACGATGAATTGACGCCGGATGATATGGTTGTTGTTGATTTTGACCAGAATGTAATCGAAGGAAAATACCGTCCGTCTTCGGATACGGCAACACATATTGAATTGTACCGTGCATATCCTTCTTTAGCAGGTGTTGTTCACACGCATTCAACGTGGGCAGTAACATTTGCGCAGGCAGGAATGTCGATTCCAGCACTGGGAACGACACATGCGGATTATTTTTACGGAGATATTCCGTGCACAAGAGATTTGACCGCAGAGGAAATTAACTTGGATTATGAGAGAAATACGGGACTTGTCATTATCGAGACAATTGGGGATAAAGACCCGATGGAAGTTCCGGGAATTGTTGTAAAGAACCACGGACCATTTGCGTGGGGAACAAGCCCGGCAAATGCCGTTTACAATGCAGTTGTTTTGGACAAAGTAGCAGAAATGGCGCACCATACACTGACATTAAATCCTCGTGTAAAACGCGCGCCACAGTATTTGATGGACAAGCATTATTTCCGCAAACATGGAGCCAATGCTTATTATGGACAGGATAACTAATTTTCGTTATTTCTTCTCCGCGAGAGGGACAGGGCATCCTGTAAGACTTCCTGTTTGCCATCACGAAAACGAATAACAAGAGAATAGGTACCGCTGTACATTTCCGTTAGAGGAACGGTAAGTGTGTAGCGGTATTTTTCGTACAAAGATTCATCAAGCGGCGGATTTGTCAAATCAAGCTGGTAAATGCGGTCCGGATGACTGAATACAATTTCCTGAATCAAGTCACCGGTTGTGTTTACTAACAAACTGTCGCCGTTTATGGAAAATGTAATGCCGTAAGTATTTTTCATAAATTCTAAATCAGTGGCAGAAGATGTCTCTACGGAAGCTGCCTTGTAAAAGACCGGTGCTTTGAGCCAGCCAACGACCGGAAATTCAATTTTTTCCAGACATTCTCCAAAATGCGAAAACTGCTCTAACGAGTCACTGATGACAGATTCGAAAAATTCCTGCTTCAGATGTGTGGCAGGAGAAGTTACTTCTCTTTCATAAGGGGAGTAGATATGCTGGATTGCACCGGTCTCCCGGTTAATTTCCAATAATAACTTGTCTCCTTTTTTGGCATCCGAAGAAAGCACTAACAAGTTTTTGTTTTCCGCAGAAATTTCGCCATATACGTCAAAAATGCCATCGCCCACATAGTAGGTGCGGTAACATCTGCCAAGTAAATCCACCTCATACATGTGTGTTGGTAAAAGCCCCTGTTCGGTTTTTACCAGATAGTCCGGATGGACAATCAGAAAGTGTCCGTCCGAGAGTGGAATTAAATTATCATCTTTTGCCGGAAGCGATAAGAAATAGCGATACATCCCCTGTTTGTCCTGCACGCATGGATAATGGTTTGTTTCACTCAATGCGCCGGTGTGCAATGTGATTTCACGGCTTTTAACAGGCTGATTTGACTCGTCATATAATGTCAAAGTAATGACATTATCCGTGTTCTCGCATAAGCCGAAGACTGGAAGCACGTGATTGGTTGTGTACGTCATGGAATCATAGTGCCAGGGCATACAAAAATCGCTTACAACCGTGTAAGATAAACGGCATCTTGTGTCGGTGTGAAACATGCAGAGTGCAGTGAGCGGTGTGATGCCATAGGGATTTAACAAAAGTTCCATCGACTCAAACGAAGTCGAGGCATCGTGGCTTCTTGCCCATAAAAGGTTTTCTGCCATCCTTGTTTTCTCAGTCAGAGAAATTGTCACCGGAATCTGGCCGGATACCGTTTGGTTTAAGCGCAGACGGTTAAGGCTCATAAAATCAATTTTATATTGTGTGACATGGCTTTTGAACCATGAAGTGATTTTGTTTGGCATAAGATAAAATCTCCTTTGTACTTTTTACCCATTTTACCTATATAGTGTAATTATAGCAAAAAAAATATGTAAAAAGTATGTTTTTTTGTATAAATTACTCTTTTTTTACATATTTGCGGCACCGGGCGAGCAGGTAAATGTTTGGAAGAAGGAGGAAAAGGTTAATAAAATCGGTCATTTCCCAGACGAGAGCAAGCGGCATAATGCCTCCGGTAAAAATCATAATGAGGTAAAGAGTCTGGTAAAAACGCTCGTATTTTCCCTGAAACAAATAGTCAAATCCCTGTTTGCCAAGGTAACTCCAGCCAATTAATGTAGCAAGTGCAAAACTAATAATGGCAATGGATAGAATTTCATCACCGAAAAATGGGAGTTTTCCAAATGCGGCGGTCGTTAAAGCGGAGGCAGGAAGCGACTGCCATTCGGACGGAAATTCCAGTTGATAGCAGACAAGGACAAGCCCGGTGATGGCGCAGAGAACGACGGTGTCCCAAAAGGTGGCGGACATGGAGATAGCAGCCTGGTTGCGGGAATCGTCTTCTGAGCAGTGCCCGGCAATCAAACCGGTTGTGCCAAGACCGGATTCATTGGTAAAAAGACCTCTTGCGACACCATAGCGGATGGCTTTGCCAACTGTGTATCCGGCAAAACCGCCTCCAATGGAAGGTGGTGTAAAGGCAGAAGAAAAAATTAGTTTCAGGGAGGGCAGAAGGTATCCTGCGTGCAGAATGAGATAAAGAAGACATCCGCCAAAGAAAAAAATAGCCATAGTTGGCACAATGGCAATGGAGACATTTTCAATCCATTTGCGTCCCTGCATCAAAATTAATCCGACAAAAAAAGCGGTTACAATCGCGCAAGTGGCGGGCGGAAGCGAAAAGACCTGGCGGCAGGTTTCTGTGATGGCATTGCTTTGTGTGGTGCAGCCAATAAAAAATGCGGATAACGTGAGGGCGGCACTGTATAGAAGTGCCAGTGTTTTCTTGTGCAGCAGAAAGTGCAGGATGTACATGGGACCGCCGTGTCCCTGATAACGGAAATGGTGGCACAGAAAAGTTTCGGCGTAGGTGGTTGCCATGCCCAAAAGTCCGGTGAGCCAGCACCAGAACACAGCTCCTGGGCCGCCTAAGAAAACGGCGGTAGAAATGCCGATGATATTTCCGGTTCCGAGTGTGGCGGCAAGCGTTGTTGTGAGAGAGCCAAAACGCCCAAATCCTTTCTGATTTTGGCTGCCATCGGAAAGAGAAAGTGAGATGCCGTATCCGATTTTTCGCTGTACCAGCCGTAAGCGCAGAGTAAAATAGAGATGAGTACCAAAAAGCATAATAAGGATGGGACCATTCCATAAAAGTTGATTGATGTCGATTAAAAGTTTCAATCGCAGACTCCTATAATTTTCCTTAATTTATTGTATGAGAAATTTTGGTAAGTCATACTTTTGACAAGACCATTTGCTAATGTCAAGAACAAATGAAAAGTGGAGGAAGCTATGAACAAACAATTCACATTCATCGAATCGATGATAAAGGTGGGAGTGATTGGGTTTGGAGGCGGAAATGCGCTGATTCCTGTGCTTGAGCAGGAAGTGGTTAATGAAAAGAATTTAATAAGCAAGGATATGTATGACAAATCAGTCATTGCGGCAACATTGACGCCGGGTGCGCTTCCGGTTGAAATTGCGTCGGGGATTGGTCTGAATGTTGGCGGCATTTGGGGAATGCTTGCAGGCGGTGTGATGATGGCTCTTCCAGGGGTTGTATTTACGGTGTTATATTTGATGCTGCTTAGTGGTGTGGATTCTACGATTCTGCAGCAGATTCAGTATGCTTCCATCGGCATAACGTCATTTATTTTGTGCCTTTTGACGCAATATATTGTGCAGACGGTAAAAGCGTACCGTCATTCCAGGTTCCGGATGATTGCATGGCTTGTAATTCTTTTTGTGTTTTTAGCAACAGGAGGAAATTACCTTTGTCGTGTTTTTGGACTTGCAATCCGTGTCCCGAAATTTTCAACAATACAGATTCTTCTGCTTACGCTTCTTGGCAGCATTGTGGTGGGCTTGTTGTATCAGAAAAAGGGAAAAAAGACGGATAAGAAATCAAAACTTGCGGTTGCAAAGCTTGGAAGAAGACTCCTGTTATGGGTTGTTTTTCTGTTTTTGTTATGTCTGCCAGCTCTTTTTATGATGTGGCGCGAGGCAGCAGGTTTTCTTGGTCAGGGTGCTGCGTCATCTTTCTTGGCATTTGGCGGTGGTGACGCCTATTTGTCCATAGCGGATGGTCTTTTTGTACCGGAATATATTTCAGAAAGTGATTTTTATAATCATCTGGTTGTGATTGTAAATGTACTGCCGGGTTCCATCTTGTGTAAGACACTGGCAGGGATTGGTTACTTGTATGGCGAGATGGTTGTCGGAACGACAGCTGGTGGAATTGCTTTTGCGGTGGCTGGTTTTGCCTGTAGTGTTGCCTGCTCCTGTTTTGTCTTCTATCTGATTTATCACCTGTATGACAGACTAGAAGGATGTGCTGTGTTCATGGTAATCAAAAAGGCAATCCGGGTTGTCGTGTCGGGACTTTTGCTTACGGTAATGACAGGGCTTCTTTTGTCAGAGATGGAAATTAATTCGAATCCGGCGATTCCGCGTCTGGCAGTTCCTGGGATGATTGCTTTCTTTTATTTCATAAATTTGATATTATATCATAGGAAATGGAAAAATCTTGGGCGCATTGTCGTATCGCTTGTGCTTGCTTTTTTGCTGTGCAATGTGCTTGAAATTTAGAAACAAAGGAAAGCAGGGAATATTATGCATATTTGGAAACATTTTTCTACTATTACAAGACACCGTCATAAAGTAATTGCTCATTGTTTTCGGGCAGGAATTTTCTGGCAGGGTCTGAGACATGATTTGTCAAAATACAGTCCAGCGGAATTTATTCCTGGAGCAAAAAATTATCTGGGAGATAAAAGCCCGAACGAAAAAGAACGCGAGCGTTACGGTTTTTCGCGTGCGTGGCTTCATCATCAGGGACGCAATAAACATCATTTTGAATACTGGGTTGATTATAATCCGAAATTGAATCGGAAAGAACCGGTGGAGATGCCAACCCGCTACTTAATTGAGATGTTTTGCGACCGTGTAGCGGCGAGCAAGATTTATTATGGAGATGATTATGACACGGAGAAACCATTTCTCTATTTCGATAAGGGAAGAAAACGGCGCTGGATGCATCCGGTAACGTCGCAGAAATTAGAAGATTTATTAATTATGCTGCGGGATAAAGGAGAAAAAGAGACATTTGCATATATTAAACATGTTATGAAGCCGGAAGGAAAAAAGGATAAAGCTCACTGGAAATAAAAAAATTAAAAAAGACTCATTTGTGACAAAAACCTATGATAGGATTCTTCCAGAATATGGGTGGGCATACGATTTCAGAAAAGGAGAAAAGAAGACATGACAGAAAATATTGTTTGGCAGTCGAACAAAGTGTCGGCACTGGATCGATATCGTGTGCTTGGACAAAAGGGACTTGTCGTTTGGTTTACGGGACTTTCTGGTTCAGGAAAATCAACCATAGCTGTGGAATTGGAGAAAATGCTGAATGATGCAGGTAAGGCAGTGTATCTTTTGGATGGCGATAATATTCGGCATGGAATTAATTCAGATTTAGGATTTACGGATGAGGACCGTAATGAAAACATACGGCGCATTGGAGAAATTTCTGCTTTGTTTTGTGATGCCGGAGTAATAACGCTTACAGCTTTTATTTCTCCTTTTCGCAGGATGCGGCGTTTTGCAAGAGAACGAGTTTCCGAAAATCAGTTTCTTGAAGTATATGTAAGTACAGATTTTGAAACTTGCTGCAAACGAGATCCAAAAGGCTTGTACAAAAAGAATATAAAGAATTTTACGGGCAAAGATTCCGGATATGAAAAACCTGAGAATCCGGAAATTGTTTTGGATACGATACACTCTACTCCGGAGGAATGTGCCCGGCTGGTATATGAGGAAATCATAAAAAGAATCAATTAAAACGTGCATGGAGGAACAAAAATGGATAATTATTTTGTATCTTCGTGTAAGAGGGTGAAAGATTGGATTTGCAGGCAGTTTGAGCAAAAAGAAAAAAAGTCGGTTCATCACAAAAAATTAGCTGATGGTGGTGAGGTAATTGTGTGGGAAACCGGTCATGTAACAGAACAAGCCAATCAATATGAGGAGTTGTTTATCCGTAAAGAGATTGCAGGATTCCATACGAATATTCGGCGTGAGCAGTCATGTTCCATAAAGTCACTGACCAGAGACTATTTGTATGAGCAGCTTTTGAGCAGTGGTGAGTACACGTTTGACCATATGCTCGTTATAAAAGATCCATATGGAGAGGCACCGTTGACTGCACTTGCTTTGTTTGTCCTAGAAGAACCATCTTGTGTCCGGGTGACGGTAAAAGGAGACTTACCAGAGACAGATTTTGTCGCAGAACTGCCTAAGAAAAGGCAGCATAGGGTTCCGATTTTGGGATTGTATGCAGAGAGACTGAATACCGTTATCATAGAAATATTGGATGATGATGTAAATATGGTAAAAAAACATAAGTTTACGATACGAACGAGAAAATTGCCAAAGACTTTGCGAAATGTGATTACGGTGAAAAAGTGGGCAAACGAACCGGCGTATTCCAATATTATGATAAATGGCGGTGTTAAAATTCATACATGTGTGTTTGATATCGAGGGAAAAATTCGATATTATCTTAAACGCAAGCCAAGAGGATATGGCATTTTCCCGTTATCGGATGGACACTTTTTCTATATGGAAAAACATATTTCTGTGCCATCCTATTCGAATCCGCAGACGGTAGAGTCTTGTGATATGGACTATTTTGGACGTGTATTCCGCACTTATTTGACGGAAAAAGGAGTTCACCATACAGCGGAGGAAAAGGCAGGTGGAAATATTCTCACCGGAAGTAATTCGATGCTTGAGCATACAGAAGACTGCGTCATTGAGATTGACAGACAGACCGGAGAGATTGTGTGGCAGTTAAATATGGCAGAGCTTTTTGATGAGACCTATCAGAATATGATGGACTGGTGCCATGTAAATTCTGCCGCTTATTATGAAAAAGACCGCACGATTTTGATTTCCCTCAGAAATGTGCATGCGGTAATTAGTGTAGATTACGATACGAAAAAACTTCGTTGGATTTTATCTGATCCAAAATTCTGGGAGGGAACAAAGATGACACCATATCTATTGCAGCCGGAAGGTGATGTTAAATGGTGTTACCAGCAGCATGCAGCATTTGAAATTGCACTCCCGGATGAATCGAATCCGCAGAAAAAACGGATTATTGTTTATGATAACCACTGGGCAAAGCGCCGTAAGGCGAAGTCCTTTGATAAAGACCCACTTAGTTATGTAAGTTTTTATGATATTGATGAGGAAAAGAAAACCGTTTCACTGCATAAACGATTTGCCGGGCCAAAGACGAGAATTCGTGCCAACGGAATTTATGTTCCTGACAAAAAGCGTGTGTATAATATGGCTGGTTCTTATGCGGAACCGGTGGACGGTGATGGCGGCGGTATTTTCGAATACGATTATGAGACCGGCGAGGTGCTTTCTGAGTTTGGTGTAAAACCAGGATTTTTCCGTGCGTATCCGTTTGAACCGAATGTGCAGGAACTGGCAGAGCCGATGCAGGTGAACGGCGACTATCAGGTCGGTCAGATAAAACAGCCGCATGAGATATCAAGCAGCCAGTACTGCAAGTTAAAGTCGGAAAAGAAACATCATATCAAGAGCGCTGCTATTGAATATGAGATGCAGGAAGATTTACTTTTTGTGAATAATGTTGACCACGAAGTGGAAAAAGTGTACTTTATCGGTGATAAAGGTGGATATCAGGTTGATTTTGATGACACGTACCAGACGATGGATGTGTTCCGCACGATGGTTTATAAAGTTGCCATGCAGTTAACCAATCTGCCGAAAGATAAATATAAAATTTATTTACAGGTGAAAGGTGAACTGCAGACAACAAAAAAATATATCGATATATCAGCCGTTAATTAATTTTTCATAAGCAGCATAATCGGCAGCATAATATTGTCTGCCGATTAGCACCATGAGCAAGTCGCCGGGCAGAATCTCGGTGTCGCCTTTTGGCGTAATTGTGTGACCGTCACGCTCAATGGATGCAACTAATGTATTTTTCTGCCAGTCAATCTGGCAGATTTTTTTATGGCAGACCGGGCTGTCAAAAGGAATGACATAAGTAACCAAAACTTTTTCGGCGGATTCCTTGATTTCCAGTTCGGTCTGTTTGTTCAGAATATTTTCCAAAAGGGATGTGTAAATTGGTTTGCTGCCAAGCAGGTTTGCAATGATATAGGCAATACTGCTCACGACAGCGATATCTAACATCCGGTGCATATTACCGGTCATTTCGGTAATCAATACGATACCGGTAATTGGCGCACGCACGATGCCCGCAAATAATCCCGCCATACCGATAACGATAAACTGGGGAAGTAAATCGTTTGGCAGGGAGAGGGCATCGATAGAAAGGTTTCCAAAGATTGCGCCGATGTAGGCGCCTAAAATCAGAAGTGGGAAAAAGATTCCACCCGGTGCGCCGCATCCGAAACTAACTGCCGAAAATAAAAATTTAACGACAAGCAAAATGCAAATCATGGAAAATTCCGGTTTCCCATGCTCTAACAAAGCAATCATGCTGTGACCGCCGGCTAGTACCTGCGGAAGGGTGAGACCAAGAATCCCGGAAATGACAAAAACAAAGGCAATCCGGATTTCTTTTGGTATTTTTTTTAAGCGGTGGAAAAAAGCCTGCATTTTCAACATGACAAAATTATATCCGGCACCCGCAAGACCAAGTAAAATACCAAGCAATGCTAACAGCCAGTAATAGCGGAGTGCAAGAGTTGATGTCGTAAACGAAAAAATGGCAGACTGTCCAAAAAATATTTTTGAGACAAAGTCGGCACACACTGTGGCAATCAGACCGGCGACTAACATTGTGCGGTCAAAGGTGTGGTGGATTTCTTCAAGAACAAACATAATGCCGGCAAGCGGTGCATTAAAGGCGGCGGCAAGTCCGGCACCTGCGCCACACGATAACAGACCGATTTCTGTTGTTTTATCATAGTTTCTAAGGCGGGAATAACTTTTTGCCGCCATTGCGCCAAGCTGGATGGACGGGCCTTCCCTGCCAAGGGACAGACCGCCGAAGATACTAAGTGTACCACCAGTGAATTTGGCTAAAATGACACGCCAAAAACTCTGGTCCAAATAACCGCGGACCTCTCCTGAAACCTGCGGAATCCCGGAACCGGCTGCCATTGGCTCCCATTTCACAATTCTCGCGACAATACATCCCATCAAAATAAGGGCGGCAAACCAGAGGGCAGTAGTGGCTGCATTTCCACGTATGAAATTTAATACCGCATATAAACCGCTTTCTGCATAAGTCAGGCAGTAACGGTATAGGACGGCAGTCAAGCCACATAAAACACCGATTAAAGCACCTTCCAAAACGAGTGTGATGCTTCGCCTTGCTGTATTGTTTTCTAACTTTTCCAAAGTATGTTGATATTTATCCATAGGTAAACTCTCTCCTCGTTATTTTCTTTATCGAATCAACCAGTGATATTTTACATCCAAATGCGTTATTTTGCAAATAACCTCTTATTGCTCCTAAGTATAATAGTATTAAAAATCTTACCTGTTATAAAACCGTAATCGTACATTCTTTTGTCACGCCATCAACGGCTGCGCGGATTTTTGTACTGCCACACTTTTTTGCGGTGACTTTTCCGCAGCTGCTAACGGTGGCTACACTTGTTTTCTGCGACTTCCATGTCACCTTTTTCCCAGAGGATACTTTTGCTGTCAGAAGAAGTGTCTGGCTGCGGGACAAAGAAGCAGAGGTATAATTGAGTGTGACTTTAGGTTTTTTTACCGTGACATGGCAGGTCTTTTTCGTGCCGTCTGCTTTTGCGGTAATCGTTGTTTCTCCTGGTTTCTTTGCTAAAATTATACCGTTTTCATCAATTTCGGCAACACTTGATTTTTGAGATTTCCATGAGATGGGTGACCCGTTTGAGGTCCGCCCCTTCAGAGTAACCTGCGCTCCATTTTCCATTGTAATGGAGGCGGCGGATAATGTAATCATAGTTTTTGTGACAGTAATTCTACAACTGGCCTCGCCACCTGCGACTTTTCCTGTAATCGTACAGGTGCCCGCTTTTTTTGCGGTGACTTTGCCGTATGTATTTACCGATGCGACAGCACTTTTACTGCTTGTAAACCGAACCCATTTGCCGTTGCTTGCAATTCCCGCAAGAAAAAAAGAGCCGCCGATTTTTAAAGTGGCGTGATACCGGGAAAGAATGACAAGAGCCGGTGAGGCGGCATGTGCTGTCATAGGTGAAGAAAAGATAGAGGTGGTAAATAGTACCACTGCACATAAAAGGGCGATGCTTTGCAGGCATGCCTTTTTCAAAAAAATAGACGTGTGTTTCATGATAAACCCTCCTTTTATGGAGCAATAAGAGGGTAAATACAAGATAACACACGTCGAATTATAAATCAAGTATTATTTTACTTCTCTTCACGTCCAGGTAAAATAGCATTTAACAAAACGCCCATAATAGCGGCAATGGCAAGTCCAGTTAAAGTAATGCTTGTTCCTGCAATCTGGAAGGTAAGTCCGGACGAGAAACCAAGTCCACATACTAAAATTGTAGCCGCAATAATTAGGTTTCTGGATTTGGTGAAATCAACTTTGTTTTCTACGACGTTGCGGACACCGATGGCGGCAATCATACCGTAGAGAATAAAGCTGACACCGCCGACAATTGCCGCCGGAAGGGTACTGATGATACCGGCAAATTTCGGAATGAAACTTAAAATGACAGCATAAATGGCAGCCAGACGAATTACTTTCGGGTCATGTACACGGCTCAGTTCCAAAACACCTGTATTTTCGCCGTAAGTGGTGTTGGCAGGGCCGCCGACCAAAGCGGAAAGGGAAGTTGCCAGACCATCACCGATTAATGTGCGGTGAAGACCGGGATCTTCTACATAATTTTCGCCAACGGTTGCGGAAATGGCGGAAATATCACCAATGTGCTCCATCATGGAAGCGATGGCAATTGGAGCCATGGCAAGAATAGCGGTTAAGTCAAATTTACAAAACTCAAATGGTGGAACATTAACCCAGGAAGCTTTGGCAACCTCTGCAAAATTAAAGATGGCGGAACCATCCGGATTTGTTATACCGCAGAAATGCAGAATCAGGGCAACGGCGTAAGCACCGGCAATACCAAGAAGAATCGGAATAATTTTCCACATGCCTTTTCCCCAGATGTTGAAAATGACAATAATGGCAAATGCAATAATGGCTAACAGCCAGTTTGTCTGAACATTATTAACGGCAGATGGTGCCAGACTTAAGCCGATGCAGATGATAATCGGACCGGTAACAACCGGCGGAAGAAAACGCATTGCGCGTTTGACGCCAACTAATTTGATAATCAGTGCAAGTACCAGATACAGGGCACCGGCTACTACGATACCGCCGCAGGCGTAAGGCAGTTTTTCGCCCATGGACATATCTTTGAAAATTCCGGTGTTCAATTTGGAAACGGTTTCAAATCCGCCGAGAAAGGCGAACGAAGAACCGAGAAAAGCGGGAACTTTCAATTTCGTACACAAATGGAAGAAAAGTGTGCCGACACCAGCGCAGAATAATGTAACCTGAATGGAGAGACCCTCTCCCTGAAAATAGTTGTTTACCAGAATCGGTACTAAGATTGTGGCACCGAACATGGCGAACATATGCTGTAGACCTAACAGCAGCATTTTGGGGATGCCAAGCGATCTGGCATCGCGGATTGCATTGTTTTTTGTTTCCATTAGAAACCTCCTCATAATCGTTATTAATTCTATTATAAAGAAAAAAAGTTCATCTGACAAGCATTGTTGAAAATGCAGGATTGTATTTTTTTACAAGAAAAGGTACAATAATAAAAAATGCGAAAGAAAATGGAGGAAAGAAAATGGAACAGGTTACTATAATGGAACATCCGCTGATTCAGCATAAGATTTCGATTTTACGAAATGAGACAACAGGAACGAATGAGTTCCGCCGTCTGATTGAGGAGATTGCCATGCTTATGGGATATGAGGCACTCCGTGATCTGCCGGTTGAAGATGTGGAAATTAAGACACCGATTGAGACGTGCCAGACACCGATGATTGCCGGAAAGAAGTTGGCAATTGTGCCGATTCTTCGTGCCGGACTTGGAATGGTAAGTGGTATTTTATCACTGGTGCCATCGGCAAAAGTCGGACATATCGGTTTGTACCGTGATGAAGAGACACATGAACCTCATGAGTATTACTGTAAGCTTCCAGAACCGATTGACCAGAGAACGATTGTGGTTGTGGATCCGATGTTAGCAACGGGCGGTTCGGCAGTAGCGGCAGTAGATTTTATCAAAGCGCATGGTGGAAAGAACATTAAATTTATGTCGATTATTGCTGCACCGGAAGGAATTGAGCGTCTGATGAAAGCACATCCGGATATTCAGCTTTATGTGGGATGCAAAGACCGCTGCCTGAATGAAAATGCGTATATTTGTCCGGGACTTGGAGATGCCGGAGACCGAATCTTTGGAACCAAGTAAGAAATGTTAGAAAATAAAATGCTTAGAAAACGAAATCCTATGTCAGGATTTTAGCCTTCTAAGCATTTTTTTATTTGCTCCACAAGTAACAGTAAGACTGTGTTCTTGCGGCGAACAATTCAGTTTTCAGAAGTTTTTTGACTTCGTCTTTTGTGTACCAGCTGGCTTTTATTTCCTCAACGGTGGAACTGCTTTCGGAAAAGTTGCCGTCTGCAATACCGACGATGCAGAGGTTGGTTTCATTGGCAAAGCCGATGGCACTGTAACTTAAAGGAAGAATATCGTTTACCGTCAGTAAATCAAGTCCGGTTTCTTCTTTTAATTCGCGCCTTGCACTTTCGATTGGCTCTTCGCCTTCATCAATCAGACCTGCCGGGAAATTATATACCCAGTCGCCTAAGGCAAGGCGGAATTCTTTATTTAACAGTATTTTTTCGTTCTTCTCATCATGCATGATTAAAACGACAGAGTCCGGTGTTTTTGCCTGAAGCTCCGAAAGCGTGGAAATGTCCGGATTCCGGCTAATCATTTCATAAACTTTTTCTTTCCCATCGACTGTTTCATATGTAATATCATAGCGGTGGATAAAGTGACCGTCATGAATTTTTTTTAAACCTTTAAACTCCATAAAAACCTCCGTAGGTTTTGCTATTTATTCCTGATAAGCTTTGACAGATTCAAATTCTTCAACAATTTCTTTCGATGGTGCTTTTGTCAAAAGGCTGACAACGATAATGCACAAAAGGCTGACAAAGAATCCAAGTAACAGGGAGTAAATTCCGGTTACAGTATAAGGTGTCTGACCGCCAAGAATTGGAAGGTAATCCCAGATGATAACGAACAATCCACCGGATACGATGCCGGCAACGGCACCCGGAAGGTTGGTACGCTTCCAAAACAGGGAGCATACAACGAGTGGACCAAAGGCAGAACCAAGGCCGGCCCATGCGTCAGAAACAAGTCCCATGATACTGCTGTTCGGATTCCATGCGATGATGCAGGCAACGACAGCAATTACAAGAACCGTGATACGGCTTACGTTTAATACTTTTTTGTCTTCTGCTTCTGGCTTCAGAATATTTTTGAAAATATCTTTTGATGCGGAGGAGGCGCAGACAAGAAGCTGGGAATCTGCTGTTGACATAATGGCAGCAAGGATTCCGCAAAGGAATAAACCGCCAATAAAGATTAAGACGATGTTGCCATCGAAAATCTGCTGAATCATTTTGATAAATACATTTTCGGAACCGGTTTCTGTGAGTGTTTCATTTAAGAATCCGCGTCCTAAAATTCCGATAAAGCATGCGGCAATCAGCGAAATGGCAACCCATACAATTGCGATTACACTGGATTTTTTCAATTCTTTTTCACTCTTAACTGCCATAAAACGGACTAAGATATGTGGCATACCGCAGTAACCAAGTCCCCAGGCTAAGTCAGAAACGATGGAAATCAGCGGATATGGTTTTCCGTCTATATAGAACAAACTTAAGAAGTCGGAATTTTCTGCTACACCGTGAGCGGTTAATGCACCGGTGATATCACCGCTGATAGCGGCATAAGCGATAATCGGCACCGTTAAAAGTGCGATTAACATCATACTTCCCTGTACAAAATCGGTAGTACATACGGCGAGGAATCCGCCCATAAATGTGTATGCCAGAATAACGGCTGCACCAATTAAAAGTGCGTAGTGGTAATCAAGACCAAATACTGTCTGGAAGAGTTTTCCACCGGATGCCAGTGCCGATGCGGTATACACTAAGAAGAATATAACGATTACAACGGAAGAAATTCCAAGAAGAATCTTTTTCTTATCGCGAAAACGGTTCTGGAAAAATTCCGGAAGTGTTAAAGAGTTGTTTGCTACAATTGTGTAACGGCGCAGGCGTTTGGAAATGCAAATCCAGTTAAGTGCCGTTCCGATAAACAATCCGATGGCAATCCAGGCTTTTCCGGTTCCGGCAAGGTAAATCGAACCCGGCAGTCCCATCAAGAGCCATCCGCTCATATCGGAAGCCTGTGCAGAAAGAGCGGCAACCCAGCTGTTTAAGCCTCTTCCGCCAAGGAAATAATCTTCGGTACTGTTTGTTTTTTTCATCGAAAAGATGCCGATGCCAATCATCATCGCTAAATAACATACGAAGGCAATTAACACCGCAATGGTAGTTGTGGACATAAAAAATCCCCTTTCATAAAGTGTAATAATCGTCAAAAGTATAACATATTTGAGGGGGTGTAGGCAAGTAATGGTTAGGACTTGTTTTTAGATTTCGGCAGCTCAGAGGAAAAATTTTGTGACTCGTGGGTGCTCCCGCTCATTGAGTGCGTAGCGGTATTGATGCCTATGCTAGCGCATATACAGGCATCTCATACCGACGTACTCAAAACCCACGAGTCACAAAGTTTTTCTTCTGAGCTGCCGGAGTCTAAATAAACTTATAACGAATATTTGCTACATCTTTTGTGGCTAAAATTTGAGGTTAACACTTCCGGAACAACTCTTTTGCTTGATTTTTGCCTAGAGGGTTGCATTTTCACCTCATTATTCGGTTTTATTCGGGAAAATTGTACGACACATGCAACTCTTTATATTAATTTCTTGCTTTTTGGTTGCTTTCGGCTGAATTTTCTCAAAATCTATGCAACTATTTTGGGTATATGTGAAGGAAAGGGTTGCATGTGGTTCTTTTCTTCCGAATTACGGAAAACGAAAAAGTGTCAACGAACACTTCGTAATTGCATACTTTTTTGAAGTGGATTGGCTGAAAGTATGATGGACATGATATCTCAGTTGTAGTAAAATACGAAGTAATAGTTTTGTGTTGATAGTTTTTGAAAGGGAGTGCGTTAATATGAAGTGGGTTCGATATTTTCTAATTTGTTGTTTGAGTTTATTTGTTATTTCCTGTGATAAAGAAACTGCGGTGCAGCCGAGAGAGGAAGTTTCTCTAAAACGGGATAAGTCATACGAATATGAAAAGATACAAAAGCCGGAGCCTGCATTTTCAAAAGATATGAAACAAATGTATCTTATTGCAGGTGAAGAGGTGCCGTATTTCATTTTTCGCATGCGGACTTCTGGAAAAGATTCTTATATGGAGTGCCGGTGGGAGGGAGATAAGAAATGGGTGACGAAAAAAACGGCATGGAGTGAGTTTGTTGCAAAAAATTGCGGAAATGGTGAAATTCAGATAGCAGCCGATACAAAGCAGAATTTATATGTGATGTATAGTGATAAAAGTAAAACAAAGTGGCAGCTGTATAAAGTGAAAGAAAATGGGAAAATACAGGAACTTCATATCCCTGATATTACGCCGCGTGTGAAAGACCAAAAGGTTATATCGTTTAGTGTAATCAACGAATCACGCCTTGTGTTTTTCTTTTCCCTGGAGGAGGATGCCACAGGTGGACAGGCAATTGAGTACGACAGTGTAGAAGAAAAATTTCTTGCCAAAGATGGCAAAATTGATGATATATCAGCGGGGTTTGATACGGAAGGAAACTATTATGTGGTGGCACCGAGGCAGCAGTTGATTATGAAAAAATCACTTTATGAAAGTGTGCCGAAAAAGGTTATAAAATGTGAGGGAATGACATCGGAAAGCAGTGCATTCGGCATTGTGATTGAAGATGATTCCGGATATCTTTTGACGGGAAATAGTATCTATGGTGGAAAACTGGATGCCGATAAGTGGGAGAAGAAGATTGATGGAAAAGAACTTTATTACTGCAAGGATTTTCCATCGCCGGTTCTTGGGATTGCCAACATGGTAAAGGTGCCTGGCAGGGATTTAGAATTTTATTTGATGACATGGAAAAATACGGAGTGTTCGGATTTTGAATGGGTTCATTATTTTACCAAATAAACAGTCAGACAGATAGGATGTCAAATTGGAAGTATGGCTGGCGGGAATTGTCCAAATATGTTACATTATAAATAATGAAAATCGTTCTGGCTCGGTTTGTGGGAACGGTTGTATTACGATAGGAGGTATTTTGTATGGGAAAAGAGAGATTTGTTGATTTAATTCAAAAAAAGAAACAGGGGGAAACACTGACAAAAGAGGAAATTGACTTTATGATAACGGATTATGTGGCGGGGGAAATTCCGGATTATCAGATGTCTGCTATGCTCATGGCAATTTATTTTAATGGTATGGAAGATGAGGAACTGGCGGCGTTTACACTGGCAATGCGTGATTCGGGGGATTTGGTTGATTTGTCACCGATTGATGGCATTAAGGTAGACAAACATTCGACCGGTGGTGTCGGCGACAAGACAACACTGATTGTGGGACCGATTGTGGCAGCGTGTGGCGTGCCGGTAGCGAAAATGAGCGGACGCGGACTTGGATTTACCGGAGGGACGTTAGATAAACTTGAATCAATATCCGGTTTTCGTATAGACCTTTCGGCGGAGGAGTTTTTCGAAACCGTGAAAAAAACGGGAATCAGTGTGATTGGACAGACCGGAAATCTGGCACCGGCGGACAAACTTTTGTATGCACTGCGCGATGTGACGGCTACGGTAGACAGTATTCCGTTGATTGCAGCGTCGGTTATGAGTAAGAAGCTGGCCGCAGGAAGCGATAAAATAGTTTTGGATGTCACGACGGGCAGCGGGGCATTTATGAAAAATGTGAAAGATGCGAAAACACTTGCGAAACATATGGTGGCAATCGGAAATCATGCGGGAAAAGAGACAGTGGCGGTTTTAACCAGTATGGAAGAACCGCTTGGATTTGCAATTGGCAATAATATGGAAGTAAAAGAAGCCATTGAGGTATTACAAGGAAATGGCCCGGAGGATGTCAAAGAAGTCAGCGTGGCGTTAGCCGGTATGATGCTGTCACTTGGTCTTGAAAATGTAAGTCACAGTCAGGGGAAAAAGATGGCACAAAAGGCTCTTTCATCCGGACAGGCATATGAAAAATTTAAGGAAATGGTGCAGGCGCAGGGTGGCGATATTCGTTATGTTGAACATCCGGAATTTTTTGAGAGAGATGCATTGGAAGGAGAAGTGCTTGCTGCAGAAGATGGATTTCTATCGGGGATGGATACCGAGAAGATTGGTGTGGCAGCAGGACTTTTGGGTGCTGGCAGGGAGACCAAAGACAGCGTTATTGACATGAGCGCAGGTATTTACCTGAAAAAGAAAATTGGAGATACTGTGAAAAAAGGCGAACCGATTGCTATCTGCTATGCAGGAACGAAGGAAAAATTGAACCGCGGAATGGCAATGTTTGAGAGCAGTATCCGGTATTCCAAAGAAGCACCAGGAATTCCTAAATTAATAGTGGATATTATTCGCTAGGTTTGGTAAAATAGGAATAATAAGGAATGAATGAGGGAGGACAGATATGTTTGATAGTATTGTAATTGGCAGTGGATTTGCTGGTGCTGTGGTAGCCAGAGAGCTGGCTGAGAAAAAGGGACAGCAGGTGTTAGTGATTGATGCCAGAGACCATGTCGGCGGAAACTGCTATGATAAAAAAGATGATTATGGTATTTTGATTCATCAGTATGGACCACATATTTTCCACACAAATATTGATAGAGTTTTTGAATATTTATCCCGTTTTACGGACTGGTATGATTACCGTCATGAAGTTGTTGGAAATGTGTACGGCAGAGAATTGCCAATTCCGTTTAACTTAAATACGCTGGAGCTTGTGTACGGCGAGCGCGCGCCGCATTTGGAAAAACTTTTAATTGATAATTTTGGTGAAGGTGCCAGAGTTCCGATTCTGGAGCTTATGAATCATGAAAATGAAGAGTTACAGGAGATTGCCCAGTATGTATATGAAAATGTTTTCTTGAAATATACGATGAAGCAGTGGGGCAAATCACCGAAGGAAATTGACCCGGCTGTATCAGGGCGTGTTCCGGTACTTTTGTCCAGAGATAACCGTTATTTTCAAGATAAATATCAGGGACTTCCAAAGGAAGGATTTACACCGATTTTTGAAAAAATGCTAGATTATCCGGGTATTGAAGTACGCTTAAATTGCGAGGCTGCATCGGTTCTTACCATTGACCCGGAGGCAGAAAATAAAGTCTTTTTTGAGGGGCAGCCATTTACCGGCAATGTGATTTTTACCGGAGCCTTGGACGAGCTGTTTGGATGTCGTTTTGGCAGACTTCCGTATCGTTCGCTGCGGTTTGATTTTGAGCACTATGACAAGAAATTTTACCAGAGTCATGGTGTAGTAAACTACACGGTGTCGGAAGATTTTACCCGTATAACAGAGTTTAAGTATTTGTCCGGCCAGTTAGATGCAAAGGATACGACGATTGTGAAAGAGTACCCGATGCCATATCAGGGAAAAGATGGGGAAATTCCTTATTATGCAATTAATAACGCTGAGAATGATGCCCTGTTTTTGCAGTACAAAGAACTTGTTAATAAGATTCCAAACTTCTATCTGTTAGGTCGTTTGGCGGAATACAAGTATTATAATATTGATGCGATTGTGGACCGTGCATTGACGGTGGCAGAAGAAATTTAAGAAAGAAGGGTTTTGAGAATGAAACTATTGACGGTTGCGATACCCTGCTATAATTCGCAGGATTACATGGAGCATGCAGTAGAGACCGCATTAGTAGGTGGCGAAGATGTTGAAATTATTTTGGTAAATGATGGTTCTTCAGATAAAACGGCTGAAATTGCTGATCGTCTGCAAAATGAACATCCGACAATTGTACGGGCGATTCATCAGGAAAATGGAGGCCATGGGGCAGCAGTAAATACCGGTCTTGCCAATGCAAGCGGTTTGTATTACAAGGTGCTTGACAGCGATGACTGGTTTGACAGAGGTGCATTTCTTAAGATTTTGGATGTCCTTCGCAGTTTTGTAGAAGATGGTTCTGGCGTGGATATGCTGCTCGCCAATTATGTTTATGAAAAGCCAAGTCTTCACAAGCACAAAGTCATCCGCTATGATGGTGTTTTTCCGGAAAATCAGGTGTTTACCTGGAACGATGTAAAACGGTTTAAGATTAGCCAGAATATTTTGATGCACTCGGTTATTTACCGGACGAAAATGCTTCGCGACTGCCAGCTGGAACTGCCAAGACATACGTTTTATGTAGATAACATTTTTGTTTATAATCCGCTTCCGTTTGTGAAAAAAATGTACTATGTCAACGCAGATTTGTATCGTTATTTCATCGGCAGGGATGATCAGTCGGTAAACGAAAAAGTAATGATTGGACGCATTGACCAGCAGATTAAAGTTAATAAGCTGATGATTGATGCGTATGATCTGACAAAAATAAAAAATAAAAAACTGCGTGATTACATGATAAAATATTTGACGATGATGATGACGGTAAGTTCCGTATTCCTCATTAAAGAGGGCTCTGAAGAAAGCCTGCAAAAGCGTGAGGAATTATGGGAGTACCTGAAAAATAAAAATAAGGTCATGTATCGTATGATAAATAAAATGGCACTGAGTAAGCCGATGCAGTTTCGCAGCAAAGCCGGCAGAAAGATTGTCGTGTGGGGTTATAGTTTGTCACAGAAGATTTACGGATTTAATTAAAACCTGTAGAATAGTATAAAAAGTATGAAAAGGAGAAATCAGAGGATGGTTTCTCCTTTATTTTCTGTAACAAGCAGGAATTTTTTGTTTTATAAAGATTTTAATTGTGAATATGGACAATTTACATTTCCGAATCGTGTATATAGTGAAACAGCGAAAGAGAGGTGAGAAGAAGGTTGAAGTCAGATGAGGTAGGGATACTTTATGAGAAATACAGTGATATTGTTTTTTGTACGGCGCTTATGTATTTGAAAAATCAGGAGGATGCCTACGATATTGTGCATAATGTGTATGAAAAGCTGCTGCGCAAAAATATCCGTTTTAAGGAGGAAGAACACAGCAAGGCGTGGCTGTTGAAGGTGACACATAATGCATGCAGGGATTATTTGAAAAGTGCTTATCGGAAAAAGCGGGTGTCCTTAGAAGCACAGCAGGAAAAAGGAATTGTTTATTCCTTTTGTGATGGAGAAAAAAAGGAAAAGTACGAAGACTTGTTTCGGGAGATTATGGATATGCCCTCGATGTACCGGGAAGTAATTTATTTGTATTATTTTCAAGGATACAAGGCAAATGAAATTGGAAAAATTGTTGGAAAAAGTGCATCAGCGGTTCGCTCGCGTCTGGTAAAAGCAAGAGCATTGTTAGCAGAAAGTCTAAAGGAGGAAATGTAATATGGATAATAAAATGAATGAAATGTTTGAGTATGTTGTAATGGATGAGGACAGAAAAAAACAGATATGGGAGGAATTGAAAAAGGAAAAATTGAAAACACACCATTTTTCACTGCAAAAAGGCATAGCGGTTGCTGCCTGTCTGCTTGCCCTGTTAATACCAGTCGGTGCGATGGCAGCATCCGGTTTCCAATGGCCTTTTATGAAAGAATTCGGGGAGGAGGAAAATAAGCAGCTTAATCCGCTTTTTAAAAATGAAAAAAATGAATTAACTGCCTATGGTTTGAAATTCCGAATTGAAAAGGCGTTGTGTGATAATAGCATGAACATCGGATACTTTTATGTTTCAGTTGAAGATGTTTCGGGAAAAGGGATACATCCGACAGGTGGTGCAAGGATAGAAGAAAATGCTGAGCACAAAAAAGGAGATATTCTATTTGACTTTAAGGAAAATGTAAGGGGAGCTATTTACGATAAAAAAAATTCTACGGATACAAAGTATTATTTTTACGTTGAAAATGAATTGTCACCAAATGATACAGACCAAATTCAGAACCTTACAATTGAATTTACAAAATATGAACACAATGACTCCCATGGACAACATAGTGAGCTTCTTCGGGAGGAAAGTTTGAAGGCAGATCATATTACGTCAATGCCGGTTCTGACATGGAAGATGGGAGATGTTCAGGTAAAAGTATCTTCTATTGCTGCACAGGTTGCAGACAAAAATCCAGGAGAATTGCAGATTGTCTTGAAAAACAACAAAAAAATTAAGGATTATTTTGATTACAATACAGATAAAATCGGAAAAGATGGTGAGGTTCCAGATAATTCTTTCACGTTAAAAACAAGTCAGGAAGCCAAAAGAAGCTCAGACCCAACGGTTATTATGTATCGTTTTGGCTATGTGGATATCAATCAGGTGGAAGGTATTATCTATGATGGGAAATATTATAATTTAGAAGATGCAGAATAAAATTTGTAGGACGCTTACTCAGCGTCCTACTTCATTTAATAAGAGCCTGTGAAAAAATTTCTGTAAATTATATAATATCAAGGTCTTCTATGATAAAATACAAATCATAGGAGGCCTTTTTATTATGGCAAACAGAAAAAAACAGGTTTACAAACCAAAACCAATGACTGAGGGAAAGAGAAATCTGATTCAAGGATTGCTTCAGGAGTATGATATTCAGTCCGCTGACGATATTCAGGAAGCATTAAAGGATCTTCTGTCCGGAACGATTCAAGATATGCTTGAAACAGAAATGGATAGTCATCTTGGTTATGATCGCTATGAAAGATCCAGCGAGCCAAACTACCGAAACGGCACAAAGCCAAAAACTGTTCGTAGCAAGTATGGGGAGTTCGAGGTCGATGTTCCTCAGGATCGACAGAGTTCCTTTGAACCTCAGGTGCTTCCAAAGCGCCAGAAAGACATCTCTTTGATTGATGACAAGATCATTTCTATGTATGCAAAAGGAATGACCACACGACAGATTTCAGAAACGATAGAGGATATTTATGGCTTTGAAGTAAGCGAAGGAATGGTATCTGATATTACAGATAAGCTTCTTCCTAAAATCGAAGAATGGCAAAATCGTCCTTTATCTGCGGTATATCCTATCGTTTTCATTGATGCTGTACACTTCTCTGTCCGTGATGACGGAGTAATTAGAAAACTTGCCGCATATGTTGTTCTCGGTATCAACGAAGATGGCATGAAAGAAGTTTTAAGTATTGTTGTTGGAGAAAATGAAAGCAGTAAATATTGGCTGTCCGTATTGAACAGTCTGAAAAATCGTGGAGTCCAGGACATTCTCATTCTCTGCTCTGATGGATTAACGGGAATCAAAGATGCAATCTCTACAGCATTTCCAAAAACAGAGCAGCAGCGTTGCATAGTGCATATGGTGAGAAATACACTCAAATATGTTGCAAACAAGGATATGAAAGCTTTTGCTAAAGATTTAAAAACAATCTATACAGCTGCCGATGAAGAAGCTGCCAGAAAGCAGTTAAAAACCGTTACAGAAAAATGGTCGGGACAATATCCGAG
>CAKRGF010000010.1 GCA_934322085.1 uncultured Eubacterium sp.
TGTCAGGTCAGGCGGCTGCTTACAATGGTGGTTCTTTTTTCTTTTGGAATGTGCCTGTTTAGTGGATGCGGCACGGAAAAAGAGGGCAAAAGAGGAAAGGATTTGGATTATACGGTAGTTCCAACAGAGGAGTGTCCGGCTGATTTTTTAGCTGAAATCAATAAAAAGAAAATCAATCCGTTTCAGATGACTTATGAAGATGGCGAGTACTGCTATTTGGCGGTTGGCTACGGAGAGCAGGAAACCAACGGTTTTTCGGTGCGTGTCCTTGGGCTCTATGAAAAAGGCGACGGGGTGGTGTTTGAGACGAATCTTTTAGGACCGGAGAAAGGTCAGGAAGTAAGTCAGAAAAAGAGTATGCCGTATCTTGTCGTAAAAATGAAAAAATTGGAGAAAGAAATTGAATTTTGGTCATAATTTTTCCAATTGAAAGGTTGTCTTTTTGTCAAAATTAAGGTATAATTATATATACATTCGATAAAGAAGGGGGCATGCACAGTGAAACAGATTATCTCACGTTTGAAAAACATCAGTATGATGTTAATCTGGGATGTAATCACTGCGATTGCGCTCTTTGTTTTTGCGTATTTTTCTCTGGACAGGATGCCATCTGCGATGTACAAAGTATTGGTACTCTGCGGTGTGGCGCTTTTCGTTATTATTATGCTGGTTATTAAATACCAGTTGTTGTATAAGAAGTATGGACGTGATGATGTTACCGGAGGAAAGAATAAAAAGGAATTCGAGCGGATTGCCAGAGATTTGCTTCGCGGGGATGGAAATTATGTTGTCGTGTATGCGAACGTTGACCGTTTTAAGTTGATTAATGAAACTTATGGCAATGATGTCGGAGACCGGATTTTGTGCAGAATTCACGAGATTATTGATGCTGAGCTCCGCTGGGATGAAGTGTCCGGCCGAATTATGGCAGATAACTTTGGGGTTTTGATGCGGTTTCATTCACTTCCGAAGCTTGACCAACGATTGTATCGAATAAGCAAGCAGTTGTCTGAACTTACGGATGATAATGGAAATTGTTACGGACTTATTCTTTATTTTGGTGTTTACGTTGTAAAAGACGATGAAAATGATATTAGTGCTATGCTTGAACATGCCAATCTGGCGCGTAAGAAGATTTCACCGTCACATCTTGTTCCGATGGGAATCTACGATGTGAAAGAAAGCCAGAAACTTGGACGTGATAAAGCGTTGGAGATGAAGATGCACAAGGCACTTGAACAAGGTGACTTCGTACCGTATCTTCAGCCGAAATACGAATTGGAAGGTGAGTCGATTGCCGGTGCGGAAGCATTGGTTCGATGGATTGACCCGGAAGAGGGTATGATTTATCCGGACGAATTTATCAATTTGTTTGAATCAAACGGATTTATTGTGGAACTGGATTTGTATATGTTCGAGGAAGTTTGTAAACTGATTGAGCGCTGGCATAAAGCAGGCCGCAAGATTATACCGATTTCCGTAAACCTATCAAGAAGTCATTTTGAAATTCCGAACTTCTTTGATTATTATGAATATGTGTTAAAGAAATACGATATTCCGCCAAGAAGTATTGAGATTGAGTTGACGGAGTCTCTGTTTTATAATGATATGAAGTCACTCAGTGTACTGGTATCGCAGATTCACCGTGTGGGATTGTCGTGTTCGATTGATGATTTTGGAAGCGGTTATTCTTCCTTAAATATGTTAAAGGATGTTAAAGTAGATGCGCTGAAGTTAGACCGTGTATTCTTTGAGAGCGGTGATAACGATGAGCGTGGAAAGGATATTATCCAGAGCGTAATCAAACTGGCACAAGCACTGGACCTTCACACCATATCCGAAGGAGTCGAAGAGAGAAAGCAAGTGGAGTTTTTAAAAGAAATGCACTGTGACTTAATTCAGGGATATGTGTTTGCAAAGCCAATGCCTGTACCGGAATTTGAACAGTTAGCGTTTGGTACAGAAGCAGCGGACTAAAGATATAATCGTTTGTGATTTCGATAGCGGTTTCTACGGTACATAATTTCATGATATAAAACGACCTCGATCATATCGCGGAGAAGTCTTCCTTCTTCCGGATAGGCATCGGGGTATTTTTTTGTAAATTCACCGGCAATTCCGGCAGCCATAAGCTGTAAGGCAATTTTGTCGGGAAATACGTCAAACATCAGACTTCCCTCGTATTCCATTTTGTCGCATTCTTCTTCCACAAATTCGCTGATTTGTCTTGTGATTTTCGGGTATAAATATTTAAGGTACGAGTTGTCGGCTTCCAGTTCCATCAGTTTCTGACTGCCTAAAGCAGGTGGATAGGTAGGAACATAAGGGGTTTGGTTATCAAAATGACTCATGCGTTTTCCTCCGATGGTTTATTAACTAATATATGTGTGCTAAAAATTTGTGTGTATGCCTTGCACTTTTTTGCGAAAGCCGTTACACTGTATAGGGTAGTAACATCATATTGTAGGAATGGAGAGATATTATGGTTAAATATATATATCAGGCAGTCGCTCTTGTATTCATTTTTGCGGGTGCACTGTTTTTATTTGGAAGAAATATGGAAACGGATATGGAAGAAAAGGGCGTGACGGAAGCGATTACGGATGAGACATATCCGTATCTTCAGCTGCAGACGCAGGGGCAGACGGTGAATGTTTTATATGGGTATAGTGCGCCGCTCGAAGCAAATGTGGTGCGCGAATCGATTACGCCGATTAACCAGAACAGACAGATTTCTTTGTTAATCAGTAAAGCAAAGAGCCGTCTTGTTGATGTTACCTACAGCATTGTGGATAAGGAGAGCGGAGAAGTATACAAAACCGGAAGCGTGAATGCGATTGGGCAGAATCAGCGCAGGGTAGATTTGACGTTTGACTACGGATTTAAGACAAGTACGGAGTACATTTTGGATTTGAAAACAACATCGAATCTGGGAAAAACGATTCATTATTACACGAGACTGAAATATTATCTGGATGAGAGTAATCTGGCAAAAAAAATGGCATTTGCCAAAAAGTTTCATAACAATACATTTTCGAAAAATAAATCGGAAGAAATCGGTCGTTATCTGGAGCCGGATGGCAAGAACCGCAACTCGACACTTGCCTATGTCGATATCACTTCAGATGCCAGTCTGGTAACGTGGGCAGAGATGGCACCGAAAATTGTATCTGACGAATTTGTTACGATTAAAGAATATAATATGGAAACGGCCTGTATTCAGTATAATTATTTTGTGCAGGCGACGACGGCTTCCGGGAAGGAAACGTATCACATCAAAGAATTTTACCGTGTGCGTTATGCTTCCGGAAGGGATTACCTGCTGAATTTCTCACGCTCGATGGAGGCGGTGTTTGACGTATCGACGGCAAGCAGTAAGTCCAGTCAGTTAAAGTTGGGAATTACAGAGCAGAATAATGGAAAGATGCTTTCTAATAAAAAAGAGGATAAACTGTATTTTTCCAGAGATGGTTTTGTTTACCAGTATGATATGAAGACGAATCAGGTGAAAAAGATTTACGCTTCTTTCAGTGAGAAGGCTTCTTATGCTTACCGTGCTTACAACGAGCAGGGAATTCGCCTGTTAAAAGTCGATGATAAAGATAATTTGTATTTTTGTGCGTATGGCTATTTCGCACGTGGCAGTTATGAGGGCGATGTGGCAGTTGTGCTCTATGAGTACACGGCGGACGGAACGCTCGAAGAGATGGTTTATATGCCGATTAATACGACGTATCAGCAGTTGAAAGAGGATTTTGCTGATTATGGCTATGTGAGCAGCCGGGGGATTTACTATTTCACCGTGGCAAATACGGTGTATGCTTATAATATGACGGCGAAAAGACTGGAGAAAATAGCCGAGAACGTAAAAGAGAATACCTTTATGACGATGGAGCGTGCAAATTGTTACACGTGGTCATCCTCTCTTGCTAAGGGTTATGGCGAAAATATTACCATTTACAATTTGGAAAATGATGAAAAGAAAGTGATTTATCAGCCGGATAAAAATAGTTATATTAAACTGCTTGGCGTAATTGAGGACAATATGGTGTATGGCTGCCTGCGCAAGTCCGATATTGGAACGATGGCAGACGGAACAAAAGTAACACCATGCTATGAACTTTATATTGCCAATACAAAGGGTGAAGTACGTCGTAAATACAGCGTAAAAAATCAGTATATTCAGAAGATTAATTGTACCGGAAATGTAATTAATATGACACTTTGTAAAAGACAGGGAAGTCATTACGCGAAGAGCGGCGAAGATACCATTTTGAACAATTCCAACAAGGATGAGTCAAAGTTTAGTTATGTGTCGCGTGTAACCACAAAGTCTTTGACCGAATGGTACATCCAGTTTCCGATTTCGTTTGAAATGAAAGCGAAGCCGACATGGGATGAACCGCTGTCCACATTGACTACGAGTGAACGTTATGTGCGTCTGGAGCAGCCGAAACTGACAAAATATTATGTATTTGCCGGAGGACAAATTGTTTCTTCCTATGAAAGTGCGGCAAAAGCGATTCGAGAGGCAGACGCCAAAATGGGTGTCGTTGTTTCGAGTAATCATCAGGTTGTCTGGGAGCGGAGCGGAGCCTTCATCCAGAATACGATTGGCGGTCTAGAAATGACGAAGCAGAGAAATGGTGTGTCAAATCTGGATGCGTGTGTTCATATGCTTTTGAAAGCGAACCATTATGATGTGGCGGCAAAGGGACTGGTCAAAAAGGGCGAAAATGCGTATAATACGCTTTCACATTATTTGCAGCGGCCGATGAGTCTGAAGGGATGTACGCTGGAGGAAGTTTTGTACTTTGTCAGCGGCAGTAAACCAGTGATTGCGATGACTAGCAATAAAACCGGTGTGGTAATCGGTGGTTATACGGCTTCCAAACTGATTCTGTACAATCCGCAGTCTGGCAAAACACAGACAGTCAGCAGAAGTTCGTATGAGAAGATTTTCAAAGATGCCGGCAACTATTTTGTAAGCTACATGAGTGAATCGTAAGATAAAGGAGAAACTATGGAGACAAAGGAATTGATTACGCAGGCGTTGTCTGCGCGTGAAAACGCCTATGCACCGTATTCCGGTTTTATGGTGGGGGCAGCACTTCTGTGTAAAGACGGCACGGTTTATACCGGCTGCAACATTGAAAATGCGGCATTTACACCGACAAACTGTGCGGAGAGAACAGCTTTTTTCAAAGCAGTCAGTGAGGGAAAACGGGATTTTGTAAAAATTGCGATTGTTGGCGGAAAAAAGGGAGAAATGACAGCACCGGCACCGTGTGGTGTCTGTCTGCAGGTGATGTCGGAGTTTTGCAAGGCAGATGAATTTGAAATTGTAATGGCAAAGGGCGAAGAGGATTATAGCAGTAAGACGCTTTCCGAACTTTTGCCAAGCAGTTTTTCCTTATAAAAGGCTGGAGGAGATAAGAGATGGAATTACCAGTTGCATTTTGTGATGAGATGAAACGGATTTTGGGGGATGAGTACGAGGATTATCTGAAATCCATGGAAGGTACAAGAAAGTTTGGACTCCGTGTAAATACAGCGAAGATTTCTGTGGAGGATTTTTTGAAAATTTCTCCGTTTGAATTAACACCGATTCCGTATGTCAAAAATGGTTTTTATTATGATGGGGAGAAAGAGCAGCCTGCCAAGCATCCGTATTATTTTGCGGGATTATATTATTTGCAGGATCCAAGTGCGATGACGCCGGCCTCGCGCCTGCCGATTGAGGAAAATGATGTGGTACTTGATTTGTGTGCGGCACCGGGTGGAAAAGCGACGGAGCTAGCAGCAAAACTTCATGGTACCGGGCTTTTGATTGCCAACGATATTAGCAGCAAGCGCGCAAAAGCATTGTTGAAAAATATTGAATTGTTTGGCGTGGAAAATAGCTTTATTGTGACGGAATATCCGAAAAAGCTGGCGGAGTATTTTACCGGTTTTTTCGATAAAATTTTGATTGATGCGCCGTGTTCGGGGGAGGGAATGTTTCGCAAGGAGCCGTCTATGGTAAAGGCATGGGAGCAGAATGGTCCTGAATTTTATGCCGCGTTACAGGAAGATATTTTGAAACAGGCGCTTCCGATGTTAAAACCGGGCGGTATGCTTTTGTATTCTACCTGTACATTCTCACCGCTGGAAGATGAGGGAACGGTGCAAAAAATACTTTCGATGAACCCGGATATGGAGATTCTTCCGATGGAGGGTTATGAAGGATTTGCGTCTGGAAACCCGGAATTGATTGGAAGTACAGAAGAATCTATACGAAACTGTGTCCGCATTTTCCCGCACCGTGTCGATGGCGAGGGGCATTTTCTGGCACTGTTTCGAAAAAAGGAGACGGCGGATGAGCCGGTTGTGTCCTGTGAGCAGACAAGAAGTGGTCTGCGGGGAGAGGAAAAGGAATTGTGGGAGGCGTTTGGTGAGAATCTGAACCGGACGTTTCTGCCGGAACGCATGGAAAGCAAAAACGGAATGGTTTACTATATGCCAAAGGAACTTCCGAAGATGCGTGGACTTCGTTTTTTACGCAGCGGATTGTTTGTCGGTGAGATGAAGAAAAAGAGGTTTGAGCCGAGTCAGTCACTGGCAATGGCACTGCGGGCAAAGGACTATAAGAATTGTCTGCATTTGTCTGTTGACGATGAGCGGGTGGTTCGTTATTTAAAGGGCGAAACACTGGTGCTGACGGATGAGGAAGCTGCTGCAAAGGATGGCTGGCAGCTTGTGTGTGTAGAAGATTACCCGCTTGGCTGGGGCAAAAAGAATAAGCATAATTTAAAAAATAAATACCACAGCGGATGGCGCATGGTATAAAAGAGCAAGCGAAAAGGACCGCATAAGCGGTCCTTTTCTGGGGAATAGAGAACTAAACTATATATAGGCGATCATTGGCAGAGCCAATGATTAGGGCAAATTTAGGCGCGGCGCTTCGGTCGCGCCGTCTTTGGTGCATTGCACGTTTAACAAAAAACGTAGGAAAAAATAAAAAGCGACCCACAAAATGTGAATCGCCTTTGATTACAATGCCATAATACACCTTATCAGGATTTCTGTCAACTTATTTTTTACCGTTTTCCGTTCGGTGATAGATTTGATAGGCAAACAGGGCAATAGCAAATGTAAACACGGTTGCGATGACAAACAGCGTCATCGAACTTTTATAGATGTCAATGTTTCGCAAGTAAATCGGTACATATCCTGCAACGTGGAGAACAATGGCAATTACTGTCCACTGTTTTTCTCCGGTTGAAATGGCATATTCAACAAGGATGGCAATGGCAGCATACAATACGAGAGAAAGAATCACGTAAGTAGCGTCCATAAAGAAGGAAGAGGAAGGCGTTGCCGCCTGCTCCGTAAATAACTTCTGGGTCTGAGCCAGTTCTTCTCCTTTTAATGCCAGCTTTTTGAAATATTCCGTTGAGCCAATGGAATTAATCAGTAACGCCGCAATGATGTTTGTAATATAGACGGTTGCGCCATTTAAAATACTTTCAAAACCGCCCATACCAACTCCGAAAATCAGCGCGTTTTCCTTGCCCGGACGTTTTTTCATTGCATACTTCAATCCGACAAATGCTCCGATGGTCGAAAGAATACCAAGGGAGAAAGCTCCGAACAGTGCCGAGTAGACCGGATGATTTTTTGCACTGAAAAAGGATAAAAGCCCCGGAATTGAAAAAATCAAAACATTCACAATTGTGGCGGCAACGTAGGAAAAGAGCAGGCAAAACGCAGCTCCAATAAAAAATGCCCCTGGTTTTACGCCGTTTTTCCGTTTCTGATACCATACAAATAAAATCGGCAGCAGGATGCAAAGCAGTGAACAAAAAATATTTGCCTGAACAAATCCCGCTGAAAAAACAATCTGATTCATAATAATCTCACTTTCTTTGGTGGTTTTGTTGCTATTCAAGATCTTTTGCTCTATGTATTAGTCATGAATAGCTGCAACTGTAGTACATTGTAACTAATAATGAGACGGTGCGTCAAGTGTTCGTTGGTGTTTTTTTAGTTTCCGGTAAATGAATAGAAAAGCTTTGCGTCTCGTCGGCACTCCCGTTTGTTGAGTGCGTAGCGGTATGGGCACTGAAACTACCAGTGCCACATACCGACGTACTCAAACCCACGAGACACAAAGCATTTACCGGAAACTAAAAAAATACGAGCACTTGACGCTAACCACTAACCAGCTAGTTGAGAGCAGCTTCTTGTGTTTTCAAGACAACGCTTTTTACTTGTTCAAGGGAAAAGCGTTGCATCGAGACCGCAGACCCATTTGCGCAGAGTCATTCGCTGGCAAATAGTTGGTGGGCGTTTATTAGGCTTTCAGTAAAACAGAAGAAAAACTTTGTGACTCGTGGGTTTGAGTGCGTCGGTATGAGGCACTGGTGGTTTCAGTGCCCATACCGTTACGCACTCAATAAGTGAGAACGCCCACGAGACGCAAAGTTTTTCTTCTATTTTACGAAACCCTAAAAACCTCCCCCACCTTGCCAATGTCTCCATTCTATTGTAAAATAAAAAGTAAATATTCATGGCAGGAGGGATTTACGATGAATCTTTATGAAAGACTCATGTGGACGGCAAAAGAAAACCGATATCCGATGCATATGCCCGGGCACAAGCGGGCAGGTCTTTTTACGATGGCAAATCCCTATGCATTTGATGTGACAGAAATTGACGGCACAGATAATCTTCATCAGCCGGAGGGTGAAATCCTTTGGGAGATGGAGCAGATGAAACAAAAGTATGGAACGAAAGCTTCTTACCTTTTGGTAAATGGCAGCACGTGTGGCATCTTAGCAGCGATTTCTGCCTGCTGTCATCCGGGCGATACGATTGTGATTGCCAGAAACTGCCACCGTTCGGTGTACCATGCGGTGGAGCTTTTGTCATTGAAGCCGGTTTATGTATATCCGGAAGTAGATAAAGAGACGGGAATCTGCCTTGGAATTTCTTCGGAGGAAGTGAAGCGTGTCCTGGCAGAGACGAAACCTGCCTGTGTTGTATTGACCTCGCCGACGTATGAGGGCGTTGTGTCAAATATCCGGGCGATTGCAGAGATTGTTCATGAAGGAAACTCTCTACTTGTAGTGGATGAGGCGCATGGCGCACATTTTGCATGGAGTGACAAATTTCCGGAGACTGCGATGGAACAGGGAGCGGACCTTGTCATTGAGAGTCTGCACAAGACGCTGCCGGCATTGACTCAGACGGCGGTTTTGCACCGGGTGAGTGACCGTGTTTTGGCAGAGCGCGTGGAGCATTATCTGGAAATTTTTGAGACGAGCAGCCCTTCTTATGTGCTGATGGGCAGTATCAGTCAGTGTATGCAGTGGATGCGGGAATATGCTGATACTTGGTTTGAGGCTTATTTTACGAATCTTAACTGGTTTCGTGAGCACGCAGAAAAATGGAAGGAATTACGTCTTTGGGAAAATCCAAGAAAGGAACCATCAAAACTTGTTGTTCTGACCGGAGAAAAATGTTCGGGTACAGAGGCAGCAAAATGGCTGCGGGAAGAATTTCAAATTGAAGTGGAAATGGCGGCTGCAGGGTATATTCTTGCGATGACAAGTCTTGCGGATTCGAGGGAAGGCTTTGTTCGCCTTATGGATGCCCTTACTAAAATTGATGAAAGACTGCAAAAAATTCCTTTTTCCAAGGAGAAAAAAACAAATTATAGCGAGTCGGTTTTAACCTGCCCGGAAGTGGAAATGTTGCCGGTGCAGGCGGTCAATGCACTGGAGGAGACAAAGCCTGTGAATGAGGCAGAGGGATTTGTCTCGGCGGAATATGGGATGGTGTATCCACCGGGAATTCCGTTTTTAGTGCCGGGAGAAAAGATTACAAAAACGGTTTTAGATAAGATAGAAAATGCAAAAAAAGCAGAACTTCATTTGTTTGGCTTTGCGGATGCAGGCGGACAGACCGTGCAGGTTGTGAAAGAAGAAAAGAAAAGGTAAAGAGAGGATTCTACCATGGGCAGATTGTTTGTATTTATGGGGAAAAGTGCATCGGGAAAAGATACGCTTTACGGGGAACTGTTAGCGCGTTACCCGGAGATTCATGCAGTGATTCCCTATACGACCAGACCGATACGGGAGGGCGAAACGGATGGCGGAGCGTATTATTTTGTCTCCGAAGATAAAATGCGCAGGATGGAAAAAGAGAACCGGATTGTGGAATCGAGGTGTTATCAGACCGTCCATGGACCGTGGTATTATTTCACAGCGGAAGATGGACAGATTGACTGGGACAAAGGTGATTTTGTGTTGATTTCGACGCTGGAAGGTTTTGAGAAAATTTCCCGATTTTATGGTGCAAATAAGGTTGTTCCACTTTATATTGAAGTAGATGACATGACCCGGATTGAGCGCTCACTGAAAAGGGAAAAAGAGCAGAAAAATCCCTGCGTTTCCGAGGTGTGCCGCCGCTTTTTAGCAGATGAAAAAGATTTTTCCAAAGAAAATCTCAAGCGCTTACATATTACGGACAAAATCGTAAATGATTCTGTTGAAAATGCACTGAGAGAGATTGTTTTGCGGATAAAAAGTGGTAGATAAATCATGTGAAACGTGGTATTATAAATCGAGAAAGAGGTGATATTTTGGATATTCGAGTGGACAACATGCAGCAGGTAAATGCGACGACACAGACGCAGCAGGCGCAGCAGAGTGGAGAAGATTTTAAATTTACACTGATGAGTTCGATTGAAGAAGCCGGTCTTTCCGAGCGGTTATCGGTTATGATGCAGGAAATTACGATGCAGGGCGAAAAGCTTGGCAAGCATATGGATGTCCGGGATATGAAGCATTACCGCCGCCTCATTCAGGAATTTATGAATGAGATAGTAAATCGTTCGCATAAATTCAGCCGTGAAAATTTCTTAGACCGCCGGGGCAGACACCGTGTGTATGGCATGATTAAGCGTGTAAATGTGGTGTTGGATGAACTGGCGGGAGAGTTGATTAAAGAAGAAAAAGATACCCTTGCGATTTTGAGTAAAGTTGATGAAATCAGAGGGTTATTACTGGATATTATTACGTGATAAAAGAAGGGAGAAACGATGTTTTCATTTTCAGAGATTGTAGGTCATGAACAGATAAAGGAACATATGCAGGCAGCGATTCGTGATAAGAAACCATTTCATGCGTATTTGTTCCAAGGCGAGGAAGGTGTTGGAAAAGAAGCGCTGGCGAGGACGTTTGCCGCTGGTTTGCAGTGCCAGAGTGAGTCGGCAGATAAACCGTGCAAGGAATGTGTGTCCTGCCGCCAGATGGAGTCCGGAAATCAGCCGGATGTTATCTGGGTAACAAGAGAGAAGGCGAGTCTTGGCGTGGATGAAATCCGCGAGCAGCTTTGCAATACGATGGATATTAAGCCGTTTTCGAGCCCGTATAAAATATACCTCGTGCCGGAGGCGGAAAAAATGACAGAGGCGGCACAGAATGCACTGTTAAAAACAATTGAGGAACCGCCGGAATATGGTATTGTCATTTTGATGACGAGTAACATTTCTGCGTTGCTACCGACGATTCAGTCGCGCTGTCTTACGATGGAATTTCGTCCGCTCAGCACTGCCGTTGTGGAATCGTTTGTCAAAGAACATTGTCAGGTGCCGGATTATCAGGCGAGAGCGAGTGCGGCATTTGCACAGGGAAATCTGGGAAAAGCGATGCGGTATGCGAAATCGGAAGATTTCATTGAGAGAAAGGACCATATTATTTCTCTGCTGCGGCATGTGGAGCAGATGGATTTGTCTGAGATGTTAGCGGTAATTAAGGATTTGGGAACACGCAAAGATGAAGTGAGGGATTATATTGATTTAATGGTGCTGTGGTACCGGGATGTGCTTTTGTTTAAGGCGACAAAGGATATTAACCAGCTTTTGTTCCAGGATGAGGCGTCTTACATTTCCCGTGAGGCAAGCCACCGCAGTTATGAGAAAATCGAAGAGATTCTGCAGGCGTTTGAAAAGGCAAAAGTCCGCCTGCGTGCAAATGTAAATTTTGATATTACGATGGAGCTTATGCTTCTTACTTTGAAATAGAGATACGGAGGTTATTATGAAGATTATTATTGGTGTTAGTTTTCGACAGGCGGGAAAGGTGTATTTTTTTGACCCGGGCGATGAGCAGATTGAGCGCGGGGAGCACGTAATTGTCGAGACTGCAAAAGGTGTTGAATACGGAACGGTTGTTGTGCCAAACCGCGAGATGGCAGAAGAGAAAATTGTGGCACCGTTGAAAAAGATTATTCGTGTGGCAACGCCGAAAGATGAAGATATCGAGTTAAAGAACCGTGAAAAAGAAAAAGACGCATATAAAATTTGTCTTGAAAAAATTGCAAAACACGGATTGGAAATGAAGCTGATTGCGGCGGAGTATACGTTTGATAACAATAAATTATTGTTTTATTTCACCGCGGATGGACGAATTGATTTCCGTGAGCTGGTAAAAGATTTGGCGAGCGTATTCCGTACCCGAATCGAGCTTAGACAGATTGGTGTGCGTGATGAAACAAAAATCTGCGGCGGAATTGGAATCTGCGGAAGAACTTTGTGCTGCCACAGTTATTTATCCGAGTTTGCGCCGGTTTCGATTAAAATGGCAAAGGAGCAGAATCTTTCCTTGAATCCGACGAAAATATCCGGTGTCTGCGGACGTCTGATGTGCTGTTTGAAAAATGAGGAAGAGGCTTATGAGGAATTAAACAGTCGTCTGCCATACATTGGAAGCCATGTGAAAACGGCGGAAGGTTTGGATGCGGAAGTGCAGAGCGTAAGTGTCTTAAAGCAGCTTGTGAAGGTTATTGTTTCTTTGGATGACGGCGAGAAAGAGGTGCGTGAGTACCGCGTGGATGAGTTGAAATTCCGTCCGAACAAGCCGAAAAACAGAATTAAAGATAAACATGATAAAGAGTTAAAAAAATTAGAGGCAATGGAAAAAAAGGAAGGAAAATCGAAGTTGAATGAGTAATCAAAAAGACCCAAAGGATTTTCTTTATGAGGGCGAGCGGCTGGATGATTTGCAGCGGGATGGAATGTACATTATTCAGAATCCGAAGTGGTTCTGCTTTGGCATGGATGCCGTCCTTTTATCCGCATACGCGAAGGTAAAGGAAGGGGAAAAATGTCTGGACCTTGGCTGTGGCAACGGTATTATTCCGCTGTTGCTTTCCGGGCGTACCAAGGGAAGTTCCTTTACCGGGCTGGAACTGCAAAAAGATATTGCCGAAATGGCAAAGCGCAGTGTGGCTTATAACGAAAAAGAAGATAAAGTGCATATTGTGCAGGGTGATATCAGGGAAGCCACTTCAATTTTTGAAGCTGCTTCCTTTGACGTTGTTACGAGCAATCCGCCGTATTTGAATCAATCCAATGGCCGTGTCAGCGAGGCGTCACACAAGGCGATTGCCAGACATGAACTTTTCTGCACATTTGAAGATGTGGTAAAAGCGGCAGCAAAGCTTCTGCGGCCCGGCGGGCGTTTTTATCTGGTACACAGACCATTTCGCTTAGCGGAAATTATTTCCTGTATGGTGCAGTACAAATTGGAACCAAAGCGGATGAGACTGGTTTATCCGTATGTTGATAAAGAACCAAATATGGTGTTGATTGAGGGAGTTCGAGGAGGGAATCGTCAATTGACGGTCGAAAAGCCGTTAATTGCATACGCTAATACGAATCAATACACAGAGGAAGTGAGGCGGATGTATTATGATTAGAGAAGAAAAGACAGGAATGTTATATTTGTGTGCGACGCCGATTGGCAATCTGGAGGATGTTACACTTCGTGTTCTCCGCATTTTAAAGGAAGCCGATGTGGTGGCGGCCGAAGATACAAGACAGAGCATCAAGCTTTTGAATCATTATGAAATTAAGACACCGCTTGTCAGTTACCATGAACATAATAAATATGAAAAGACGCCAGTTTTAGTACAGCGCATGTTGAAAGGTGAGACGATTGCACTTGTTACGGATGCCGGCACACCGGCAATTTCGGACCCTGGTGAGGATTTGGTTAGGGCGTGCTATGAAGCGGGAATTCCGGTTACATCTCTTCCGGGACCGGCAGCAGTAATTACAGCGCTGACCCTATCAGGCATGCCTGCCCGCCGGTTTACATTTGAAGGATTTCTGCCGGTGGATAAAAAGGAAAGAAAAGAAGTGTTAGACCGTCTTGCCCAAACGACCTGTACGACAATTTTTTACGAAGCACCGCATCGTCTGAAAAAAACACTTGCACTGTTTTGTGAACTTTTGGGCGAAAACAACCGGATTGCCATCTGCAAAGAACTGACAAAAAAACATGAGACGGCACTTCATTTTACTTTAGGTGAGGCTGTGGCGTATTATGAAGCGAATGAGCCAAAAGGTGAGTTTGTGCTTGTACTGGAAGGGAAAAATGCGGAAGATATGAACCGCGCCAAACAGGAGAAGTGGCAGGAAATGCCGCTCTCCAAACATATGAAAATCTATGAAGATAAAGGACTTAGCCGCAAGGAAGCCATGAAGGCAGTGGCGAAAGACCGGGGCGTATCCAAACGGGAGATATATGCGAAATTATTGGAAGATGAGTAGAGGGCGAAATTTATTGGGGGGAGTTTATTGGCGGAAAGTTGGTCATAAGTTGACCGGATTTTGAAAAATCGCAAATACGGTCAACCATTTTATAGACATAAGGTGACTGAAAACCCATTTTGTGTTAAATAGGTCAACCAAATAGTCTTAAACGAATGACTGTATTTGCAATTATGTGAGTTAAGGTCAACAAATACATTTCAAAAGTTGACTCAATTTAGAAAAAAACAGATATAAGTCAACGAAAGAGTAAAAATTGGTTGACCGCAGGAGAAGTTTTTCTAAATCAAGTCAACATGATGGTTATTATGTAAGAAATCTATTTTCCCATTACCACTTTAATTCTTCTAACAAGGCTTATTAACTAAAATTTCATCTTCTTCTGAAACAAGTCTGCAATAATCTGAGCCGTCTCGCTCATCTCCAAATCATCGGATTTGATACACAAGTCATAATTATTTGCATTGCCCCAGTCAGTTTTAGTAAAATGTCTGCAGTGAATTACTCCGTCATGGTGGAGCAGATAATCCGGTATTTTGGGCTGGCTGGGTGTTAATCCGGTATCTTTGACACTTGATACAAGAGCTTTTTAAACCATCAGGTGATCGGACATCAAAAGGTAGTGAAGTGTTTTTTCATAATAACCTCCATAATTAGAAACCTAATCGAATGTGCACCATGAGAAACAAAAAGTCAATAGGAATTATTTTGAAAACGGAAACTTTCATTGTTGCCCGGACGCAAGTGTGGTATAGTTATGCTCAAAGAGAGGTGTGAAAAATATGGCATCAAGTAAAGATTATTTACAGTTTATATTAGAACAGTTATCGGATTTAGAAGAAATTACTTACCGCGCCATGATGGGTGAATATATTCTTTATTATCGTGGCAAAATTGTAGGTGGAATTTATGATGACAGACTACTTGTAAAATCGGTAAAATCAGCGATATCTTATATGCCGGAGGCTGCTTATGAATTGCCTTATGAGGGCGCAAAAGAAATGTTATTTGTGGACAATGTTGACGATAAAGAGTTTTTGGCAGGACTTTTTCGTGCGATGTATGATGAATTGCCGGCACCGAAAAAGAAAAAGTAGATTATTTAGGAGGACTTACAACATGCTATACATTATGCGCCACGGAAAAACCGATTGGAATGCATTGCACAAACTTCAGGGAAGAACGGACATCCCATTAAATGACGAAGGAAGATTAATGGCATCCAAAGCACACGAGGAATATAAGTCGTTGAATATCGATGTATGTTATTGTTCTCCGCTGATTCGGGCAGTGGAGACGGCGCAGATTGTGCTGAAAAACAGGGGAATTCCAATTATAACAGATGAACGGCTGGTAGAGATGAGCTTTGGTGATTATGAGGGAATTGAAAATAGTTTTAAAATTCCGGATTGTCCAATTAACCTTATCTTTCACAAACCGCAGGAATACATAGAATCAATTGGTGGGGCGGAAACATTTGCAGAGCTTTTTGCGAGAACAGGTTCCTTTCTGAAGGAAGTAATAGAACCTCAATTGCAGGAAGGAAAGGATGTTCTTATTGTGGGACATGGCGCGATGAATTCCAGTATTATATGTCAGGTTAAGAATAAGCCAATCGAGGAGTTTTGGAGTGCGGGGCTTGAACAGTGTAAGATTTTACAATTGTAAATTGAGAGGAACCGGGGAGAAGGAATTAAAAGCTGACAATGTGGTTAGTCTATGCTAACTTTGAACTGACAGAAAAGAGTGGGATTATCATTCGAATAAGATACTGGAGGAAGAGCAATGAAAAAGTTATTTTTTGAAACCGAAAAAGATGGGTTTTATGGAACTTATTATGAAAATCCCAAAGGTTCAGACTGTGCGGTTATTGGATTGTTTGGAGATGACCCCAATGATTATATGGCGAAATGCGGGACAAAATGGCTTCATAAAAATGGTGTCAATGTCCTTTGTATGTCGCCGGGAAAGAAAAATTACAGCCATGTAAATTTCCCGCTCGAACGTATTGAGACGGCAATCCAGTGGCTGAAAAATAAAGGAAATCAAAAAATCGGAATTATGGGAATGAGTACAGCGGGTATGGATGCTCTTGTTGCAGCTTCTTTCTTTTCGGATATTACGCTGACATTTGCGCTTACTCCTAGTGATTTTGTATGGCAGGGATTTGAACAGGGAGAAAAAGATGGATGCAAGGAATGGCCGGTCCCGGGAGCGTCCACTCTTTCATGGAAGGGAGAGCCCCTTGCTTATATGCCATTTGTATATAAGCATCCGGTATACTGGCAGAAAATTCAGGAAGAAACAAAAGGTTCCGGTGATATTGAACGCAGCACCTGCCTGTTTATTGATTCTGAAAATGCAAGAGAACATACCGAAGAGGAAATGATTCCGGTTGAGAATATAAAGGGAAGACTGTTTCTTGTAGGAGCCGAGGATGATTCCTTCTGGGAAACAGGAAAATACATCCGCCGTATGGATGAGCGGTTAAAAGAGCGCCCGCATACCTGTGAGTATGTGCCACTCGTGTATGAACACGGAACTCACTTTGTACTGCCGGAATCCCTGCTTCGCAAGGCTTTGCCGGTGGGACTTAAATTTGTGATGCGATTTATTTTCAAAGCGGCAAAAGAATATCCAAATGAGTGTGAAAAAACGCGAAAAGATATTGACAGAAGACTTTCTTCTGCCCTAAAAGAGTGGCGGGAAGAGTAGATTATGAAACTTTTGCAAGGAGATATTTGCAGTTAGTTGACCTGATTTGGGAAAATAGTAAATTCAGTCAACCACTTTATAGATAAAAGTTGACTTAAAAATTGCTTTTTGCCAAATAGGTCATCAAAAGTGACTAAAGTAAATGACTGTATTTAAGATAATGCAAATTTAGATCAACAAATATATTGTAAAAGTTGACTTAATTAGAGAAAAAGTAGAAAAAAGTCAAATAGAAGCCGGATTTTGGTTGACCGTTGTTGTGATTTTAATAAAACAGGTCAACACAGTGTTTCCGTTTCTTTTTTTATCATACGACGGTGCAGCCAAATTACATAATACATAAAAAAAGACGCCCGAAGTCTGGGAAAACTTCGGGCAAACACTAAAGGGATATATGATTAAATTAAACCAGCAAGCTTTGATAATTCACGGATTGATTCTTTGGAAACTAATTTTCCTTTGTACTCAATCAAATCCTCTTCAGAACCAGTAAAAATATCCTGTTTCTGTCTTTCACATTTTCTTAAAATAATTTTGTCATCTTCAGTATATATTTCCAATAATTCGCGGTCTTTAAATCCTAAAGACTTACGAAGTTCTTTTGGCAGAGTAATACGTCCGACTGCATCTAACTGTCTTGCAATACCTGTTTCTGTCATAGGTTTACTCCTTTGAAAAACTTTTTTTAACGTAGTCAACTATAGTACGTTTTTGACATTTTGTCAAGTGATTCGACGATTAAAAGAGTATAAAAAAATAATGAAAAAGAATAGACCTTTTTTATGACACACGGATGCATATAATAATAAGAAAAGGATGCTTTATTTTTTGTCCTAAAAGTGATAAAATGAAAATGATTAATTTGTGAAAGGAGTGTGTTTCATGAAAAAGAGGAAAAAGGGATTATGGATTCTTGGTTTTATGTGTGCGATGATATGCGGTATCGTGTTGTCGAACAGTAAAAGTCAGGCAAAGACAATCATTTATCCAACCGTAGCAAGCGGGAAACTGGTCAAGGAAAGTAATCATTGTGTGATTGATTATTCCAATACAGCAGACGGATATGTGATGGCTAAGTTTAAAAAAGCACTGGGCCCTACGTTAAAATGCGTTGTTACAACAGGGGGACAGGCGTTGAATGATGGTTACAAATATACACTTTCTGTAAATAAATATCAGGTTATTCCGTTAACTGAGGGAAATACAACTTATACGATTTACCTTCTTTATGAAGTTGGTGGACGCTATGCCATGGAGATGACCCTGAAAGTAAATGTTAAGATGACGGACCAGTTTGGACCGTATCTGCGGCCGAATCAGTTTGTGAATTATACCAAAAGCACGAAAGTTGTAAAAAAAGCAGCCTCGATTACAAAAAGTTGTAAAAACGATTTGGCAAAGGTAAAAAAGGTATACAACTATGTTATTAAAAATTATAAATATGACAAAAAACTTGCCAAGACAGTAAAGCCTGGTTATGTGCCGAATTTGAATAAGATTTACAAGAAGAAAAAAGGAATCTGTTTTGATTATGCGGCAGTAATGACTGCGATGCTGCGAAGTCAGGGAGTTCCGACAAAACTAATTGTAGGTTATACCGGGAATGCGTATCATGCATGGATAAACGTGTATTCCAAGAAAAAAGGACGCATTTCCAAAATGATTTATTTTAATGGTAAGAAATGGAAACTGATGGACCCTACATTTGCTTCAACCAGTAAATCAAGTAAGTCCATTATGAAATACATAGGAAATGGTAGAAATTACAAAGAAAAATTGAGTTACTAATCAGGGGAGTGTGTCATGAGTAAGCAAACAGTAAGTAATGAGTATGTTTCTGCTTTTTGTCTGGAAATGTCGCTTTTACTGCATGCCGGCATTGGAATCGAAGACGGATTGTATCTTTTGATTGAGGACGAAAAGGACAAAAAAAGCAAAAAAATGCTAGAGCAGCTAGCGGATTTGGTGACGGATGGAAGACCATTTTCCGAAGCGGTACGAGAGGCTGGTACGTTTCCGAAGTATGTTGGCGATATGATTGAAACTGGTGAGGAGACAGGGCGATTAGAGCAGTCCTTTCAGGCACTGGCAGATTATTACGACAGGCAGCAGCAATTGATGTCGCAGGTTCGCAGTGCTCTTCTGTATCCGTTCATATTGATGATTTTGATGTTAGTAATTTTAGTTGTGCTGCTTGTTAAGGTACTTCCGATTTTCAATCAGGTCTATGAGCAGCTTGGCGGTACGATGGGCGGCACGGCGAAACTTTTACTGCGGTTTGGTGACTGGCTTGGAAGTATCATGCCGGTATTGTGCGGTATCATTTTTGCCATTGTTTTGGTGGCAGCAGTGATTGCTTGCAGCAAGAGGGCAAGAGGCTTTTTCGTGAAGTTGTATAAAAAAGTTTTTGGCGGACACGGAATTGTGCGCCGGATGGGTGAAGCAAGATTTGCGTCAGCGATGGCGATGGGAATGATGAGTGGATTAAATACCGAAGATGCATTCCGTACGGCGATGCTTTTTCAGGATGTAAATCAAAAGACGAAGAAGCGTTATGAGAAATGTCTTGAGATGCTGGAAGTGGGCGAACCGATGGCGAAGTCCTTCCGTGAAAATGAAGTGTTGGAAGCGTCATTTTGCCGGATATTAGATTTGGGTGCCAAAAGTGGTACATCCGATACGGCGATGGCAGAAATTTCACGGCGTATGGACGACAGAGTGCAGTTGGAAATTGCACGAAAAGTTGGTAGGATTGAGCCTACGATTGTCATTATTACCTCCATTCTCGTAGGCATTGTTTTGATAACCGTAATGCTGCCGTTGATTCATATCATGTCTTCAATTGGATAGGATGGATGAAAATGAAGAAACAGAGAAGTTTTCTAATCATAAAAATTGTATTACTGATAGCGGTGATTGGCGGTCTGCTTTATGCGATGAATGCTGGGGCGGCAAAATTGAATCAGGGGCAGGAGGCAGAGAGCATGAAACAGCTTGAAAACTCCATTCGCAAGGCAACGATGACCTGCTATGCGACAGAAGGCGTATATCCGCCTACCCTTGAATATTTAAAGAAAAATTATGGAATCCAGATTGATGAAAGCCGTTTTACCGTCTTTTATGAAGTATTTGCCAAAAATTTGATGCCGGAAATTACAGTAATGGAAAATCAGGAGCGGGTCGATTAGCAATGAAGAGAAGCAGCCAGAAACATAGTATTGAAAATGTATTTGTTCTTGTGTTGTTTGCCATTTTCGCCATGACCGTAGTGGCAGTTTTAGCACTGGGAGCAAATCAGTATAAAAGCTTGGTTGAGCGTGATAATAATGCGTACAATAAAAGAATTATCACGTCTTATGTGTCTGCCCAGATTCGCGGTTACGACAGGACGGATGCTGTGGAAGTAGGCGGATTTGCTTCGCCAGGTGCGCAAGATGAGGTAAATACGCTGCATCTTTTGGAGAAAATCGATGGCATCCGGTATGATTTGAAAATTTATTATTATCAGGGTAAGGTGTATGAGTTGTTTGCCGCCGAGGATGCTGAAATGAAACCAGAGGATGGTGTGGCGATTATGGATGCGAAAGATTTGCATTTTGAAAAGAAAGGAAGTCTCATACGAATTACATCAAAAGATAGTGAAGGCCGACAGAATGAGGCAACCGTTTCTCTGCGAAGTGAGGAAAGCGGGGTGGCATCGTGAATTATGAAAGAAGCAAAGCTCCATTAGCGTTGATGGAGCAGATTATTATGATTTTAGTGTTTGCGCTGGCGGCAGCAGTGTGTTTGCAGGCATTTGCCTATGCAAACGGGTTGTCTAGACGCGGTGAAAAAGAAAATATTGCGGCAGCCCATGCGCAGGAAGTAATAGAGATGTGCAAAGCGTGTGCCGGCGACTGGCAGAAAGTAGTATGGGAAATGCCCGGTCAGATTGAGGGAGATACTTTGAAAATTCCTTTTGAGCAGGACCACATGACGGTTCAAATAACAAAGACGGATGCAAATGAGTATTTAATAAATGCAAAAGTTATTGTTTTTGATGAAGATAAGAAAGAGATTTATCATATTGCGGCAGCGTGGCAGAGAGGGGGCACATCATGAAAAAACGAAAGCTCTCATTCACAAGTGTAGGCGGCAGTTCAATTCTGACGATTTTTGCCGTATTATGTTTTCTAGTTTTTGCTCTTTTGTCGCTGTCGACGGCAAAAGCTAACTATAACCTGTCAGAAAAATCAGTAAAAGCAGTAAGTAATTACTATACAGCAGATACGAAAGCAGAAGAGATATATTCACAGATTCGGGCAGGAAATATGCCGGATGGTGTGAAAAAAAAAGAAAGTTCTTATACTTACACGTGTGCGATTGATGATAAGCAAAAACTGTTTGTTGAAATCAAAAAACAAAAAGGGAAATTTCATGTAGTAAAGTGGGAGAAGCAGTATACCGGTGAGTGGAAACCGGATGATACCATCAATGTTTGGGATGGAATGGAACAAATGCTTCCAGACTAAAGAAAGAGAGAAAAGATATGGAACGTTTAGTGGAAATATTAAGAAAAGCAGTCTCTGATGGGGCATCGGATATTTTTATTGTTGCCGGTGGTGCATTGAGTTATAAGGTGGATGGTGAGATTCATCCAATGGAAGCTTCGGCAGGACGTCTGATGCCGGATGATACAAAGGTGCTTTTAGATGAAATTTATGAGTGTGCCCGCCGGGAGAAAACTCATTTTTTAAAAGAAGGAGACGATGATTTTTCCTTTGCGATTGAGGATTTGGCGAGATTTCGTGTGAATTCATATTTTCAGCGTGGTTCACAGGCGGCGGTTATTCGTGTTGTTTCGTTCCAGATTCCGGATTATAAGGAATTAGGGATTCCGGAAGAGGTAATTGCCCTGTCGAAATTACAGCATGGCATGATTATTATTTCAGGAACGGCTGGAAGCGGAAAATCGACGACACAGGCGTGTATCATTGATGCGATTAACAAAGAGCGTGAGGCGCATATTATTACGCTGGAGGATCCGATTGAATATTTGCACCGCAATCAGAAATCATTAATCAGCCAGCGTGAAATTGCGATTGATACCGAGAATTATCTGACCGGGCTTCGCGCGTGCCTGCGTCAGGCACCGGATGTTATTCTGTTAGGGGAAATGCGTGATGCGGAAACGATTCGTACGGCGATGACCGCAGCAGAAACCGGACATCTCGTTATTGCAACACTGCACACCAAGGGTGCGGTAAATACGATCGACCGAATTGTAGATTCCTTCCCGGCAGACCAGCAGGACCAGATTAAAATCCAGCTCTCGCTTGTGTTAGACTGCATTGTTTCCCAGCAGTTACTGCAGAGAGAAGGCGGCGGCATGATTCCGGCAGTGGAGATTATGAAAATTGTGCCAGCGATTCAGAACATGATTCGAGACAGTAAAAACTATCAGATTGATAATGTCATTCAGACGTCTGGAGAACAGGGAATGGTTTCGATGGACCAGTACATTTTGAAACTGTACCGGAAAGGTGAAATCAGCGAAGAAACCGCACTTTTATCCGCCATTAATCCAGAGCAGTTAAAGAGAAAATTAAGCCGGTAATTATTTTATAGTATTCGGAAGGACGAATCGCACAACAAAGATTCCGTCCTTTGGCTCAAAGGAAATAACACCCTTTGCCTTGTCAACGATGAGGCGGGCAGACTGGGTACCGATACCCATACCGGAATGTTTTGTTGAGAAGAACCGATTCGCTTTTTGAATGGGTTCTTTTTTGCAGCTATTTTCAATCATTGCAACAATGTTGTTTTTCTGTGGCTGGATCTGAATTCGGATATACGCATTTTCTGGTACCTGGCTTGCGGCCTCCCATGCATTTTCCAAGAGATTACCAAACAAAATCGAAAAGTCAGTGTCGGGAATCGACAGCGTTTCTGGAAGGTTTGCCAGACATTCGAATGCTACGCCATTGTTTTTGCAGAGTGTCTGATAGTATTGTAAAATCGCATCCGCAAGCATATTACGGCATAATACGATACGTCCTTTCTGCTCTCTCTGCTCTGCGTATTGTGCCAAATATTCCAGTGCTTTTTCGCGTTCATTATTTTGCAGATAGGTCGTAACAGTCTGCATGTGGTGGCGGTGGTCGTGGCGCAGGCGAATCGATTCGTCAATGCGCTCCGTAAGCTCCTGATAGTGCGCTTTCTGAATTTCAATCTGCTTTGCCAGATAATGAGTCTCTTCCTCTAACAAAAGTTTTGCACGGTAGGTTTTCGATAAATCCTGCCACAATTCATAGCCGATAGAAACGACCAGCAGAAAAGTGCCAATTTCCTGAAACCAGCCGCCGTAAATCGGTTCGTAGCCCGGATACATACGGTCAGCAGTCAAAGAGGCGGCAAACAAAACAGTACCGATTAAGAGAATTGGTGACGCGTGCAATTCTTTCTGGTACGAATAGTATGCGTGGAATAAAAGCAAAAGAGCACAGCCTGCTTTGTACAAAAATAAAAATTCAGAATACAGTTTGGCGAAATGTGTGCTGCCGTGTAAAAACAGAGTGAATATAAGGGATAAAAGCACACAGCTGCCAAAGATAAGCGTTTCGCGTCGAATCAATTTCTTAGGAAGGTTAAAAATTGTTCCCTGCAGCAAAACCATGCATGGATACATGGCGGTTAAACATGCAATTTCCAGTGGGTACCATGGGAAAACAGAAAAACTGCCATAGGAAAATAGAACTGGATATAGGGAAATAACGAAAAATAAGCCACATAAAATGGTAAAAATCAGTGCGTTTTTGTGCTTTAGCCGGCAGAAAAAAAACAGCGAGCAGGCGGCAAAAAGAAAAATAGCTGTGAGCGTAATGCCGGAAATGAAAAGTTTTGTAGAAAGATATTTCTGAATGGCAGTAATCGTTCCAAAGGCAGGCGGATAGGTAATACCACTGTAAATGTGCGAATAATTGGTCACAATAATGGTAATATGGACAGTGCCGGATGCGGTAAAAGAAATCTCTCGATTACCAATTAAATCTTTATAATGCGCTGGGTCAGGGTTTCCCTGCGAACAGACTTTTTCCTCATTTAGGTACAGTGTATAAGCGGAAAAAATTTCTGGCAGATACAAAGAATATGTCCGCGCCGTGTCCGGGAGAGATAGTGTTAAGCGATAGGTGGCAGTGCCATTCGAAGCCTCAGAAGTGTTGCCAAGACTGAAATTGCCAAATGAGCCAAGGGTTAAAAAAGTGCCTCCCGTTACTTTTTTTTCATTAAAATCGGAAGGCGTATATTGTTTGCCCGGGAAAAAGTTCCACTGATGGGCAAGGAAAATTACGGAATCACCGGATAAGTCGGCATCGGAACAAAACATGACACCGCCCATCGGGTAAACCGGATTATTTTCATATTTGTTATTGTAATAGAATAGAAAGTGTGCAAGAAGCAGAAAGGAGGCAAAAGGAAGAAACAAAGCGAGAAATAGTTTAACAAAGCGAGGTTTCATCTTAATGTTTCCTTTCTTTTTTGTGGTAGACAAAACAACCAGTCGATACCAGCACGAGCGCAATGGCACCTAAGATTACGAGACGCGGTATGCGGTTTCTTTTTACCGGTAGATTTTGTCTGGGAGAACCAGGTGGCTTATAAACGCCCGTTTTGTCAATTGTGCGGGTTTTATTCTCCTGTTTCCAGGTCAGATGGCTGTTTGGGATCTCCGTTAGTATTTTGCCAGCGGCGCGGACGGTAAGTGTTACCTCTTTTCCGGAACCGGGAACAATGCTTACTGTCAGCAGTTCATCGTCTTTTAGATTCAGCGATAGAAGGTAATCAGTCGGAATCTCAAGCATAATATTGTCATAAGTAAACGGAACATAGTTTGGGTTTGATTCCGCAATTAGGTGAAGTCGTTTTCCGGATAATGAAATGCGGTTAGAACCAACTTGTTCTACTGCCTTTTTTTCACTTGCATGGGAAGTGGTGGCACTGTCCGCAGTGTCCTTTTTTGTCGATGCTGTTGTACTTGTACTATCACTGGATTTTTCTGTACTGCTTGTAATACCGGTAATCATTCCCTCTGATTTTTTGACAGAAGAAGATTTCTCCTTTTTTTTCTCGTGTGCCGTTTCTTTTTTTGGATTGGAAGAAACAACTGTCTTTTTAGAAGGAACGGATGTCGCTGGAATTATAATTGCCGCAGTGGCGGTCGGTTTTGGTACAGCCGTGTTATTTGCGTCCTGCCCGTTGTTTGGTGTCGATATCGGTGAAGTAATCTCAAATGGGTCTTCGGAAGAAAAATCGCCGCCGTCACGGTCTCCCTCAATTGGTTTTGAAAGAACGAGGTCGCCCTTCTGCTCCAGACAAAGAATATTGGAGGTAAGGTTTTCATTTGTTAATTTTACATATAGATAGACGTCCTCTTCAAAAAAAGCGGACGATAACGTGACACCATCTGGTGTTGAACTAAAGTCTTCCGAAGATGTAATCGTTGTCCATTCTGCCTTGTCAAGCTGGGATTTGGTAAGGGCGTTTTTGGATTTTACATAAGCTCCCTTTATTGTGGAAAAATCCTTAAAATGATGTACAAAACTCAGCGTTGTGTGGTGAAATGATGTAAAGGTCGAAAAAATTTCAAACTTCTCCGGGTCAGAGATACAGACCGGGATAGTATAGGTTTCGGAATAGTTCTCTGCCAGTTGGAACATTTCTTTGTCGTATTGCAAAGTCATAGTCATTTCATAGATGCCTTCTTTTTGCACATCAACCGAGCGGGTGTCATAAGATGGTATCAGTTCCGTGCTCTCGTTTTCATTTTCGCAGACGGCGTAGAGAGGGCAATCACTGTAAGCCTGAATGATCTCGTCAAAAGAATCGGAGCCAACCGGACACATGAGCGGAGCAGATACAAGATCCAAGTCGTAAATTTCTGTAATGGTCAATTTGTCCTGTGTGGATGCCCACGCAAAAGAGACATTCCCCAAAAGCGAACTGAGAATGCCAAAAACTAGAAAATAAACAAGAATTGTTAATCTGCGCATAAAAAATGTCCTTTCTCGTTTACTGGTTTAACGAAAAATCTAAAAAAATTTTTTTAGCCTGCGATAAATTCCGCCGGCTAATGGGTACTTCTTCCCCGTTATCAAGGATGAAGTGGTCTTTTTCCAATTCGCTCACGTACTGTAAATTCACGATGACTCCTTTGGAACAAAGGAAAAAACGGGAATCACTGAGTAAGGGGGCGATGGTCTTTTGAAAATTTATTGCAGAAGACTGCCGTAAAACTTTTTTTTGCAAATGAACTTCCGTTGTTCGCATGACGGAAGATAAAAAGTACAAATCCGAATAAGGAATGTACAAAGGGGTACGATCCACCATAAGAGGCAGTTTCCTCGTCTCCTGGCGGAATTTGCGTAAAAATGGGTTTAAGGTATCTTCAAGTTTATCATAAGTAAGTGGTTTAAGTAAGTAGCGAAAAGCTCCTACTTCATATCCCTCGAGTGCATATTCCCGGCTGGATGTCAAAAAGATAATTGTGCAGCTGCATCCTGCATCCAACAATCCGCGTGCTGCATCCATGCCTGTAATCTTATCCATAAAAATATCGAGAAAGACAAGGTCAAAGGAATATCGGGAAATATCGGCCAAAAAAAGTTCACCGGATACAAATGGATAAATGGTAATGCTGATTCCGGTTAAGTCAAAAAAACGTATTAATAATTCCTGTAATAACTTTCGGTCGTCTTCATGATCGTCTACAATTGCAATATTCATTGCTGCCTCCTATGATTTTGCGATACTTACCTATATAAAATATTAACAAATCCATAAGGCAGGGTCAAGCAATTTTTCATGCTCTATCCACAATTTTGCAAGGTTTCTTGCATGATAGGGAAAGAGCCGATACAATGAAAAAAATGAGAGAGGAGTATATAGGATGAAAAGAAAAAAATATCAAAAATGGACAGCGCTGTTACTTGTTTTTAGTCTTGTTTTTTCTATGACTGGATGTGCAGATGAGGAACAGGAGAAGAAGCAGAGTTTCAGCAAAGATGATACGTGGGCGATTTATTGGTATCTTTGTGGTAGTGATTTGGAGAGTAATGCCGGTGCGGCGACGGCGGATCTTCAGGAAATGCTGCAGGTAAAACTTCCTGAAAATGTTAAAGTGGTAATTCAGACAGGAGGAGCTTCAAAGTGGCAGAATGACCAAGTAAAGGCTGACCGGATTCAGCGTTATGAGTATAGTGGGAATGAACTTACATTAAAAGATGAAGCCAAGCAGGCGAATATGGGAGATCCGGAAACATTAAAAGGTTTTCTTTCTTATGCAGAGAAAAATTATCCGGCAGATCATAAGATGCTGTTATTCTGGAATCACGGCGGCGGAAGTGTGAGCGGAGTTTCCTTTGATGAAAATTATGAGATGGATTCTTTGGTGTTAGACGAACTTTCGGTAGTCATGAAAGATGTATATGGTGACAAAAAGCCATTTGAGGTTGTTGGTTTTGACACCTGTCTGATGGCAACGGTAGATACAGCAAATGTATTTCAGAATTACGCATCCTATATGGTAGCGTCTGAGGAGACGGAGCCGGGAAATGGATGGCTGTACAGCGGATGGTTAGGAAAACTTGCGAAAAATCCGGCTATGAACGGTGCCGAACTTGGCAAGGCAATTTGCGACAGTTTTAAACAGGGCTGTAAAGAAGTGGGTACGGATGCGGAAATTACTCTTTCTGTTACGGACTTGTCTAAGACACCGGCCATTATTGATGCCTTGAAAAATATGGGTAAAGTCGTTTTGAAAAAGGCGGAGAAAGACTCTTCTGTATGTGCAGAATTTGCCAGAAGTGCCACGAAAGCAGAAAATTATGGTGGTAATAATGACAAAGAAGGTTATACAAACATGGTTGACTTAGGGCATTTGGCAGAGAATGCAGAAGGGCTGATTGGCGAGAGCAAAGCGCAGATTGAAAAAGCACTTTCAGATGCTATCGTATATAAAATAAACGGAAATTACCGCCGTCATGCAAGTGGACTTTCGGTTTACTATTCCTATGATGGTGATCAGGAATCGGCAGCCCGCTACCAGCAGATTGCCGCAGAGAATATTTATTCCTCCTTTGTCAATTATTCCATCGGTGCCAATGTATCCGATGAGGCATTGAGTGAAACTGGTGTCGACGAAGTACAGGAAGTAAGCGAATTTGATGGTAACCTTGAGATGTCAATAAATGAAAATGACTATATCCAGTTGAACATTGACCCAGCAAAATTAGACAGTATTCAGAGCATTGCCTTTAATTTTGCTTATATCAGTGATGACGGAGATGCAATTGTATTTTTAGGAAAAGATAATGACTTAGAGTGTGACTGGGAGAATGGGGTATTCCAAGATAACTTCCGTGGTGTCTGGGGATCTATCAATGACAGAGAGTGTTACATGGAGTTAGTTTATGAGGGCGATGATTATAATTTGTATACCGTTCCGATTAAATTAAATGGAGAAGACAGTTATCTGAGTGTTGCCTATGATTATGAGTCAAAAGCTTTCTATATTCTTGGTGCGACTTCCGGTTTGGATGAATCCGGACAGGCGGCTAAAGATATGCGGCCATTGGAGAAAGGTGATAAAGTAGCCATTGTCTACTATGCACAGAGCCTGGAAGGGAATGATGAAATTCAGGAAATGCCGGACGACGAGTTTACCTGGAAGGAAAGTTATGAATTTAAGGAAAAAGACTTGCCAGATGGAAAATATGCATTTACTTATGAAGTAACAGATGTTACTGGTAAGAGTACAATGTCGGATGTTGCTTTCCTGAATTTGAAAAATGGTGAGATTAAGCCAGAGTTATAATATAAAAAGATTTTATAGAAAATGCAGAAACTTTACCGTTTCTGCATTTTTTTTGCCGTTTTGACAGAAAACATAGGATTTATCAATAAAGTATGTTATTTTGGGAGCACGGAATCTTTTGAGGAGGGGTTTAATGAGAATTTATTTATGTGATGAATCCGCAAAAGAGCGGGCGCAGATAAAAAATTGTATTGAAAAATATCTGTGCGGCAATTATCAGGTAAGCATAAAGGAATTCGGCTCGGTTCAGCAGACATTGGCAGAGCTTCCATCAGGACCATCAAGTCTTATGATTATGAATCTTTCCGAACAAGAGATGACAGATCCGGAGATTGTGAAACAGCTTCGGAGGAGAAAAAGTAATCAGAAATTGATTATGACAGCAACATCTGAACGCTATGCAATGGATGCTTTTTCCGTGTATGCAGATGGATTTTTGACGAAACCGTTTTCGCAGGAGCAGGTCGACTGTGCATTGAATCGCTTTAAAAGTATGTTTTACCGTATGAAAAAAAACATATCATTTATGGTCAACCGCACAATGAAAGATTTTTGCATGGATGAGATTATCTATATGGAAACGTGTGGTCACGCGACCATGATACATACGATTGATGGTAATTTTAGGACGAATTGTTCGTTAACCAAGGCAAAAATCAGAATCTCAGAAGAAGATGGATATTTTGTCAGCTGTGGAAAAAGTTATTATATCAATGCCAGCTATATTGAAGATGTTACCAAAAAAGAAATTATTTTACGGGGAGGTGAACATATTTTTATTCCGATTCGTTTGCAAAGAGAACTTTGCATAAAAGTTGGAGACTATATTGCACGAAGAGACGACAATTATGAAAAGTCCGTTGTCAAAAATGAAAGTTAATGATATTATCTTATAAAAAATTAAAATTTGGAGGATTAAAAAATGAAAAAAGTAGTATCTGTTGTAGTAGTATTAGTAATGATGTTAAGTTTAGCAGGATGTGGTATTTCTTATGACGACATCAAAGGTGATTGGACAGCAAAGACAATCAATGGTATGACAATTGATGAATATGCAGCATCACTTGGTGTTGATCCTAGTCAGGCAACTGTAAATGTAAATATTACAGAAGATGATAAAATGACAATGACTACTACAAACGGCGAGACAAAATTTGATTATGAGAGACGTTCTGACGGAATTGAAGTTAAAATGGAAGGTAAAGATGAAGTTTACATGTCCATGGCATATGACAAAGACAAGAAGACGCTCACATACAAATTAGATTTGGGAAATGGACAGACAATGGAAGTTGTTTTGGAAAAGGGAAAAGCTGATATGACACCTGTTCAGCAGGACGCTCAGACAGAAGGAGCTACTGAGGCTGTACAGTAAAGATTATGATGAGAAAATGGGACAAATGGATAACGTTAGCACCAATTGCCTTGGTGCTTGCGTTTCTGCCCCTCATTGTCGGCAGGATAAACAGTAAAACATATACAGAAAATGAGCCATGGCTTCCCGCAGATGCGGTTGAATCGGACTTCTTTTTGTATGGTAAATTGTTTATCCTGTTTTTTTGCTGTCTATTTATGATTGTACTTTTGGTTCGTATGCATTTTTGGCAGCAGATTTATGAGATGCCCAAATATCTTCTTCTACCTATATTATATGGCGGTTTCGCAATTGTATCTTCTCTGCATGCGAATCATCCTTTTCTGAGTGTGCGGGGAATGACCGGCAATATGCAGGGGCTTTTCGTAATACTTTCGTATTTGGTTGTGTTTTTTTATAGCTTTTTTTGGATAAAAAAGACAGAAAATCTCTCTGTTCTGATAAAAATCCTAGGAGTCTCGATAGGGATTCTTGGAGTGATTGGTATTTCCCAGTTTTTTGAATTTGATTTATTGTCAGTAGGTTTTGTGAAAGAGTTTTTAGGCGGGAGAAAGGCAAGGGTTTCTCATTTTATATATTTGACCTTGTATCATTGGAACTATGTAGGAAGTTATGTGGCACTTCTTCTGCCAGTAACGGTGGCAATGATTGTTTATTTCCATGAGGTGGGTAAAAAGCGGGAGAGAACTTTTTGGTTCGTGCTTTTTTATCTGCTGATTTTCTGCCTTTTTGGTTCGCAGTCGCGGACCGGCACGCTTGCTGTACTGGCTTCGTTTTGCATTGGCGGCGTGAAATATCGTAACAAAGTCAGTCAGTACAAAAGGACAATTTTCTGCGTCTTTGTTTCCGCGCTTGCAATTTTATTTTTCTGCAACTGGTATATTACAGGAGATATTTTTGGAAAATGGCAGCAAATTCGATTTTCTACCAAAGGAAGTAAAAAGTTATCTTATATTGAAACAAAGGATAACCATGTGAAAATCCGCTATAAAAAGAAAAATTATTCTTTTGTCATAGAGGGAAGTGGCAAGAATATTTCACTCAAAAAGACACCAGATAGAAAGTGGAAGGCATTTTCATTTGAAAAGAAAGCGTTTTTGGATGGCAAAAAGACAGTCTATGGCTATCAAATGAAGTACAAAAAGAGTGTCTGGCGTTTCACCAACCAGCGTGGGGATGGAAAGTATTATTATCTTAATGCAAACGGAAAATGGGATTTGTGTATTCACGCCCAAACGGCACTGCCATCGTGGATGAACGAGGTGGCATCGCTTCGTGGTTTTGTGTGGTCAAGAACAATACCTCTGCTAAAAGATTATGTGCTGCTTGGAGCGGGGCCCGACCAGTTTGGTTTTGTGTTCCCGCATAATGATTATGTTGCCAGATATCAATATGATTTGTTGACAACCTATTATAAAAAGCCACATAATTATTATCTTCAGATGGGAATTGAAACGGGGTGTCTTTCACTTGTTCTGATGCTTGCATTTTTTGTCATTTACTTAAAGCGAGGCTTTGCAGCAGCCAAAGGAAAGTGCCATACGCAAAAAGAATATTTTATACGGGCAATTTTGATCTCTGTCCTGGGATATCTCTTTGCCGGGATGTTTAATGATTCTATGGTGGTAATAGCGCCTGTGTTCTGGTGCCTGTTAGGACTGGGAGCGGGTGGAGTTGATAATGTTAGGAAAAGGTAGGAACTCTATTTTTTGTGTATCGCCGTCACATTTTGCGTGTAGGCCTTGTCGCAGGTGCGAAGTCCGTCGATATGTTCAAATAAATCAGGTTTGATTGGTGTACCGAGTGGATCCAGAATAAAATCAATCCCCTCACGACGTGCTAGTTTTGCGGCAGATACAAAATCACTGTCTCCAGATATAAGGATAATCTGTTCTACTTGTTTTTTGTAAGCAAGCGAGGCAATATCCAATCCGATTTTCATATCTACCCCTTTTTGATCTATTTCAACACAAAAATCGGTTTCTGTTAAGTTGGCAAATGTCAAACTTCCATTACATAGTTTTTTTACAATATTAGGTCTTATTGTATAATAGGCCTGTTCTTCTGCTAATTTTCCCAGGCGAACGGCTAATTTTCGTTTTTTCTTTAATTCATTCAAAAAATCGCTCATCCATGTATAAAGTTCTGTTTTGGAAAAGTCTACCTGTTTTTGCAGAAAAGGGTGATAAATTCGTTTCGAAGTTGGAGGACAATCATAATAGAATATTCTATACAAGTCATTGTTTTCACCATGTGAATTTAAATGTCTTTTGCAGTAATTTACAAGTTCAGTTGCCCGGTCTTTTGCGGATATGTCACCGAATACTTTTTGGGCACGTCTTGTATAGAATCCTCCATCTACTAAAATAGCTGTTTTCATATATTTCTCCTTATAATAGTAAATGAAAAGCTCTAGGGGTCGGCCTATCTCCTATTATGAGAGGCGTACAACCTAGAGCGTTATTAACATGTAACCTTTGTTACACTTTTATACTATATGCAAATGAGGCAATTGTCAATCTTTTTTTGACAATATTTTGAGAAAATATTATTTACCCTCTCAATGCCTCATCAATTGCCTTAGCGGCAGCTTTTCCTGCGCCCATGGCAAGGATTACGGTTGCGGCACCTGTTACGGCGTCACCACCGGCGTATACATTATCGCGGGTTGTTAAACCGGATTCATCCTTTGTGATTAAGCATCCACGGTTATTTGCTTCCAGACCAGGAGTTGTGGAGCGAATCAATGGGTTTGGACTTGTACCGATGGACATAATTACGCTGTCAACATCAAGAACAAATTCGCTGTCTGGTTTTTCAACCGGACGGCGGCGTCCGCTTTCATCCGGCTCGCCAAGTTCCATCTCAACACATTTCATGCCACATACCATACCCTCGTCATTGCCAAGGATTTCAACCGGGTTATTTAATGTCTTAAAGATGATTCCCTCTTCTTCTGCATGCTCAACTTCTTCTTTACGAGCAGGAAGTTCTTCCATACCACGGCGGTATACAATGTAAACTTCTTCAGCACCAAGACGTTTTGCGCTGCGGGCTGCATCCATAGCTACGTTACCGCCACCGACAACCGCAACTTTCTTTGCGTGCTGGATTGGTGTTTTGCTTCCGTCGCGGTAAGCTTTCATGAGGTTAATACGAGTCAGGAATTCGTTTGCGGAATAAACACCCTTCAGACTTTCACCAGGGATATTCATGAAACGAGGAAGTCCTGCACCGGAACCAACGAAGATTGCTTCGTTACCCATTTCAAAAATTTCATCAATCGTTAATACTTTACCAATTACCATATTGGTTTCTACATCAACACCGATTGCTTTCAAATTATCAATTTCCTTCTGCACAATTGCTTTTGGAAGACGGAATTCCGGAATACCATAAACCAAAACGCCGCCGGCAAGGTGAAGTGCTTCAAAAATTGTTACTTTGTATCCTAATTTAGCCAAATCACCGGCAACGGTAAGACCACTTGGGCCGGCACCGATAACGGCAACTTTGTGACCGTTTGGCTCCGGTTTAACCGGTGCGTCTGTGCAGTGCTCTCTGTGGTAGTCAGCAACGAAACGCTCCAATCGTCCGATACCAACCGGCTCGCCTTTGATACCGCGGACACATTTGCCTTCGCACTGATTTTCCTGTGGGCATACACGGCCACAGACAGCAGGAAGGGAAGTGGATTCTGAAAGAATCGCAAAAGCACCTTCAATATCTTCATTTGCTACGCGCTCAATAAATGCCGGAATGTTAATCTGAACCGGGCAGGCGCTGACGCAAGGTTTGTTTTTACAGTTTAAGCAGCGACGGGCTTCGTTTACTGCCATATCATAGGTGTAGCCAAGAGCTACTTCGTCAAAGTTTTTATTACGGACATCCGGGTCTTGTACCGGCATTGGGCATTTATTCATATCCATATTTCTCTCTGCCATGATTAATTTTCCCCTTTCTTGAGTAGATTGCAATATTCATCGCGGGCGTGTGTCTCAAATTCTTTGTACATTGTTCCACGATGCATTGCTTCATCGAAATCAACGAGGTGTCCATCGAAATCCGGACCGTCTACGCAGGCAAATTTGGTTTCGCCACCAACTGTCAGACGACAGCCGCCGCACATACCGGTTCCGTCAATCATAATCGGGTTCATGCTGACAACGGTTTTGATGTCATATTTTTTCGTCGTCAGGCATACAAATTTCATCATAATCAATGGTCCGATGGCAATGACTTCATCGTATTCATTTCCATCCTGAATTAATTTTTCCAATGCGTCTGTTACCAGACCTTTTTCACCATAGCTTCCGTCATCGGTCATCATGACAAGTTTGTCACTGGCTGCTTTGAATTCGTCCTCAAGAATTACTAAGTCCTGATTACGGAATCCGACGATGGCGTGAACTTCAGCACCCATCTGATGCAGTTTCTTTGTAATCGGATATGCAATGGCACAGCCAACACCACCGCCGACAACTGCTACTTTTTTCAAGCCTTCTGTGTGGGTAGGAACACCAAGTGGTCCTACGAAGTCGTGAATGTAATCCCCTTCGTTTAAGGTATCTAATTCCATTGTACCGGCACCAACAATCTGATAAATAATGGTAACGGTTCCTGCCTCACGGTCAAAATCCGCGATTGTTAAAGGAATTCTCTCGCTATCTTCTTTTGCGCGGAAGATAATAAATTGTCCCGGCTCTGCTTTCTTTGCAATCAAAGGAGCCTCTACTGTGATTTTACTGACAGTAGGATTCAGGGACTTTTTTTCAACAATTTTGAACATAAACAAAATCCTCCATTCATCTGTGTACATAAGTCAACATAATTCTATCATATTATAGGGGTAAATTCAAACGGATTCTTCTGGAAGTGTAAAAAATATATTAAATATCACGATTTTGCGTTGTTTTTCTTGACAATAGAGAAAGCGTGATGTATTGTTTACAATATGATGTGGTTTTGAAAACTACATGGGACATAAAAACAATTTGCAGGATATGATATAGGAGGAACGCAAATGGCACTTTCAAAAGGCGATATTGCAGCACCATTTATTCAGGTTAAGGAAGATGAAAACGGTGTTTTGCAGGATATTAAATTTGTAAATGATGATAATTTTAACTTTGCCTATGATGTAGTAGACAAGATGGCAAAGAAAGCTCCGGACAAAGTAGCGATGCTTCATATTTCAAAGGATGGAAAGGAACGCTCCTTTACCTTTTATGATATGGCACGCTATTCTTCTAAGGTAGCAAACTATCTTCAGTTTTTAGGAATTAAAAAAGGCGACCGCGTAATGCTCGTTTTAAAACGCCACTACCAATTCTGGTTTGCGATTTTGGCACTGCACAAGATTGGTGCAGTAGCAATTCCGGCAACAAATCTTTTGCTGAAATCCGATTTTGAATACCGTTTTAAAGCCGGTAATGTAGATGCGATTCTTTGTACGGCAGACGGTCCGGTTTCCCGTGAGGTTGATAAAGCGTGCCGCAGTTACAAAAATCTGAAAGTAAAAATCATGGTTGGTGCCAGCCGCAAAGGATGGCGCAGCTTTAACAAGGAAGTAAAATATTTTTCAAGTCATTTCCGCAGACCACATGGTGAGAATGCAATCCATGGTGATGACCCATCGATTATGTTCTTTACTTCCGGTACGACTTCATATCCGAAAATTACAACCCATAACTTTAAGTATCCTTTGGGACACTATGTGACAGCGAAATACTGGCATCAGGTTGACCCGGATGGCATCCATTTTGCCATTTCCGATACCGGCTGGGGAAAAGCTCTCTGGGGTAAAATTTATGGTCAGTGGCTGTGCGAGGCATGTATTTTTACCTATGATTTTGATAATTTCGATGCAAAAGAAATTCTTCATATGATTGAAAAATATAAAATTACAACATTTTGTGCACCGCCAACGGTTTACCGTGTAATGGTTCATTTGAAATTAGACCAGTACGATTTGTCTTCTTTGCAGAATGTAACAACAGCAGGCGAGGCATTGAATCCGGAAATCTTTGAGAAGTTTAAGGCAAAAACCGGACTTACTCTGATGGAGGGATTTGGACAGACCGAGACAACACTGACAATTGGCAACCTCGTTGGTACAACACCAAAACCGGGCTCCATGGGTGTGCCGACACCACAGTATGATGTACAGATTATGCTGCCGGATGGAACACTTGCCGGTCCGGAAGAAGAGGGCGAAATTGTTATCTGCACAGAAGATGGTGCGCCAAATGGTTTGTTTATGGAATATTACGGCGATGAAGAAAAAACACAGAATGCATGGCATGATGGTTATTATCACACAGGTGATACCGCTTACTTTGATGAGGACGGTTATCTGTGGTATGTCGGACGTACCGATGATGTAATTAAATCCAGCGGCTACCGCATCGGACCATTTGAAATTGAAAATGAAATTATGAAACTTCCATACGTTTTGGAGTGTGCCGTTACTTCCGTTCCGGACCCAATCCGCGGTCAGGCAATTAAGGCAAGTATCGTTCTTGCCAACGGTGAAGAGGGAACGGATAAACTGCGAAATGAGATTATGAAATCCTTGAAAAAGAATATTGCGTCATATAAATGGCCAAAAATACTTGACTTTACGAAAGAATTGCCTAAAACTATAAGTGGTAAGATTCGTAGAAAAGAAATCAAGGAGAATGACTGGAATGAAAATGAAGACAACGAATAGTCGGCTTGTCATCACCGGAATGGGTGCTGTGACGCCGATTGGAATTGGCGTAGAGAATTATTGGAAAAATCTTGTGGCCGGAAAATGCGGTGTGGAAGCAATTACCCGCTTTGACACCGAAGAGCTACCGGTAAAAATTGCAGCTGAGGTCAAAGATTTTAATGCGGAAGACTTTATGCCAAAGAAACTGACGCGTGAAATGGACGTGTTTATGCAGTATGGTTACGCAGCAGCAATGGAAGCAATCGCAGATGCCGGAGAGGAAATTGCTGTACCGGATCGCATGGGTATCGTCGTTGGTACGGCACTTGGTGGTATTTCACCGATTGCAGAAGTGCAGGATGGATTAAGCAAGGGAGAGCATAAAAAAGTCAGCCCGCGTTTTGTTCCGAAAATTATCGGCAACGAGGCAGCAGCCCAGGTGGCAATTGCAAAAGGCTATCGTGGTCCAAGTCTGACGGTGAGCACAGCATGTTCTTCCGGCGGTGACGCAATCAGTACCGCCTGCATGTTAATTATGTCCGGCCAGGCAGATGCTGTTCTTGCGATGGGAACGGAATCCGCATTATCCCCATTGTTTATTCAGGGACTGGCTTCAGCACATGCTTTGTCCACCAATAATGAAAATCCGCAGCAGGCGAGCCGTCCGTTTGATAAAGACCGTGATGGTTTTGTCATTGGCGAAGGCGGTGGCGCGCTGATTATTGAGACGGAAGAAAATGCAAAAAAACGCGGTGCCAAAATTTATGCGGAACTCGCAGGATTTTCCAACTGCACCGACGGCTACCACGTAACAAGCCCGCATCCAGAAGGAATTGGTGCGGTATTCTGCATGGAAAAAGCAATTGAGCATGCAGGTATCACAAAAGAATCCGTAGATTATATTAATACACATGGAACTTCTACCGGTATGGGGGACCCAATTGAAACGAATGCGATTGCAGAACTTTTTTCAGAACATGCTGGCGAAATGGCAGTGACTTCGACAAAGGGCGCAACCGGACATATGATGGGTGCCGGCGGTATTACCGAGGCGATTACATGTATTCAGTGTATCCGCACTGGCGTTGTTCCACCAACATTAAATCTGGATGAATTGGATGAAAAATGTGCATCCTTGAATTATGTTCCACATAAGGCAATTGAAAAAGAGGTTCGTGTGGCAATGAGTAATTCGTTTGGATTTGGCGGGCAGAATTCAAGTGTGATTTTTTGCCGCTATGAGTGATAAACAATTATGATGTAATAGTTAATAAAAAAGAGACGGTTAATTTCCCATTCGGAATCGCTTCCGCTGAGAGAACACACGCAGCGGTGCATGAGGGCAGACTACGCCCTCTGCGCACCGGCGGTGTTCAACATTCCTCATGGTGAAATTAACCGTCTCTTTTTGTTTATCATTACATCATGATTAGTTTTGACAAAAGAGGACTTTTTTATGCGGGCAATCCAGTCAATGCAACGCAAACAGGCTGAAAATCTTAAAAGGGTTGCTTATCTGTAAAGACATGGCGGGGAAAGGGCAACCATGAATGGAATAAATTGATAAAAGAGTTGCAGTAACAGAAGTTAAAAGAAGAAAGAATCACAAATCAGGGAGAAACATTATTCGCATTTGCGAATTCTCTGTTTCGAGTCGATTTGTGATTCTTTCTTCTTTTGAGTTGTACCTGCAAATTTGCATATTTTTCAAAAAATCGGAAATCCTATAAGAAAGTCACAAGTGGATGACTTTGGAAAGGATGATTTTATTTGGGCAAGAAGAAATTTTTTGCGGCGGCTTTTGCAGCATTGATTTTGTGGGGCATTGTGATTTTGCAGACTGTTTTAACCAGATGGTATGTTTCGCAGACTGCGTTTGAACAGGCATTTGCAAAAAGTGATATTATGAAAGCATCAACTCAGGAAGCGGCTGCTGATACAAGAAATATAAATAGTAACAATCGTGTCATGGAAGGCGTGGTAAATGGCAGACTGAATGCATCGGAGCAGCAAACAATGGCAGACAAGCTTTTCCGTCAGTTTGGTGGAGGAGAAGTAATGGATAGCAATTCCGGAAGCTGTTCGGATTACTATGTGGCATATGGCTATACAAGAGGATTTGAAGGTTCTAAAAAAGTAAATGGCAGACGCATAAATATGATGGCTGCATTTTCGTATGATGAAAACAAGGACGTTACAAAAGTTGTGTTTGGAACACCACTCATTAACAGCGATTTTTGATTTTGTCGGAATGTTTATCTTCCTGCCGCATACAATAAAAGAAAAAGGCGTGTGCGTATGCTCAATAAACTTTGGGGATTTATGATTCTCATTGGGATTTTGTTTGCGGCGGCAACCGGCAAAATCGGAGAAATCGGAACAGCAGCACTGGATTCGTCAAAAGAAGCAGTGACTTTATGTATTACGATGCTTGGCATCATGTCCATGTGGACAGGACTTATGAATATTGCAAAAAAGGCAGGAATTATTGATGCGCTTACAAAAGCACTTCGACCGGTTCTTGCCTTTTTGTTTCCGGGAGTGCCAAAAGAGCATAAGGCAAATGAATATATGGCTGCCAATATGATTAGTAATGTGCTTGGACTTGGATGGGCGGCTACGCCGGTTGGTTTAAAGGCAATGGAGGAACTGAAAAAATTAAATCATGGAAGCCACATTGCCAGTGCGGATATGTGTACTTTTTTGATTATCAATATTTCTTCTCTGCAATTGATTCCGGTTAATATTATAGCGTATCGAAGCCAGTATGGTTCTGCTTCGCCTGCTTCAATTCTTGGCATGGGGCTAGTGGCTACAATTGTATCGACGGCAGCCGGTGTTATTTTTTCTGTAATAGCAAGAAAAGTATCAAAGAAAAAGGGGGAGCGGTAAATGGAAATCCTTTATTATATTTCAGATTGCATGATACCATTCGTGATTCTCTATCTTGTCGGCTATGGCATGTGCAAAAAAGTGGATATTTTTGATTCGTTTATTGAGGGAGCCAAAGATGGATTTTTGACGGTCTATAAAATTCTGCCGACGTTAATTGGTTTGATGATTGGTGTAGGAATTTTGCGGCAGTCCGGTTTTATGGAGTGGCTCGCCGGTATATTTGCCCCGGTTGTAAATATCCTTCATTTCCCGGGCGAACTGCTTCCACTTTTTATCGTGAAAATGTTCTCATCCTCGGCGGCAACCGGTCTTTTACTTGATGTATACAAAACATATGGAACCGATTCCTATCTTGGCACATTAGCGTCAGTTCTTATGAGCTGTTCGGAAACCATTTTCTATACAATGAGCGTTTATTTTATGACGGCGCGCGTGACAAAAACGCGTTATACACTTACCGGAGCGCTGGTGGCAACATTTGCCGGGGCGATGGTGGCAGTTTTGCTGGTAGGTATGTCGTAAAGGACTAAAGTGAATCTTGCGTTCTTTTATGGAGAATGCTACAATTGAAAAAAATACAATGTGAGGTGAAAGACTATGTCAAATATTGAAGCGGCACGTAAATTGTATGAGCAATGCAAGGATATGGATATAGATGAAACGAGAGAATTAGTTTTGGCGGCAAAAAATGAGGATGAAATTGAATTTTTTTCGCTTTTGAGTGATTTTATTTTACAAAGAAAGCAAAAGAAAGTTATTGAGCAGGGGAGATTTTAGTGAAGAAATACGAAATTTTTGCGGGAGTAAATGGCGCGGGAAAATCTACATTATATGCAACAAACCATGTTGTAGCTGGTGAAAATAGGGTGAATACAGATGAAATTCTGAAAAATATGGGAGATTGGCGGGATACTGCTCTTTTAGCAAAGGCAGGTATGGAAGCTGTTTCCAGGATACGGAAGTATTTTAAAGAAGGAAGTTCATTCAATCAGGAAACTACTTTGTGTGGTCATGCCATATTTCGGAATATATTGAAGGCAAAAGAATTGGGCTATTTAGTAGAAATGCATTATGTAGGAGTGGATTCTGCTGAAATTGCGAAGAAGCGAATTTCACATAGAGTGGCTATGGGAGGTCATGGGATTCCTGATGCAGATGTGGAACGAAGATATGGGGAGAGTTTAAAAAATTTATATAAGGTAATCCCGTTATGTGATTTGGTTGATTTGTATGATAATACACAAATATTTAGGAGATTTGCTATTATTAGAAAAGGAGAGATTGTTCGTTTATCTGCTAATGTTCCTTCGTGGTTTGACGTAAGTGTTCTTAAATAATTTATTATCATTTTCTTGTAAAAAAATTCCTTACTTTTGCAACATTTTCCAGTTATCATTCGTTATATAAGTACAGGGTACATGATTGATGGACGTGTAAATGAAAGTAAGGAGTGAGATTTTATGAAAGTGAAAAAGATTTTGGCGTCGATGTTTTTGCTGTTTTTTGCACTGTGTCTGAAAACAAATGTTTCAAATGCAGCGGAGATTTCTGCGATGGAGCGGTTGGATTACTGGGATATTACTAAGGAATATACGATTACCAATCAGGATGCAACCTATCATGCTTATTTATCGAAAGATAAAAAAGAAAGTTGGATTTTTAAAGCAGATGTTGCAAAGGACAAGAAAAATGTTAAGGTGGTAATTCCGGATAAAATTGAGAATGCACCGGTTGTTATAGTTGGAGTAACCAGTGGATATGAGGAAATTTTAGCCAAACAAAATCTTGGAAGTGTTGGCATAAAGGGATCGGATGGCTCTTATTATCTGGATGCGGACGTAACTTTTTGGGGAGATTTTTTGGAACCGTGGCATTACTCGGGTCCATATAAAAAGAATATTAAATCAATTACAATGCCGGACACAGTAAGGTACCTTGGTACAGCAGCATTTGCGTACACAACATCCTTAGAAACGATTCATTTGTCAAATCAGCTCGTGTCACTGCGCAATTACACTTTTTTGGGATGTAAAAATCTTAGGAAGATAGATACCTCTGCTAAAGTAAAAGTAGAAGCTAAAGAAGCATTTACCGGCTGCAGCAAACTGGCAGGACTTGCTTATATTACAAAGCATTTAGATGGAGATACATTATCATTTTCTAATAACATGGTAATTGATTTGACGGAAAAAGATTTGATTCAGGTAATGCCGGATGCAAAGAAAATCACAATACCAAAAAGCGTGAAATGGATTGAGCCGACGGCATTTAAAAACACCAGTATTAAAACGCTAAAAGTGTCGAAGAAAAACAAATATTTTGCGGTTCATAAAAGATGTTTGTATCGGAAGGCAGAAAAAGAACTTGTTTATGTGTTTGGCAAGGGAAGCACGTTGACATTGTCGAAAAAAATAAAACAGATTAGTGAAGACGTGTTTGTAACCAAGACTAAATTGAAAAAGCTAATCATTTCACATAAAGTAAAACGGTATAACAATTGGAAAAAGCCATTTGTTAAGAATAATAAAAAGATAAAGATTTATTACCGTGGGAAAAGAGTGAAGTAGGGAGGTTTTGCTTATGAGAAAAGAAATTTTGTTAGCGTGTGCGTGTGTACTTTGTTTATCAGCATGTGGGACTGGCACAAAGGAGCAGTCAAAAAATCCGCAGAAGGCGTTGGAGGTAGGAGCAGAAACAACGCCAAAAAGTGTTGAAGCAACGAGCAGTCCTATGGTACAAAAAATAAAAAACACAAGCGGGAAAAGGGAAAATCCAAAAGATTTGAAACAAATAAAATTATCCGTTGAGCGCTGGGATACGAAGCAAAAAGATTTTTCTGTTCAGGCAGTCAGATTTGGCACTGGCAGTGGCTGTGTTTCGGAATTTGGTCAGAATTGGGAGTTTATTTCTTATAAAGAAAATCTCAAAACGGTTCAAAAGAAAAATCCGTCGTATTTTGTGGAATTAACTGATTATCTGGATGAAAATCACACAAAATATAAGGCGGCGCGTTATTTTAAGAATAACAATTCTTATGTCCTTTATGAAAGAAGTGAGAAAGGGAAGAAACATAATTATTTGTGTCTGGAAAACCAAATGCTTACTTTGGAGTATCCGAAATATATGAATGAGAACCAAAAGTATATTTCTTTTCCATATCCGTCATGTAAGAGTCTTTCTGATTTTAAAATCGAAGAATCTTGGGAGAAAAATGAAGACTTTTACGAAAAGGAATTTTGGCAGTTATATTCATATGAGGATTTAAAAGCATTTTATCAGAATTTTGAAAAAGGTACTGCCGAATGTTCTGATAAAACGCAGACTATTCTTGTGAAAGCAATGGAACACGATTATGATAATAAAACAAGTGATGCAAGTGTTTTGCTTGATTTTAAAAATCATAATTTTATTGTGAAGAACCCACAGGGTAAAAAGATTTTTGATAAAAATGACGTATGGAAAGCGTATGAAAAGCAGTATACAAGTGCCGGAAAATTTGGCAGTAAAGAGTTTTTCTATAATAAAAGCAGTGTGAATATTTTATGTGTGGAAAAAGGAAAAAGAACGGTATGCATTGAGAATCAGGATGAGAGAGATACCCTGTTTGAGGATTTGGGCTGGAACTGTGTAGGAACAAGTATGGATATGAAAGTTTCGCCAAAATCAAATTCTAAAAATATATATTTAGATGTCACACTCCATATGGAGGAGGATGGCAAGTGGGATAATCATGCGGTGCTTAAACTTGACAAAGATGGAAAATTTTTGGAATGTAAATAAAGGTTGTGAAGTGTAATGAAATATGTTATACTTTGCCTGCGGGAAACTAGAGAGCCGGGCGGCTTACCCTCTTTTTCGGAGGGGCTAACCCTCCAGACGAAAGAAAGGAGGGCGTTGCCAATGTATGTTACATATACTGATTTAATTCAGATTGGAATATTCATTTGCGCCCTTGTCGGATTGTGTTATACGATTTTCAAGGGAAAACGAAAATAGCCGCCATTACAGCGAATAATGACGGCTAATCTTACAAAGATTTGATTTAGTATTCGAGGTAAGCCGCTTTTCTAGCTTCCCTCTTTCTGTGTCTAATATATCATATTTTCTTAGTGTGTGCAAGAAAAAAGGAATTCTTTTGTTGTAAATTAAAGTGCTTCTAGAAATCACATGTTTTTCCGGGTGATAAAACATATTGACATTTGGGAAAAACAAATGTATACTATGACAAGATAAAAGGTTTACATTTGAAAAAACGGAGGATGAACAATGAAAGAAAAAAAGTTTTTTTACCTGAAAGATATGGTGTTAATGGCGTTATTTGCAGCGCTTACCTGTGTACTTGCACCGCTTGCTGTGCCGATTGGTCCGGTGCCGATATCGCTGACAAACCTTGTGATTTATTTTAGTTTGTATGTGCTTGGATGGCAGCGGGCAACCATCACGTACATTGTATACCTGCTGCTTGGTCTGGTTGGACTTCCGGTATTCTCTGGATTTGAAGGCGGCGTTGGTAAAGTTGCCGGTCCTACTGGCGGTTACTTAATTGGATTTATTTTCATGGCAATTGTATGTGGTCTTTTGATGCAGGTTAAGAAGGACAAGAAGATTGTAAATATTGTTTTCTGTGTTGTCGGAATGATTGTTGGTACCGTGATTGCATATGCATTTGGTACGATGTGGTTTTGCTATTCGACAGGAACAGGACTTGGCGCAGCAATGGCGCTTTGTGTAATTCCATTTATTCCGGGCGATTTGATTAAAATTGCGATTGCAGCAGTTGTTGCACCGACAGTTGCAAACCAGATAAAACGAATTTAAGAAATAAGAAAAGATTCAAAATAAAAAGGAGCAGCTCTCCATGTACCACCGTGTTTACACGTAAGAGACATGGATAACTGCTCCTTTTGTTTTATTCGTTATGCAGGAAACATTAATCAAAGTAATCAATTTTCATTGCATGTTTTACTTCACTCAAAGTACCGGCAGCGACTTCTTTAGCCTTAATACTTCCTTTGTGCAAAATTTCCATAACGGCCGGAATATCTTTTTCAAGCTCTTTTCTTCTTGCCTGAATTGGAGAAAGTTCCTCCATAATAACAGAGTACAAAAATTTCTTAACCTTCACGTCACCCAGACCTCCGCGGGTGTAGTGGTCTTTTAATTCCTGTAAACAATTGTAATCCGGCAGGTATTCTGCAAACAATTCATCCTTGCAGAAAGCATCCAAATAAGTAAATACCGTGTTTCCTTCCAATTTTCCCGGATCCTCAATGCGAATGTGGTCTGGATCGGTGTACATACTCATGATTTTTTTGCGGATATCTTCCGGCTCATCAGACAGATAAATACAGTTGCCAAGGGATTTGCTCATTTTTGCCTTGCCGTCGGTACCAGGCAGGCGGCTGCAAATTTCATTTTCCGGCAAAAGTGCTTTCGGCTCAACCAAAACCTCATCGTAAGTAGTGTTAAAACTGCGGACAATTTCACGTGCCTGCTCAAGCATTGGCAGCTGATCCTCGCCAACCGGTACAGTCGTTGCTTTAAAGGCAGTGATGTCAGCAGCCTGACTGATTGGGTAAGTAAAGAAACCAACCGGAATACTTGCATTAAAGCCACGCATCTGAATTTCTGATTTAACCGTAGGATTTCGTTTCAATCTTGAAACTGTAACTAAGTTGCTGTAATAAAAAGTAAGTTCTGTAAGTTCGGAGACATACGACTGAACGAAAAGGTTCGATTTCTCCGGGTCAAGTCCACAGGACAAATAATCTAGAGCAACTTCCGAAATGTTTTTACGAACTTTTTCCGGGTTATCTGCATTATCCGTTAAAGCCTGTGCATCTGCAATCATAATGTAAATATCATCATATTCGCCGGAATTCTGTAATTCCACACGGCGTTTCAAGGAGCCTACATAGTGACCGACGTGAAGTTTGCCGGTAGGACGGTCTCCTGTCAAAATAATCTTTTTCATTTCTTCCTCCAATCCGGAGCCTTGCATGTTATCAAATCTCCGTAGCAATTTTCATAAGAACAATTTTAATAGGTATTGTAACAAAAGTCAATGTTGGGATAGAAACAGTTTGGGGGGAAGTGTTCGCTGGTACTTTTTGTTTTCCGTAATTCCATAGAAAGGCTTTGCGTCTCGTGGGCGCTCCCGCTCGTTGAGTGCGTAGCGGTATGGGTGCTTATGCTCACGCATATACAAGCACCTCATACCGACGTACTCAAAACCCACGAGCTACAAAGCTTTTCTACGGAATTACTGGAATCCAAAGGAACTGGCAGCGAACACTTAACCCGGGTCACTGCCCTGAAACTCACAAACAACCGTTTCCCTCGAAAAGTGCAAAAAGAGTTGCATGCTTTTTCGGCATAAACAACCATAAAAGCAAAAAATTTCGGAAAAAGTTGCATTTATCTCGTGATTTCTCCTGATATGACCGAATTTCACCACAAAAACACATCAAAATGCAACCCTATAACACAAATTAAAGAAAAAGAGTTGCCTAGGCCCCATAAAGCCACCTCACCTCGCCCAAACACACACTGTAAACCAATCCCCAAAACAACCTCCCCCATCAGTCCCCTCCCCCATCAGTCCCCTCCCCCTTCACAAATCAGAATCGTTGCCAAGTTTTTTGGTGTCTGTAAATAAGCAAGAATAGCTTGCAAAGAGTGGGTACAAACACGTGGGTATCAGGCATGTGTTGTTTACATGCCGATACCCCTACGCGTTTGTTTAGCGAAAGCGCCCACTCTTCGCAAGCTATTCTTGCTTATTTACGGAAACTCAAAAAACTTCAACGAACATTTGACACAGCCCCCAATCTAAAATATAATTTTCATATTAGTAAGTAGGGTGCGGTAAAAGGATTTTATTATAGCAAAGCAGCAAAGAAAGGAAAAACAGGATGAAAAAGACAGGCAGATTAGCAGCGGCAGTGTTCGCGGCTATGTTACTGGCAACCGGCTGTGGTGCTCCGGCGGAGAAAAAAGCCGTGGAGGCAACACCGGCACAAAGTTCAAAAATTGAACAGAAAGAAGAGGGTAAAAATTTGAAAGATGCATTTAAAAAGGATTTTAAAGTTGGGGTTGCGGTTAATCCGTACCAGTTAAAGGATGAACAGACAAAGAAAATCATTCTTGAAAATTTTAACAGCATTACGATGGAAAATGGCATGAAACCGGAGGCAATTTTAGACCAGCGGGCGTCGGAAAACAGCAAAGACGGCATGCCGGCGATTAATGAAGAAAATTTGGAGGAGTGTCTTTCGCTGGCAAAAGACAATGGGCTTGTACTTCGCGGACACTGCCTTGTCTGGCACAATCAGACGCCGGAATGGTTTTTCTGTGAAAAATACGATGCAGGAAATGCCAAAGTGGATAAAGAAACGATGAAAAAAAGAATGGAAAGTTACATTAAAAAAGTTCTGAGTTTCTGCCAGGAAAAATATCCGGGAGTTGTCTATGCATGGGATGTTGTGAATGAGGCGTGTGACGACGGTGGCGGATACCGCACTTCCAGTTTGTGGTATGAAATTTACGGCGATGAATCATACATTGAGGATGCGTTTACATTTGCGAGAAAATACGCAGATAAAGATGTGAAATTATTTTATAATGACTACAATGAGTATATGCCAAGCAAAGTAAGTACTATTGCAGAACTTGTGAAAAAATTGTATGATAAGAAATTGATTGACGGTGTGGGTTTCCAGAGTCACTGGGATATGAATTATCCGGATACCGGCATGATTTCTGACGCGATGCAAAAGTACAGTGAGATTGGTGACTTGGAGATTCAATTTACTGAAGTGGATATGCATAATACCGATGATTCGAAAGAAGGTTTGAAAAAACTGGCAGACCGTTACAAAGAATTTTTTGAGACGATTGTGAAAGCGGACCGCGAAGGAAAAGCGAATGTGACGAGCGTTACATTCTGGGGACTTTCGGATGATGTAACATGGTTGACGGCCTTTAAAGGTGAAGAAAGTTACCCGCTTTTGTTCGATGAAAGCCATAAGAAGAAGGCGTGCTACGACAGTGTGCTGGCAGTCGGAAACGAAAAGTAATACGCATAATGGAACAAGCATATAGTGTAAAAAATGACTGGGAGGCAGTGATTATGTCGGACTATATGCGGAAAGTGTTTTATGTGAGAAAACGGGAAGAAAATCCGGATTGCTCTGTGACAGCCGGTTATGTAAAAGCAGAGCGGAGAAAACAGGTATTAACGCTGACGATTTTTTTGGATGCGCAGGATTTGCCGGAGGAATGCCCGGTATGTGCCGTTTACTGCACAGGCAGAGAGTGGCAGTGTTTCTTCTGCGGATGGGTTACTTTTGACAAAAATGGGACTACCGTCTGCAATTTATTTTTGCCGGACGATGAGACAATTGCCCACGCGGATGCTGTGGCAGGAATCGGAATTTGCAGAAATGGTGTTTACTGGGCAGGCCAATTGCCGTGTTTTTATGAATGTCAGGCAGGGGAGCAGTGCAGACGCATGACAGCACTTAGAAAATGCGGCGGTGCGATGTGCGGCTGCCAGTGTTAGAGGAAACTTTGCCGGGATTAGGAGGAATCACGATGACAAGCGATGAGTCGTTTATGAAACAGGCAGTGAAGCAGGCGAAAAAGGCGTATGACAAACTGGAAACGCCAATTGGCTGTGTGATTGTGTATGAGGATAAAATCATTGCCAGAGGATATAATAAAAGAAATATGAAGAAAAACACGCTTGCTCATGCGGAAATTCTTGCGATTAATAAAGCGAGTAAGGTGCTTGGCGACTGGCGGCTTGAAGACTGTACGATGTATGTTACATTAGAGCCGTGTCCGATGTGTGCCGGAGCGATTGTGCAGGCACGGATTCCGCGCGTGGTGATTGGCAGCATGAATCCAAAAGCGGGATGCGCAGGCTCCGTTTTGAATCTTTTGCAGCAGGATGGATTGAACCATCAGGTGGAGATAACAAAGGGTGTACTTGTGGAGGAATGCAGTGGATTGATGACCAGTTTTTTCAGAGAATTGCGAAAAAAGAAAAAAGCGTAATGGTATTTGACATACCGTGAAAAAACAGATATAATTGTTATGATATTGTTTATAACGGATTCGTTTCCCCTATTGGGAGGCAGACCGTTTCAAATTTCCGTGCAGCCGGGGAGATAGCGGTGCCCTGTACCTGCAATCCGCTATAGCAGGGGTGTTGTCCCATCGAGGGTCTTTTGACGGAGAGCTGCCCAAAGTAAGTGGCGTTGACACTTGGGTCTTGCGCAACAGGAACTTGTGAACCGTGTCAGGTCAGGAATGAAGCAGCACTAAGCAATCCTTCCTGTGTGACGCGAGGGTGCCTGAGCCTAGCTAACTGCTTTGGTAACGTCTTCTGATTTTGATTCGACATGGGATGCACGGATTTTATATTATACAGCTTTTTCACGAGGAGTTGTTACATATGGCAGAGAGTTTGGTCTTAAATGGAAACAGTTCCATTACAAAAGGAACGGTTATATTTGAAAAAGGACAGCCGTTGCAGTCGACGGCACTAATACTTAAGGGACGAGTGATTGTACAGGGCGAGGGCGTCCGGATGACAATCGGCTCAGGAAATTTTTTGGGAATGTGCGATGTTTGGAAAAAGGAGCATTCCTTTACTTATGTTGCACTTGATGATTTGGTTTTGTTTGGGTTGCCGATGGAAAATGAAAAGCAGGCAGCTCTTTTACTGGAGCAGAAGCCACAGTACCGCGGTCTTTTAGTGACCTCGTTAAATTTCTTTTATCACGATGTGTTCCGTGTGTTTGGAAAATTGAAGACAGAGACGGAAAAGGTGGCTGAGTTTGTACATCAGACCTACCTGCGTTATCAGAAACTTGCAGAAAGTGCTGGGCTGACGGCGGAAAAAATTGCGGCGATGGAACGTCTTTTGAGCCAGCAGATGGAGAAATATCCACTTGCGGAAAAAATCACGTATTTTATCCAGTGCAGTAAGATTCCGATTGAAGCGCAGAAAAATTATTATGGTGCCAGTGCCTATGTGGCACAAAAACAATTTGAAGAACAGTGTGCGGTGCTTCCTCAATTGGTAGGAGGATGCCGTTATTACAGTGATTGGCTGACACGTTATTTCCGAATTATGATTATGGATGAAAAAAATCTGTTTTCGTTAGTGGGACGTATGGCGCTCGGCGTAAGACGTTCCGGACAAAATGACAGTGAATTAAGTGTTATGCTTGACCATATTTTGGAGCAGATTAATAATACAGAAACTTTGTTGTTAGAGTATGCTGGTGTGAATCTGAATCTTGACAGACAGCGTATGGAAGAAACATATTTTGCTCTGTTATCAGATGATACCGGAAGTCTGGATGCGTTTGATCAGGAAGACTTAAAAGTATTGGATCATTCCGTACAGCAGATTCTTGATTATGCAGAAGTTTCCGATGAGACGGCAGAAAAATTTGGAGCGGCTGTTGAGTCGTTTTTGGCGTGCGTGGACAAGTTTGCGAGAACGCCGGAAGCATCCGCTCTGCGCAAAGAATTAATAAAATATTTTTTTGAAATTTATGAGCGTGCCTGTAAAAAAAGTTTTCAGGATGCAAATCCACCGCTTGCAGTGAAATTGTTTTTAAGATATGGCTATGTCAGCGAGGAACTTCTGACGGAGGAAGAACTCCGCACCCTTCTGACACTGCCGGATTCGAGAGAAGAAGAAACTACATGCCGTGTTTATACGATGAGCGAGTGGCTGCGTGAGATTTATGAGGGCAGAAAAAATCCATCGAAAGATGAGTTTGATACCGATTATGAAGAATCTCTCCGCAAGCAGGTGCAGGAGAAAAAACTTACAAAAGCTGAGGCCGATGATGCGTTTCGTGATGCGGACAAGCGGCTTCATTTTGAAGTGGAAAATCTGCTTAGTTATGCGGATCGAATTCTCAGTGGAAATATTTCTACCTTTGTACCGGTTTTGTGTTCGGAAGGTATTTATACAAAATTAGAAAGTGCAGTAGTAACTTCTGCTATTATTAATAAGATTGTAAACCGTGTGGAGAAAATTGATTATTCTATTTTTTACCGTGAGCGCATGGTGGCATATGAAGAAGCGGGGCTTACCCGTTTTACTGTGACAGGACGTTATACGCCGGAGTTTATCATATTCCCGGTATATGGGCGCAAAGGACTGATGTGGCAGGATATCGAGGGACGAAAAAAAGAAACACATGGAAGAATTCTTCTGCCATCGTTTATGGAGCAGAATTTAGAGGCTGAGCTTCTGAAAATGCTTGCTTATTTCCGCTGGGAAAAATGCCGTACGGAAATGGGAGCGCAATGGAACAATTATCGTTATCCATCGCTCACTGCTGAGTATACGGATTATTTACAGTTTTTTAAAAAGAATAATGACCTGTCGCCGGAAAAACGAGAGAAAGTAAAAGCACAGCTTACGCAGTGCGGAAACCGTCATAAAGATGTATTTGCCAAAGATTATGCAGACTGGGTGCTGCGTGAGGCAACCGGGGCGATGAAGCTGAATCGTGTGGCGCGTGATATTTTGTTTACCTATTGTCCGTTAGCTCCTCAGATTGCGGAGGGGCTGCTTGCGCAGAATGCGTACCGGGATGCGGCGCGCCGTTATATGATTGAAAAGGGCAAAAGAGAAAAAGAAATTAATATGGCAGTGCACCGTTTTGAAAAGGCAGGTGTGAATTTGCCGGAAGAAGTGGAACAAACAAGGTGTTTTGTGTTAGATTTACAAGGAGCATAAAGAATGAGTAGAAAACGAGAGAATGTGCGTCAGTGCAACACAATTCGTCAGTTAATTGACGACAATAAGTATACAAAAGCACTCGAACTGATTGATACAATTTCTTTAGATGAAGTTGGCTCGTTAGGTGATTTATACCGTTATGCAGAACTGTATGAAAAAGCAGAGCGGATGGATAAAAAGAAAGAAATTTTTTACCATATCTATCATCGTACGCATTCCCGTTATATGTTGAATCGTCTGCTTCGTCTGACAATTCGTATGGGCGACATGGATGAAGCAAGAGAATTGTATTTTGCCTATGAGATTGCTGGGCCGATTACACTGGATACCTTTGAACTTCGTTATCTTCTTGCGAAAGCAGAGGGAGAACCGGCAGAGCGGCTGATTCAGATTTTGGAAGAATTGAAAAAGGAAGAATATACAGAAGAGTGGGGATTTCGTCTTGCCTGTCTGTATGAAAAGACTGGGCAGATTGAAAAATGCATTCAGGAATGTAAGGACTTGAAACTTTGGTTTGGCGAGGGGGAGATTGTAGATAAGGCAATGCAGTTGTTAGAGCATTGTGAAAACCCGGCGGTTACAGAACCGGAGGAATTAGAAGAGACGATTGAGAAGGAATTGCCGGAGCGAAGAGAAGAATATGAGCCGGTAGAACCGGAAGAAATAGAAGAAGAGCCACAGGAAAATGAAGATGTGGAAGAGGCAGAGGAAAGCGAAGAGCCGGATGGTCCTTTGGTGGAGTCTGTGGGCGAAGTCAAGGTGGTGGCGAAGCGGAAGAAAGAAAAACCGCTTGCAAAACCGGAAAATGTAGAAGAACTGCTTGAAGAAAAGGAAGAGGACATTTCAGAGCGTGGTATTTTGTACCGTACGCTGAAAAGCGCAATGAATCATGTCCGCTATGGAGATAAAATGCCGCATTTTGTATTTGCCGGCGGCGAGGAGCGCATTGTGCTTGCAGTTGCAAAGCGCGTGGCGAAGGAACTGAACAGAGTGGGTTATGTTTCGGTGCGGAGTATCGTCAAAATTACAGCTGAAAAATTAAATCAAATTGATTTGGCGGAACAGGCAGGAAAAATTGCCGGCGGCTGTATGTTAGTGACAGATGCTGCTGAACTGACAAAAGAATCTGTCGACAAATTGAAGGCGGTGATTGAGCAGGAGGATGAAAAAGTCGTCATCATGCTGGCTGGACCGTTTGATGAGATGGACTGCTTTTTAGACATCTATCCGGAATTAGCAGAAAAACTAGTGTATAAGATTCGTATGTGAGGAGGCGCCGTTATGGACAAGGAGGCGCCGTTATGGACGAAAAAAAACAAGTATGGAAACCGGGCAACATGCTTTACCCGGTGCCGGCAGTGATGGTGAGCTGTGGCAATAAAAATGGAGAGAAAAATATTATTACGATTGCGTGGGCGGGCACAATCTGCTCGGACCCTGCGATGGTTTCGATTTCAGTGCGTCCGGAGAGATATTCCTATGCGATGATTCAGGAGACCGGCGAGTTTGTGATAAACCTTACGACAAAGGAACTTACTTATGCGACGGATTGGTGCGGCGTGAAATCCGGACGGGATGTGGATAAGTTCAAAGAGATGAACTTGACGGCGATGCCCGGTGAAAAACTTACCTTTGCACCAATTATTGCGGAAAGCCCGGTGAATTTAGAGTGCCGTGTGCAGAAAGAAATTCCGCTTGGCAGCCACAATATGTTTTTGGCAAAAATAGAAGATGTCATGATTAGTGAGAAATACATGAACGAGACCGGAAAATTTGAACTCAATCAGACCGGACTTGTGACGTATTCTCATGGCGAGTATTTTGTCCTTGGTGAGAAAATTGGAAAATTTGGTTATTCCGTAAAAAAATGATTTTCTGTTTTACAAATGTCAAAAGTGTGTTATACTAGTAGAATAAAATGTTTCAATCAGTGGAGGTTGCGATGAAACAGTACATTATAAAAGGTGGAACGCCACTTTCAGGGGAAGTTACCATCGGCGGTGCGAAAAATGCAGCGCTTGGTATTATCGTGGCGGCTATTATGGCGGATGAGCCAGTTACAATTGATAATTTACCGGACGTTGATGACGTCCGGGTTTTGCTGGATGCAATAGAAAGTATAGGTGCGATTGTGGAGCGTATCGATTCTCATACGGTTCGTATTAATGGTGCCTGTATTAATGATGTAAGTATTGATGAGGATGCAATTCGTAAAATTCGCGGTTCTTACTATTTAGTAGGAGCTTTGCTTGGTAAATATAAGAAAGCTTTAGTTGCCCTGCCGGGAGGATGTCAGATTGGAAGCCGCCCGATTGACCAGCATATTAAGGGCTTTGAACAGCTTGGTGCAAAGGTAAGTATCCATCATGGTAAAATTGACGCGCAGGCGGAAAATCTTGTTGGTACACATATTTATCTGGATTGTCCGAGTGTCGGTGCTACCATTAATATCATGATGGCGGCATGTATGGCAGAAGGAAAGACAATTATTGAGAATCCGGCAAAAGAACCACATATTGTAGATGTGGCAAACTTCTTAAATAGTATGGGAGCAAACATCAAAGGTGCCGGAACCGATGCTATCCGAATCCGTGGTGTAGAAGCACTGCACGGAGCGGAGTATTCGATTATTCCGGATCAGATTGAAGCCGGAACATATATGCTTGCCGTAGCAGCAACTGGCGGTGATGTGATGATTAAAAATGTCATTCCAAAGCATTTGGAAGCGATTACTGCAAAATTAGTTGAGATTGGTGCGGTTGTGGAAGAGTTTGATGATTGTGTCCGTGTCTGCGCGGACCACCGTTTGTCTTATGCAAATGTTAAGACAATGCCGTATCCGGGATTCCCGACGGATATGCAGCCACAGATTACGACGCTGCTTGCTTTGTCAGAGGGAACCAGTATTGTTACAGAGACAATTTTTGAAACACGGTTTAAGTATATCAGTGAACTGCGCCGTATGGGAGCAAATATTTCCGTAGAGGGAAATGCCGCTTTTGTAACTGGTGTAGAAGGCTTTACCGGGGCACGCGTGAGTGCACCGGATCTGCGTGCGGGTGCAGCACTTGTGATGGCAGGACTTGTCGCAGAAGGTTATACCTACGTGGATGATATTCAGTATATTGAGCGAGGGTATGAGAATTTTGCAGAAAAGATCCGTGGGCTTGGCGGCCACATGGAAAAGATAGAGGCAGAGGATGAACGTGCCATAAGGAAATTCAAAATGAAAGTTTCTTAAAAAAAAGATAGAAAGGGAACGCCGAGGGTATCCGGCGTTTTCTGTTATTATCTGAGGAGTGAGAAAGGAGAATCATAAGTGAACGATAAAGTACAAGAGATTCTGAATGAAGTTGGTAAAGTAATTCGTGGTAAGGACGAAGCGATTGAACTTGTGATGACAGCGATGCTGGCCAAAGGTCATATCCTTGTAGAGGATGTTCCAGGTGTTGGTAAGACAACGCTGGCGGTTGCTTTTTCCCGTGCGATGGAATTGACAGAGCGACGTCTGCAGTTTACACCGGATGTGCTTCCAAGTGATGTAGTTGGTTTTAATATGATTGGTGCTGATGGTGAGTTTCAGTACAAACCTGGTGCAATTTTGTGTAACCTTCTGCTTGCAGATGAGATTAACCGTACCTCGACGAAAACACAGTCGGCTCTTTTGGAGGTCATGGAAGAAGGACAGGTAACGGTCGATGGTGTGACACGACAGCTGCCAAATCCATTTATTGTAGTGGCAACACAGAACCCAGTTGGTTCTGCCGGAACACAGATGCTGCCGGAATCCCAGCTTGACCGATTTATGATTCGTATTTCGATGGGATATCCGACGATGGAAGAAGAAGTTCGTCTGATTAAAGAGCGTCAGGACATTAACCCACTTGATTTTATCCAGGAAATTATTTCAAAACGGGAACTGCTTGAAATGCAGGATCAGGTAAAACAGATTTATGTAGATGATAAAGTGCTTACTTATTTATCGAAGATTGTGGATGCAACAAGAAATCATTCCATGATTACACTCGGCGTGAGTCCACGTGGAACACTTGCCCTTATGGATATGTCAAAAGCGCATGCGTTCGTTCAGGGACGTACCTTCGTTTTGCCGGAGGATATCAAACGTGTTTCCAAAGCGGTACTTGCCCACCGTTTGTTGTTAAATGGTAAGGCACGTATGAGCCACACGACAGAAGAAGATGTCGTTGAGGAAATCGTAGGGAAGATTCAAGTCCCTAAATTATAAGTAACATGAGATATGATTCGGAAGGAGGAAATTATGACATTAGGAACTATCCTATACATTCTCCTTTTCTTTGTGAGTGTTTTCATTTCCATCATGTATTTGGAATTTGGTGCGATGGCACTGATGGGGCTGATGGTGACGATACCAGTCTGCATGTTTCTTTTTCTGCTTGTTTTGCGAAAGAGAGTCAGTGTGACAGTCGATTCGAAAAATCCACTGGCAGAAAAAGACGCCATAGATAAGCCGGCGAGAGCGGCGATTACTCTGTCGGTAGAAAACAGAAGCCGTCTGCTTCCGGTGACGAAAGGAATTGCCAAGGTTCGTTATGAGAATCCATTTTCCGGTGATAAAGGGAAGATGAAAGTTCGTTTTTCTGTGGATACCGGGAAAAAAAGAGACCGTAGAATCCCGGTTGTTATGGATAACTGTGGAAATGTTTCCATCACGGTAGAGAAGGTACGAATCTATGATTATTTGAATATATTTGCGTGGACAATTGGAAAGCATTTTGAGACGCAGGATGTGCTTGTTCTGCCACCGACTAAAGAGATGTATCTCGGAAAAGACAAATGGTATAACGAGACGAGTGCGGACAGCGACCGTTTTTCCACTTATAAAAAGGGAGATGACCCCTCTGAAATATTTGACATTCGTGAATATGCAGATGGGGATAAAATTCAGAGAATCCACTGGAAATTAAGCAGTAAAACCGGTGATTTGATGGTGAAAGAGGGAAGCCTTCCTCTGATGAAAGAAATTCATATTTTTATTGATTTATGTGCGACTGGTTCAAAGCAGGAAAGAAATGATAAAATGAACCGGCTGGTTCAGGGCGTGTATTCCATTGCTATGTTTATGATTGAAAGTGGAATCCCGCAGGCATATATTTGGTATGACAAGGTAAATGGTGTGATTCAGGAATATTCGGTGGAGCAGGAAGAAGAACTGTACTGGATGTTTCAGGAATTGTTCCGCAGTAAAACAACGACCGAGGCGGGTGAGCTGATGGAAGCTTATGTCGACTGGGGCAAAGGTAGACTTTTAGAATCGGCACTGTATCTGACAGTGGCTGACCACGATTCCTTAGATTCCGGGAATCTGGTGCGCGACCGACTGGAAGTAATGGACTTACGAGGTGACGTAATTGAGGATCAGGAATAATAAACTGATTAATTTCATATTAGAATTCAGCCAGATTATGCTTGTATTTCTTGGTGTATATTCTGCCCTGATGTGTACGGCGTCGAGTCTGGATATGATTTATGATGGAAGGTTATGCCTGCTATTATTGTTTGGAGCCTCCATCGTATTTTATGGATTGTTCACAGTGCTGGAGACATTCCGAAAGGGAAAACTTTACGGCTTAATCGGTATTACGATGTTCTTTTTGGCGTTAGTGATTCGATTTAAGGGGGCACTGTTAAAGGGAATCGTGAGTGCAGCGAATAGTTTTCTGAAAGAGTTTATGAACTATACCGGCACGAATGTATCCCTTTTATCCTATGCAGATACGGAAAATGCGAGTGCTAAATTCTGCACGACTCTTCTGCTGATTCTGATAGGTGTATATATCGTGGCACTTATCAGTGCGTTTTTCTACCGCAGAAGACGTTCGGTAGTCTTTTTGGCAGGTACGATACCATTTGTTTTTCTACCGCTTGTGGCAGGAAGAGTTGGACGTTATTTATACTTTTTTACCTATTTAATTGTGGCGGTGACAATTATCGGAACAAGGCATTTGCGGACCGATGCCACAGATCGAAGGATGCGCCAGAAACTGGCACTGATTCTGATGGCAACTTGTCTGATTTGCGGCGGTGTATTTTACTTGTTTATTCCACCTTCGAGATATGATAGGAATGTGGATAAATTGTCTCAGGCAAAGAATAGCCTGGTGGCACTTACGACATGGGACGGAGAGGATATTGTAACCTGGCTGAAAGCATACTTTAACGGAGATGCGATTTCCTATGGTAAAATTGGCAAGAAAGGTGAAGTCAGTTATACCGGTGAGACGATGCTGAAAATATCAGGAGATATCAATTCTGACCATGGGCTTTATCTCAAAGGTTATGTCGGCGATGTCTATGAGAATAACAAATGGTCATCCATTCGCTCGGATGAAAACTATAAGAAAGACTGGAAAACTCTCGATGCAACCGGTGTCACAACAGAAAACTGGCATACGCAGTTAAGAAACGAGCTTGGTGACGAGGAGCAGAGCGGCGAAGAAGAGGTCTGGAAAACCGGAACATTAAGAATTCGCAATCTTGCATTTGGCTATGGAAACTTTTTGGTGCCATGCCTTCCAACCGGGGCATATAAGAGTCTCGCAAATGGACGCTCGACGGTGGATAAACCGGGAATTGATTACTCGGTAGAATATTATTTGCGCTATCCTACAATTCTGCGCACCGATGTTTTACTTGGTGAATCTCGTATGGCAGCAGCCGGCTTTTGGAGTTCAAATGAGGTTGAGCGGAGGAATTTAAGTGATTTTGCAAAAAAATATTATTTGCAGATTCCTGATTCCATGAAATCGATTTGCGAGGATTTTAAAAAGGATTGCCAATCTGCCGATTTGACGAAGGCGTCCGACATTATTCTTGAAGCAAAGAGTTATATTACAAAAGATACGACGTATTCCTTATCGCCGGGCAAAACCCCTTCCGGTAAGGAATCCATTGAATACTTTTTAAAGGAAAATAAAAAAGGATATTGTACCTATTACGCGACGGCAGCCGTTATGCTGTTACGCAGTATGGGAATCCCGGCACGTTACGTCGAGGGTATGTATGTCAGTAAAGATGAACTGACAGCTGTCAAAAAAGGCAAAGAACTTGAAGTGCCGGATGAAGACGCTCATGCATGGGTTGAAGTCTTTGATGAAAAATATGGATTTGTAACCGTTGAAGTGACGCCGGGCAAAGGTGAGGATGATATGACAGGAAGTGATTCCTCCAATGAAAACACCAATCCGAACCAGACTTCGAACGGAACACAGACAGATTCCGAAAATCCATCACAGGAAGACGCTCCGAATGTTGCGACACCAACCCCTTCGGTGACACAGGAACCGGAAGAGAGCATGGTGTTTGATGACATCAAGCAAAACGACAAAAAATCCAGTGACAGTGGAAATGCAAACGGCACATCCAAAGGACGGATATGGTTTGTAATTTTAGATATTGTGATTGTGTTACTGCTCATTGCTGTGGCAATGGAAGCACAGCGGAGGATACGAGCTTACATGTTTAGAAAGAATATGAAGCAGAAGAAAGCGAAAAGGCGTATCCGTATGGTATACCTGCATTTGTTCCCGGTATTCCACCGCTACAAGCTTGCTTACCGCGGACAGTCGATGGCGCAGTTTAGCAGGGAAATCAGCAGAGAGATGGAACTTCCTTTTGAGGATGTGCTTGAATTTGTGACTTTAATTTTCCACGCAAGATTTGGTCCGGACACGATTACGGAAGACCAATTAAGAGAGTTCAAACGGGTTTATCACGAAATCCGCAGTAAAGCATATCGTGATGCAAAGCCGATGCGAAAACTATATTATATGTATATCATGGTATTATAAGGAGGACAAGAACATGCTGAAAAAAACGTATGATAAAGTGTGTGAATTATTTGAGGAGGGAAATGGTTATCTGCCGACCCGTACATTGCTTAACAATAAAATCACGACGATTCAGATTCGTACGATGCTGCAGGAAGGCAAGATTGAGAAAGTGTCTCACGGTAATTACTGGAACTTAATGAGTGGCAGAAAGAAACCAAAACATTACAAAATGTTAGAAGCCTGTATGACAAACAAAAAGGCTGTTATCTGCTCTTTAAGCGCATGCTATTATCACGGATTGATTAAGGATGAGCCGGACTGTTTGTATGTGGCAACAGCCCGTACTGACCGTGGGAACATGAAGTTAAACTTCCCGGTTTCCCGCCATTATTTTTCTGTTACAACATTTGAAGATGATGTCTTGAATGTTAAAACAGGTGGTGGCAGCATTCGTATTTATGATGTGGACCGCAGTGTATGTGACTGTATACGTCTTGAGAAAGAAATTGGAAAAGAAACCGTACAGCTTGTGGTTGAAAACTATAAAAAGAGCAATAAAAAAAGAATGAATCACCTTTTACAGTATGCGGATCAGATGCGTTATGGCAAAATTGTCCGCGAATACCTTGGAACGGATGAGTGATATAGATGGAAAAAGACGAAAAGAAAAAAGGTACGATGCTTGATGAGTCCTTTTTGCAGGAGCTAATGCAGAATGAACAGGTTGAGCAGATATTGGAAGAAGGCGAGGCGTTTCAGACATTGATGGCGTACTACCGGTGTGCCATCATGGAAGTAGAGACCAAATTTAAGGTGCTCAACACCGAATTTAGTCTCCGCTATGACAGAAACCCGATTGAGACGATAAAAACAAGACTCAAATCGCCAGAAAGTATTATTGAAAAACTTCACCGCAAAAAGATTCCATTTTCTGCGGAAATGATCGAGGAAAAGCTGCATGATATAGCCGGTGTACGCGTTATCTGCGCATTTCCGGAGGACATTTATGAGATTAGTGAATGTTTTTTGGCTCAGGATGATATTCGTTTGATTGAGAAAAAGGATTACATCAAAAATCCAAAACCAAACGGGTATAGGAGCCTTCATTTGATTGTGGAAATTCCTATCTTTTTGCATAACGAAAAACGAATGATGAAAGCGGAAGTACAGTTCCGTACAATTGCCATGGATTTTTGGGCAAGTTTAGAACACCGTATTTATTATAAAAAAGGACAGAATAACGAGACGCTGCGCAATGAGTTAAGGCAATGCGCGGAAGTGAGTGCCGCATTGGATTTACGTATGCAGAGTATCCGAAAGGAACTCGATGTGGACGATTAATCTCAAAAAATGCATAATTTCCTCTGTTTTCCACATACTACCCATACAGTATAAATATGGAAAAGCATGTAGAGAACAGGAGGAAATTTTTTTATGAAAGCAACAGGAATTGTACGAAGAATTGATGATTTAGGACGTGTGGTCGTGCCAAAAGAAATCCGGAGAACCCTTAGGATTCGCGAGGGTGAACCGCTTGAAATATTTACAAACCGCGAAGGAGGCATTGTATTAAAGAAGTATTCACCCATAGGAGAGCTTGCCGCATTTGCGAAAGAATATGTGGAGGCGGTTGCGCAGGTGGCGAAATGCACCGTGTGTGTGACGGACAGAGACCAGATTGTGGCGGCGGCAGGACCGAGAAAAAAGGACTATGCCGGAAAAACCATTCACCGTGAATTGCTGGAAGCAATTGAGGATAGACGGACGATTCTGGCAACGGATGCTGAACCGGACTTTAGTCAGGTAACAGAGGACGAGAAAGAAGTATTTTCCGAAGCAGCGGCGACCATTTTAGCAGAAGGTGATGCTATCGGAATGGTGCTTTTACTGTCCTGCGACACAGAACGCATATTTGGCGATTTTGAGCAAAAAATGGCGATTTGTGGTGCAAACTTTTTAGGACGGCAGATGGAACCCTGATAAATAAAACAATATGCAGAAAAACCTTGACAATTACTACCAAAAAGGTTATATATAGATGTATAGGTTGTTCAAATCTAGCAAATAATTTTTTTGAGGAGGATATAATCCATGAATAAGACTGAATTAGTAGCAGCTATGGCTGAGAAAGCAGAATTATCTAAGAAAGACGCTGAGAGTGCATTGAAAGCATTCGTAGATGTTGTTACAGATGAATTAAAAAAAGGTGAAAAAGTACAGTTGGTTGGTTTTGGTTCTTTCGAAGTTGCTGAGAGAGCAGCAAGAGAAGGTATCAACCCATTGACAAAACAGCCGATGAGCATTCCTGCTTCTAAAGCTCCTAAATTCAAAGCCGGCAGAGGTTTGAAGGACGCTGTGAACGCATAATCTTACGATTGTTATTATGGATTTTTGGAGCACTTTGCTATCGCATATAGCAGAGTGCTCTTTGTTATGCTTTGCCAGACTGCGGATGAAACCGCGTGTGAGGCAGGACTTGACAGAAGAAGGGAGATTTTCTATGAGACTGGATAAATACTTAAAGGTATCCCGCCTGATCAAGCGCCGTACAGTGGCGAATGAGGCGTGCGACGCCGGACGAATTTTAGTCAATGATAAGGTGGCAAAAGCATCGTTGAATGTTAAGCCGGGCGATGTCATCGAGATTCAGTTCGGAAACCGGAATACAAAAGTAGAAGTATTGAGCATAAACGAAACGTACAAAAAGGATGAAGCCAAAGAACTTTATCGGTATGTGTAATAACCCCCCCTGTGACAGCATATAGTGAGATAGATATGATGCCAGGGGGCTTTTATTATGTTGCAGGAATCTTCCCGGCCGGTGACGGCACATAAATTGGAGATGCAGAATCGTAATCACGTGGATTTAACCGGAATTACGGAAGTGGTTTCTTTTGATAATAAAGAAATTGAATTGGAGACCGTAGAAGGTGCCGTGCGCTTTGCGGGTGAGGATTTGCATGTAAAGCGCCTTACGCTTGAAAAAGGCGAGGTGGAATTAGAAGGAAGGATTCGTGAGATTGTCTATCATGAGTCGAGAAAGGAAAAGACGGCAGGGGGTGTTCTTGGCCGTTTGTTTGGCTGATGGAAATGATACAGGGGCAGCTCATGTATGTTGCCGCCTCCTTTGCGGAGGGTGTTTTTTTAATGTTTTTGTATGATTTTATCCGGGCGTTCCGCATGAAAGTAAAGCATGGCAGGATTGGAATTCTGATTGAGGACTGGTTGTTTTGGACATTGGCGGCATTTTTTGTATTTCCTATGATTTTCACGCTCAATCATGGATTGCTCCGCAGTTTTTTTGTGATTGCACTGACCTTGGGCGTTTTTTTATATCGAACTTTGGTAAAAACGCATGTACAAAGAGCAATTTATGGATTTTTTAGACTTATTTTTCGACCGTATGTTTGGATTTTTAAAAAAATAAAAGGAATACAGAAAAAACACTTGAAATCGTGAAAGTCAGCGTCTATAATGAGATTATTAGTACTACAAGTATAGAAAATACAATTGTAGAATAATGTTGAGGGGATGGAGCCGTGAGAAGAAGAAAAAGAAGAAACCGCACCGGGATTTATCTGGTTATGCTGGTGGCAGCCTTGTTTGTTGGCACATTAGCGGTTCATGGTTATTCACTGCGTGCAAACTGTCAGAAGCTTGCGACGGAGCAGCAGAATCTAAAAGAGAAAAAAAAGAGTTTGAAAAAAGAACAGGAACAGATTAAAGAACAAAAAGAGTATCGTAAAACAGACCAGTATGTGGAAGATGTAGCGCGTGAGAAGTTTGGTCTGGTATACGATAATGAAATTGTATTTAAGGCAGAATAAGAACGAAGACCACTGCTTAGGCGGTGGTCTTTTTTGTCGAAAAATTTTTTAAAATGCCCTTCCGATTTTGACATTTTTCTCTGTATGCACTCTTTATACTGAGAGTGTTAAGAGAAAGACAAGGGGGCACGGATTTTGAAGGACAAGAAACAAAAAATATGTTTTGACAAACGATATTTGCTATTGTTAGTGGCGGGATTTCTGACCGGACGCGTGTGGCTGTATGGAATTAATCCTTTTGGTGTGGCATTGTTTGCTGCGGTGGCGGCGGAACGAAAAGGCAGGAAACTTTTGGCGCTTTTTGTTTTGGCTGGCATGTTTAGCAGTATAGAAGGGCTTTCGCTTATTAAGTATCTCACGCTCTTTCTGCTTGTGTTGTCACTCGAAAAAATACAGGAAAAGTGGACAAGCCATACCGGACAGGCGGTGTATTTAGCACTTCTTACCGGCGGCTTAAATATGGCGGCAGGTATTTTGAACAGTATTCTTGCCGTAAATACATGGGAAGTATTTTGGCTCAGCATTCTTGAAAGTGTCATGGTATTTGCACTTGCCAATGTGTATCAATGGGGTGTGCATTTTATTTTGTATGAGGAGTGGAGTCGATTATTTAACAATGAGGAATTGATAAGTATTCTTATCCTTGCGGTGACAGCGCTGTATGGGCTGCCGAGGCAGGCGGATATGATTTTTTCGATTTCCGGAACACTTTCTTATTTCATGATTTTGTTTATGGGATACCGGTATGGGGCGTCGACCGGCGCCATTGCCGGGGCAGCCGGAGGAATTTTACTGGCACTTACCGGAGAAAATATGGTGGTCGTCGGCATTTGCTGTCTGCTTGGTGTGTGTGCGGGAACGCTGCGTAAAATGGGACGCTTTGTAAGTGGCGGTCTGTATCTGCTTGTTGGTGTGCTGCTTGCCGTGTATTCGCTAAAGGACTTGTATGGCATTATTGAACTGCGGGCAATGCTGTCGGCGGTTATTTTGTTCTTTGCCATTCCAAGGCGGGTCATTCACTGCGTGGAAGAGGACATGCCAGAGCGGGAAGAGGATTCCTTTGCCAAAGAGGATGTCCGCTCGCTTGCTAACCATCAGCTGGAAGACTTTTCCGATGCCTTTCGCCGGCTGTCCAAGAGTTTTGAAAGTGAAATAGAAGAAAAAGGGTTGTCGGAAGAGCGGTTAGAGGATATTTTTGCACAGCTGTCCCGTGATACGTGCAATGAATGTATCAATTGTAAATATTGCTGGAACCGCCATTATGAGGAGACTAATGAAAGTCTGCGGCGGATTTTGTGGCAGGTGGGGCAGGACGGAAGCGTAACACTGTCACAGATTAGTCCGGATTTTCAAAGACGCTGTATGCACTTAGATGAATATGTGCATCAGGTCGAGGAGAGGATTGCCGGGGAAAATGTGAGACTTGGCTGGCATAACCGGATGTCGGAAAACCGCCGCGTGATGGCGGAGCAGATGAAAGAAATTGCGGTGGCGTTAAAATCGTTTACCATTAATTTGGGAGAGACAGAGGAACTTCCCAAAGAGCGAAAACGAAGAATTTTAGAAGAATTAAAAAAAGAGGGCATCAAGGTGGCACGTTTATCGGTGAAAAAAAGGGGAGGATATCTGGAAGTAATGTTTACCGGTGCCTGCCATGGCAATCATTGTTTGACAAAGACCGATGTTGCACAGGCGCTGTACCGTGCGACCGGCATTATGATGTGTCCGGCAAGAGAGACAAGAAACGTGCTTTCTTCCACAACGGATACGATGTTTTTCAGACAGGACACGGTGTATAAGGCACTTACGGGGCTTGCCAGAGTTGCCAAAAGCGGCGAGAGTGTGTCGGGCGACAATTATTCGTTTTTGGAACTTTCGGGAACCGGTGAACTTCTCATGGTTTTGACGGACGGCATGGGAAGTGGTGAAATGGCGGACCGTGACAGCAGCAATCTGATTGAGGCACTGGAATATCTGATGGAGGCTGGGTTTGAAAAAAAATCGGCGCTCAGGCTTCTGAATACGCTGTTTGTTGCAAATTATGAGGGAAAATCATTTGCAACACTTGATATGGCAGCAATTAACCTTCATACCGGTATTTGTGAAATTATGAAAAACGGAGCCGCAACTACTTTTGTAAAGCGGGAAGACGGAGTAGAAATGATTGCCTCCAGTGCGCTTCCGGTCGGAGTGGATTTGCAGGCGGAGCCGGATGTCGCCGTCGTACAATTGCAGGAAGGCGATATGGTTATCATGGTTTCGGACGGCGTGCTTGACAGTTTTTATGAGAGAAATATAGAGAGCGACAGTCAGGAGGAGATGGCGACACTCATTGACCGGCTGTACTGCAAAAATGCGAATGATATGGCAAACCAGATTTTGATGAATACACTGGCGCACAGCACAAAAGAAGCGTCTGACGATATGAGCGTTTTGGTGGCTGGAATCTGGAATAAAGTTTGACGAAAAAAAGGAAAACCGTTACAATAAATGCGGAGGATGAAGCCGTGAGAGAAGAAATGATTCGATATAGCGAAACGCACCACTTGTTTTCACCGGGCGACAAGATTGTCGTAGGGGTGTCGGGTGGCGCTGATTCGGTATGTCTTTTGTATTTATTAAATAGTTTACGGAAAGAAATGAAGTTGTCTCTATTTGTTCTGCATGTCAAACACGGCATCCGGGGAGACGATGCCGACCAGGATGCACATTTTGTGAGAGAGCTTGCGGATAAATGGGAACTTCCGTATTTTGAAGCTTCCGAAGATGTACCGGCGTATGCAAAAAAGTGGGGGATGAGTGAGGAGGAGGCAGGCCGGGTATGCCGCTATGAGCAGTTTGAAAAATTACGCAGGGAAAAAAATGCGGACTGCATTGCAGTGGCGCACCACAAAGAGGATCAGGCAGAGACATTTTTGTTCCGGCTGATACGTGGGAGTTCTGCCAGAGGTTTGGCGGCGATGTTACCGAAAAGAGATTTTATTATACGGCCGCTTCTGTTTGCCGAAAAGGGAGACATTCTTGCATTTTTAGAGGAAAAAAAGATACCGTGGCGGGAGGATGTTACAAATCAGGATACAGTGTATCAGAGAAACTGGATTCGGAAAGAGTTATTACCGCTTTTAAAAGAGAACTTAAATCCGGGGGCGGTAGGGCATATTGCAGATGCGGCGGATGACATTGGCAAGTGGCGGGGGTACATCCGTGAGCAGGCAGAGCGTGAGGCAGAACATGTGATTTTCCATGAGGGAGAAGAAGTTCTGTTAAGGCGGGATGCGTGCCGGGGGCTTCCGGAGGTTTTGCAAAAAGAGATTTTATCACTCTTTTTAGAGCAGGGAATCTCTGGTGTAAAAGATGTCACGAGAGCGCATTATGAGGCGCTATATGAAAGAATAGCGCACAAAGGAAACGGTACGTTTTCTCTGCCAGACGGCTATTTTGTTGTCTGTGATTATGAGTATCTGAGGCTTACGAAAAATAAGCCCAAAAAGCAGGAAAACGTTTGTGTGGAATGTGACATGGCATCCGGGAATATAGTGGAAATGGATGGCGTATATTACCACTTTCATTTTGAGGTGGTGTCACGCGAACAACTGGATTCAGAAATTCCACAAAAAGACTATACGAAATGGTTTGATTATGATAAGATAAATAGTAAACTGACGATTCGTAATCCGAGACCGGGAGATTTTTTTGTGCTTGATGAGAAGGGGCATAAAAAGAAATTATCCCGCTACTATATGGATGAAAAGATTGCGAAAGAGCGTCGGGACAGGCAGCTTGTACTGGCGGATGGCGCCCATGTGATATGGGCAATTCCGCATCGGATCAGTGCAGCCTGTAAAATAAATCAAAATACAAAATTTGTTTTGGTTGTGACCAAAGAAAGGATACGTCATGAAGGAAGAAATCAAGGTCTTGATTAAAGAAGAAGAAATTGTAGCAAGAGTGAAGGAACTTGCTGAGCAGATTAACCGTGATTACGAAGGAAAAACACTTCATTTGATTTGCATTTTGAAGGGAAGTGTATTTTTTACCTGCGAACTGGCAAAATATATTACAGTGCCGGTTACGATTGATTTTATGAGTGTATCAAGTTATGGAAATGGTATGACCAGCAGCGGAAGCATTACGATTAGTCAGGATTTGATTATGAGTTTGGAAAACCGAGAAGTGCTGATTATTGAAGATATTGTGGACAGCGGACGCACACTTTCGTATCTTGCCCATATGTTAGGAAAGCGCGGACCGAAAAGTTTACGCATTTGTACGCTTCTTGACAAACCGGCATGCCGTGTGTCAGAAGTGGATGTAGCGTATACCGGTTTTGAGATTGATGATTTATTTGTGGTTGGATTTGGACTTGATTATGCCCAGAAATACCGCAATCTGCCTTATATCGGAGAGCTGAAAATAAAGGAGGATTAATCCGATGAGAAAATGGAAAGGTTATGGCTTTTTTGTCGTGATGGCGGCGATAATTTTAATTGCCATGATTTCGAGTGATTTTATGTCCGGATGGACAGAGGAGAATTATACTTATACACAGTTTAAGGACGATTTATCGAATCATAAAATACAGTCTGTTGTGGTGGGACAAAATGAGCAGGTTCCGACCGGTGAAATCCGTGTGACGATGAAAGACAGCAAGAAACATTCTTTCTATGCACCGGATGTCAATGTGGTTACGGATAAATTAGACGATGCTCATTTCACAAACGTAGTTGTATCGGATGTTGAGACAACACCGTGGTATTTAGAGATTCTGCCATATGCGATTGGATTTGTCTTGATTTTCATTTTGTTTACGATGATGACGAGCCAGGCGCAGGGCGGAGGCGGCGGAAATGCCAAAATGATGAATTTTGGAAAGAGCCGTGCGAAAATGACCGCACCGGATGAAAAATCAAAGACATTTGCGGATGTTGCCGGTCTGGTTGAAGAGAAAGAACAGTTAGAGGAAATTGTAGACTTTTTGGAAGCACCGCAGAAATATACGAATTTAGGTGCGAGAATCCCAAAAGGTGTAATTATGGTAGGCCCTCCGGGAACCGGTAAAACCCTGCTTGCCAAAGCAGTTGCCGGTGAAGCGGGTGTTCCGTTCTTTAGTATTTCCGGATCTGATTTTGTGGAAATGTTTGTCGGTGTCGGTGCTTCCCGTGTCCGTGACTTGTTTGCGGAAGCAAAGAAAAATGCACCGTGTATTGTTTTTATTGATGAGATTGATGCCGTGGCAAGAAGACGAGGAAGCGGTCTTGGCGGCGGACATGACGAGCGTGAGCAGACATTGAACCAGATGCTTGTTGAGATGGATGGTTTTGGAATTAATGAGGGAATAATCGTGATGGCGGCAACCAACCGTGTAGATATTCTCGACCCGGCAATTCTCAGACCGGGACGTTTTGACCGAAGAATCCACGTGGGTCTTCCGGATGTGAGAGGCCGAGAGGAAATTTTGAAAGTCCATGCGAAAAATAAACCGTTATCCGATGATGTAAATCTGGAAGAAATTGCACGTACGACGGCAGGATTTGCCGGTGCAGATTTGGAAAATCTTTTGAATGAGGCCGCCATTTGTGCGGCAAGAGAAAATCGCCCATATTTGGTAGATGAAGATATTCGCAAGTCCTTTATCAAAGTGGGAATTGGTGCAGAGAAAAAGAGCCGTATTATTTCTGAAAAGGATAAACGAGTTACGGCATATCACGAAGCCGGACACGCAATTTTGTTCCATGTTTTGCCGGATGTCGGACCGGTTTATACGGTTTCTGTAATTCCAACCGGGCAGGGTGCCGGTGGTTATACGATGCCATTGCCGGAAAAAGATGAGATGTATCTCACCAAAGGCAAGATGTTACAGGATATTGTTGTATGTCTTGGCGGGCGTATCGCAGAAAGTCTTGTTTTTGATGATGTGACAACGGGGGCTGTGCAGGATATCCGTCAGGCAACGGAGCGAGCACGCGATATGGTTACAAAGTATGGTTTCTCGGATGAGCTTGGTATGATTAACTACAGTACGTCAGATGATGAAGTCTTTATCGGCCGTGAAATTGGCCACGCAAAGAACTTCAGTGAAGGAACCGCTGCTGTGATTGACCAGGAAGTAAAACGAATTATCGAGAGCTGCCGTGAGAAGGCTACTAAGATTTTGAAAGAAAATCGAAAGGTTTTGGATAAACTGGCAGAGCTTCTGATCGAAAAAGAACGAATCGGGCAGCAGGAGTTTGAGGCTCTCTTTGAGCAGAATGACGAGACAATCGAAGAAATGTAAAGATTCTTTGTGCAAATGTGCAAATGGGAGAAAAGTATTGGGCAAAACTAACAAAAGAATGGTGGAAAAAATGTAAACTTTGTGCACACTGTTTTTTGATAACGTGTTATATTAATACGCGTAAACCCCAATACATTATATAGTTTTTGCTACACCCCATAAGTAACAAAAATACCTTCTCCCAAAAGGACAGCATCGTAAGCTGTCCTTTTGACTTATCTAGAATAAGGATTCACGGCTTTTAGCCGTGAATTTTTACAAATAGAAATAATTATGTTCGGAGGACAAAGCAATGGCTGACGGAAGCCTTAATAAGAAAGCGATATTTAGTGATGGTACGGCTGATTTTGTTTCGCCATGTGAACCGCGTGCGTATGAGACCGTTACAATTCGGTGCCGTGTTGGGAAAGACGAGGCAGAATATGTGAAGGCAATGGTGGATGAAGTGCCTTATATTATGCATTTGGAAAAGTCAACGGAGTATTTTGATATTTATGCCGTATCATTTGCGTTGGAAGATCATCCGGTAAGTTATTACTTTAGGGTGGAAACGGCGAAAGAGATGCTGATTTGCAATCGTCAGGGAGTGGTTTCGGAAGTCAATCCGTATTTTAATTTCTGTCTGATTCCGGGATTTCATACGCCGGACTGGGCAAAGGGTGCCGTGATGTACCAGATTTTTGTGGACCGTTTTTATAATGGAGATAAGACGAATGATGTTGTTGATGATGAATATACATATATTGATGAGCATGTGACGCAGGTGCGTGACTGGAATAAAATGCCGGCATCAATGGGCGTGCGTGAGTTTTATGGCGGTGATTTGCAGGGTGTTATGGATAAACTGGACTATTTGCAGGACCTTGGCGTGGAAGTTTTGTATCTGAATCCGATTTTTGTATCGCCTTCGAAC
>CAKRGF010000011.1 GCA_934322085.1 uncultured Eubacterium sp.
AGTTATTGACAGGAGTCAAGGCTTATCTTGCGGATGATAAGATTCAAGCAGCAATTGCCGTGGCAGACTGCAAAAAATCCGATTTTGGAAGCAGTGAAGCAAAAGAAATTTACACAACCATTCATACCGTGACGGATGCACAGATTCAAACCCTTTTAAATGAAGGGAAACGTACGGCGTATACGTCTTATGATGGAGCAATTGCGATTTACCGCAATGTGCTGAAACTGAAACCAAAACATCAGGATGCGATGTACCAGATTGGTTATTGTTATCAGAAAAAGCAGGATAACAAAAAAGCAAAGAAATGGTATCGAAAAGCAATTAAGGTTGACCCAAACAGTGCAATTGCGAATAAGGCAAATAACTATTTGCAGCAAATGGAGCAGTAAGGTACACAAGGATAATAAGAATAAAGAAGAACGAATGAGAAGACCTATAGAAGAAAATTTCTATGGGTCTTTTTCGAATGACTAAAAAAGGAAGGAAAGAAAAAAATGGAGCAATTTTCAATGGAGCGAACGGGCTCCCAGCTTGTGTTACACATTTGCGAGGAATTGGATCATCATACAGCAGGACAAATCAGTAAAGTAGTGGATTTACAAATAGAGAAGGGAAATGTCAGAACATTAATATTTGACTTTTCGGGCATAACTTTTATGGACAGCTCAGGAATTGGCATGGTAATGGGAAGACACCGAAAAATGAATTTTTTAGGAGGAAGAACTTTTGTGACCGGAATTGGAGATAATGTTGACCGCATTTTCAGGATGTCGGGACTTTATCGGATTATTCCCAAATATCAGGAAAGGACGGAAGTTTTATAATGGAAAAATCGGAGATTATGTTTGAATTTGACAGTAATTCAGAAAATGAAAGTTTGGCGCGGACGGTTGTTGCCGCATTTTTAGCAAGGCTTGACCCGACTTTAGAAGAACTTGGTGATGTCAAGACAGCAGTTTCCGAGGCGGTTACAAATGCCATCATTCATGGGTATGATGGCAAACCGGGGAAGGTTAAGATACATAGCTGGATTGAAGAGAATACCATATGGATTGAGGTGGCAGACCAAGGTGTTGGAATTGGTGACGTGAATCGTGCCATGGAACCGTTGTTTACGACCAGACCGGAAATGGAACGTTCCGGAATGGGATTTGCTTTCATGGAGGCTTTCATGGATGAACTGCATGTGGAGTCACAGGTGGGTCAGGGAACAACGATTCGCATGAAGAAGAAAATATATAGTTCATTTATTTTGTCATAAGGGAGTCTGCCAATGGAAACCATAGAACTGATTAAACGTTCACGAGCAGGGGATAAATTGGCAAGAGAACAAGTGATTAAGGCAAATATGCCGTTGGTATACAGTATTGTCAAGCGATTCGCAGGAAGAGGATATGATGCCGAAGATTTGAGTCAGATTGGTGCAATTGGTTTGATAAAAGCAGTCGATAATTTCAATGTAAATTTTGAAGTAAAATTTTCTACCTATGCAGTGCCGGTAATTAGTGGTGAAATCAAGCGTTTTATGCGCGATGATGGAATGGTGAAAGTCAGCCGGACATTAAAGGAAAATGGAATACGGATTAAGCGCGCAGCTGAAATGTTAGCGATTCAATTGGGGCGTGATGCGACGTTGGAGGAGCTAAGTGCAGCAACAGAATTGGCAAGAGAGGACATTGTAATGGCTCTTGAAGCTGGCAGTGAGGTGGAGTCTCTACATAAAACGGTCTTTCAAAAAGAAGGAAGCGAAATTCTTCTTATGGACAAAATTCCATCGGGAAAAAATGAATCGGAGCTTATTGTCAATCAGCTTTTGCTAGAGCAGCTTTTGGGAGAACTTGGAGAGAAAGAGAGAAAGCTTATAGAACTACGGTATTTTGAAGACAAAACTCAAACACAGACCGCAAAACTATTGGATATGAGTCAGGTACAGGTCAGTCGTTTGGAAAAGAAAATTATTGGCTCGATGAGGAAACATTTTGTATGTCGCAGTCATGAATAAAAATATAGAAAATGGCAATGGTAATACCGAAAGGAAGTGTTTGCATGAAAAAAGCAGGTATTTGTACCATTGTCATTCTTGTATTTGCAGCATTAGCGGTCTGGATTTACCGCTCGGGAAATCACGATGAGAAAACACCGGTACAAGGAAAGGGAACATTGGTGAAGGAGTATAAAGAATGGAAGAGATACTATATGTAAAAATTGAGCAGAATATTCCGGTTGCAAAGCGTCAGATTACATTTCATGATTTGGCAACGCTGCATTGTACCAATAAAAAGATTGTTCAGGAATTAAATCAAACGGCATTTTATACGCTGCCTGCTCATGGGCCACAAAAAACGATGTTCACGATTGCGAAAGTATATGAGGTGATACATCAGAAATATCCAAATTTAAAAATTGAAAATTTGGGCGAACGTGATTTTGTTATTGATTATGAGAAGCCGGATGAAAAGGAGAAGCAGAAAAAGTGGGAATATGTAAGGACTATTTTTGTTTCTTTTATTGTTTTTATGGGAGCAGCTTTTACCATTATGACATTTAACGAGGATGTCAGTGTTGCGGATGTGTTTGATAAAGTATACCGTCTGGTGCTGGGGCAGGAAAAACAAGGCGGTTCCATCATTGAGATTTGCTATGCCATTGGGCTGCCGGTGGGAATCCTCGTTTTTTATAATCATTTCCGCAGAAAAAAAATTAAGGATGATCCGACGCCGATTCAGGTTGAAATGCACACGTATGAGGAGCAGGTAAACAAAACGTTGATTGCAGCGGCATCAAGGGAGGGGAAAACCATTGACAGTGATTCAGTATAGTGTTCTCATTCTGATTGGTTTAGCAAGCGGTTTCGCGGTGGCATCCGGAATTTTTGCGTTTATTACGATGCTTGGCATTATACCGAGACTGGCGGCAAGGACGAAAACGGCAAGCCATGTGGTGTGGTACGAAACAATGATTATAGCGGGCGGTGCATTAGGAAATATTTGGATTGTGTTTGAAATTCCGGTTCCGTTGACTTCAATCTTTCTAGCAGTTTATGGACTCTTTGCAGGTATATATGTCGGATGTCTGGTAATGGCACTGGCAGAAATGCTGCGAGTGATTCCAATATTAGTGAACCGTCTGCAAATTAAAGAGGCGTTTAATCTCATTCCGCTTGCAATAGCAATTGGGAAAATAACAGGAACTTTATTTCAATATTTTTATTAAGGCCAAAGGAGCAGAAAATGAATCAGGATAATATTGATATTCAAGAGGTTTTGCAGGAAAAGGAGCAGACAAAGAAGGACGAAAAGTATAATGCCTATGTAAAAAAACATACGCCGAAAAAGAGCTGGTGTATTAATTTGCTGAAGGCATATGCCGTTGGAGGATTTATCTGCGTTGTGGGACAGGCTTTGTCGAATGCTTATATGAGTCTGGGGATGGAAAAAGAAACAGCGGGATTATATACCACATTATCACTAATTTTTCTCAGTGTGCTGTTTACTGGTTTGAATTTGTATCAGAAACTTGCAAACTTTGCAGGTGCAGGAACAATTGTACCGATTACCGGATTTGCCAATTCAGTAGCGGCACCCGCAATTGAATTTAAGGAAGAAGGATGGGTGTTTGGAGTCGGGTGTAAAATTTTTACGATTGCCGGACCAGTTATTTTGTATGGAGTGTTTTGCAGTTGGGTGCTTGGTGTGATATACTGGGTGTGGTAACCGATACACAAAGATAACAAAACAATCTTTTTTGCATATTAATAAATAATGAAAGATGTGCAGAAATGGATTGTTGTCAGAAAAAAGGGGGTAATCGATGATTTTTTCAGGATTAATGATTCCTTTTCTGGGAACAACATTGGGAGCAGGCATGGTATTTTTCATGAAGGGGAGCATGAATCAAAAGCTGGAGAAAGTTCTTTTGGGGTTTGCTGCCGGAGTTATGATTGCAGCTTCTGTGTGGTCGCTTCTCATACCTTCAATCGAGATGACAGAACAGGAAGGTGGCATTGCGTGGATTCCTGCGTGCGTTGGTTTTTTGCTTGGAATGTTGTTTTTACTATTGTTAGATAGTGTGATTCCGCATCTTCATTTGGATAGTGACAAGCCGGAGGGACCGAAAACCAAAATTGGAAAGTCAGCGATGCTTGTGCTGGCGGTGACGCTGCATAATATTCCGGAAGGAATGGCAGTAGGTGTCACTTTTGCAGGAGTGTTAATTGACAATACAGGGATTACACTTTCGGGTGCGTTTGCGCTGGCCCTTGGAATTGCGATTCAAAATTTTCCGGAAGGGGCGATTATCTCAATGCCTCTTTGCAGTCTTGGAGTGTCGAAAAAGAGGGCTTTCCTATATGGTGTGCTGTCTGGTCTTGTTGAACCGGTGGGAGCTATGCTGACAATTTTGCTCACGGGTATTATTGTTCCATTTCTTCCCTACTTTTTGTCGTTTGCGGCAGGAGCAATGATTTATGTTGTGGTTGAAGAGTTGATCCCGGAGTCGCAAATGGGAGAGCATACCAATATAGCAACCATAGGTGTGGCGGTAGGTTTTACACTGATGATGGTTCTTGATGTGGCACTCGGGTAGTAAAATAAATACGATAAAACGGAATATAAAGTGCAGTTACAAAGAGAAAACACATTGATAAAATATAGAAAAAAGAAGGTAGAAGGTGGTGTTTTCTTTTGAGAGAGAGCTTTTCTAAAAAAGCTGTTGGTCAAAGACTGAAAGGATTCCGTTTATCTCTGCATATGACACAAAAACAATTTGCAGAGGAGATGAATTGGGATGTGAATACATATCGCAAAATTGAGACGGGATGCTCGTTACTGACTTCGGATAAAGCGCAAATGTTGTATGATAAATTCGAGATTGATATCACCTATCTTTTGACAGGAGATAAGCCGGATTTGGATAATGGTTTACGACAACTTTGGCTTACGGCGAGTCGTAAAGAGAAAAAACTGATACTTACCAGGCTCGTTTCTTATATTGAGGAAATGTTGTAAGTTGTAGGAGAATATACGATGCGAAAAAAGGTACTTATTTTGGAAGATATGGATACCACAAGAGCTGCACTAAAGAGGATTGTGGAATCATGTGACGATGCGATTACGGTTTATGCATTTTCTGAGGTGGGACCTGCTCTTGCTTGTATCATGGAAAATCATATTGATTTGTTCTTCGTTGATATTATTTTGAAGCCACAAGTTACAAATGATTTTTCAGGCATAAAGTTTGCTGAGTATGTAAGACAGCAGGAAGAGTATTTTGGTGTGGATATTATTTTTGTAACCAGTCTGATTGGGCTGGAAGCAGAATTATTACGAAAGATACATTGCTATGATTACATAGAAAAACCGATTCAGGAAAGTCGTGTCCGTAAGGTCGTCATGCAGGCATTTCGCAAAATGCAGAGTACAGTTTTAGATGATGCTGTTTGTTTTGTTCGAAAAGATAAAGTTTCTTACGCTGTTCATGAAAAAGATATTATTATGCTTTCAAGTAGACATAAGAAATTGTATATTGTAAAAACAGATGATGAACTGGAAATTCCAAATCTATCCTTAAATAATTTTATGAAACAAATAAAAACACAAAAATTTTTAGTTCCTACAAAAGGAATTGCGGTGAACTATGCGTATTTAGAGTATGTAGATCCTGTAAACCGCTACGTGAAACTGCGTGGGAGGGAGGAACTGATAGAAATTGGTACTAGGATGAAAAGACAGTTTTTGGATGAGATTGAAGAATTGCAAAGGATGAGATGATGAATTGGCTTTGGATTTGTATTACCTTAATGGAGTGGGTTGCTATGGTATTGATTGTGAGAGCTTTAGGAAATGAAAACAATCACATAGAACCGCGCAAGACGGTTGTTTATTTTCTGGCGAATCTGGCATATTATGCTGTGCTTTGGTATTTTTCACTGCCACAGGTATTTACTGTCATTGGATATGTTTTATTATATGGTTATATTTGCTGGTGTTATCAGGAACGGGCACTAAAGAGTTTTGCAATGTGTATTATTGGACTAATAATTCTTGGAGTCTTAGAATTATTATTATCGCAGGGATTATATTTTGTTATTCCATCGGATATGCCACGTGGTGTGCTGGAGGTGATTTCTTCGGCTCTATTGGTGGAAATATGTGCATTATTAAAATGGGCAAAGTTAAACAGGCTTATGAGAGTGTTTGAGCGGTGGGATGTTTCGTATATTATAGTGGCGATACTAAGTTTAATGATTTTTGCTCCTTTAGTTTTATTTAAAATTCTTCAAAAGTTAAACGTAACAGATAATATTTATATTGCAATATGTATTGTGGTTATGTGGATATTAGTTTCTAAAATACAAAAGAGCAAAATTGAAAATCAGATGAGAAAGAAATATTTAGATAGTTTTACGGAAATTATTTCTCAGATACGAAGGAGACAACATAAAGTAAAGAATCAGTTTGCAACCGCATTTGGAATGTATCGTTTATATGATACATACGATGAACTGGTAGCAAAACAAAAAGAGTTTTTGGGACGGGTATGGGAGTATGAACTGCCAACAGATGCAATTGTTTTGGAGGAGCCGGCAGTTGTGGCACTGTTATATGAAAAAATTAATGAAGCAATTGAAAAGGGAATTCAGGTGCAGACTATTTTTTCGTGCAGTATGCGGCACAAAAGTATTTCAGATATAATATGGGTTCAGATTTTAGGAACACTGCTTGATAATGCAATTGAGGCACAAGAGGATTTTGAGGGTGATAAAAAGATGTGGATTGAAATTCAGGAGTCAAAAGATATTTCCGGAAAAATCTCTGTGTATATTGCGAATGCCTGCAAAAAGAAAAGCCAACATGAATTGGAGCATCTGTTTGAACTTGGATATAGTACAAAGGGAGAAGGGAGAGGCGTTGGGCTTTATGATGTAAAAATGCTTGTACATAAAAATAAAGGAGAAATCATTGTTCAAAATGGACAAAAAGAAGGTGTTGACTGTTTTGAAATGTGGATTATTATTTAGAAAAAATAAGCTGCAAATCGTTGGATTTGCAGCCTTTTTTATTAGTCTTCTTTGAATTCAGGTTCGCCAAAAAACATTAAGCATGGTCCGTGATAGTAGATAATACAGCCAAGAGCGATGCACAAAGAACTAAATTTGTACATAAAAGATTTGTTAAACTTTTTCATAAATATCTCCTTTCCGTGTCAGTTTGGCACAAATTAATTGTATAATTTGTAAAATGATGCTCCAAAAAACGATAGAACGATGGGGCACATTTTGCAAGGCAAAATAAAGAACGGTATAAATGGCAAGAATCAACGAAGATAAAACTCTCATTTTATCATAACGTATTTTTGTCATTGCCTTTCTTTTTGCGGAAGGAACAGGTCCGATAATAAAGAGAAGTAAATTACTCAAAATAAATAATCCGACTTGGATATAAAAAGGGAGCGTAAAGTTTTCTCCCAGGAACAATATAACAGCAAAAAATGCAAAGCTGAATAAAAAACAACTCCAATAATGTTTCAGATGAATCCCGCCTGAAATCCAGCGAAATGGCAGTAACGCAATCATACAAACAACAAATTCAGATAATTTTCCTATTGCAGTAAAGAAAGTAAAAAAGAAAATTAGTTTTGAAAATTCGTAGGCAAATACCTTTAAGGTATAGTCCATTTTCGCCATTTCCAGGTCTGTAAAGTTGTATGAGCTTTGAATTTGCTCTAATGACTTGTCGTAGACGCTCATGCTGTTCCCTCCTTTAGAAGTTAGTATAGAAAAGCCTCCAGGAAGATAGGGAAAATATGCGTAAGCGTAAATGTTTCGCGGAATGAAAGCATAAAAAGACTGGAAATAAGTAAAAAAAATGCTTTTATGCTTAAAAACGAATACCTTATGAAAAAATTAATTCTTTTTTTATGATTAGGTGATAAAATATTTAATCTCCAAAAAAGATTTAGTAAAAGGAGTGATACGCAATGGATAAAGAAGTTGGAAGCAGAATACGACAGATAAGATTAAAAAAGGGATATACAAGAGAAGTGCTGTCAAGTATGTCGGGGGTATCCGAAAAGTTTATTTTCCAAATTGAACGGCAGGGATTAGGCTTTTCTGCAGAGACATTAGTGAAATTGGCACAGGCACTGGATACATCTTGTGATTACCTATTAAAAGGCCATATGGAATTTGCGTATCAAAATGAGATTATTGACATAATTGAAAAATTTGAACCGGATTCTTTGGAAAAAGTTTATATTATGTTATCTGCTTTATATGAAATTTTGAGACCCGTTGAATAGAAAGAGGGACTGTTGATGCAGTCCCCTTTTTTATTTTTCTTTGACTTCTTTGAAGTCAGGCTCTCCAAAAAACATCATACACATTCCCTGAGCGTAGATGATACCGCCGAGGGCGATACATAAAGAGCTAAGTTTGTACATGAATGATTTGTTTAATTTCTTCATGAATCAATATCTCCTTTCTGTGTTAATTTTTTGCATTTTTCCCAGTTTCCTACTAATCCACTTTATTAAACAGTATCAGATAAAAAAATTAAGACAGGGGAAATATGCGTAAGCGTTGATGGTTTATAGAATGAACGCATGAAATTTGGTGGCAAAACATATAAAAGTGCTTTTATGCAAAGAAAACGGTACGTTGTGAATAAGAAAACATTATTTCTCTGTATAGTGGTATAATAATATATCTTTACATAGGATAAAAGGAGGAGTAGGAAATGGACAAGGAAGTTGGTAATAGAATTCAGCAGGCAAGAATACGAAAAGGGATGAGCAGAGGCCAGCTTGCAGATAAATCTGGTATTTCGTCTAAGTTTATTTTTCAAATAGAAAAACAGGGATTAGGTTTTTCTGTTGATACTTTAATGAAAATCACACAGATACTTGACACATCTTATGAATATCTTCTCGATGGACAGGAATAATTTTCAATAGGATGCATAAAGAATAAATTCATAAACCATACTAAGTCCTAAGTTAAGCGGAAAGGATACATGGTTATGAATGAGAAAAAAATGGTAGGCAAAAGGAGTGTTTTATTTTCCAGACCGCCGATTATCATTGGTGCGGGCAGTGTTGCAGGGGAAAAAGAAGGAAATGGTGCTTTTGGCAAGTGCTTTGATATGGTTGAGGAAGACCCCTTGTTTGGTGCAAAAACGTGGGAGGAAGCCGAGAGTAAAATGCAGCAGCTGGCGACACAGATTGCGTTAAGAAAAGCGGGATTAGAACCGCAGGAAATCCGTTATTTAGTGGCAGGAGACTTGCTTGGACAGTTAATTGCCACTTCTTTTGGTATCATGAATTTTAATATTCCAATGTTTGGTGTGTATGGGGCGTGTTCAACGATGGGAGAGTCATTGGCGATTGGGGCGATGCTCATTGATGGGGAGTTTGCCGATTATGTGGTCGCATTAACCTCAAGTCATTTTGCCAGTGCGGAGAAACAGTTCCGTTATCCGCTTGCCTATGGCAGTCAGCGTCCGTACTCTGCGACGTGGACGGTTACCGGCAGCGGTGCAGTAGTTCTGGCTTCCTCACGGGCAAAGTGGAAACGCAAAGAGACCGGTTATGTGGAAGTATCAGGTATTACAACAGGAACCATAACGGATTATGGTATCAAAGATAGTATGAATATGGGAGCCTGCATGGCGCCGGCTGCCTGTGACGCGATTCTTCATAATTTCAAAGATATGGGGATTGGACCGGATTATTATGACCGCATTGTGACAGGAGATTTAGGTATTATCGGACAGAGAATTTTGATTGATATGCTGCGGGGATATGGCTATGATATTGAAAAGCAGCACTTCGACTGTGGTACCGAAATTTATTACAATAAAGAGCAGGGAACCAATGCCGGCGGCAGTGGCTGTGGATGCAGTGCGATAACACTTTGTGGATATATTCTTCAGAAAATGAGAAAGAAGGAGTGGAAACGGGTGCTGTTTGTTCCGACCGGTGCATTGTTATCCACCGTAAGTTTTAATGAGGGAAATTCCATACCGGGCATTGCCCACGCAGTTATGTTAGAAGGAATTTCCGGCTCGGGAAAGGAGGTGGGAGAATGGACTATGTAATAGCATTTTTGGTGGGAGGTGCAATTTGTGCAATTGTACAGATTATTATGGATAATACGAAACTGCTTCCTGGACGTATTATGGTTGGTCTTGTCTGTACGGGTGCCATTTTAAGTTTTTTCGGTCTGTATGAGCCGTTTGCAGACTGGACAAAATCTGGTGCATCCGTACCATTGATTGGGTTTGGACATCTGTTATTCAAGGGAGTAAAAGAGGCAGTTGATAAGCAGGGATTTATCGGTACTTTTTATGGGGGATTAGAAAGTGCGGCGGTCGGTATTTCCGGTGCATTAATTATGGGATATCTGGCAAGCCTTGTTTTTAAATCAAAAATGAAATGATGTAAAATATCAACGTTTTTATTGTTTTGTACATTTACTTGAAAAAGCGGTTGTGATACAATGTTCTCCAAAGGGGCAAAGGGGTGTCGTTTGGCTGATACCCTTTGTCGGTTTGGCATATAGTGAATAAGAGTTTATAGAAAGTGGTGAACTTGTTTGAAACGACCGGGAAAGGAATTGGAAAAGTATTGGTACGCCGGACTCACGGGCTTTTTTGTGATTGTGGCAGCGTTGATCGTTTATGCAATAACGAGTAATTTGACGGGACTTGGGAAAATATTTGGTGCCATTAATTCGGCATTAATGCCGGTGTACATAGGCGTTGTGATTGCGTATCTTCTCAGTCCGCTTGTGAATAAATCGGACCGTTATATATTTATTCCGTTGTGGAGTAAAATTTTTAAGGGGAAAAAGAAAAAAGCATCAAATGTTGCGAGGGGATGTTCCGTGTTTTTTGTGCTTCTTCTGGCGATATTTATTGTGTTTGGAATTATGATGTTAGTAATACCGGAGATTATTGACAGTATCACCGGGCTGGCAAAGAGTATGCCGGAGTATTATAACAATGTGAAGAACTGGGGTACTCATATTTTTAAATCGAATCCGGAATTTGCGGATTATTTTACGAAAGCCTCTAAAGATATATTTGATAAATTGTTAGATTGGCTGCAAAATGATTTGCTTCCAAATAGTGATAAGTTTTTGGGGGCAATTACCGACGGTGTTTTGAATGCAACCAGTGTTTTGGTTGACTTTTTTATCGGGCTTATCATTTCCATTTATCTGATGGCAGGAAAAGAAAACTTCTGTGCTCAGGCGAAAAAACTGATTTTTGCGGTTCTTCCGGCAAAAAGAGCGGGAAGCGTGTTGTCTGTGTTAAGCGAAACGCATGGTGTTTTTGCCAAATTTATCAGCGGGAAAATTATTGATTCCCTGATTGTTGGTGTATTGACATTTATCATTATGAACATTGCGGGGATTCCGTACACCGTTTTGATAAGCGTGTTAATTGGTGTGACAAACATCATTCCGTTTTTTGGTCAGTACATCGGTATTATTCCGAGTGCGGTGCTGGTTTTTATTGCAAGTCCGAGCAAAGGTGTTTTGTTCTTGATTTTGATTATCATTTTAATGCAGTTTGATGGAAATGTATTAGGACCGAAAATTCTTGGTGATTCCATTGGCTTAAAGAGTTTTTGGATTTTATTTTCCATTTTATTCTTTGGCTCTTTGTTTGGAATTTTAGGTATGATTTGTGCAGTCCCGGTGTTTGCCGTTATTTACCGCATGGTGAAACGGTTCTGTGCCGGACGGCTTGCGAAAAAGCAATTGCCGACGGAGACAGAATGTTACTGCAAGGCATGGGATGATGCCTGGGAGCCGGGGGACGAAAATAAGAAAGGATGAAGGATATGAGAAGGGGCAGCCGTTTGTTATGTATAGGGATAGCAGCTTGTATGATGTGTGGATGTGGTATTCTGCCGACGGAAGAAGAGTTTGATGCCGCACCGTTAGTAAAAGAGTACAGCGATGAAAATGTAGGAAAATATACCGTTACGAGGGGAGATATGGTTCAAAGCGAATCCATTGCCGTTCGGTATGAAGGTACGAAAAAATCCGATGTGTATGGTACGGATGATGGTATCCGCATCAAAAAAATGTGTGTTTCCAAAGGACAGCACGTAAAAAAAGGTGATGTCCTTTTACAGGAATATCTGGAGGATGAAGAAGAGTCGCTAAAGACCGGTAAACGTCAGGTCAGTACGCTTACCCTTCAGATTAGCCAGGCAAAACAGATGCGGCAGAGAGAGTTAGAACAGTTAAATCATACAGGCGGCAGTAAAGAAGAAAAAGAAAATGTAAAGACGCAGTACGATGCGCAGATTAAGAGCTGCCAATCAAGTTTAGAATTAGCGAAATTAGATATTCAAAGTCTAGAAGAATCGATACGCGAAGCGGCTTTGAAGGCTCCGATTAGCGGAACGGTGACATTTGTAGAAAAATCGCTTGAAGGCGGTTATGCCAATCAGGAAAACCTCCTTGTCACGATAAGGGCGGCGAAGAAGAATCGTTTTTCCTGCAAAACCGAATATGCGTCCCGTTTTTCGCAGGGAAGTGAGACAACCGTCACAGTTATGGGGCAGCAGTACAAGACTACAGTGAAAAAAGGAAAAGGGAAACAGATTTATTTTGTCCCGAAGCAGGAACTGGCTTTGAAAAACGCAGTGACAGGAACGGTAGATTTGGTTTTGAAAGAAAAGAAAAATGTTCTTTATGTTCCGTCAGCACTTGTTTTTGATATGGGAAGCAAAAAAGTTGTTTACATAGAGGGAAAAGAGGGAGTAAAGGAAACGAGAGAAGTCACAACCGGAGAACAGATTCAAAATGAAATCGAAATTACCGGCGGATTAAAAGAAAACGAGCAGATATTGACAAACTAATGGAGTATTTTGTAAAAAGGGAGGAAACCATGAATTGTAAAGTGCAAAAGTATCGTGTATTGGTGATGGGGCTTTTGATTTTATCGCTGATGGGACTTTCTGGCTGTGGCAGACAGGAATCGACAGCGAACGTACCAAAACTCAAAGACCCGGTCGGTGTTGATGTGGATTCAGCAAAAGTAAAGAAAATGAATTTAAGCAGTGTGAATTCCTATTCCGGCGAGGTAGTGCCGGATATGGTAGGCGCTTATTTTGCAAATTCGGGACAGGCTGGTGCCGTGAAAGTAGAAATTGGCGACAAGGTAAAGAAGGGTCAGCTTTTGGCTACACTTACCGGTTCGGAGTCGACGGTGAAAGATTTGCAGAAGGAGTTAAAATCTCAGATTGCAGAAAATGCGGAGACAAATGCCTCTTCACAGAGTAAAATCGAGCAGTTAAACATCGAATTAAAATCGGTGCAAAAGCAGAAAAAACAGGCGCAAAATGCGAAAGATAAGAAAAATCTCGGCAAGCAGATTGTGCAGAAACAGGAAGAAATCAAAACGGAAAGATTACGGTTGAAATTGCAGAAACAGACGCAGAAACAGTACATCGGTGAATTAAAAAGTGATATTGCAAATGCGAAAAAAACAAGCAAATTGAACCGGCTGTATTCCCCGGTAAATGGAGAAGTAATTGCCAAAAATCTCGCACCCGGAGATTTTGTGACAGGCGGTGTTTCGGTGATTACAATTGCCGATATGGATAAAACACAGATTCGCACCGAATACATTGGTTCTTCGGTGTTAGACCGTGCGAGCGGATATCAGGCAGTGATTAACGGGGAAAAATATAAAGTTACAGCACAGGAGCAGGAAGTTTCACAGATGGATGTGGAAATGGGGAATCTCCCGACAAGTACTTATTTTAATTACGAAAAAGATGCGAATGTTTCGGTTGGTGATTCGGTGACGCTGGAGTTTTATAACAATGCTACAGAGGACGCTTTGGTTGTACCGAGCAATGCAGTTTTTAAAGCAAAAAGCGAGCATTATGTATACCGTATGGATGGAGATGCGAAAAAGAAAGTGAAAGTGACACTGGGGACAAAGACGGATGCGTATACGCAGATTACGTCAGGATTAAAGGAAGGAGATGTTGTCTATGTGCAAGATTAAAAAACTGGCAATTCTCCTTGGGTTATGTATGGTGCTTACCGCCTGTGGAAGCAGTGAGCAGCAGAAGTCTAAAGTAATGCTGTATCAAGGAGATAAAAACAAAAAGGAAGAAGAGCATTATAAAACGACGAAGGTGAAAAAAGGCACCTACGAAGAGAAAATTTCGGCGACAGCCAGCCTGGTTTATCAGAATGATAAAGCAGTAATGATTAAAGATTCCAATGCCTATTTGGATAAGATTTTGGTAAAGAATGGACAAAAGGTTGTGAAGGGTCAAAAACTTGCCACCTATCACGTGAAGATTTCAGATACAAAGTTAAAAAAGAAAAAGCTGGAAACGGAACAGGCAAGGTCTGAGTATGACGTGAACCTAAAGAGCAAGAGAAATGAAGTGCTGCAGCAGGAAAGAACGATAAAAACGCTCACGGATGCAACCGAAAAAAAACTGGCAGTGCTGCAGTTAAACAAGTTAAAAAGCGAGTACAAAGATTTGCAGAAGCAGGGAAAATCCATTCAGAAAAAAGAGAAAGATTATAACGATTTGGTGCAAAAACGGAAATCTGCCACACTTACGTCTCCATACAGCGGAACAGTTGCTGAGATAACGGATTCTATCGGTGATGAGGCGTCCGGTGAAAATGTTATGCTGATTCGTGATAAAAAAGATTTTTTGTTAAGTGCAGAAGATGCTTCCGGTCTGCGGTATAACATGACGGTAGATGTTGGTTTGGGAGCAACACTTGATAGTATTAAGTATCACTTAAAAGGAAAAGTGATTTCGACCGATAATTTGCAGCAGGACTTGCAGGATGGAAATGACAATGGCGGTGAGCAGCAAAATGAAAGCGGTGGTGCTCAGTTAATTCGTCTTTCTAAGAAAGATAGGGAAGCCTATCAATTTTCAAAATACAATATTTACATCACGGGAGTGAGTTTGAAAATTGAGGATGCCTTACTTGTCGATGCAGATGCCGTATATGAGGAAACGGAGAATGAGGAAATTAAGAATTTTGTTTACCTTGTAGAAAACGGCAAATTACATAAACGCTATATTGTTAGTAACTATAAACAGGAAAAAACGTATTTGGTAAACCAAGGTCTGGAAGAAGGTCAGACGCTGGCGATTGTATCAAAGTAGAAAGGAGAGGTAAGTCGTTATGATTCATTTTATCAAGCAGAAACTTCTCCATAAAAAATGGATGGTTGTAAGTCTTTTAATCGGTAATATTTTATTGATTGCTATTGCCTGCAGCAATCCAATGTATCAGGGAGCGGCACTGCAGAAAACATTGTCCTCAAAACTGGATGAGTATATCCAAGAGGAGAATCAAAACCCGGGTGTGATTTCTTTTGAGGCCAATATGAAAGGGCAGGATGGACAGGAAAAGGAATATCAGAGCATGAAGGATGAGGCTGCCGGTGCAGCAGACCGCCTTGATGTGGAGCAAAACTATTTTGTGACATATAACGAGTCGTCAAAAACCAGAGGACACTATGTTGGAACCCGCAATAAAGATGACATGACAAAGACAATTAAAATCAGCAGTTTGTCGGAACTGGAGAAACACAGCACGATGTTGTCCGGAAAAATGTATCAGGATAAAGTGGGTGCAGATGGCGCATTGGAGGCAATTGTTTCCCAGAAATGTATGAGCAAATTAGATATCATGGTGGGCGACATCATTGAACTCAACCGTTTTATGGATGCTAAGGGCAATGCCATTCGGGTGAAAATTGTTGGTGTGTTTACAAATAAAGAGGCAGAAGATACTTACTGGGTACAGTCTCCGTCTGATTATTATATGGATTTGTTTATTTCGCCAAAAGTGTTTGAAAGTGATTTTATAAACTTAAAGAAGCAGTCCTTTGTAATGACCACCACATGGTCGTTGGTTTTCGATTACAAAGAACTGGCTGCTGAGCAGATTGATTCGTTCGTAAGCGAAACGGAAGATATGATGCAGGAAACATCGGATGCATATAATTGTAAAATTAATGAGCCGGCTTATTTGGAGGTTCTCCGTGAATACCAGACATCTGCAAAGAAAGTGCGCACAACACTTCTTATTTTGCAGTTCCCGGTACTGGCGCTTTTACTGGCTTTCATTTTTATGATTTCCAGACAGATGTTAGACTTGGAGCAGAATGAAATTGCCCTGCTAAAAAGCCGTGGTTCGAGTAAGAAACAGATTATATTGATTTATTTGTTACAGTCCGTTATTTTATCGGTGATGAGTGCTATCGTGGGACTGCCGCTTGGTTATTTCCTATGTAAAGCGCTTGGCTCAACGAATGGATTTTTGGAATTTATTCAAAGAAAAGCATTACATATCACACTTGGCACTTCGGTATTTTTGTATATGCTTGGTGCGATGCTTATATCCATTGCTTTCATGGTTTTACCGGTCTTCCGTGACGCCAATGTTACGATTGTTAATGTAAAAAGAAATAAAAACAAAAAGCATAAAAACATTTTCCAGAGAGTGTATATGGATGTGATTCTGCTCGTGATTTCTCTGTATGGTCTGTATAATTTTACAGAGCAGAAGGAAAGTCTTATGACGCAGATGTTAGAAGGAGAATCGTTAGACCCGTTTTTGTTTATTTGTTCTTCGCTGTTTATCATCAGTGCCAGTCTGGTAGCACTGCGCATCCAGCCGCTTTTGATTAAACTTGTTTATCTGATTGGGAAAAAACGCTGGAAACCGGCATTTTTTGCTTCGTTTTTACAGATTTTGAGAACGAAGGGAAAACAGAGCTTTATGATGGTCTTTTTGATGCTCACGGTTGCACTTGGTATTTTTAACGCAACGGTGGCGCGGACGATTCTTTCCAATTCGGAGAGTAATATCCGGTATGAAACAGGAGCAACACTTGTTCTTAAAGAACAATGGGAGAGCAACGAAGCGTTCCTTGCGGATAATCCGGATAAGGAAGTATCCTATACGGAGCCGGATTTTTCGACCTATGAGAGCATGAAAGGTGTAAAACATGCAACGAAAGTTTACTGCGAGGATGAGATTTCTACATCGCTTGGCAAAAAGATGAGTGACAATGAAACCGCAACATCGTTGATGGCAATTGACACGAAAAATTTTGGCTTGACGGTAAGTGATTTTGATTCGACACTTTTGCCGACGCATTTGAACAATTATTTGAATGCAATGGCGGGGAATCCGGATGCCATTCTTCTGAGCATGAATTTTCAGAAAAAAATGGGCGTCAAGCTGGGGGATAAAGTAACCTATACGACAAAAGATAAAAAAGAAATGACAGGAGTTGTGTATGGGTTCTTTGACTATTTTCCAAGTTATGTGAAGCAGACGCATGAACTGAATCAGCAGGATACGCTTGTGACAACGGATCATTATCTGATTGTTGCCAATCTGGCGCCGGTTCAGCAGACGCTTGGCGTGAAGCCGTACCAGGTATGGATTCAGACCAACGGTTCTTCGAAATTTATTTACGATTATGCGAAGAAAAACGGCATCGAATATACGGTGTTTGAGGATGTGGCATCCAAACTGGTAGACGTGAAAAACGATGCGCTGTTCCAGGGAACCAATGGTATTTTGACGATGAGTTTTATCATTATTTTGATCTTGTGCAGTACCGGATTTTTGATTTACTGGATTTTGTCAATCCGGCAGAGGGAATTGCTTTTTGGTGTGTTCCGTGCGATGGGTATGACAAAGAAAGAGATTATTCAGATGCTGATTAATGAGCAGATTTTCAGTTCCGGAATTTCCATTTTAATTGGTGCCGGGCTTGGTGTTCTGTCATCCATTCTGTTTGTGCCACTGGTGCAGATTTTCTATGCCTCGACCGACCAGACGGTGCCGTTAGAAGTGGTGTTTAAGGCACTTGATATGGTTCGCCTCTTTAGTGTCATCGGCATCGTAATTGTAATCTGCATGGTAGTTCTTGGTAAGCTGATTAGTAAGATTAATATTTCCCAGGCGTTGAAGCTTGGTGAAGACTAGGGAGGTGTCAGAATGGAAAATATGATAGAAACCAAAGATGTGATTCAAAGCTTTCCGATTGCCGGTGGCAAGGAGTTAGTGGTTTTGAAAAACATTAACATTCAGATTCCGACCGGGAAACTTACGATGCTCAGAGGGCGTTCCGGTTCCGGTAAAACGACGCTGATGAATCTTTTGAGTGCATTGGATTACCCGAAAAGCGGTGAAATTTTGTTTGAGGGAAAACCGATTCAAAATTTGCCGGAACATGACAGGGAGCAGATGCGGAAAACGCAGATTGGATTTGTTTTTCAGTCGGTGGCACTGATTCCGATGATGACTGCCTATGAAAATGTTGAGTTTGTTCTCAGACTGGCAGGATACACAGGTGACAGGAGAAAGCGAACGGAAGAATGTCTGAAATTAGTTGGTCTAGGAAGCCGTATGCATCATATGCCGCAGGAACTTTCTGGTGGTGAGCAGCAGCGAGTGGCGATTGCACGTGCGATTGCACACAAGCCAAAGATTATTTTTGCCGATGAGCCGACGGCGGAACTTGACAGTAACACTGGGCTTCAGGTGATGAAGATTTTTAAGGAACTGATTGAAAAACAGGGAGTAACTATAGTAATGACGACGCATGATACCGGATTGATGGAGATTGCCGACTGCATCTATCATATTGAGGATGGAGAGATTGCCGATGAAGATTAATTTAAAAGAGAAAATAAGCAAAGTAAAACAAATAAAAAATCCTGAATCTGCAATGGAAAATCCCGAACAGACGATGGATGTGCCGGACGATGTGATGATTGAGTGTGACAGTCTGGTTAAAATTTATAAGACCAAGGACATTGAAGTGCTCGCACTTCAGGGGCTGGATTTGACGGTGAAGCGTGGAGAACTTATGGCAATCATCGGAAACAGCGGAAGTGGTAAGTCTACTTTTTTGAATATGATTGGTGGATTAGACCGGCCATCGGCGGGTAAACTGTATGTGGATGGCAAGAATTTATTTCAAATGAAGGAAAATGAACTGGTTGAATATAAGAGAAGTACGGTTGGCTTTGTCTGGCAGAACAATGCAAGAAATCTTCTTCCTTACCTGACAGCATGGGAAAATGTAATGACACCGATGCTTTTTGTGGAGGGCAAAGAAAAGGCAGTTTCTGAGGAAGAAAAAAAGAAACGTGCACTGGAACTTCTGGAACTGGTGGGGCTTGATCATCGAAAGGACAGTAAACTAAGCCAGCTCTCCGGTGGTGAGCAGCAAAGGGTTGCGATTGCGATTGCCCTTGCTAATAATCCGAAACTGTTACTGGCAGATGAGCCAACCGGTGCAGTAGACCGAAAAACTGCTGATGACATTTTGGAAATGTTCCGCAAGCTGAATGAGCAGCTCGGACTTACGATTGTTATTGTAACGCATGATAAAGAATTAGCCAAAAAGGTAAACCGTGTTGTGTCCATCCGCGATGGAAAAACGAGCAGCGAGCGTATCATGAAAAATGACTACCGCGAGCGAATGGAGCATTTGGACATTGACTGGCAGGAAGAAGAGACGCAGGAAGAATTTGCTGTTCTTGACCGTGCCGGACGTGTGCAGATTCCAAGTGAGCTGTTAGAGCAGATGGGAATGGATGGAAATAAAGTAAAACTGGAATTTATTGACGGGAAAATCGTCATTGAAAAGCCAGAAGATTAGTGCTATACTAAGGCTACATAGTGGGAGTGAGAAATGCTCCCAAAGTGAGGTGCTAAGATATGGATTACATGAAAGGCTATAATAATCGCAAGAGACGAAGAAGAAGGGCACGCAGCCGTTTCTCTAAAGGCTCTGATAACTATATTGGAAACAGTTCGTATGCAAGTAGAAGTAAATATCGAAGCAGTATGGGACAGGCAGTGTCAGGACGATGGATTGTCTGTCTCATTGCAGTAATTGTGGTGATTGCTGTAGCAGCGGTCTGTCTGGTTCAGGCAAAGTTTGGTGATGATGAACAGCCAAAGGGACAAGCCGTGGCAAGTGGAAGCGGCGTTTATGTAACACAGACTGCGCAGGCGACGGCAGCAGTGACAGCGACCGCGAACAGTGCAAGTGCTGTGCCCCAGCAGACAAAAGCTCCCGGAAAGGGACAGGCAGCCTATGCGCCGGATGGAATTGCCAAAGAGATTGCAGCGGTTCCGACACTTGCACCGCAGACCATTCCGACACCTGCACCAAAGATTCGCTCGAAAGCAGTTGCCTTATCGTTTGATGATGGCCCAAGCACGGTGAATACACCAAAAGTGCTTGCTTTGTTAAAACAGTATCAGGCACATGCGACCTTTTTTGTGGTAGGAACCCGTGTAAAAGAAGGCGCAGAAGTTTTGAAACAGGAAGTAGCGCAGGGCTGTGAAATTGGAAACCATACATGGGATCATGCCAATTTAGCAAAACTGAGTATGAAAAAAGTGAATAAGCAGTACGATAAGACTGCTGATTTGGTGAAGAAATTAGTTGGTTACGACATTACGCTGCTGCGCCCGCCATATGGTGCAATCAGTACGAAAATGCGCAAAAAATTAAAGCATCCGATGGCATTGTGGAATACGGATACTTTAGACTGGAAATCGAAAAACACAAAAGCTATCATGAAAGAAATTAAAAAGAATGTGAAAGATGGAGACATTATTTTGATGCATGATATTCATCCGACTACGGTAGAGGCATTGAAAAAGGTACTGCCATGGCTTGTGAAAAATGATTATGACATTTTAACAATTTCTGAGCTTGCCAAACGGAAAGGTGCTGTTATGCATAACGGAAAAGCATACGGCGGCTTTACCGGCAATTAAGTTTGTCGTAATATTCATATAGTTTCTGTACGCCGTTTTCCAGACGGTAGTAGTGGAAGATGTATGGAATTAAAAGCACAAGGAATAATACATCCAGTGCAAGCAGTACCGGCTGCTTTGGAAGAAGCAGGCTGACAAATAAACTTAGTATCGTGAGCAGTGCAAAAAGTGCCGTCACGATTAAGTGAATCAGACGTTCGTGCTGAAAAAATTGAATTTGAGTGAGCAATTGCTCTTGTTCCCTGGCTGCCTCTGCGGTGGTCAGGGATTTTTTTGTTGTTAATGCTTCGTAGTAGTTCAGATAAAATTGTAAGCGTTTTTTCATGACGGTATCCTCCCAAAAGTATATAGTTCTGTTAATTTTATTTTAATTTAGATGACGGGAAAATACCAGTTATTTTCAAAAAAGTTTTTTAACCAGCAGGCTATATTTGCTACTATAGATATGAAAGCTTTCAAAACAATAGTTCGAAAAGGAGAACCTATGACAAAGAAACAGATAGAAACAATTATTCAGGAGAATATGCAGAAAATATATTTATACTGCGTTAAGAGACTTGAAAACACTGCTGCGGCACAAGATGTTGCATCCGATATCATTTTGGAGATGCTTCGTTCGTATCATAGGATTCGGAGTGATGGAGCAGTATATGGATATATGTGGCGTGTTGCCAACAATCTGTGTAAAAATTATTGGCGAAAAAATGCAAAAGAAAGTCATACGGAAATTCCCAATGATTTTGAAGGCGCCTGCTGTGTTTCTCCTGAGGAAAGTATACTAAAGGCGGAGGAAATAATGCTTTTGCGAAGGGAGTTATCGCTTCTTAGGGAAAGGTACCGCCGGATTATGATTAGCTATTACATTGGTGGCAGGACTTGCAGGGAAATAGCGAATCAATACAATCTATCTGTATCGAATGTAAAACAGTATCTCTTTGAGGGCAGAAAAAAGCTGAAAGAAGGAATGGATATGGTTAGAGAATATGGCAAATTAAGTTACGCTCCGGAAAAATTTACTATGAATTTTTGGGGAAATAGTTCGAGTGGATACTGGGAATTATTTGAAAGAAAACTTCCGGGTAATCTGATTATTGCTGCATATGAGAGCCCAAAGACATTAGAAGAACTGAGTCTTGAAATGGGTGTTGGAGTTCCTTATCTTGAAGATGAAGTTGCAATATTGGAAAAGATGGGACTACTTGTAAGAAAAGGAAAAACTTATCAGAGTAATATGGTTTTGTATGATGAACACTGGAGAAAAACAGTATATGACAAGGCAGTCGAATTACTTTATTCGAAACTGGAGAAGGTAAAGAAACTTGTTGATAAGGGAGTGGAATACCTGGCAGAGACGGATTACTGCTATGAGGCGGCAGACCTCAATACAAAAAAGTGGTTTATACTACTGTTGATTATCTGGGAAGCAGGTATGATGTCTGAACAAAAGATGAATACGAAGCTTACATTCCCTTTGTTACAGAATGGCAGTAATGGATATGTTATGGGAATTCGAGGAGAGTATCATACAGATACGAAGGGAATTTATGGACAATATGATATGAGCAAAGGCTATATGCGTATTATGAACTTTGTAAAATTGTCAGATAAGGTTCTGAACCCTTTTGAATATCAAAATGCGGTTGGTCAGATGCTCGAGGCAGCAGTTGAAAGAAAACAGGAACCTGAAGAAGTGGCGGCGTTATCTACACTGTTAAAAAATCGTTTTGTCAGTGTGAAGGATGGTAAACTCTTACCGGAATTTGCAGCTATTTCCAATGAAGATTATAAGACGGTAAAAGGTAAATTAGGCGAAGGGATTAATCAGTTGGCAGAATTGATTGGCAGGCATAGAGATATGGCAGGAAATGAACTTCGTAAAAAGACACCTGCCGTAATAGCAGAAGCAAACGAGGTTGGCGCAATTGTTTCTATGTGGAGCATGATGGAGGGCATGATTGCACTCGCACTGGAAGATGGTTTTGTGACAAAAGGGAATGGTCAGAACTTGTCAGCATTTTATTTTAGAACTAAGTTTTAAGTGGATTGGATGGTGTCAAATATTCGCTACCGGTTTCTACGGAATTACGGAAAACATTGAAAAAATATCTCATTTGTGCTATCCTTAATACAGTTGTGCAAGCAGCCAATTTTGATACTATCGGGGGAAATTATTATGTACAAATATGATCCAAAATCGAGTATCGCAGATGAATTTATTAACGATGCAGAAATTTTAGAATCACTGGCATATGCCAGAGAAAATAAGGCAAATAAACAGGTAATTGATGCGATTTTGCAGAAAGCACGTGAGATGAAAGGAATCAGCCATAAAGAGGCGGCGGTTCTTTTGGAATGTGAATTGGAAGAGGAAAATAAGGAAATTGAAAAACTTGCAAAAGAGATTAAAGAGCGGTTTTATGGCAAGCGCATTGTAATGTTTGCGCCACTTTATTTATCCAATTACTGCATTAACAGTTGTGTGTACTGTCCGTATCATGTAAAAAATAAACATATTGCAAGAAAAAAACTGTCGCAGGAAGAAATTAAGCAGGAAGTAATTGCACTGCAGGATATGGGGCATAAGCGTCTGGCGATAGAAGCGGGCGAGGACCCGGAGAATAATCCGCTGGAGTACATTTTGGAGAGTATTCGTACGATATACAGTATTAAGCACAAAAATGGAGCGATTCGTCGTGTAAATGTAAATATAGCAGCGACTTCAGTTGAAAATTATAAGAAACTTAAAGATGCAGGGATTGGAACTTATATTTTATTCCAGGAGACTTATAATAAAGAGGCTTACAAAGAACTGCATCCGGCAGGACCAAAAAGTGATTATGCGTACCATACAGAGGCGATGGACCGTGCCATGGAAGCTGGAATTGATGACGTAGGATGCGGCGTGTTGTTCGGTCTGGATAAATACCGATATGAATTGGTTGGTATTATTATGCACGCGGAGCATTTAGAGGCTAAGTTTGGCGTTGGACCGCATACCATCAGCGTGCCTCGTGTCTGTCCGGCAGATGACATTGATCCGGAAGAATTAAATGCTATTCCGGATGAAATTTTTGAGAAGATTGTATCGGTTATCCGCATTGCGGTGCCGTATACCGGAATGATTGTTTCAACTCGTGAATCGAAGGCAACGAGAGAAAAGGTATTAGACCTTGGAATCAGCCAGATTAGCGGTGGTTCCCGCACAAGTGTAGGCGGCTACGTTGAGGAAGAGCCGGAAGAAGAGAATTCCGCTCAGTTTGACGTGTCCGATAGAAGAAGTCTGGATGAGGTTGTGAACTGGCTGCTTGGACTTGGATATATTCCGAGTTTCTGTACGGCTTGTTACCGGGAAGGACGAACCGGTGACCGGTTTATGAAATTGTTGAAATCGGGGCAGATTGTAAACTGTTGTCAGCCAAATGCACTGATGACACTCAAGGAATATTTGGAGGATTATGCTTCTGCGGACACCAAAGAAAAAGGGGAAAAAGTGATTCGGGAGCAGTTGGAGATTATTACAAATCCGGTAGTGAAAGAGAAGGCAAAAGAGTATATTGAAAATATTCATGAAGGCAAAAGAGATTTCCGATTCTAGTGAACAAATCGAAAGGCACTTGGTGTTTTAAGTGCCTTTCGGTCAAAATAAAGGAGGTAGCATTTGTTTTATAGTATATTGGGTAAAGAGAAATGTGAGGATTCGGATAAAATCAGTATTTTTACGGATTTTAATTTGAATGTGTGCATTTCTTACATGAACAATTTGGTCAAGGGATATGATCTACAAAAATTGTATGAAAATATTCCAAAAGAATCTGAGACAACAAAGTATCGGAAAAAAATTACCTCAGATATGCAAAATGAGGCAGTTTTCAAGGCGTTTGACAGGTATGCAAAGCAGGTGGCGAGGGCAGTTTCTTATGAGAAAAAAAGCATTTACAGTAATCTGATTTATCAAAAGCAGAAATGGCATTTAGATTCCCTTCTTATTTACATACAAGCAGTTGAACAATTATTGGATGACTTAAAAAGGCAGCCGTCTTATTCGGATGCAATGGAAGAACTTGTTTCCTATCTTTGTGAGGTGACAAAAAGCGAAGCGTTTGAAAAGGGCAAAGAATTGGCGGAAAATCTGCATCAGTCGATGGAAGAAACGAAAATGATATTTTCCCTTCAAAAAAACAAGGTTGTGTGGGAAGAAAAATCGGAGGGCGAATTTTTTGCAGAGAGAATGGCAAAGGCCTTTGCTGCCGTCAAAAAGCTGGGGCAGGCGGTGAATGTAAACAAGGAGACAGAGCTTACGCTGCTTGAGAAAAATCTGGCGGAACGGCAGATTAAGAGACAAAACTGGGATGGTATGTTAGAAACACTGTTACAGATTCAGATGGATGAAAAACTTGTGCAGTTAGCGGAAGATGTGCAGTATTATCTTGGTTTTTTCCTGCTTGTGCGGGACATGAAAGGAAGAGGTTATTCATTTTGTATGCCGGAGGAAACGGATAAACTGGAAGTGAAGCAGGGATATGATCTTGCCTTAGCTCTTCGCAGTGAAAAGGAAGTGATTGCAAATGACTGTAATCTGAAAAAAGATGAGCGGTTCTTTGTAATTACGGGAGCCAATGGAGGTGGTAAGACGACCTATGCACGCATGGTTGGACAAATTTTGTATTTTGCGAAAATGGGGCTTTTAGTTCCATGTGAACAGGCTGGTGTGCCAAATTACACAACGATTTTATCGCATTTTTCAAATGATGAATCGGAGATGTCCGGAAAAGGAAAATTAGTGGAGGAATTAACCCGCTTAAAACCGATGATGCAGGAAAAATGGAGTGGAAGTTTTGTGATTTTGAATGAGCTATTTACGACAGCGGCGACGTGGGATGCCGGTATTATGGGGCAGAAAGTGCTTGATTATTTCATGTCGCATGACTGCTATGGTATTTATGTGACGCATATCCAGTCGCTTGCAAAAGAGAGAGATGGGTTAGTGAGTCTGGTTGCGGAACTGGCAGATGACCATCATACGCGTTCTTTCAAAATAACAAGAAAACCGGCGAGTGAGGCAGAATATGAGGACTCGCTGATTACCAAATACAATATGACCGAAAATCAGATGAAGGCGGTGATAGGACATGAGGATTGAATTTTTTGAGGAGACAAATTTTTCGTATCGGAGAAAGCAGGACTTGGAAAAGGACTTAAATCTGCACTGGATTGCCAGAAATATGGCAGGTGACAAAGTTGGTGACATTCCGGCTATTTTGCATGTTCTTCTACATCCTCTTACGACGGAAAGCGAGATTGAAAAAAGGCAGCAGGTTGTTATGGCTGCCTGTGAAAAGGCATCGGTAACATATCAGCTGCGGGACCGGATTGTTTCGCTTTCGGAAAATCTGACCCGTGGACTGCATGCGATTTTAGACAGTCGCGGGAAACATTTGATGGAACAGACGATGATTGGTGTGCATGTAGAAACGATTCGGGAATTGGTGCAGGGGCTTTCTGAGATTTCGCAAATGGGAGCGAAAAATCCGGAGATTTTCAAGGAGACTGCATTTAACCATTTTTATGATAGTTTTTGTGAGGTCGAGCCGGCCGAAAGATTAGAAGAGCAGCTTGCGCTGGTGCAGAATCTGGATGCTTTTAAAGGAAACGGAGAAATTGTGCTGGAGGGAGCAATTGGGGAAGGATTTTCCTTGGAAAACGTGGAAGTTGTTTCCGTATGTGACAAGGCAAAGCGGGCAGGAAGCGGTATTTTCTCGGGGAAGAAGGGGCGTGTAATTGCCAGTGAGGAAGTTTACCAGAGCGGTGTTCAGTTCGCCAACCGGGTTGTCCTTGAATTATTGGAGCAGTGTTCGCCGTTTTTGCAGCAGTGGGAGGAGATTTTACAGACGCTGTCGAGGCAGATTATCTTTTTGGCGGGCTGTGCGAGAATGTATGAGCGCGGTTTATCGGTTGGTTTTTATTTTTGTATGCCAAAAGCCTGTGAAGAAGAGGCTGAAAAATTATATGAATTGGCACTTGCTTTGCAGAGTATGGAGCAGCCAATTCCCAATACTGTAGGTTTGAGAGAACAACGGGCACTTATCGTGACGGGAGCTAACCAAGGCGGAAAATCAACCTTTTTGCGCAGTCTTGGTATTGCGCAGGTGCTTTGTCAGGCAGGAATGTACGTGCCGGCAAAGAAATATCCGCTTCATGCGTATGAAGATATTTTTACGCACTTTACTAGACGCGAAGATGCAACAATGAACATGGGTAAATTTGAAGAAGAGTTAAAGCGTATGGAGCAGATTTTACGTGGGGCAAAGAAAAATACGCTGATTCTTTTGAATGAATCGTTTGCGACTACAACAGAAGTGACGGCTTACCAGATTGCAATGGATTTAATGCATACTTGTCTGTCGGAGGCGGTAACGGTATGGATGGTGACTCATATTACGAAATTTGCAAAAGAATTGTATGGGGAACATCCTGAGAATGTATTGTTTTTGTCGGCAGGCAGAACGGAAGAAAATGAAATTCGTTTTCAAATGTATGAAAAAGTGCCAGGCGACACAAGTTATGGCCTGACACTTTATGAACAAATGATTGGAAAAATAAATTAGCCCTGATATAAGTTTCTCTTATCAATAACGCGGACTGCTTTTCCTTCGCTGCGTGCGATGGTTTTCGGCTCTACTAAAGTAACTTCAGCTAAAATACCAAGCATGGCTTTCAGACCGGATACTAATTTTTTGCGAGCCAAATCGCGGTTGAAGGAAGCGTCAGCTGCCATGACCGGAGTCATTTCTACCTGAACTTCAATATTATCACTGTTTTTAGCACGGGTAACGATAATCTGATAATTTGCCGGGAATCCCTGATTGATTAATACTGTTTCAATCTGTGAAGGGAATACATTGACACCTTTTACAATCAGCATATCATCACTTCGTCCCATTGGTTTTGTCATTTTTACATGAGTACGTCCGCAGGAACATTTCTCACGGCTTAATATACAGATATCACGTGTACGATAGCGGAGAAGTGGAAATGCTTCTTTTGTAATACTAGAAAATACTAATTCACCTTTTTCACCGTCCGGAAGAACTTCACCGGTCTCAGGATTGATAACTTCGGCAATAAAGTGGTCTTCATTAATATGCATGCCGCTCTGTGCTTCACACTCAAAAGCAACACCCGGTCCGGAAATTTCGGTCAGACCATAAATGTCATAAGCTTTGATGCCAAGTGACTGCTCGATATCGTGGCGCATTTCTTCTGTCCATGCCTCTGCACCAAAGATGCCGGCTTTCAGTTTAATCTGATCTTTTACACCACGTTCTTCGATGGTCTCTGCTAAATAGGCAGCATAGGATGGTGTACAGCATAAAATAGTCGAACCTAAGTCTGTCATAAACTGAATCTGACGGTCTGTATTACCGGAGGACATCGGAAGTGTCAAACTTCCTAATTTATGAGAACCGCCATTTAATCCAGACCCGCCGGTAAATAAGCCATAGCCATAACTGACATGAACTACATCTTCTTTTGTACCGCCGGCAGCAACAATCGCGCGGGCACAGCAGTCTTCCCATAAATCAAGGTCGTGCTGGGTATAGAAAGCTACAACACGGCGTCCGGTCGTTCCACTTGTTGAATGGATGCGGACACAATCTTTTAAAGGACGTGCCAAAAGTCCATATGGATAAGCATCTCTTAAGTCATCCTTTGTAATAAAAGGAAGTTTATGTAAATCATCAATCGATTTAATATCGCCTGGTTCAAGACCTTTGTTCTGCATGCGTGTGCGGTAGTAAGGAACGTTGTCATAGATGTTTTTTACCTGCTTTACCAAACGCTCACTCTGCCATGCGCGAATCTGGTCTGCGGATGCGCATTCAATTTCTTTTTGAAAATAGTTTCCCATTACATTAATCCTCCATTTTGTAAATATCTTTTTCATGTAAGTACGAATGTCATTTTGACCTAAGACTCATTTTACATGAATCTATATAAAAAAGCAAGGTGCTCCACGAATGAAGCACCTTTTGTTACAACCCTTTTAACTTATATAACTTTTATTCAAAAATTATTTCATTAACAATCGATTATAACTTTGTTACGTTTGCTGCCTGAGGACCTTTCTCGCCATCGATAACTTCGAATTCTACTTCGTCGCCTTCATCGAGAACTTTGAATCCGTCCATCTGCAGAGCAGAAAAGTGTACGAATACGTCATTTCCTTCTTCATCGGAGATAAATCCGAAACCTTTTTTGGCATTAAACCATTTAACTGTACCTTTCATGTGTTTTGCCTCCTAAAAATATAATTTAACACTCTCTAACAATAGCACATTAGGGAACAAAAGTCAAAGAGTAATTTTGTAGTAAGTTTTTAGCAAAAAGAAGAGCCCAAACCTTTACCATTCGGGAACGTTCTCACTAAAGGAACACACGCAGCGGTGCCTGAGGGCAAACTACGCCCTCTATGCACCGGCGGTGTTCAAAATCCCTCATGGTAAAGGTTTGGGCTCTTCTTTCTGATAACGAAACTTACTACAAAATGTTGACCTATTGGTACTTGATTGTTTTACTGTTTCGTTGGTTTGCAAATTCCGGCAAGAAGCTTAGGCAACCTAAAGTGTTGAAAAAGACAAAAAAGGTTGCATGGATTTTGAGAGAAAGCAACCAAAAAGAAGAAAATAAGGGCAAAGAGTTGCATTTGCAGCGTGATTTGGCGGTGTTTAGCAGGATAAAGACCTGAAAATGAGTTCAAAAGGCAACTCTTTTAGGTAAATCAAATAAAAAGAGTTGTCGTAGAACCAGTAGACTGGAGAGTAAACCGCTGTCACTTCTGCTTCAAATGAGTAGAAGCAGCTTTGATGAAAATTTGCTAGTGTTTTTCAACTTCCGGTGATTCCCCTAAAATAAACCTGCAACGATTGCGCTTCAAATACGTGGGTATCTGGCATGTGTAGTTTACATGCCGATACCCTTGCGCATTTGATAAGCGGGAGCGGCGCAAGAGATGCAGATTTATTTTAGGGGAATTTGGAAAGTGAAAAAACACTCAAATTTTTGACATTCCCCAACCAAATGTGATACTGTATAAATATCTGAAAAAAGATAGAAAATAAGAAGAAAAGAATAGAATGGAGAGTCGCGATGAATGTTTCAAATTGCAGCGCATACGAATTAATTGAAGAAAGCAAAATATCGGATTTAAACAGTACAGGATATTTACTCCGCCATAAAAAGAGCGGTGCCAGAGTGGCAGTTTTGGAAAATGATGATGAGAATAAAGTGTTTAACATAGGTTTTCGGACACCGCCAAAGGATTCGACCGGAGTTGCTCATATTGTGGAGCATACGGTGTTATGCGGTTCGGATAAGTTTCCGGTGAAAGACCCATTTATTGAACTTGCAAAGGGTTCCTTAAACACATTCTTAAATGCGATGACCTACCCGGATAAGACAGTTTATCCGGTGGCAAGCTGTAATGACAAGGATTTTCAAAACCTTATGCATGTGTATCTGGATGCGGTTTTTTATCCGAATATTTATAAAGAAGAAAAAATCTTTCGTCAGGAAGGATGGCACTATGAATTAGAGAGCGTGGATGGAGAACTGATTTACAATGGTGTGGTATTTAATGAAATGAAGGGCGTATTTTCATCGGCGAAACAATTGTTAGACCGTAACATCCAGCAGTCGTTGTTCCCGGATACGGCATATGGCGTGGAGTCCGGCGGAGACCCGGCATCAATACCGGATTTGACCTATGAGGATTATCTGGCATTTCATAAAAAATATTATCATCCATCGAATAGTTATCTGTATTTGTATGGAAATATGGATATGGAAGAAAAATTAAACTGGATTGATGAAAATTATCTGAGCCATTTTGAGAAAATTGAAGTGGATTCCGAGGTGCGGCTGCAAAAGCCATTTGCCGAAAGAAAAGAAGAGTATGGTTTTTATTCGGTGACGGAAGGGGAGGACACCGAAGGAAAGGCATATTTCAGTTATAATACCGTGTGTGGCGACGGACTTGACAGAAATTTGTACCGGGCATTTCCGGTTCTTTCCTATGTATTAGTGCAGTCGATTGGAGCACCGTTAAAACAGGCTTTGTTGGACGCCGGCATTGGAAATGACATCAGTTGTTATTATGAAGAGAGTGTCAGACAACCGTTTTTCTCGATTATTGCGAAAAATGTAAAAATGGAGCAGAAACAGCAGTTTATTAACGTGATTGAGACTGAGTTGAAGAAAATCGTCAAAGAGGGATTGAATCAGCAGTCACTGCTTGCGGCAATCAACGGATATGAATTTCAGTACAGGGAGGCGGATTTTGGAAACTTCCCGAAAGGGCTTATGTATGGACTTCAGATTTTTGACAGCTGGCTGTATGATGAAAATAAACCGTTTATTCATATTCAGGCAAACGATACATTTGCATTTTTGAAAAAGCAGGTTGGCACAGATTATTTTGAAAAAATCATTGAAAAATATCTGCTTAAAAATCCGCATGCGACATTTGTCAGTGTGCAGCCAAAAGTGGGCTTGACTACGCTTATGGAAGAGGAAGAAAAGAAAAAGCTGGCAGACTATATGGAAACTTTGAGCGATGAACAGAAAGCGGCACTCGTGAAAGAAACAGAGGAACTCAAAAAGTATCAGGAGGAGCCGACTCCTTCGGAGGATTTAAAATGCATTCCGCTTCTCACGAGAGAGGATATGAAGAAAGAAGCTCAGCCATTTAAAAATGAAATGAAAGAAATGGTTGGAGTTCCGGTTTTGCATCATGATATTTTTACGAATGGCATTGAGTATTTTCGCTGCTTTTTCGATGTCAAAGATTTGGAAGAGTATACACCGTATTTGTCCCTTTTGAGCGAATTAATTTCGGCTATGGATACGGAAAAGTATACGAAACTGGAGCTTAGTAATGAGATTCTTTTGCATGCCGGCGGAATTTCGACAGATTTGGTTGTATATGCAAACCGTCATAATGACGATTACCGGTTTTTATGGGAGATTAGTGGAAAAGCATTAACCGGAGAGACGGAAAAGGTGTTTGACCTTTTGGCGGAAATGCTTACCAACACAAAGCTTTTCGATGAAAAACGACTGTATGAGATTATTGCGGAGAGCCGCTCGATTAAGCAGTCATCGCTTTTGTCGGCAGGACACACAACAGCGGTTGGCCGTGCGATGGCATATATGAAAAAGAACGCATATCTTACGGAATATATCCGCGGAATTGCCTACTATGACTTTTTGTGTGATTTGGAGGAGCATTTTGATGAGAGAAAAGAGAATCTAATTTCTATTTTACAGGCATTGGCAAAGAAGGTTTTCGCAAAGGAGCGTCTGTCTGTCGATTTGACTTCTGATAAAGAAGGCTTAAAACCGCTTGCAAATGGACTTTCACGGTTGGTTGACCGTTTGCCGGATTCTGCGGAGGAAAAACTTTTAAAACCGGAGTATGCGATGAAACCGATTGTAGGAAATGAGGGATTTAAGACAGCTGGAAAAGTGCAGTATGTGGCACGAGTCGGAAATTCTTCGGAAAAAGGAATTGCTTACAACGGTGTCAATAAGGTATTAAAAACAATTCTTGGATATGATTACTTGTGGAATGAAGTCCGTGTCAAAGGCGGCGCCTATGGTGTTATGTGTGGTTTTACAGATTTGGGAAATGGGTATATGGTATCGTACCGCGACCCGAACCTTGCAGAAACGAATGAAGTATTTGAAAAGGTACCGGCTTATCTGGAAGCTTTTGATGCTGATGAGCGCGATATGATGAAATATATTATTGGCACGGTTAGTGAATTAGATACGCCATTAACACCGAGAGCCGAGGGACGGCGTTCGAGTCAGGCATGGCTTACCGACATTACCTTTGAGCAGATTCAAAAAGAGAGAGATGAGGTGCTTTCGGCAGACTGTGAACAGGTTCGCGAGGCTGCAAAAATGGTTTCCGTGGTACTTCGCGACGGATATATTTGTGCAATCGGAAGCGAAGGAAAAGTGGAAGATGCAAAAGAGTTGTTTAATGAAATACGTGTTTTGAATTAGAAAGAAAATGGAGGATAAGATGGGACAGGAATTTAAATCAGGTTTTGTTACGTTAGTGGGCAGACCAAATGTGGGAAAATCTACGTTGATGAATCAAATGATTGGTCAGAAAATAGCGATTACTTCAAATAAACCGCAGACTACGAGAAACCGGATTCAGACGGTGTATCACGATGAGCGCGGACAGATCGTTTTTTTGGACACGCCGGGTATCCACAAGGCAAAAAATAAGCTTGGTGAATATATGGTAGGTGTGGCGGAAAAAACATTTTCAGAAGTTGACCTTGTTCTTTGGCTTGTCGAGGCAACAACATTTATCGGCAGAGGCGAGCGCTATATTGCAGAGGAGTTAAAACAGTCCAAAGCGCCGGTTATTCTTGTAATGAATAAAATTGATACGATTAAGAAAGACGAATTGCTAGAATGTATTGCTGCCTATAAAGATATGATGGAATTTGCAGAAATTATACCGGTTTCTGCGTGGACGGGTGAAAATGTCGATGAACTTATTACGACCATGTTTTCTTATCTGGAAGAGGGACCGGCATTTTACGATGAGGATACGATTACGGACCAGCCGGTGCGCCAGATTGTGGCGGAACTGATTCGTGAAAAAGCGCTTCGTCTGCTTTCAGATGAAATTCCACATGGAATTGCTGTTGCTATCGACCAGATGAAAAACAGGCCGGGAAAAAGAAATTTGATTGACATTGATGCTACGATTATCTGCGAGAGAAGTTCCCATAAGGGAATTATCATTGGAAAACAGGGCAGCATGCTCAAACGGATTGGAACCGATGCCAGAAGGGAAATTGAAGAATTTTTGCAGGCAAAGGTAAATCTGAAACTTTGGGTTAAGGTGAAAAAAGACTGGCGTGACAGTGATTTTCTTCTTAAGAATTTTGGCTATAAAGACAAAGACTGATTACCAATATGTGTTAGCATAGCCGGTTTGGAATCGGGATATCCTATTGCTAGGGTGTAAATAAATTTACATCCGGACAAAAGTATAAAAGCCGCAAAGGGACTGCGGCGAGGAGGAACGCAATGGGAAATGAAGCAAACTGGAATACATTTACACAGACGGGGAAAGTGTCTGATTATCTGGCGTATGTGAGGGAAGAAAAAGGAAGAAACGGATGGGAAAATGCAGCAAAGGAAGAGAGGGGAACACGTGAAAGAGAGAGTGACAGGAATGGTGCTTTCGGCAGCTACCATTGGTGAATACGACAAACGTGTTGTACTTTTGACGAAAGAGCGGGGGCGCATCTCCGCCTTCGCCAGAGGGGCAAGACGCCCCAGAAGTCCGCTGTCTGCTGCAACGGAACCGTTTACCTTTGGAGAGTTTTTTATTTATAGAGGACGGGATTCTTATAGCATAGAGCAGGTTGAGGTGGGAAATTATTTCCCGGAATTAAGGCAGAATCTGGAGCATTTATATCTGGCACTTTATTTTTGCGAGGTGGCAGATTATTTTACGAGAGAAGGAATGACAGCGAAGCATGAATTGAATCTTTTGTATTTGTCGCTGCGGGCGTTATCGGTGCCTTCTCTGCCGGAAGAACTGGTGCGTTACATATATGAATTCCGAATGTTAGCGATTGCCGGAGAGGCACCGCGTATTTTTGAGTGCATCCGGTGTGGGAAAACGGAAAATCTGCACCATTTTTATGTGGGGGATGCGGGCATTGTATGCGATGATTGTCACGACGGAAAGACCGGTATTTTGTTGTCGGAAACTGCTATTTACACTTTGCAGCGGATTCTCTCTTCGCCGCTTCAAAAACTGTATACTTTTTCTGTCAGCGAGGCAGTGCTTGCCCAGTTAAAAGAAGTTGTTTCACGATATTTTAAGGTGCACACAGACCGTACATTTCACTCGCTGGATATGTTAGATATGGGATTTTAAGTCTTTATTTTTTACCACTTACAAACGAAATAGAACCACTTACGGAAAATGGGTTTACAATCCATTTTCTTTTGCTATAATGGCATTACACACGAAGAGGGAGGCGATTATGAAGATTACCATTGAGTTGGATGAGAATCTGCCGGATGATGAAATTCGGATTCACTGCCGCCGGATGACTGAGGAACTGAAAAAACTTCAAGAGGCATTTGCATCCGGTCATACGGAGACAAAACGGCTGGTTCTTTATCAGGGAGATTTGGAGTGTTATGTGGATGTTTTGGATATTTTGTTTTGTGAAACCGAAGGAACAATAGTTCAGGTTCACACAAGAGATGAAATATATGAGACGAAACAGCGGCTCTACGAATTGGAGGAGATTCTTCCAAATCAATTTCTGCGTGTTTCCAAATCGACGATTGCAAATGTGGCGGAAATTTATTCGCTGCAAAAGAGTAATCTGTCGACAACGAGCTGTGCGGCATTTCGAAATTCCCATAAGCAGGTTTTTGTATCCAGACATTATAGCAGAGTATTAAAAGAAAAATTAGTAGAAATGAGGATGAGATGATGAAAAAAAATTATTTTTGGGGCGTATTTTTAATCTTGGCGGGTGCCTATCTGGTTGTGAGCCAGCTTGGATACCTTCCGGCAGTAGGCGTATTTTCACTGTTGTTTACCGTTGTATGCATCGCCGTGATTGTGGCGAGTATCCCACATGTTCACTTTGGCGGAATTTTATTTCCACTTGCTTTTATCGCAATTATCTACGATAAACCGCTTGGAATCACGGCAATTACGCCATGGACGGTTTTATTGGCAGCCCTTCTTTTGACGATTGGCCTGCATCTGATTTTTGGACGTTTGCGGAAAAAAATAGTCCATTGCGGACACTCTAAAAAAAGAAATGATTGGGACGAAGTGAAGGGTGAAAAACTGAATGATGACGAACTGGATATTTCGTCAACCTTTGGCAGTGTCATCCGTTACATCACATCGGAAGATTTTCGTTATGCGGAAATTGATGCCAGTTTTGCGGGGGTTAAGGTGTATTTTGACCAGGCTAGAATTCCATCCGGAAATGCAACAATAAACATCGATTCATCGTTTGCCGGTGTCGAACTTTTCGTGCCAAAAGAATGGCAGATTGTGAACCATGTAGAGAGCAGTTTTGGTGGAATTGATGAAAAAAATAACAGAAACGGCGAAGTTACGGCAACACTCACATTAGAGGGAAGCAATAACTTTGGTGGAATTACGATTTACTATGTGTAAGCAAAGGACCGTAGTTTCGCATGAGGGACCACTTTCCAGCACCATCTCCCCATTTGAGAAAATTATTTGCAGGAAATATTCCATGTTGGTCTTTGAGACTTCCAGTAATTCACTAAGAAAAGATTTGCATCGAGTGGGTTTTGAGTGCGTCAGCAGGTGGCACTGGTAGTTTCAGTGCCCCTGCTGTTACGCAACTCAACCAGGCGGGAGCCGTCCCACGAGATGCAAACTTTTCTTAATGAATTACGGAAACCTCAAAAACCACCATATAGAATATCCCCTGTAAATTATTTTACTTGCAAAAACATTGCTAAAATAGTACAATATTGAGAGAAAATGAAAGCAATGGAGGAAGACGATGGAAAAGACAATGGACAAAATCGTTGCACTGGCTAAGAGCCGTGGATTTATCTATCCGGGTTCTGAGATTTACGGTGGTTTAGCGAATACATGGGATTATGGAAATCTTGGTGTAGAATTAAAAAATAATGTAAAAAAAGCATGGTGGCAGAAGTTTATTCAGGAGAATAAATACAATGTTGGCGTGGACTGTGCGATTCTTATGAATCCGCAGACATGGGTGGCATCCGGACACCTTGGCGGCTTTTCCGACCCTCTTATGGATTGTAAAGAGTGTCATGAGCGTTTCCGTGCAGACCAGTTGATTGAAGACTTTGCCGGAGACAATGACATTGAACTGGATGGTTCTGTGGATGGCTGGTCCAATGAACAGATGGAGCAGTTTATCGAAGAACATAAAATTGCATGCCCAAGTTGTGGAAAACACAATTTTACGGAAATTCGTCAGTTTAACCTGATGTTTAAAACATTCCAGGGTGTAACCGAAGATGCAAAAAATACCGTATATCTCCGTCCGGAGACTGCACAGGGTATTTTCGTAAACTTTAAAAATGTACAGCGTACGTCGCGCAAAAAAATTCCGTTTGGTATCGGACAGATTGGTAAGTCATTCCGTAACGAGATTACGCCGGGTAACTTTACATTCCGTACCCGTGAGTTTGAACAGATGGAACTTGAATTTTTCTGTGAGCCGGGAACAGATTTGGAGTGGTTTAACTACTGGCGTCAGTTCTGTATTGATTGGCTGCAGAGCCTTGGCATCAAAGAAGATGAGATGCGTGCACGTGACCATTCACCGGAAGAACTTTGCTTCTACAGCAAAGGAACGACAGACCTTGAGTTCTTGTTCCCATTTGGCTGGGGCGAACTTTGGGGAATCGCAGACCGTACAGATTACGATTTGACACAGCATCAGAATACTTCCGGCGAGCCGATGGAATATTTTGATGATGAAAAACGTGAGAAATACATTCCTTATGTAATTGAGCCTTCACTGGGAGCAGACCGTGTAACACTTGCTTTCCTTTGCAGTGCTTATGATGAAGAAAATATTGGAACGGAAGAAAAACCGGATATTCGTACGGTTCTTCATTTCCATCCGGCACTGGCACCGGTTAAAATTGGTGTGCTGCCATTGTCAAAGAAATTAAATGAGAATGCTGAAAAAGTATTCGAAGAACTTAGCAAGACTTACAACTGTGAATATGATGACCGTGGTAATATCGGTAAACGCTACCGCCGTCAGGACGAAATCGGTACACCATACTGTGTTACTTATGATTTTGATTCGGAAGAAGATGGTATGGTTACGGTACGTGACCGTGATACTATGGAGCAGGAGAGAGTTAAAATTGCAGATTTGAAAGAGTATTTTGCGGATAAATTTACATTTTAGGAGACTTTATGCAGAAACGTGAAGTTACTAAGAAGCAACTGGCTGTCATCATCTTGTTAAGTATCGGGATGCTGGCAGCCGCTGCTTTATTAAACCAGTTTTTCCCAGCCGGGTCAAAGCAGACAAAAGAAACATTAAAACAGACAGCGGTTACGCCGAAGGCGACCGCTTCGCCGTCGTTGTCTCCGACAAAAAAACCGACACCGACGCCTGACCCAACCAAAAAAGTAGCAACTTTCTTTCAGGGACCAAAGGCTTATGAAGGACGCAGAGAGTGGTCTGGTAAATGGGGCAAAGAGTTTTATGATGGTGGCTCCTTTGGTGCTTTTGGATGCGGTCTTTGCTGCATGGCAAATATTTATACGACATTTTCTGAGTATGAAAGTTCGCCGGTTGACATGTATCAGTATGCAAAAAAAGTGAGTGGCTATGGCGGTGGTGGTGCCATCGACTGGGGCTATATGAAGACTACGTTAAAAGAACTTGGTTTTACTTCAGATGTTTTTCGTAAGCCCGGCAAATACGAAGCGTTTCAGAAGTTAGTGAAAGAATCATTGGCATGTATTGTTGTGGTGAGCAGTAACGACAGTAAATGTTATTGGAAAGATACGCCGGGACATTATGTGACATTGTTTTTATATGATGAGAAAAGTGACAAAATTTTTCTCGGAGATTCCGGGGATTTGACGCATAACAGACAGTGGGTGCCTTTGAAAAAAGTGTATCGTTCTTTGAAAAAATCAAATCCATGGCAGATTTTGCAGGTGACATCGTTTGATAAGTCGAAGGACAATTGGAAACATAAAGGATTTGGAGGAAATGCGATAATTCCGAAAGAATGGAAATAAATACGCAGGCAGGTGATACGCAGTGAATATTGCAATTTGTGATGATGACGAAGGCGTATGCTCGAAACTTGAGGGGTGGATTGAACAATATAATACAGATCATGCAACTCGTCTGCTTGTGGATATCTATAATAGTGCCGAGACATTGCAGCAGCATTTACAGGCAGGACAGTGGTATGATATGATTTTTCTTGATATTGAATTGCCGAAGAAAAGTGGCATTGAACTCGGACAAATGATACGTAGTGCATGGAAAATGGATTTAATTTATCTAGTGTTTATTTCTGGTAAGGTCGATTATTGTCAGGATTTATTTGATGTGCATCCGTTGAATTTTCATTTAAAACCTTTGAAAAGAGAAGATGTTATCAAAGATATTGAATTGGTTCGCGAACGTATCAATGTGGGGGCGTTAGCTTTCCGTTACCGGGAACATGGTGTTTATAAAAGCGTGTGTCTGAAAGATATTGTTTATTTTGAAGGTGCAGGAAAGGGTGTAGAGATTCACTGTAAAGATGGGAGAGTGATTTCGGCGGTAAATTCGCTGCAGCAGCTTTCCGATTGTTATGAAAAGCATGGTTTTAGCCGCTGTCATAAAAGTTTTTTGATTAATTTGAATTATGTTTCAGAGTATTCAATGACAAAGGTTAAAATGTTTGATGGTAAAGAGATTATAATTGGAAAAAGCCGAAGAAAACAATTTAAAGACGAATTTATCAATCATGAACTGATGGAGGATTAAGATGCTTTTTACTACGTTTTTTATTATTGCCAGTATATTTCAATCGTATGAAATGTGGCTGTTATACCGCTGCTTTTTTGGAAAAAGCAGAAGAGGAATTGGAAGCGAGTTTTTAGCATTCTTTTTATTTTTTGCCGTTACAACTACACTGTATCTTTTCCTTGGTATTCCGATTGTTACTGCAATTGCTTCCTACGGGACACTTGTACTGGCTGCTTTATTTGTATATGAGAGTGGATGGAAAAATGGGCTTTTATATTCGGTGTTTGCCTTTGTTAGTATGACATTGGCAGAGTGTATTGTGGGGCTGGCAACCGGCTTTATTGACTTGAATATATTCCAGTCAGGAGAGTACTATAATGTTTGGGGTATGGTTGCACTGCCGGTAGTGCAGTATCTTGTTGTCATTTTAATACGAAATTTTAGAAATCTGCGAAAGGGAAGAGAAATTCCTATTCTTTACTGGACAGTTACCATTGTGCTTCCGATTTTTTCCTTGTATCTGGATTTAATAATCTGCCAGCAGAACTTTTATTGGCTGAATATGCTTGGATGTACAGTTCTTTTGTTTATTATGAATGTATTGGTGTTTTATTTGTGTGATGTTCAGATTGAAAACATGCGGGTGCGGTTTGAAAAAGAAAAATTAGAACAGTTGAATGTATATCAGAATCGTCAGCTTGAGTTAATGCACCAAATGGATGAGGAACTTAGAATTCAGCGTCACGATTTTAAAAAACATATTTCTATGCTGGCGTTTATGAATAGCCAGGGTGAAAAAGAAAAATTGACGGAGTATTTGAATGAAATGCAGGAAGGAGAACTTTTTGAAACAAAATTTGAGAAAACGGGTAATTTTGTAATCGACAGTGTTCTAAGTTATAAAACACAGGAGGCGAATCGTCTTGGTATAGAATCAAAGATGGATGTTAAGGTGCCAAAAGATTTGAATATATCAGCTTATGTTCTGACGGGGATTCTTACGAATTTATTAGACAATGCGATAGAAGCATGCTGCAAAGCGAAACAAAAACATATAAAAGTTGTCATTAAGTATACGAAGAAGATGTTAATTATTCGTATTTCTAATACTTACGATGGAAAAGAAAAATTTAATTCTGTAACAGAAATTAAAACATCAAAGAGTGATAAGGAACTTCATGGCTATGGAATTAAAAGTATTCGGCATATGGTGGAAAGTGTGGAAGGCGATTTTACAATACAAACGAAAGATAAATGGTTTGTGGCTGATGTGGTAATTCCGCTAATGTAGATGCCAAATAAGCTGATATTATGAAAAAAATACCCGTTCACTCCCAAAATCTTTCCGTTCACGACTTTTATGATTCATTACGCTTAGAATGTGCTATCATGATAGAGGGAGTTGAAAAATTGGAAAGGAGGATAGCAATTCGGTTTTAAATATCAAAAATGAGCGAATAAACAGGGTCCTTGATTTCTCAGAAGAGCAATCGGAAAATGCGTTCTGTTATATGATGGTTTTGCAAACTATATGCAGTATCGGTGGCGAGAGAAAGTGTTTCAAAGGAACTTGTGTAGATAGAGTTACGACAGAAAAGACTGAACGGAAGAGTGCTATTACATAATAAGTTCTGTATATAAGAAAAAGAAGCTCAATTCGTCTTGAGAGACGAATTGAACTTCTTTTTTTCTTGTTGTAGAAACTGAAAAAACTATTTATCAGAAATCTCACTATGAATCTGCTGCAAGGATTTTACCTCACCATTGCCATGTTTCTGAACATATAGGATTCCTTTAATACTTGCTTTGGCAGCAGCGATGGTTGTCATATAAGGAATTTTTGCCTTAATTGCTGCTTTGCGCAGGTAACTGTCATCGTGTACGCTGTCTTTGCCAACCGGTGAGTTGATGATTAAATCGATATCGCCGTTTGTAATTAAATCCAGTACATTTGGACGACCCTCATACAATTTCAATACTTTCTCTGCCTCGATGCCGGCATCGGTAATGATTTCGTGTGTCTTGCCGGTTGCCAGAATTTTAAAGCCTGCCTCGGCAAATAATTTAGCAACTTCAACTACTTCTGGTTTATCTTTGCGGTTTACGGAAATTAATACGGTTCCCTTCAAAGGAAGTTTTGTCTGTGTTGCTTCCTGTGCTTTGTAAAATGCCTCGCCATAGTAGGTGGAAAGACCAAGTACCTCGCCGGTAGAGCGCATTTCCGGTCCGAGCAGAGGGTCAACCTCTGGGAACATGTTGAATGGGAATACGGCTTCTTTGACACCGAAATATGGAATGTTCTGTTCCTTCAAAGAGGATACCGGTGATGGGCGGCCTGTAAGTTCCGAAGTAATAATATCGGTAGCCAAAGGCACCATGCGGATGTTGCATACTTTGGAAACAAGCGGTACCGTACGGGAAGCTCTTGGATTTGCTTCCAGAACGTAAACCGTTCCATTTTCAATGGCATACTGCATATTCATGAGACCTTTAACATGCATCTCTTCCGCAATCTTTTTCGTGTATTCTTTGATTGTTGCGACATTTTCCTGGGAAATATGAACCGAAGGAATAATGCAGGCAGAGTCTCCGGAGTGTACACCGGCAAGCTCGATATGCTCCATAACAGCAGGAACGAAAGCGTGTGTTCCATCGCTGATGGCATCTGCTTCACATTCCAATGCGTGATTTAAGAAACGGTCAATCAAAATCGGACGGTCCGGTGTAACGCCTACGGCTGCTTTCATGTAGTCGGTAAGACTTTCGTCATCATATACGACTTCCATGCCGCGTCCGCCAAGTACATAAGAAGGACGAACCATAACCGGATAACCGATTTTTTTCGCAATTTCCAGCGCTTCATCAACGGTTGTTGCCATGCCTGCTTCCGGCATTGGAATTCCTAATTTGTCCATCATTGCACGGAACAAATCGCGGTCTTCCGCCAAGTCGATAACGGATGGAGAAGTACCGAGAATTTTGACTCCGTTTTTCTCTAATTCGGCTGCCAAATTAAGTGGTGTCTGTCCACCAAACTGAGCAATTACGCCGAGTGGTTTTTCTTTTTTGTAAATACTTAAAACATCTTCCAATGTTAAAGGCTCAAAGTACAATTTGTCGGATGTATCGTAGTCGGTGGAAACCGTCTCCGGATTACAGTTTACGATAATTGTCTCGAAACCGAGTTTTTTCAAAGCAAGTGCTGCGTGAACACAACAGTAGTCAAATTCGATACCCTGACCGATTCGGTTTGGACCACCACCGAGAATCATGATTTTATTCTTTTCTTCGCTGACTGGATTTTTGTCATCAGCATTGTAAGTTGAATAATAATAAGCGCTGTCTTTGGTTCCGCTTACGTGAACACCTTCCCAAGCTTCCTCAATGCCAAGCTCGATTCTCTTATTGCGGATGTCATCTTCCGGAATCGCAAGAATCTGGCTTAAGTATTTATCCGAGAAGCCATTTTTCTTAGCGGAAATAAGCTGCTCATCGGATGGAAGAGAACCTTTAGATTTTGCGAGGGCTTCTTCTTCCTCGACAAGTTCTTTCATCTGTTCAACAAAGTAGTGTTTTACTTTTGTAATATCAAAGATTTCGTCTACGGTAGCACCTTTTCTAAGTGCCTCATACATAATGAAATGGCGGTCACTTGAAGGAGTAGCTAACATACGAAGCAGTTCTTCTTTTGATTTTTCATTATAATCTTTGGCAAAACCTAAACCATAGCGGCCGGTCTCTAAGCTTCGGATTGCTTTCTGGAAAGCCTCTTTATAAGTTTTTCCAATGCTCATTACTTCGCCGACGGCACGCATCTGAGTTCCTAATTTATCTTCTACACCTTTGAATTTTTCAAAAGCCCAGCGCGCAAATTTAATTACGATATAGTCACCGTCCGGTTTGTATTTATCTAAGGTTCCGTATTTTCCACATTCGATGTCTTTCAAAGTAAGACCGGCAGCAAGCATAGCGGAAACTAAAGCGATTGGGAAACCGGTAGCTTTGGATGCCAGTGCAGAAGAACGGGAAGTTCTTGGGTTGATTTCGATAACAACGATTCGGTCGGAAACCGGGTCATGGGCAAACTGTACATTAGTGCCGCCGATTACCTTGACGGAATCAACAATTCGGTATGCCTGTTCCTGAAGACGTTTCTGCACTTCTTCGGAAATGGTAAGCATCGGTGCGGAACAGAAAGAATCACCGGTATGCGTTCCCATTGGGTCAATGTTTTCGATGAAGCAGACGGTAATCATATTGCCATCGGCGTCACGTACAATTTCAAGCTCTAATTCTTCCCAGCCAAGAATGGATTCCTCAACAAGAACCTGTCCAACTAAACTTGCCTGAAGTCCACGGGCACAAACGGTTTTTAATTCTTCTTTATTATAGACAAGACCGCCGCCGGCGCCGCCCATTGTGTAGGCAGGGCGTAAAACAACCGGATATCCTAATTCATCCGCAATGGCTAACGCTTCGTCTACGCTGTAAGATACCTGGCTTCTTGCCATTTCAACGCCAATGGCATCCATGGATTTCTTGAATTCGATACGGTCTTCTCCACGTTCAATGGCATCGACCTGCACACCAATTACCTGTACGCCGTATTTGTCAAGAATTCCCTCGCTTGCCAATTCGGCACAAAGGTTTAAGCCGGACTGACCGCCGAGGTTTGGTAAAACGGCATCCGGACGCTCTTTGGCAATGATTTGCTCCAAACGGTTTACGTTCAGCGGCTCGATGTAAGTTACGTCTGCAATTTCCGGGTCTGTCATAATGGTTGCCGGGTTGGAATTGACCAAAACGATTTCGTAACCAAGTTTTCTGAGCGCCTTGCAGGCCTGTGTTCCGGAGTAGTCAAACTCGCAGGCTTGTCCGATGATAATCGGACCGGAACCGATGATTAATACTTTGTTAATGTCTTCTCTTTTAGGCATAGTTGTCTCCTTTATATATAGTTTTTTGTTCTCTATCCATTTATTTATTTGGTGATATATCCAATTCCCAAACAGTTTGGACCGATATGTGTTCCTACGACCGGTCCGATGCAGGTGGTTAGAATTTCATTTTTAATACCTGCTTCGCGAAGCTGTTCTTCAAATGCTTTCGCCCGCTCCGGCGCATTTGAATGTCCGATTACGAGTTTATAATTTTCATCTGCCGGCTGGTCTTTTAATTTGTTAATCAGCCATGCATTTGCGGATTTCTTTCCTTTTACTTTATCAATTGGCTTTGCACCGTCGGCAATAACCTGTAAAACCGGATGTACTTTCATCAGGCCGCCAAGCAGTGCTGCACTTTTACTGATTCGTCCGCCGCGCTTTAAGTATTCCAGCGAATCGACTACGATGTAGGTTGCGGTTTTCTTTAAAAGTGCCTGAATGGTGTCGGCAATTTCTTTTGCGGTTTTTCCCTCGTCACGTAAAGCAACAGCGGTTTCAACTAAAAGTCCCTGTCCCATGGCTCCCGTTTCGCAGTCAATCAAATGCAGGCGGTCAGAATTGATATTCTCTGCTGCAATGGATGCGGACTGGAATGTTGCACTCATGTATTTGGAAAAAAGGACTGCTACGACTTCATCGCCGGCATCGATGTATTTTTTGAAAATTTCTTCGAATTCAAATGGATTGACAGCGGCGGTAGAAGGATTGTTGCTGTCGTTTGTAAGTTTGTCATAGAAAGCTTCGTTTGTGAGATCAATACCACATTTGAAATCGTCTTCCCCAAAACGAACGGTAAGCGGCATGATATCAATGTTTAATTCTTTTGCATAGTCCATGGTTAAATCGCACAGACTGTCCGTAATTATGCGTATCATAGGAACCTCCATTATTTTATTATAAAAGTATTTGCAGGGCATTTTATATAAAAAATTATCTTCTTATATATAATACCGCAGTTATAAAAATTATAGTGTGATTGCAATGGTTTGTCAATTAAATTACCAAAAAATCGGATAACACGAAAAAAGTGCTTTTCTCGCGGCGTTCTTTATGTTACAATGGAGTCAGCGACCGCAGAACTGTTGCGTTATTTCTATGCAAATGTTTCTGTGTCAAAATACATTATTATATTATTTAGGAGGAAATAAGTATCATGGCAAACAAATGGGTTTATACCTTCAAAGAAGGTAACATGACCATGCGTAATCTGCTTGGTGGTAAAGGTGCTAACCTTGCTGAGATGACAGAAATCGGTCTTCCGGTACCACAGGGTTTCACTATCAGTACAGAAGCATGTACGCAGTATTATGAAGATGGCCGTAAAATCAATGATGAGATTATGGCTCAGACAATGGAAGGTGTTAAATGGATGGAGGAAGTGAACGGTAAAAAGTTCGGTGACCTCAAAAATCCACTTCTCGTTTCCGTACGTTCCGGTGCTCGTGCATCCATGCCTGGTATGATGGATACTATCCTTAACCTTGGTTTGAATGACGAAGTAGTGGCTGCAATGATCGAAGGAAACCCGGATCCTAAATTCGAGCGTTTCGTATACGATTCTTACAGACGTTTCATCCAGATGTTCTCCGATGTCGTTATGGAAGTTGGTAAGAAATATTTCGAGCAGCTCATTGATAAAATGAAAGCTGAAAAAGGCGTTGAGTATGACGTAGATTTGACAGCAGCTGATCTTAAGACTTTGGCTGAGCAGTTCAAAGCTGAGTACAAAAAACAGCTTGGTGAAGATTTCCCATCGGATCCGGTTGAGCAGTTGAAACTTGCTATCGAGGCTGTATTCCGTTCTTGGGACAACCCTCGTGCAAACGTATATCGTCGTGACAACGATATCCCTTATTCATGGGGAACAGCAGTTAACGTAATGCCTATGGTATTCGGTAACTTGAATGATGAGTCCGGTACAGGTGTTGCCTTCACTCGTGACCCTGCTACAGGCGAGAATAAATTGATGGGTGAGTTCCTTAAGAACGCACAGGGCGAGGACGTAGTTGCTGGTGTTCGTACACCAATGCCAATCGCTCAGATGGAGCAGGAATTCCCAGAAGCATATGCTGAATTTATCAAAGTATGTGATATCCTTGAGAATCACTACCATGATATGCAGGATATGGAGTTTACTGTAGAAAACAAAAAACTTTACATGCTTCAGTGCCGTAACGGTAAGAGAACCGCTCCGGCTGCTTTGAAGATTGCTTGTGACCTCGTTGATGAAGGACATAAGACAGAAGAAGAAGCAGTAGCAATGATCGATCCTCGTAACTTGGATACACTTCTTCACCCACAGTTTGATGCAGCAGAGTTGAAAGCTGCTACTCCAATTGGTAAAGCACTTGGTGCTTCTCCGGGAGCTGCTTGTGGTAAAATCGTATTTACAGCAGAAGATGCTGTAGAGTGGAATGAGAGAGGCGAGAAAGTCGTACTTGTACGTCTTGAGACTTCTCCGGAAGATATCACTGGTATGAAAGCATCTCAGGGTATCTTGACTGTTCGTGGTGGTATGACAAGCCACGCTGCCGTAGTTGCACGTGGTATGGGTACATGCTGTGTATCCGGTTGTGGCGATATCAACATGGATGAGGAAAATAAGAAATTCACATTGGCTGGCAAAGAGTACCATGAAGGAGATTATATCTCAATTGATGGTTCTACCGGTAACATCTACGATGGCGTTATCAAGACTGTTGATGCTACAATCGCAGGTGAGTTCGGCCGCGTTATGGAATGGGCTGATAAGTTCCGTACAATGAAAGTTCGTACAAATGCAGATACACCGGCAGATGCTAAGAAAGCTCGTGAGCTTGGTGCAGAAGGTATCGGACTTTGCCGTACAGAGCATATGTTCTTCGAGGAAGACAGAATTGCTGCTTTCCGTGAGATGATCTGCTCCGATACAGTAGAAGAGCGTGAAGCTGCTCTTGAGAAGATTCTTCCATATCAGCAGGGAGACTTCAAAGCATTGTATGAAGCTTTGGAAGGAAATCCGGTTACCATCCGTTTCTTGGATCCACCTCTTCATGAGTTCGTTCCTACAGAGGAAGCTGATATTAAGAAATTGGCTGATGCACAGGGTAAATCCGTTGAGGATATCAAAGCAATCATTGCTTCCCTGCATGAGTTCAACCCAATGATGGGACATCGTGGATGTCGTCTTGCTGTAACTTATCCGGAAATCGCTAAGATGCAGACAAAGGCAGTTATCCGCGCTGCAATCGAAGTTCAGAAAGAGCATCCGGACTGGAATGTTAAACCTGAAATTATGATTCCATTGGTTGGTGAAGTAAAAGAGTTGAAATATGTTAAGAACTTCGTTGTTGAGACAGCAGATGCTGAAATCGCAGCAGCAGGTGTAAACCTTGAGTATGAGGTTGGTACTATGATCGAGATTCCTCGTGCAGCATTGACTGCTGACGAAATCGCTAAAGAGGCTGACTTCTTCTGCTTCGGAACAAACGATTTGACTCAGATGACATTCGGTTTCTCCCGTGATGATGCTGGTAAGTTCTTGGATGCATACTATGATGCTAAAATCTTCGAGAACGATCCATTTGCTAAACTTGACCAGGAAGGTGTTGGCAAGTTGATGGAAACAGCTCTGAAACTTGGAAAACCTGTAAACAGCAAACTTCACTGCGGTATTTGTGGTGAGCACGGTGGTGATCCATCTTCTGTTGAGTTCTGCCACAAGATTGGTCTTGACTATGTATCCTGCTCACCATTCCGTGTACCGATTGCACGTTTGGCAGCAGCACAGGCAGCAATCGCTCAGAAATAATCGCGAATGAAGTAAGTCAGGCACGTAGTGCCTAATAAATAGAATGAAGACCCTGCTGACGAGTTTACTTGTCGGTGGGGTCTTTGTTTTATTTTTTCATTGACATATATTTTAGCACTCAATAAAATATAAATAAATAGTACCAGACAAGAGAGGACGACAAAGTGCAGGAAACCAGATATAGGATTATTCGTATTGATGAAGAAGATTATGGATGCGAGGAACGACCGGACGACTATGTTCCGATGGTAAGTGTTTTAATAAAGGCAATCGAGCCAGATGACTTTGGTGATTTTCCGGAAAGAATTATTATGATGGAAGATGAAATTATGTATCGAAGAAATCTTGATGAGGGGGACGAAGCGGTAATTGGGCTCGATGGAGGATTGTTTCCGCCGGGGATGTTTTGCAATGAAGTCGATGACGGTGAAAACGATACCAAGGCCGATTTGCAGGGAGAATGGTTAGAAGATTACTTAGACGCTTTGGAGGAAATGGAAGAGTAAGATGAAAATATATCAGCCGGATTATTATGACAAATTTCAATGTACCGCATCCAAATGTCCAATGACATGCTGTATGCAGTGGCGTATTGCAGTGGATGACGAAACATTTCATAAGTGGGATGAGGAATGGAAAGAGAAAGTAAAGGAAGTCGAAGAAGGACGCATAATCGAATTGAAAAACGATGGTATGTGTCCATTTCTGAATGAGCAGAAATTGTGCAAAATTGTATTGCGGGATGGTGAGGGGGCAATTTCTGAAACATGCCATACTTTTCCGCGGGAAGAACATGAGTATATTGGGAGAGTTGAGCGTGCATTGACGCCCGGATGCCCGGCTGTGCTGGATTTGTTATGGCAGCAGGAGTGCTTTCAAATTCAGAAAAAAGAGGAACAAATGGAAGGAATAGCAGAAGAAATTTACGAGATAAATCCGCTGTTGTTTGAAATCCGGGATTGGTTTCTGGATATTGTAAATACGCGGGAAATTAAATTAAATACCACGCTGGAAATCTGTTTTTTAATTGCACTGGATTTATATGAATTGGAACAAAAGGGCGTTCTTGAGGATAAACTTCAAAGTTACAAAAACACCACAGATATTTGGAAAATTCAAAGTGCAATTGGAGAAAATTACACAATAACAGAAGAACGTCTGGAAGAATATAATTTACTGTTTTTGGATGTTTCACAGATTTATCGGGAGCAAAATATTTATGGAGATTTTTTGGTGCCGCTGGCAGAGGAGGCAGAGAAGCTTAATGGTAAAGAAACCGAGTGTTTTAAGACATATCAGCGCAAGATAAAGAAATGGGAAAAAGAACTTCGAAATCTTTTTGCGGAAGAAATTTCATCAGCTATTATTACGCCGGGAACCGGTCAGGTTTTGGATATTCTTGTAAAATTGGAATGGATGGCAATGGAATATGCTGTGTTGTCGCAGGCATTATTTTTGCAGCAGCGAAAAGGAGAATTAACGGATAAAAAAATACAGAAAAGCGTATGTGTTGTATTTCGTATGATGGGTTATGCAGATGATGATATTTGGGAATACATGGAGAATTGTTTCGACAGTGTGATCTGGCCGTGGGAGTATTATTCTTTGTTGGTATGATGTCGTGTGGATTCACGATTTTGAATTGCATTTATTATTTATCGTGGTAAAATAGAAGCAGGTTCCTTGTTCGAGGAGAGTATGTGACGTAAGTTATATATAGCCGGCATCTCTGTTTTATTTATAGTAGACCCGAGCAGGAGGAATGCGCGGCTGCAGGGAGCCTGATTTTATAAGGATTGGAGAGAAATATGAAAAGATTATTATTTGTGTTGATTGCGTTAGCTGCATTTTTCTGCCTGCCGGTGAAAGCAGAAGCTGCTGGGAAAACGCTCCGTATTCCGGGACCGGCGTGCCAAAAAGGAAATGATATTTATTATTGTTATACCATGGGCGGTCTGCGCATGAATTTGATGAAGATAAATAAGAAAACAAATAAGGTCACAAAAATTGTTTCCTACAAAAACAAAGGGAAAGATACAAATGCTTTTGAGAATTTGAATGTGAAAGGCAATGCCATTTATGCAGCATATGATTTAGTGTGTGGAACAGGAGCATCCGATAGTTATATATGCCGGATTGACAGCAAGAAAAAAACGAAAAAATTACTTACCAAGGGAAGAAATCCGGTTGTGATTGGTAAAAAAATATATTTTATTAAGACTGCTTATAACAAAGAATACGACAGCGATAAAGATATGGGAATTTATGTTATGAACCTTTCTGGCAAAAAAATAAAGAAGGTCTGCAAAATGCCGGTTTCCGGTCTTTATGAACTGGGAACCGATGGCAAAAATTTTGTCTACAGTTATTATAACAAAAAGGGGAAATTAACACTTCGTTACATGACGAAAAAGGGCAAAAAACTGGGAGCTTATAAAAAAACGGAGTCATCTTTTTGTAGTCCGTCTTACAACTTAAGAAGTACCATAGGAAACAAGCAATATTATATTGCAGGAAATCGAGTAATGTGTGTGGACAAAACGACAAATGAGACAACGGTTTTGGCCGATTTTGGAACTGGCATTAGTTCCTATGTGGACAATTTTCAGGTGTTTCATGATGTGATTTTGGTTCGCGGAGTTAAAGAAGAATATATTCCTGCGTACAAAGAAATGGCAGGAAAAGGATATATCTATATGATTCATTTAAATGATTTGTCCAAGGTCTTGCTGAAAAAATACAATAGTGGCGAATAAAGGAGAAATAATATGATTTTTCGAAGTCGCTCATTTAAGGAGGCAAAGTCATTTTATGTATTATAATAATGTACTTGATTTAATTGGAAACACACCACTTATGTGCCTGCAGGAGAGCACAGGTTACAATATATTTGCAAAGGCAGAGTTTTTGAATCCCGGCGGAAGTATTAAAGACCGCATTGCGAAAAATATGATTGAGACGGCAGAGGCGGAAGGTAAGTTAAAACCGGGAATGACAATTATTGAACCTACGAGTGGAAACACAGGAATTGGTCTGGCTCTTGTTGGAGTGAGAAAAGGGTACGAGGTTATTATTGTGATGCCGGAAAATATGAGTGAGGAGCGAAAAAAGGTAATTCAGGCATTTGGTGCCAAGCTTGTCCTCACAGAGCCGAAACTTAGTATTGGCGGCGCAGTGGATAAGGCAAATGAGATAGCAAGTGCAGATCCTGAGAAATATTTTATGCCACAACAGTTTGTGAATCCGGCAAATCCGGAGGCACATTATCGGAAAACGGCAGTCGAGCTTTGTGAGCAGCTGGGAAAGAAAATTGATATTTATGTTTCCGGTGTGGGAAGCGGAGGTACCTTACAGGGAATTGCCAAGTATTTGCTTGAGCAAAATCCAGATACGAAAATTGTGGCGGTAGAGCCAAAAGGAGTTTCGGCACTTCACGGAGATGGACCGGGAATCCACCAGATACAAGGAATTGGAGATGGGTTTATTCCGGATGTATTAGACACCAGTTTGATTACTGATGTTGTTGAGGTGTCAGATGAGGATGCGATAAATACAGCGAGAAAACTTGCAAAAGAGCAGGGGCTTTTGGTAGGAACTTCATCCGGGGCAAATGTATTTGCGGCAATGCAGATGGCAGAAAAATACGGAAAAGACAAAGTGATTGCAACGGTTCTTGCAGACCGAGCGGAGAGATATTTTAGCACCGGATTGATTTAACTAACGTGGCAAGATGAGAAAATAAAAAACTGAGGATTTTTATAGGATGAAAGTACAGGTAATTCGTTCCAATCGAAAAACAATCGGACTTGAGGTGCGCGCAGATGAAAGTGTGATTCTGCGGGCGCTTGCCGTTGACGAAATTTCGGATGTAGAGTGGGAAAGTATCTTGGGAGAATTTACAGAGAGGGTAAACCATTTTTGCAAAGTTATGGATGTTACTGTTGGCAGAGTTACTATCCGCAATCAGAAAACAAGATGGGGGAGCTGCAGCTCAAAGGGCAATGTGAATTTCAATTATCAGCTGTATTATATGCCGCGTGAACTTATGGATTATGTAATTATTCATGAACTTTCGCACAGACATCACATGAATCATTCGGCAGAATTTTGGCAGGAAGTGGCGAAATATTGTCCGGCATATCGGGAATGCAGAAAAAAGTTGAGGGATTATGAAATCTAAAGTGTTTTGGGCCTTTTTAATCTGACTTTAAATAAATTCAAGGATGCGTTGTTTGTTTTCTTCTTTTCGTAATGATATAGTGAAATCACGGTACCGAATAATGAAAAATTAGGAGGAATTGAATATGATGCTGGGAAACAATATTCGAATTGCCAGAAAACGAATGGGATTGACACAGGAGGAACTGGCAATGCAGATTGGTGTGACTGCCCAGGCGGTAAGTCGATGGGAATCAGAGGCAGGACTGCCGGATACATCGCTTATTGTGCCGTTAGTACAAGCACTGCAAATTTCTACGGATACTTTATTTGGGATGGACCAAATAAAGCAGGAAGATGCCATGTATATGGAGATTAAACGGGAGTATGAGAAGATTGAAAGCAATGAAAAAACATCTGCGGATGCAGCGAAAAAAGAATGCGAATATATCGTTGGGCGTCTTGAGGTAAATCCTTCGGATTTTGTTCTGGCAACCTGCATGGTTGAGCGCGTGGCCAATTTAAGCCGTTATGTAGATGAAAAAGGATCTTTTAAGGGGCAGGAATTCATTTGGGACAAATACCGCAAGAAGGCGATTCAGTGTGCAACGCAGGTGATTCGGTTTTGTCAGAAAACAGAATGGGTGGAACGTGCACATTATGCGGTCGCGTGGGTGTATATTCATGACAGGGATTATGTCAGTGCCAAAGACCACGTCAGAGCACTTCCGAGTGTAAAATCCAATCGTATGCAGGAAAGTATTATGGCGCAAATTGCTGATTTTGAGGGTGGTGTGGATGAGATGAAGAAAGTTGTCTGCGAAAATCTTCAAAATTTTGTAAGAGCAATAAATAAAGAAAATCTTTATGCTATGGAATCACTTGCGTGGGAAGTGCCTGCGGATGAGGCAGTTGCGTATGGCAGGTGGAGTATTGATACTATGGAAGCATTTAGCAGGAAAAAGGAACTTTTGCCGTATTGCCGTGGATTTTTCCGTGACATTTATATGCATATGATTCACGCTGATTTGCGTGGAGAAAATTATGAGCGGGCAGCTCTTCATTGGAATGAATTAAAAGAAGGTATGCAGAAGCATTATGATTACTATCAGGTGGTGCTTGGCGATGAGGGTGAAGAGGTCAAATTTCCAAAACGCCAGCTAGGGAATATGCGTGCTTATACAAAAAAATATATGGAAGAAAAACAGAAGGACATTTTACAGAGATTAACAAACTGGGAAGGAGAAGAAAAAATAAAAAAATTCCGCCAATATTTAGATTAAATTCGAATCTCCCCTTGTAATTCTTGTAGAATTTAGTATAATATACACTATAAAACGAAATGAATTTACATATTTTTGTGCAAATTCAACAAAAGAAATAAAGGGGGACTTAATCTATGGCAAACAGATTTGTATTGAATGAGACATCGTATCATGGTGCAGGAGCAATTGCGGAAATTGCGACGGAGACGAGAAGCCGAGGCTTCAAGAAAGCATTTGTATGTTCAGACCCGGATTTGGTAAAATTCGGTGTAACGCAGAAGGTACTTGATGTACTGGATAAAAATGGTATGGCGTATGAGTTATATTCAAATATTAAACCAAATCCAACCATTGAGAATGTACAGACTGGTGTGCAGGCATTCAAGGATGCAAAAACGGATTATTTGATTGCGATAGGCGGTGGTTCTTCGATGGACACAGCAAAAGCAATTGGTATAATTATTAATAACCCGGAGCATGAAGATGTGATAAGTCTTGAGGGTGCAGTAGATACAAAGAATAAGAGCGTGCCGATTTTCGCAGTGCCGACGACAGCAGGAACGGCTGCCGAGGTTACGATTAACTATGTAATTACCGATGCGGCGAAAAATCGTAAGATGGTTTGTGTAGACCCACATGATATTCCGGTTGTTGCATTTATTGATCCGGATATGATGTCATCTATGCCAAAGGGTTTGACAGCTGCAACAGGAATGGATGCACTGACACATGCAATTGAAGGATATATTACGGCAGGAGCATGGGAATTGTCCGATATGTTCCATTTGAAAGCAATCGAAATCATTTCACGTTCTTTACGTGGTGCGGTGGAAAATACACCGAAAGGAAGAGAAGGAATGGCACTTGGACAGTATGTTGCCGGCATGGGATTTTCTAATGTTGGACTTGGTATTGTTCATTCGATGGCACATCCTCTTGGTGCTTTATATGATACACCACACGGAATTGCCAATGCAATTATTCTGCCTACCGTTATGGAATATAATGCAGAAGCAACCGGTGAAAAATATCGTGATATTGCAAAAGCAATGGGCGTTGAAGGCACGGAAAACATGTCACAGGAAGAATATCGCAAAGCGGCAGTTGATGCTGTAAGAAAACTTTCACAGGATGTTGGAATTCCAGCAGATTTGAAAGAAATTGTGAAAAAAGAAGATATTCCGTTCCTCGCACAATCGGCTTATGATGATGCGTGCCGTCCGGGAAATCCGAAAGAAACAAGTGTAGAAGATATTACAAAATTGTATGAAAGTCTTCTGTAAAATGGAGTAATAAAAAAACTGCCGTCCATATGGATGGCAGTTTTTTGTTTTCGTTATTTAATTTTACCTTCTTTATGACGTTTGAAGAAATCTCTTGTTTCTTTTGCTACGACACCACTTAGGGCAAAAATAGCAATCATGTTTGGAATTGCCATCAAACCGTTAAAGATATCGGCAATTGTCCACACGGCACTGACTGTCATATATGGACCGATAAATACGGCAAGAATGTAAATCCAGCGGAAAATTTTTACGTGTTTCATATTGCCGCCGCTCAAATACTCTAAACATCGCTCACTGTAATAATCCCAGCCAAGAATTGTCGTAAAGGCAAAGAATACAAGGCAGAGCATTAAGATAAATGCGGAAAATTCAGGAGGGAACGGAAGTCCTTTCTGAAAAGCATAGGTCGTAACGCCGACACCCTCAAGTCCTTTTACCTGCCATGCACCGGTTAATACAATGGATAAGCCGGTAAGTGTACAAATAACAATGGTATCAATAAAGGTTCCTGTCATGCTTACAAGACCCTGACGGACAGGTTCTTTTGTCTGTGCGGCAGCTGCGGCAATTGGTGCACTACCAAGACCGGCTTCATTTGAGAAGATACCACGTGCAACACCTTTTTGCATAGCGACAAACATACTTCCGACGACACCACCGGTAATTGCTCTTGGCGAGAAAGCCGCTTCTACAATTACAGCAATGGCACTTGGCACAGCAGTGATATTGGTAATAATTAAAATGCCTGCAAACAGGAAATAAATAATTGCCATAAATGGCACGATAACCTGGCTAACACTAGCAATTCGCTTGATTCCACCAATCAAAACGGAAGCAACGCAAAACGCCAAAACCAAGGATGAAATCACAACGGACCATGAATACTCGCCTAAGAATGGCAGATTTACGCAGTGTGCATTGGCTGAATCAAAAAAGCCGTGAACGGCACTGGAAATACCATTTACCTGACTGAAAGTTCCAATTCCGAAAAGTCCCACACATACGCCAAAGAAAGCAAATATTTTAGCAAGCCATTTCCATTTTTTCCCCATACCTTGTTCTATGTAATAAAATGGACCGCCAAGGCTGTGACCGTCTTTTGCGACAACACGATATTTTACAGCGAGGAGACCTTCGGCAAATTTGGTTGCCATGCCGAAAAAGGCAGCGACAATCATCCAAAAAAGAGCACCCGGGCCACCTGCGCCAACAGCAGTTGCAACACCGACGATATTACCGGTTCCAATCGTCGCGCTTAGAGCCGTACAAAGGGCAGAAAAACTTGAAATTTCTCCCTCGCCGCCTTCTTCGTTTTTTACCATCCATTTTAAGGCAAGCGGTAGTTTTCGAAACTGCATTACGCCAAGACGCACAGTTAATAAAATACCGCCGGCAAGAATTAGTACCATAAGGGGAATGCCCCAGACAAAATTGTCAATATTAACTAGAATATCATTGATTGTTTTCCACATTCGTTTTATCCTTCCTCTTTTTGTTAAAATAGCATTACTTTTATACTATATCGTATCTTTTAGGTTTTAGTCAAGCATGATACCGGATTCGTTTTGGTAATTTCGCAAAAGTTATGTTAAAATGGAGGGCAGAGGAGAGGAGGTGCACACATGACAAACAGTTATCGTTTTTTTCAAAATAAGGAGTGTGAATATTTTCCCTGCCATAAGGTGGAAAACGAGGAGAATTTTAATTGTTTGTTCTGCTATTGCCCGTTGTATCGTGAAAAAAAGTGCATTGGAAATCCGGTTTATTTTTTGAATGCGAAGGGACAGAAAATGAAAGACTGCAGTCAGTGTGAGGTGATACATCGCCCGGAAGCTTATGACAAGGTAATGCAGCAATTACAGAGACAGGATGAAATGATTTCTCTTAATATTGGAAACCTCCGGGAAGATATCTGGGAGCGCATGGCACAGATTGCTTCATGGGAGCAGATGGATAAGAGAACACACAGACAGCATAAAGGAATGGCAGTCAGCAGCATCGGAGAAATTTTGGAAAGAAATAAATATTTGTACCGTGTTTCTATTCTTTTACAGCCGTTTTCGGGGCAATGTGTAAAAGATGGCTATTTTTCTTTTGGAAATGATAAGATGCAGTGTCAGGTGCTGTCACGCATTGACAGGAGACAGGTTGAAACCGGTTATTTGTATGCATTTCATGCACCGGAATATGAAGTAGAAGAAAGTAAGGCACTTTTGACACAGTATTACTGGGAGATTTTTCAAATCGCTTGTTTGGATGTGGTAAGAGAGTGGCTGCGGGAGTATTTACAGCGGAAGCACAGCGTGTATGAAAAACGGTTTTGCAGCCCTGCTTTTGGCGCAGGTTTTTATGGGATGGAGTTATCTGCATCAGAGAAAATGCTGCAATTAATGGATGCTGAAAAAATTGGAATTTCATGGGATGGTGGAAAAATGAAACCACAAATGAGTGTGGCAGGTGTGTACCTGATTAGCAGAAAAGATATTTTGTCAGACTGCAGGGATTGTGCAAACTGTATCGGGCGGCAGACAGGCTGTGCGTTTTGCTGTAACAATCCGAAAAAATGAGTTGATACATGTGGTGAAAAATGATAGAATAAAAGATAGTTTTTATGGAGTTAAGAAGGGTGGTAAATTGCATAACAAAGAAGAAGGACGATTGATTTGAATATTTTATCACTGGAACATTTGACACATTCGTATACGGAAAGGAAACTTTTTGATGATGCCGATTTTTATCTTCATGAAGGGGATAAGGTAGGTGTAATCGGAATCAATGGAACTGGCAAGTCAACTTTGCTGAAAATTATGGCAGGGCTGGAGACTCCGGATGAAGGACAGGTTATACAGGCGTCGAATCTGATGATTCATTATCTGCCTCAGAATCCGGAATTTTCGGAAGAGGACACGGTTTTACAGAGTGTTCAGAATATGGTGCATCACCATGCCAATGAAAATGAATTGATAGCGGCTAAGGCAATGCTTACAAGGCTTGGTATAACGGATTTTGAACAGAAGACAAGAGAACTTTCCGGTGGTCAGAGAAAACGTCTTGCTCTTGTTTCCGTGTTGATTACGCCATGTGATGTGCTCATATTGGATGAGCCGACAAACCATTTGGACAGTGAGATGGCGGATTGGCTGGAAAGTAAGCTGCAAGCGTTCCGAGGGGCGTTGGTTATGGTGACGCATGACAGGTATTTTCTGGATTCCGTGACAAATAAAATCATAGAGCTTGACAAAGGGAAAATATACAGTTACGACGAAAAATATTCGGGGTTTCTGCAGCGAAAGGCAGAGCGAGAAGAAAGTGTGCGTGCCAGTGAGAGAAAACGTCAGAGTATTTTGCGCAAGGAGATTGCGTGGATTTCGCGTGGTGCCAGAGCTCGTTCGACGAAACAGAGGGCACATATCCAGCGGTATGAAACACTGAAAAATCAAAAGGCACCGGAAGTCGATGAAAAACTTCAGTTAAGCAGTATTTCATCCCGTATGGGAAAAACGACAATCGAAATTGAAAATGTATCAAAAGCCTATGGTGAGAATACATTGATATGTGATTTTTCTTATATTTTTCTCAAACATGACCGGATTGGTTTTGTTGGGAAAAACGGCTGTGGCAAGACGACATTAATGAAAATGATTGCCGGTCGGATTGAGCCAGATGCCGGCAGCATTAAAGTTGGACAGACGATTCGAATTGGTTATTATACGCAGGAGATTGAAAAGGAAGAATCCGCAGGAATTGCATATATGGATGCGGATGAAAAGGTGATTGATTATATTAAAAACACGGCAGAATTTGTGCGCACCAGTGATGGGCTGGTCTCGGCATCTGCCATGCTGGAGCGTTTTTTGTTCCCACCTTCGCAGCAGTATAGTGCCATTGGTAAATTATCCGGCGGTGAAAAACGAAGGTTAAATCTTCTCCGCGTGCTGATGGAAGCGCCAAACGTCCTTATTCTTGACGAGCCGACAAATGATTTGGATATCGAAACGATGACAATTTTAGAGGATTATTTGGATGACTTTGACGGAATTGTTATCACAGTTTCACATGACCGGTATTTTTTGGACCGTATTGCAACCCGCATTTTTGCTTTTGAAGAGAATGGTGTGATTCGCCAGTACGAAGGCGGTTACACGGATTATGTGAAAAAGCGTCCGGCGAGTACGGAAAATTCTTTCGACGGAAAAACTAAGAGCCATACCGGGAACAAAGAGGCGCGGATGGCGTATAAAAACCGTGAAAAGAAACTTAAATTTTCTTATCAGGAACAGCGTGAATATGAAACAATTGAAGAGGATATTTCTGCATTAGAGACGACCATTGAAACACTCGATCAAGAAATGGCGGAGAATGGGACAGACTATGTCAAACTTCGTGAGTTATCTGAGGAAAAAGATGAAGCAGAGGAGCAGTTGATGGAGAAAATGGAACGCTGGGAGTATTTGGAGGAACTGGCGGAAAAGATAGCAAATCAGTAGAAGGTAACATTTGCGGATAACATGGTTGAAATGAAAGGAAGAACTAAGAAATGAACGTATTTGTCGATGCAGATGCCTGTCCGGTAGTCGGTATTGTTGAAACTATTGCCGAAAAATATAAAGTTCCGGTTACACTACTTTGTGACGCAAATCATGTACTGCAATCCGATTACAGTGAGGTGATCGTGGTTGGTGCCGGTGCGGATGCCGTGGATTATAAATTGATTAGTTTGTGTCATAAGGGAGATATTGTTGTCTCTCAGGATTATGGTGTGGCGGCGATGGCGCTCGGCAAGAAAGCTTATGCGATTCATCAATCCGGCAAGTGGTATACGGATGCTAACATTGACCAGATGTTGATGGAGCGGCACCTGAACAAAAAAGCAAGAAGAAGTTCCCATAAGAATCATGTAAAAGGTCCGAGAAAACGAACGGCTGAGGATGATGAGAGATTTGCCCAGTCATTTGAGAAAATGGTGAAGATGGCACTGGAATTGGATAAAAAATAAGAGCAACCCCTTTCTCTTTCGTAGAATGAATCAGACTAAAAACATTTAGGAGGATTACTCTTATGCCATAGTATAACATGGGCGTAGTGATTTTGAAAGGACAAAATAATATTAATGGAGGATGATAAAATGAACGAAACTTTAAAAGTATTAGAAACAAGAAGAAGCTGCAGAAACTTTGACAGAGAGAAAATGGTGCCGGAAGAAGATATTCAGGCAATTGTAAAGGCAGGAACCTATGCGGCAACGGGTATGGGAAGACAAAGCCCGATTATCATTGCGGTAACAAATCAGGAATTAAGAGACAAATTGTCTGCGGAAAATGCAAAGATTATGGGGACAGACACAGACCCATTTTACGGAGCACCTGTAATTTTGATCGTTCTGGCAGATAAATCGGTTCCAACATACATGTATGACGGCTCTCTTGTTATGGGAAATCTGATGAATGCAGCAGAAAGTCTTGGAATTAACAGCATTTGGATTCACCGGGCAAAAGAAGAATTTGAGTCGGATTTTGGAAAGAAAATACTGGCAGACCTTGGCATCAAGGGAGACTACGAGGGCATCGGACACTGCGCAATTGGGTATGCACAAGCACCGGTGAACGCACCTGCTAAAAGAAAGGATGACTATGTCTATTTTGTGAGGTAGAGGGAAAAAAGTGTGTTTCAGCTAATTTGTAATCGGAGCATACAATGATTCTGTTAAGGTATAAGGGAATTTAGAAAAGTAACAAGTGCAGCTTAAGCCTAAAATGCTTTGAGCGTGTTTGTGGTAAAAAACTTAGGAGAAAAAATATGGGAATTTCATTTAGACATTCAGCCGGATTTGGTAAAAGAATGGAGTATTATTTGATAGGTCAGATGCTTATGGAAGGATTAGACTGTTATGTTCCTCTTGTTGATGATCATGGAGTGGATTGTGTCATTAAGAAGGAAGACGGAACATTTATTGAGGTGCAGATTAAAGCTCGATCGTGCGAGGTCGCGGATGGAGATGCAGCTTTGTTTGCAGCAATAACACATGAATTAACAGAAAACTTTTATTTTGTATTTTATTCTGAAAGGCTAGAAATGATGTGGATCTTGTCTTCAGCAGAATTCTTGGCAGAATGCGTAACTAATAAGAATGGGAAAAATGCGGGGAAACATAGTATTTGGTTTAATGGCAACAGGAAGAATAAAGATGGGGAAAAGAAAGAGTACTGTAAATCGCAATTTGAAAAATATGTGAGTAAAGATTTTTCAAGATTTCACTAGGAGTGTTGATTATGGTGGGATTAATGGATTTGTGATGATGTAGAGGAAGAATTAAAGCGGATGGAAGAGTTTGGAAAGGCGCAGGCGGAGGTTGAGCAGAAGATGTTTAGAAGAACCAGAGATACACATTAAAAATAAGAAAATGCTTTCAGAAAATGAACAACATATTGTGAATGGAAATATTATGACAGAGAAGAAATGTAAAAATCAATTTAAGAGAATGGCTACAAGTGAGGTTGATTGTTATTTGGCAGATAAAGCAACTTATAAAGATTTTTGAAGTGTATCATCGGAAAGAAATTTTGCCAAACGAAGAGTCATTTTTGAAATAGAGTGAGGTGTTAGTTTGGTAAATGAGTCAGAGAAAATATTAAGTGCATTTTCGCAAATGTACTTTTATAAAGAATTGGTATTGGATGATTTAAAATTTATTCCAGAGAATGATACAGAAAAAGAGGTTGCTGATGTTTTATTGAATATCGGTGATATTATAATTGCAATACAATTAAAATGGAGAAATGATAAAGATTTAACTGATGATGAGAAAAAAGAAGTAAAGTGGCTTGGAAGGCAATGCAGAGATGCAAAAAAACAGATAAAAGATTCTATTTCTTTTATTCAATCAGGGAAATTACCAACATTTAAAAATAGAAGAAATATAGATGTTAAGTTGAATGAAACGGCTAAAATTATTCCTCTGATTATTTTTATGAATGAAAACATAGAGACATACAAACCTGTTGTATGGAAACATTCAGATGAGGGAATGAATGTTAATTGCATGTCTTTTTCTGATTTTAAGAGAGTTTGTGAGGTCCTAATTACTCCGATAGAAATTGCAGGTTATTTAGAGTGGCGTTTGGATTTCTATGAAAAAAACGGAGAAGTTGACATGTATATATATGAGGATAAAGAAGGTAATATTTCTATTTCAAAACCAAGGAATAACGAATCTTTAGTTTATCAATTCCTTGCAGTTGAATATGGTGTTTGCAGAGCTACAAGCATGGAGAAAGAATTACTAATGTTTCAAGATTTTTTGCATAGGTTGCCAGAACATACGCAAGTTCGTTCGGTGGAATCTGCAGACTTTGAATTAGTTAAATTTTTTGCGCATTTTTGTAGAGTGGAAATTAAACCATTTGTTGAAAGGTTAGATAAAGCGATTAGTAAATCTAAGAGAAAAGAATTTGCAGTGATTGGAAATTTGCGAAATGTTCAGCAAAGCTATATTGTTTTATTTTTAAGTTCGCAACACGATACTTGTATTCCAAATGAACTAATAAGGGAAATGGTTCCAGATGAGACAGAAATAAATACTATTCTGCAAATTGTTGTTTACTGGGTTAATGACGAGGAATATAGAATTGATTTTCATAACTAAAAACCCTTAGTAGTAAGCCGTCCCCTTTTACTACCAATTTTACTTCAACAAAGATTGAGACCTATGAGTTACCTAGTGATGACGATATGCTTATGCAAGCTGTAGATCAAATGATATGTGAAGTTTGTATGATAAATGAATATTGTTATTTGGGAGTGGGTATAGCAAATGAGGAATGGAGAGAAGGAATGCGAAAAGCTTTATTTAATGCTGTAAAAGGAAATGCAAAATTGTTAGTAGTGTGGCAGGCAACAAATAATGTTGTCAGTAATTTTGGAATGTGAGGTTTATTTTGATAAGAGAAATAGCGATTTCTGATATAAAAAAAGATAATCAGGTTGACTTTAAGGATTGTTTGTTTTCAGAGAGTCTTATTAGTGGAGAATTTGAATATTTAAATATTAAAAAGTGGATTAGATATGCTGCTGTTAATTATGGACATGCTGATCAAATACTAAAAACAAAGGCAAATATTGGCTTGTTGTGTGATAAATTGAAGTGGGAGAACTGTAGATATATTGATTGTATTTTTTCGTTTAAAACATTTTTTAATGCTTTTCTAAGGCTATACTTTGAAAACGGCATGCCTTATTATGGGGAAATGATGGATAATTTTGACTCATTATTTTGTAGGGATAAATTGCAGGAATTTCAAGATAAAGTTGGAATAGCAGCGGAAAAATTTAAAGAGTTCTTGAATCAGTTGAATATTTTTTCGATGAAAACACATACGCTTGGAAATTATATGCCATGCCCAGATTCTTCCTATAATCATAAGAAAGGAAACAACGAAGGTCCGTTCCAAGATAGAATAGATATATTGTATGATGCGATAGTTAATAGTAAGCATATCGAATATATTGGGGATAATACTATCAAAGCATGGAAGGCTTGGTTTGAAAAAAATCAAGATAGTTTATATCTATCTGAGATACTTAATGCAAGAAAGGAATTGATGAAGTTTACCTGCCCTTCCGAAAAAAAAGGCAGATATACGGTCTTTGTGATGAAAGGGAAAGAAGATATTATTGCCTATACAACTTATTTAAGAATTGTCAATGAATTAATCAACAATAGAACTAATATGATGATTGATAAAATGAATAATGATGAAAAAAATCCTTAGTAGTAAAAATCTTCATTTTATTACTGATAGGAAACAACTTGCTTAATTCTGCTCTGATTTGCCACAATCTGTAATTTTGGAGCAAAATTTAAATAACTATAAAACACTCGAAATCCCTTGCAAAACAGGGGATTCCGGGGCAAAACAAGGAGAAACAAAACAATGATAAAAATACTTTTCATCTGCCATGGCATTATTTTCCGAAAACTCTGAAAACCTTGAATTTATCGTATGTTTTGGACTCTATGGGAACATTTTACTAAGAATTTACTAAAACAAAAAATTAGTAAGAAATCCCTAGCACGAATTTAGAAATGAATATGAAACTCAGGACTTTATTAGTTGTGAAAAACAATTAGTAAAGTCCTTTTTATTTTAAAAGAAGGAGGTTCAAAACATGAACAGTACAGCGTTAGGTGCAGAGAACATTATTTTTATCAGCAATGCACATGAGAAATTCTACTACGAGAAATTAAAAGAAGTAAGGTATCAGGATGTGTACCACAAGGCACTTTGCTACTG
>CAKRGF010000012.1 GCA_934322085.1 uncultured Eubacterium sp.
TCTTCCAATAATCCAATGTCGGAAGAGTTGCTTTCATATGAGCACGCGCCTGTTCTTCTGTAAAGCCTTGATTTATCAAATGCTTCACACACACATCAATCAAATCGTCCATATTGCTATAGGTATAAGTTCCATCGGCATAACACCACTTACAGTAATTCTCATTCAAAGAGCCATCCCTATCATGACTAACAATTTCATCTTCCAACGGCATTCCACAGCACTGGCAAATCAGTTGTTTGGGAGCACCTAAAAGCGTATTAATTGTAACATTGAATTCCTTTGATAAAAGCTTTAGCGTTTCTGTATTGGGGACGGTTTCGCCATTTTCCCAGCGTGAAACTGCCTGTCTTGTAACCATTACCCTCTCAGCTAATTCATCCTGAGATAATCCCTTTTTCGTACGAAGTTCTAATATCACATTTTTTGTTTCCATTGTTTTCACCTCCAACACTAATATCATATCAGTATATTAGCATTTAGAAAAGCAACCTGCTGTTTCCCCGCTGTCAATAAACTTTATAAAACGGCATCAGCGTTTGATATTTCCCTTCTCGATATTTTCTTCAATAATCTGTTTCGTAATTTCATATAGTTTTTCTGAACCAAGGCGTGTTTTATTTTGTCTGCCATACACCTGCTCTGCACAAACCTCATGCCTTCGCCAGTCTCCGCCATCGTTGCTGTTATTTAACATAAGTGGCTGCAAATTATCCATCGCATGAGCAAACTTCGACTCCGGCGTGGCAAACTCTTCAAATTCGTCGAAAAGTGCCATAAGCTCTTCTTTTTGTTCCTCCGGCAAAATAGAAAAAATTCGTTCTTTCGCTGCATCTTCACGGGCTTTCTGCGTCTTTAACGCTTCCTCATCATACGCATAAGTATCCCCCGCATCAATTTCGACAATATCGTGAATCAGACACATAAGCATTACTTTCGCAATATCAACCGGTTCATTCGCATACTCTTTCAACAGATATGCCATAATTGCCATATGCCAGGCATGCTCCGCATCATTTTCATTGCGTCCGTGACCGGAAAGGTGAGTCTGTCGGAATATATTTTTCTCTTTGTCAATTTCCAAAGCAAACTCTAACTGACGCTTTAATCGTTCCTCCATTACTTAATCCTCCGTCAAATCATTTGTTTTGATACAAAAATAGTACCACTCATTTTTGCTTTCGTCAATTTGGTATGATTTCCTATCAATTCTACAACGCAATATAGTCTTATCCATTCCTATAATGTTTTAATAGTCATCCCATATAAGTTTATTGTAGAACAAATATAATATAAACAAAAACCTATCATAGTTAACTCTATACCAAAGGCTCTTCAGAAAATCAAATAAATGAGTTTAAAAAAGGCCATAGAATCATTTTCTTTGATTCTATGGCTTTTTTTCTTTATGGCACTTCATTTACAGAGATACCATTCTAATTTATCTTACTCAAAATAATTCATTAAATAGATATCTTTAATTTTTTTAAAAGTTTTTTTGTTATTTTTCCATTCACCGTTATATTCTTTTTCCTCTGAAATTTCTTTATCGCCCTTTTTGTTTTTGCACCATAATAGCCATCTGCCTTGCCACACCGATATCCCAGTTTATTCAGCTTCTTCTGAACTTTTTTTACCGTAGCAACACAATAGTATTTTGACACTTTTTTTGTTGTTGAGGACGACACTTGACTACTGGAATCATACGGACATACACCATTCTCATGAAGATGAGCCGGGTGCCCACCACAATGATAATGATAACTTCCGAGCCCGCTAACATTCCGATAATCATGGTGTCCTCCCATCGAATCGGTTCTTCCTGAATGTGCAGATAAACCATTTGCCGGAACTAACATGCAAAAACACACTAATACCGCTATATATCTTCTAATATAATTCATTTTTTCCTCCTTGTTCTTTTTAACAATCAACTCTATCCCTCTAACGCCTGTTTTAAATCAGCAATTAAATCCGCTTTATCTTCAAGTCCGCAGGAAATGCGAACAAGTCCTGCCGGAATACCGGCTGCCAAAAGCTGCTCATCATTCATCTGGCGGTGTGTCGATGTTGCCGGATTTAAGCAGCACGTTCTGGCATCTGCGACATGAGTTTCGATTGCTGCCAGTTTCAAACGTTTCATAAAACTTTCTGCCGCCGCGCGGCCACCTTTTAATTCAAAAGAAACAACGCCGCATCCACCATTTGGCAGATATTTCTGACCTAATTCATAATACGGGTCACTTTTAAGACCAGAGTAACTTACATGCTCTACCTTTTCATGGCTTTCCAAAAATTCAGCAACTGCCTGTGCATTTTCCACGTGGCGTGGCATTCTCACGTGAAGAGACTCCAAGCCAAGATTCAAATAAAAGGCATGCTGTGGAGATTGAATACAACCAAGATCACGCATCAACTGTGCGGTACATTTTGTAATAAATGCGCCTTCCTTACCAAACTTCTCTGCATACGTGATACCGTGATACGACTCATCCGGTGTACAAAGTCCCGGAAATTTATCTGCATGAGCCATCCAGTCAAACTTGCCGGAATCCACAATTGCACCACCTACTGCTGCACCGTGGCCATCCATGTATTTCGTCGTCGAATGAGTAACAATATCAGCTCCCCACTCAATTGGGCGGCAGTTAACCGGCGTCGGGAATGTATTATCTACAATCAGCGGTACCCCGTGTGCATGTGCTGCTCTCGCAAATTTTTCAATGTCCAAAACCGTAAGTGCCGGATTGGCAATCGTCTCGCCAAATACCGCTCTTGTATTATCTTTGAATGCCGCATTCAGTTCCTCTTCTGTACAGTCCGGAGAAACAAATGTAACATCAATTCCCATCTTTTTCATCGTCACTTCAATTAAGTTAAAGGTTCCTCCGTAAATGCTGGAGGAAGAAACAATATGACTTCCATTTTCGCAAATGTTAAAAAGCGCAAAGAAGTTTGCTGCCTGTCCGGAAGATGTCAGCATTGCTGCTGTACCACCCTCAAGTTCTGCAATCTTAGCCGCTACCATGTCATTGGTTGGATTCTGAAGACGTGTATAAAAATACCCTTCCGCCTCCAAATCAAACAATCTTCCCATATCCTCGCTGGTATCATACTTAAATGTCGTTGACTGAATAATCGGAATCTGTCTTGGTTCCCCGTTTCCCGGCGTATAGCCTCCCTGCACACATCTTGTATTTAACCTGTAATCACTCATTTTTTTATAACTCCTTCTTTTCTTCATGTAATATAAGTTTTATTATATCACATTTTCCAAGAATTTCCTATTATTATTTTATACCCAGTATCTCCTCTGCCTCTTTTACCTGTTCCTCAGTTGGTATCGGTACTCCCTCAAGTGAATATGGAATGCCAAGATTTTCCCATTTAAAAAGACCAAGTGTGTGGTACGGTAGAATTTCCACGCGGCTCACATTCGTCCACTCATCCAGTTTTTTTCGAAGTGCTTTCAAATCCTCTTTGCCATCAGTAAGCCCCGGAACAAGAACATGGCGAATCCACATTTCTTTTCCCATTTCATTCATTTTATCTGCCATCGCAAGAATATTTTTGTTGCTTCGGCCGGTCAATTTCTTGTGTTTTTCCTCATCCATTTCCTTGATATCTAACATTACAAGGTCTGTAACTTCCATCAGTTTTTCAAACTTTTCAGCGGTTGCCGGTTCTTCTCCATAAATACTTCCACTGGTATCTAAAGTCGTGTGAACCCCCTTTTCTTTTGCATACCTAAAAAGTTCTGTAACAAAATCAATCTGTAACAATGGCTCGCCGCCACTGACGGTAATCCCTCCATTATTTTTCCAGTAATTCTGATAACGGTAAGCACGATCAAATGCCTCTTTTGCCGTCTGCCAGCCAAGTCCGACATCCATTTTTTCATCTTCATCTGTGCAAATCTTCCAAGTCTCCGGATTGTGGCAATACCGACAGCGCATCTTACATCCCTGCACAAAAAGTACATATCTCACTCCCGGTCCATCCACCAGACCAAATGTCTCAATACTATGAACATATCCCTTCATAACTACCTCTCTTTCACTTGAAAAAGATGCACAACCGGGATAAACTTCCCGGCTGTGCATCCAGAATTTCTTTTGAATCTTTACTTTACATTCTTCCGTGGCAGGTACGTGCAATTACATCATTCTGCTGTTCTTCGGTCAAGTCGATAAATTTAACGGCATAACCGGATACACGAATCGTAAAGTTTGCGTATTCTTCTTTTTCCGGATGTTTCTGTGCATCCAACAATTTTTCTTTTCCAAATACATTGACATTCAAGTGATGTGCTCCCTGATCGAAGTATCCGTCAAGTACCTGAACCAAATTGTTCTTACGCTCATCCTCATTATGTCCCAATGCGTCCGGATTAATCGTCTGCGTATTGGAAATTCCATCCAATGCCCAGTGATATGGGAGTTTAGCAACGGAGTTCAGGGAAGCAAGCAAACCATTCTGCTCTGCTCCGTAACTTGGTGATGCACCAGGTGCAAATGGAGTAAATGCTTTTCTTCCATCCGGCATCATACCGGTTGCTTTACCATATACTACGTTAGAAGTAATGGTAAGAATGGATGTTGTCGGCTCGGAATCACGATACGTGTGATATTTTTTAATCTTATCAAGGAACGTACCAAGAAGCCATACACCAATCTCATCAGCACGCTCATCATCGTTACCGTAACGTGGGAAGTCTCCCTCTGTCTCAAATCCTACTACAACACCATCCTCATTACGAACCGTCTTAACTTTTGCGTACTTGATTGCACTCAAAGAGTCAATCACATGAGAGAATCCTGCGATACCGGTTGCGAATGTACGGCGTACATCGGTATCAATAAGAGCCATCTCTGCAGCTTCGTAGTAGTATTTATCATGCATATACTGAATCAGGTTCAAAATATTTACATACAGACCTGCCAGCCAGTCAAGCATGCGGTCATAACTTTCCATAACCTCATCATAGTCAAGGTATTCGGACGTAATCGGTTTGTAGGCCGGTCCGACCTGATTAAATTCTTTTTCATCCACACCACCATTGATTGCGTACAACAGCGCTTTTGCAAGGTTTGCTCTTGCTCCGAAGAACTGCATTTCCTTACCTGTCTGTGTAGCAGATACACAACAGCAGATGGAGTAATCATCGCCCCATACCGGTTTCATCACATCGTCGTTCTCATACTGAATGGAACTTGTACGAATGGAAATGTCAGAAGCATATTTCTTAAATGTTTCCGGCAAATCAGACGAATATAATACAGTAAGGTTAGGCTCCGGTGAAGGTCCCATGTTCTCCAATGTATGAAGGAAACGGAAGTCATTCTTCGTTACCATGGAACGTCCATCCATACCGATACCTGCCACTTCCAATGTTGCCCATACCGGGTCACCGGAGAACAACTGGTTGTAAGAAGGAATACGGGCAAATTTAACCATACGGAATTTCATTGTCATATGGTCAATCAATTCCTGTGCTTCTGTCTCCGTCAGGATGCCTTTTTTCAAGTCACGCTCAATATAAATATCAAGGAATGTAGAAATACGTCCTACACTCATGGCAGCACCATTCTGTGTCTTAATAGCAGCCAGATAACCAAAGTAAAGCCACTGAACAGCTTCTTTTGCATCTTTTGCCGGACGTGAAATGTCATAGCCATAAATCTGAGCCATTTCTTTCATTCCCTGCAAAGCTTTAATCTGCTCTGCAATTTCCTCACGAAGACGAATTACATCGTCTGTCATTGTTCCGCATCCACAGTTTGCTTTATCTTTCTGTTTCTCCTCAATCAAAAAGTCAATACCATACAAAGCTACACGACGGTAATCGCCAACGATACGTCCACGTCCGTAAGTATCCGGAAGACCGGTTACAATGTGGCTGTGACGAGCCTTTTTCATCTCTGGTGTATACGCATCAAAAACAGCAGCATTGTGTGTTTTGTGGTATTCGTTAAAAATTTTATTAAACTTTGGATTTGGTGTGTAACCATAAGTTGTACATGCCTGTTCTGCCATCTTAATACCACCGTATGGCATAAACGCACGTTTCAGAGGCTTGTCTGTCTGAAGACCAACAATTTTCTCCAAATCTTTCAATTCTTCTTTAATATATCCCGGGCCATATGCAGTCAGAGAAGATACAACCTCTGTCTCCATATCTAAAACGCCATTATTGGCACGCTCTTCTTTCTGAAGTTTCTGCAACTCGCCCCAAAGCTGATTGGTTGCATCAGTAGGACCTGCCAAAAAGCTTTCATCGCCATCATATGGGGTGTAATTCTTCTGAATGAAATCTCTGGTATTAATCTCTTCTTTCCAGATTTTTCCTTCAAATCCATCCCATTCCTTGAACTCTTTCATTCTGTTACCTCCTTAAAAATCGCAATTTTCTATTGCCGAATGTAATACTAACATTTTCTATACCTAATTTCAAGCAAATCAATGATATTATTTCTCATTTCATTTTTGGTTAAAATTTCTCAATTCCCGGTAAACCATAATAAAACAGACAACCGCCGCTAAACAGTCTGCCACCGGACCAGCATACATAATTCCATCAATTCCCAAAAACAACGGGAACAAAAGGATTAACGGCAGTAAAAATAGAATCTGCCTTGTCAATGCCAAAAAGCTGCCAACCTTAGGTTTGCCAATCGCTGTGAAAAAATTCGACGTAATCGGCTGCATAAAATTGACAAATGTAAAAAACAAAAAGACATGAAAATACCGAATTGCAAACTGATAATACAGTTCGGAACCATCTCCGAAAATGGAAATAATTTGCCTTGGGAAAAACTGAAACATAAAAAATGCAATTACTGCTAAAACAGCACCAATGGAAATTGCTTTTATATATGCTTCCTTCACACGCCCCTTTTTCCCCGCTCCATAATTAAAACTTGCAATCGGCTGTAAGCCCTGCGAAAGTCCAATGACAAAGGACATAAAAATCATGTTTACTTTTGTAATAATGCCGGCACACGCAATCGGAATATTTTCACCGTAAATCGAGTGGGAACCGTAATGTTTCAACGACTGGTTCATAATAATCTGCACAACCATCATTGCTACCTGATTGCTGCACGGTGCCATACCAAGCGAGGCAATTCTTGTTACATTTTCCCATTTTACTCTCAAATTTTCTCTGCGTATCGTAACTGTTTTCGCATGCATCAAATACCAGATTGCCAGAGCTCCTGACACTATCTGACCAATAATCGTAGCAAGTGCCGCTCCTGACATACCAAGGTTTAACCCAAATACAAACAAGGCATCTAAAATTGTATTTAACACAGCGCCCACGAGATTGCAAAGCATCGTAATCCGAGGTCTGCCATCAGCTCGTATCAAATGTCCGCCACCGGTTGATAAAAGTAAAAACGGAAAGCCAAACGCTGTAATTTTCGTATATTCCATTGCGTAGGGAAGAACTGCCTTTGGCGAACCAAAGAACAAAAGAAGCGGCTTCAAAAACAGAAGTGTAATGATTGATAAAACAAGACCACTTCCGGCAAGCAAAATAACGGCATTTCCCATAATATTTACCGCTCTTTTCTCATGGCCGCTCCCCATCGCAAGATTAAATGCAGACGAACCGCCAATTCCAATTAATAAGGCAAGTGCCAGACACGAAGTGGATAACGGAAATGCAATGTTGGTAGCCGCATTTCCCAATTCGCCCACTCTCTGCCCAATAAAAAACTGATCAACAATATTGTAAAGGGAGCCAACTAACATCGATATTATACTCGGAATTGCAAACTGGGAAAGCAAACGATTTACCGGCTGTACTCCCAATGGATTATTTGTTTCTTTATTCATTCTTCTTCCATCCAATCAAAAAGGATGTCAGGAACAATCTTTTGTCCCTGGCACCCTCTTTTCATATTTAAAATAATAATTATTTCTGAGGACCTGCTGCTACAAGTGCTTTACCTGCATCATTTCCTTCATACTTAACAAAGTTCTTTGTGAAGCGGTCTGCCAAATCTTTGGCTTTTGTTTCCCACTCAGCAGTATCTGCGTAAGTATCGCGAGGATCCAAAATACCGGAATCAACACCAGGAAGTTCTGTAGGTACTTCAAAGTTGAAGTAAGGAATCTTCTTTGTTGGTGCATTTTTAATATCACCATTTAAGATAGCATCAATGATGCCACGAGTGTCTTTAATGGAGATACGTTTGCCGGTTCCGTTCCATCCTGTATTTACAAGGTATGCCTTTGCACCGCTCTTCTCCATCTTCTTAACAAGCTCTTCTGCATATTTTGTAGGATGCAGTTCCAAGAATGCCTGTCCGAAACATGCGGAGAATGTAGGAGTAGGCTCTGTAATTCCACGCTCAGTACCAGCAAGTTTTGCTGTAAATCCGGAAAGGAAGTAGTACTGTGTCTGCTCTGGTGTCAAGATCGATACCGGAGGAAGTACGCCGAATGCGTCAGCAGAAAGGAAAATTACATTCTGTGCTGCCGGTGCGGAAGAAATCGGACGTACAATATTTTCAATATGATCAATTGGATAAGATACACGTGTATTCTCTGTTACACTCTTATCTGCGAAATCAATTTTTCCGTTTGCATCTACTGTTACGTTCTCAAGAAGTGCATCTCTGCGGATTGCATTGTAGATATCCGGCTCAGACTCAGCATCCAAGTCGATAACTTTTGCATAGCATCCACCTTCAAAGTTGAAGACGCCGTTGTCATCCCAGCCGTGCTCGTCATCACCAATCAAGAGACGTTTCGGATCTGTAGACAATGTTGTTTTACCAGTACCGGAAAGACCAAAGAAGATTGCTGTGTTCTTTCCATCCATATCTGTGTTTGCGGAGCAGTGCATGGAAGCAATTCCGTCCAGTGGAAGGTAGTAGTTCATCATGGAGAACATACCTTTCTTCATCTCACCGCCGTACCATGTATTAATGATAACCTGCTCACGGCTTGTAATGTTGAACGCTACACAAGTCTCGGAATTCAATCCAAGCTCTTTGTAGTTTTCTACTTTTGCTTTCGAAGCGTTGTATACAATAAAGGTCGGCTCAAAAGTTTCAAGTTCTGCCTCAGTAGGCTGGATGAACATGTTCTTAATGAAATGTGCCTGCCATGCTACTTCAACGATGAAACGAACAGCCATACGGGTATCTGCATTCGCTCCACAGAAAGCATCTACAACGAAAAGTCTTTTGTTAGAAAGTTCTTTCTTTGCAATATCTTTTACGGTAGCCCATGTTTCTTCTGTCATCGGATGGTTATCGTTTGCATATTCATCAGATGTCCACCATACTGTGTCTTTGGAATTCTCATCCATAACAATGTACTTGTCTTTAGGAGAACGTCCGGTATAAATACCTGTCATAACGTTTACTGCACCAAGCTCTGTTTCCTGTCCTACTTCATATCCCTCAAGCCCAGCTTTTGTCTCTTCCTCGAATAACAACTCATAAGAAGGATTGTAAACAATGTCAGTTGCACCAGTAATTCCATACTTGCTCAAATCAATTTTTGCCATCTTACACGAACCTCTTTTCTTTCTTATTTTCTGATTAGTCATTGGTTAGTTAGTCATCCAATAAAAAATCTCACAACTATAGTACCACATTTTTCGGTAATGTCAACCTTTGTCTATCTGTGTCATCCATTGGAAATGTTCTAATTTACACTAATCTCGTATATTATACACGAAAAATCAAAATAAATCCACCTTCTGTTTTTGTAAATTTATCATGACATATTCGCAGTGCTCCTGCGTACGCATCGAATAACCCCAGCCGGCTTCACCGGAAGATACAATTACCTTGCAGGAACCACGCTGGTAAAGACCGTAGTTTAACTGCCCCGCCATCTCCGTAAAGTACCCAATCGGCCAAATCTGTCCGGCATGCGTATGCCCCGAAAGTTCCAAATCAACTCCTGCCTGTGCATTCTCCTCCGCCTCAATTGGCTGATGGTCAACGGCTATAATATATTTTTCATCCCGGTCTTTTTGAGGAATTTTCTGAAGAATTTCTTTCGTCGTCTTCCGCCCGGATGTATTTCCCCAGCCGGCATCATCTCTTCCAAGCAGAATAATTTCATCATTTATTATGGTGTATGAATCCTTTAGAATATGAATCCCATTTTTCTCAATTGCTTCATCCAGCTGTTTTTCCGTATAGGCTTTATTCGTCGTATACGGCTGTCTGTCATGATTGCCATACACATAATAAACACCGTATTTGGTTTTGACTTTGCCCGCCATAGCAAAAATCTCCTGCATGCTTTCATATGATGTATTTTCCTCTACAATATCGCCACCAAGCACTAAAAAGTCCGGATTCTGGTTCTGCAGATTGGTAAGCGCCTCTTTCACCGTATCCTTACTCTGAATCGTATCAAAGTGCGTATCTGTAAGCAGGGCAATCTTATAGTTTCCAATTTCTTTTACCGTTGCCAGCGAATAATCCGTCTGTTTTACCTCTGTTATGTTTGTAAGTCCATAAATCATAACTGCGACAAAAATAACAAACGGCAATGCACCACAGCGGTAAATTTTGTGAAGAACCTGATATACTCCACTCTCTTTTTTTCTGCGCAGAAAAAGACGCAGGACAAATGCCACAACGTCAAAAAAGAGGAATAACACAATCAGGTGAAGCATCACCATAGAAATTGTGTGGCTCATCATGGCACTACAGCCACCAATTGTCACAGAAATCAAAATCCGGATAATCCGCATTTTTCTCGTTTTTTTGTTTCCACCGAAAAATTCAATCATGCTACCTGATTTGCAGAATACATAAGTTCCCGTCAAGCCAAATATAACACAAAACATGGCAATCATAATTATCATTTGCATCAAATCAATCCTTTCCTTCACAAGTGAGGTTATTATACTTGGAAAAAGGGGAAAATGCAAGGTGGTTGCATCAAGTGTTCGTTCACATTTTTTTGATTTCTATAAATCAACAGAAAAACTTTGTGCCTCGTGGGCGCTCCCGCTCATTGAATGCGTAGCGGTATGGACACTGAAACTACCAGTGCCACATACCGACGCACTCAAAACCCACGTGTCCCAAAGTTTTTCTGCTGATTTATTGGAATTCCAAAAGACCAGTAACGATTACTTGACGCGCCCCACCCCGCCTGCGAAATCCACATTTTATTTTCTCTATGCAACGCTATTTCGTCTAAAAGTTCCAAAGAGTTGCATGCGCAGCAAATTTTTGCGAAGTCAATGCAACTCTTTATGATTTTCAGACAAAATAGCGTTGCATTGGCAGGGAAAATTACCAAGAAAAGTTTACCAAACGGCAAAAAAATGCAACCTTTAGCACTAAACTCAACTAAAAGAGTTGCCACACCATTCATATATTCACTGGAAAAAAAGAAGTTCATTTGTCCAAAGACAAATTGAACTTCTTTTTAATTTCGGGATTTTCTATGGCAGTCCCTTTGTTCAAAATTGTTGCATTAGCGTTTGCACGCAATTACCTGTTCCACCTTTTTCCCTTGTCTGATTTGTTTCATGAGTTCTTCTCTGGCACACTCAAACCGGCGAAACAGATTTCTTTTGGCCGGAACATTGGCGTACACTTTCCAATATCCCGTATATAGACAATTCTTTCCATCGTTTTTTATAAATCCTTCCACGTCATCGAGCGGATATCCCAAAAGGAGTCCCAGTTCATGGGGAAATGACTTGTTTTCCGTACGATAACTACGATATCTGCGCCCAAACTCAAGCAGAATGGATTCCAGATCAAACTGCTCATAGCCATTTCCCATCAAAATTGTGGTGGCACGCTTGTTCCGCATATAAATCGCTAGCATGGCAGGATTGTACAATAAGACCGTTAGTTTGTCTCCGTCCAAATAAAGGACACGGCAACGGATACCGCTGTTTTGCAGGAGAGCACACAATCTCCGCAAATGGTTTTTACGAATGATAAATAAATTGGACATTTTTAATCCGGCAATTAATGGCGCACACTGTAGAACAAATTGATTCTCAACCTGTTCCATATCCATCTTCCGAATCATCTCAATGGCTTCCTTGCTCATGCAATTGGATTCCTCCTTGGTTAGTTTTGTCTAACTTGCGTTAATCATATCAAACTCTGTATCTGCTGTCAATACACCTTACTGATACAATTTCCTATTAAGAATCCAATTATTACATCCAATTTGTGGAAATCAACTCTGGAAACCGCAAGCCTTTAATCCACTGGCAATCACCTGATTCCACTGTGCCTGTGTCAACTCGAGACTGGTTCCATCGTTTAATTTTACCTCGCAGTTATCTTTCGCCAGGCAGTCATCACCGCAGTCAATGCGGTACATGGTATTTCTGCTGATTGCACCGATATCCTCCAATGTATTTATCATACGGTAAACGGTCGCAATACCAATCGACGAATCTTGTTTTGCCGCTTTGTAATAAATTTCTTTGCAGCAGGAATATTCTTCCTGCAAAATAATATCAAGTAAAAGTTGACGCTGCTTTGTGATGCGGCATCCCTGTTCACGCAATTTTTCCAGTATTTCTTCTCTCTGCATGGAATGTTCCTCCTTACGAAAATGATGTTTTTCATTGTTAGTATAAACTAACTCTCGTAAGTTGTCAAGAACACCCGTCCGTTATTGCCAACTTTTTTTCAAAAACAACGCACCCGAATCCACATCCTTGAGATTCTCCGATTCGCTTCCTCACTAAAACACTGCATGACTGCACTGCGTTTCAAGACACTTTGCTCCGGATACTGGGCACTGACCTGCCGTGAGGCTTGCGACTTTGGCACCTCCAATACATACTTATTTTTGGTCTCTTTTGCACCGGAGAAAAAATAAGATAAGTCATAAGGGGATACTTCCTCTTCATCCTCCTCTGCGCCATAGCACCAATCTGCATACTTAAAAATCAAATCACTGTCACCACCGGCAATCACTGAAGTATAACCGATATAATACATATTGCGGATTACATTGTCCGGCCGTGAAATATAATTGATAAAAGCCTGCGCCGCTTGTTTCTTTTTCGCATCGCCGGAAATTCCGTTTTTCATCATGCAAAAACCATCAAACCAAAGGTTGCTTCCCTCTTCCGGCACTGCATAACTAAGTTCCAGCCCGTCTTTTTCCGCCTCATCCATCGTGTAAACACCATCGCCGGACCACTGCATGTTAAGAACAACTTTGCCGGTCACCATATCCGCTTTTCCACTGTCTGTTTCCAGTGAATACGAATTTTTCCGCATTTTTTCCAGAATCGTCTGCACCTTGGTAACCGTCTGTTCCGATGTGTCATTTAACTCATCCGTCAGGCAATGCGTTGTCTCCATCGCTTTTTGAAATTCTTCTGACAACAATTTTTTCTCTTTCAAAATGGTAAGGGCAACTAAGTAAGAATCACGTACACTGTCCTTCATCGTCACCTGTTTACTATACTTTTCATCAAGCAGAACCGACCAGTGGCGGACATCTTCTTTTGACACCGCCGAAGGATTATACACAAGCCCCATAACGCCCCACATATAGCCGGCACCATAGCGGCTTAACGATTCGCCACCTATTTTTAAATCATCAAATACATTTTTAATATAAGGAGAAACACCGCGGCTGTAATAATTTTCTTTTTTTGAAGTATCGAAAAAATCTTCCGTAAACGGCTCCAGTTTCTTCTCCTTCATCAACTTCATAATCATGTATTCTGACGGGCAGACCAAATCAAAAGTATCTCCCAATGTCATCTGATTATACAAATCTTCATTTGTTCCAAAAGTAGAATATTCAACGCGTACTTTCTGCCCATATGTTTTTTCATACCAGGTTTCGAACTCGTCTACCATATTTTCTCTGCCTAAAATTTTCGTTTTCTCATCCAAATCAATTGTCTCATCTTCATCCCAGCCGCCTTCATCTAAATATTCCTCCCAGTTGGCAATCCGGAGCACAATTTCTTCGTTTTGATTCTCCTTATTCTCACAGCCAAAGAGAACTGCACTGCAAAGAAGCAGAGAAAAACAAAATATCACCCATATTTTTTTCATCGTTTTTGTTTCCTCCCCGCTTTCATATTCATTCCAATCACAACGAGAACAACAACCAGAAATATAACCGCAGACAACGCCCACAACGCCGTCTTGATTTCGGTTCTTGCCCCCTTCGTTGCATTTACCACGTAGGTGCTGATTGTATCAAACACCGCCGGTTTTGTATACGTTGTAATAAAATAGTCGTCAAACGATAACGTAACAGACAACATAAATCCGGATGTAATACCCGGCATGATTTCGCGCACAATCACACGCCACAAAGCCTGTCTGTGATTGCAGCCAAGATCCAATGCTGCTTCGTATAAATTCGGATCCATCTGTTTTAATTTCGGCAGCACCGACAAATACGCAAATGGAGCGCACAACACCGTCTGTCCGGCAAGCAGCGGCAGATACGTGTCCTTGTCCACACCAAATAAAACAATCATCAAAACGCAGATACTAAAACCAGTTACAACTTCCGCATTGGCAATCGGAATCTGATTCAAAAAATTGATGCACTGCCCGCTTTTTCGTCCGGCATAAAAAGAACCAATTGCACCAATCGTTCCCAGAAGAGTGGACAAAAAGGCAACCGTAACTGCTAAAAGAAGTGTTCCACCAATCATATGAAGCAATTCTTTCGTGGTAAATAATGTGACATAATGTTCCAGTGAAAAACCACGAATCGCACCAATCATCGTAGAACTCGTAAAACTGTAAACAACCAGCACAAGAATCGGTGCATACAAAAACACAAACACACAAAAAAGCCAGAGTCTTTGTCCTAATTTTTTCACCATATGCCACCTCCTCTTGCTTCCACTTCCTGCTTTTTCGCAAAACGGTCCGTAATCCATGTTACAAAGAACATTAAAATAAGAAGAAGAATTGAAATCATGGAGCCATTGTGCCAGTCATACGCATTAAAATAACTGCCAATCAGGCTTCCCATAATATAGGTACTGTTATAAATCATATCTAACACAACATAATTTGTCATCGCCGGCAAAAATACCATTGTCACACCGCTGATAATCCCCGGTAACGTCATCGGAATCATGACCCGCCAGAATACACGGAAAGACGATGCACCCAAATCAGCCGCTGCTTCCGGAAGACTGTCATCCAATTTGGATATTGTCGTATACAGGGGCAGAATCATAAAGGGAAGAAAATCATACACCATGCAGAGTATCGTATTGAAAAATGGATACATCGCAAGATTTCCCTCGATGACATCTAAAATTTCTTTGACAGCCGTAATGCGCAGCGTAAAGTTAATCCACATCGGCATCACAAGCAAAATCACATAGACCGGTCCCCGTTTCAGATTGCCACGCGCCAGTATATAAGCAGTCGGATACGCAATCACCAGACAGACAATCGTCGTTGTAACAGCAATCATAAGACTGTAAAACAAGGTTCCCATGGTTTTCCCGTCAACAAAAAACTCACGAAAATTTTCCCATGTAAACTGTCCCTCTCCATTCGTAAGTGCATAGTATAAAATAACCAAAAGCGGCAATACCACAAACACAAGCAAAAAAACAAGGTAGGGAATCCTAAGCTGTTTCCTTGAAAATCTAATCATCACGCGCCCCCTTATTTACCACTTCATAAGTTATTTTTTCATCCGGCACTACCACGCTGACATAGTCGCCCATATTCCACAGCCACTCGTCATCCACATAATAATCCACATCATTTTTGCTTCGGATTTTATATTTATAGTGGTCGCCTTTATATATAATAGAAATAATATTTCCTTCAACAAATCCTGCTGCCGGGTCATCACTTAAATTTGCATCTGCCGGCAAAAAGGACGCCATAACATGAATCCCTTCTGTATTTTCCGGCACCTTTCCCGAAAAAAGTTTTGTCAAATCCGGTTTCCTGCTGCCGTCCACAAATAGAACATGTCCACCCGCATCCATCAGTCCCTCATAATGGTTGATGTTCTGATTATATGGCATAACATGAATCCCCTGCGGTTTGATATCGATTCCGACCTCCGTGCCTGCTTCAATTGCTTCCTCATTCTGCGCTACAATTTCACTTTTTCCGGAATAAATAATAATCTCATGAAACGTTCCCTTGAACACAGAAGAATGAACTTTTCCTTGTATTTTCCCCTCTCCTGCCGGACAAAGAATAACCGACTCTGGTCGAATCACAGCCTCAACATGGTCGCCAAGCGGAAAATTCTCCTTACAGCCAAACTCCACACCGTGAATCGAAAGCCTGCAGTCACCGACCATTTTGGCATCAAAAATATTACTCTCGCCAATAAAATCGGCGACAAATGCATTTTCCGGCACCTTATAAATATCTTCCGGTTTTCCTGCCTGCTGAATTTTTCCATCCGCCATAACCACAACTTTATCTGAAAGAGCCAGAGCTTCCTCCTGGTCATGTGTAACAAAAATAAATGTAATGCCAAGTTCTTTATGCATTTCCTTTAATTCAAACTGCATTTCTTTCCGCATCTTGTAATCCAGGGCGCCAAGCGGCTCATCTAACAAAAGGATTTCCGGCTCATTAACAATTGCTCTCGCAATCGCAACACGCTGCTGCTGTCCGCCGGACAACGTGGATATTTTTCTTTTTTCAAAACCCTCTAAATCAACCACTTCCAACACTTTTTTTACCTTTTCCCGAATCACTTCTTTCGGCATTTTTTTCATTTTCAAGCCAAAGGCAATGTTGTCATAAATATTGAGATACGGAAACAAGGCATACTTCTGAAACACCGTATTAATCGGGCGTTTCGCCGGTGGAAGTTTGCTGATGTCTTTTCCGTGTAATAAAATTTCTCCCCCGGTCGGCTGCTCAAAGCCGCCAATCATACGTAGTATCGTCGTTTTCCCGCAGCCGGACGGTCCCAAAAAGGTAACAAATTCCCCTTTTTTTATCGTAAGGGAAAAATCCTTGATAACGGGTGTGTCCTTTTCATAACACTTTTTTACATGACGCAATTCAATGATATTATTTTCTGTAGCCATCTTTGTACCTCGCAAGCAAATTTGCCGTTATTATAGCGTATTTGGGGGGCAAAAATCAAGGGTATCTAATTTTTTGCTTTTGTGTCGAAAATCATCATCAACTTTTCTGGTTTCCTGTAAATTAGGAGAAATGCTTTGCGTCTCGTGGGCGCTCCCGCTCGTTGAGTGCGTAACGGTATGGGCACTGAAACTACCAGTGCCACATACCGACGTACTCAAAACCCACGAGTCACAAAGCATTTCTCCTAATTTACAGGAATTCCAAATAGTTTAACAATGATTTCTTGACACAAAAGCAAAAGATTAGGTATCCATTACCAAATGCTTTGGTTGGTAATTTTTCTGACAGCTGTGGCTTGGGCTAAATCAACTTGGGTTAAGTGGGTTATAAGTGTGTCGGTATGAGTTGCAAGAAGTCCGGTGGACTTCTGTTATGCAACGACCGAAGCGGAGTGGAGACCCACTTAACCCAAGTTGATTTAGCCCAAGCCACAGCTGTCAGAAAAATTACATCCTCTTACATCATGGAATACTGTCCGCTACACACAGCATTCCCCATCCTACTCTGTCATTTGGAAAGGTTTCAAATGCTCTTGTTCTTCTGGCACCCCGGATTAGGTAGGCTTTTACTTTCTGACCGTATAGGTATGAATCTTTTCCATTGATTATCCCATACTGCATTAAGAGGGCGGCGCTTCCGGTGACAAATGGACACGCCATTGAGGTTCCACTTTTTCTTGTATATCCGCCCCCGGGTGCACAGGACAAAATACCGATGCCCGGCGCCGCCAAATCCGGCTTGCTCCGATTGCAGCAGACATAACCGCGCCCGGAAAAGGGCGCATAGGTATCTGTATTCGCATCGTATGCCGCTACAGTAATTGGTCGTCTGGCAGTTGAGGGAATGGTAAGCGTAAGTGCTGATTCGGAAACTAAAAATCCGGTTTCTTCATTAATTTGTGCACCGCTTGGCATCCAAAAATCAAAACGCCCATCCACCAGTTGTTTAGGCGTGAGTGTTAATTTCCAGATACCGCCCTGAATCATTGTCCGATCATATGCGGGGATAATTTCCAGATAAATTTCCTGCAAAATCTGATAGGGAGACGGCTCACCAAAATACCATAAAATTTCCATTCCATCCTGCAAAGAGCGAAAGGTTCCTGCCGTTTCCTCCGATACGACAATCTGACTTCCGGATGGTGTTGTTAATGTAATTTGATAAGAATCCACATACTGCTTCCACAATTGAATAGACAGACTTGTTTCATAGGGAGAGACGCTAAACTCCACAACTTTCTCTCTGCTCTCCTCTAACCGCCCGGAAGCGTGCCGCCGCAAATTGCCCTCGTTGCCGCTGCCAATGCAGATTGTTGTGCGCCCCACTAAAGCTGCTTCATCCAAATATGTTTCCAATAATGACGTACCGGTATGTGAACCATAATTATTTCCATAACTTAAATTTAAGGCAAGCGGCTGGTTTCTTTCTGCCGCAAAACGAATACAAAAATCAATTGCCTGCATCAGTTCTGCCGTCTGCGGAAAATCTCCCTGCGTCCTGCCACCTAATTTCACAATTAGTAACTGTGATTCATACGCCACACCACGATTTTCTCCCCGGCTGGCACGTCCATTGCCTGCTGCAATTCCGGCAACATGTGTTCCATGTCCGCTTACATCCACTGCCGGCGTAATGCCTCCTCCTTGTAACAGTTCATTTATTTTTTCTTCCGAATAAAACAAGCCGAAGGAATAACCGGACGGTGGCATAAGCTCCATTTCGCCCTCATTTGCCGCCGTCTGGTCCCAAATTCCCACGATTCTTGTTGTTCCATCTTCCTTTCGAAAATCCGGATGATAAATATCAATTCCGGAATCTATGATTCCTACCAGAATACCCTGTCCGGTCAGAGAAAGGGGCTCCCTCTGTACGGGAGGAATGCACGATACCAGTTTTCCTTCGTATACGGCAAAAGACAACGCCTTTGGCTTTTCAATATATTCTACCTGTGGTTCTTCTGCCAACGCTCTCAACTGTTTTTCTGTCACTTCTAAAACAGCGTACCCTCCTAACAGCGGCGTCACCCGCTCATAGTTACCTGCCAATTGCAAAAGTTCTCCGGAATACCGAATAATCACCTGCCACAACTTTTCTTCCGGGTCATAACCGGCAGATAAATTTTCGCTTTTTTCTCTTGTATCTTCTGAGACATCTAAAGACAACTCCAGTAAATTCTCTATTTTAGGATCCGACATCTCAGTTTTTTCTCCTTCCATAATCATATGCACGCCGAAGCTTTTGTAATGCCTTTTTTTCAATGCGGCTCACATAACTACGGGAAATACCTAGCTGTTTGGCAATTTCTCGCTGCGTAATTTCCGGATGTTCCGGCGTTCCTTTTCCCTCGGACACACCATAGCGGAGGCGGATAATTAACTTTTCTCGTTCCGTCAGATTTTTCTCAATATAACCGTATAACTTTTCTATATTTTCTTCCTTTTCCATCCGCTCCGGAATATCCTCGTCCACACTCTCCAAGACATCCAGAAATCGAAGCGCATTTCCCTCACCATCATCCCCGCTAATCGGCTCATACAAAAAAATTTCCCGTGCCCGCTTCTTATCACTCCGAAATGTCATCAATAATTCATTGTCGATACAGCGGGAGGCATACGTCGCTAACCGAACACCCTTTCCCATTCGATATGTGTCGACCGCTTTAATCAGTCCAATCGTCCCTATGGAAATCAAATCATCGACACTATGGTCGGAATTGCTGTATTTCTTCACCAGATAAGCAACCAGCCGAAGATTTCGTTCAATCAGAATGTTTCTTGCCTCTCTGTCACCCTGTTCCCATCTCTCAATTGCTTCATTTTCTTCCTCTACACTTAAAGGCTGTGGAAATGACTGCATGATACACCTCAGAGATTGTCGTTACTTTCATCCTATGTAATTTTTTGTCCATAAGTGCCTGGACGTAAAAAAAAGAGATGTCCTCGGGGCATCTCTTTTTTTAGGATAAACTTCTCTACAAACCACGAATAATATTCAAATAATCTTGGCGTTGATCTACGACAGCATATACAATCACTTGCTTATTTCCCTCATCAATTTTATAAAATACTAAGTCTTTTTCTAAAATAAGCACTTTATACCCCTGTCTCCTAAGAATAAGATATCTTGGCTCGATTCCAATGTATGGATCATCTCCTAATTCAAGAATTCGTTTTTCAATCTCGTCAAGTTTCTCAAGTGCTGCTGTATTTCCAAAATTTTGAGCAATATACAAGATTATTTTTCTGATACCTGCATCGGCTGTATCAGTCCTTATTACCGCATACTTCATAATCACTCCTCCTGAAGCATTTTTCTCAAATCATCAAATGTTTCCGTTATCGGAGCAACTCTGCCATTTTTAACATCATCTTCCGCTTCGGCTAAAAATTCTAATAATTCTATTCTTGCTTTCATATTTTTATATTCTTCATAGGAAAGTGCAACTGTATCGCCTCTGCCATTTACCGTAATAATCACTGCTTCTTTGTTTTCCTTACACAGTTTTGATATTTCAGAATAATGATTTCGCAAATCAGCAGATGGTCTTATTGTTTCTTGTAATGTCAACATATTAGTCACCTCCGTATATGATATATGCAAATTATATCATCTTTTGTATATATATTCAATATCGGATGTTGCGCTGTTTGTGACAATAAATCTTAAATTACCATCAGCAGATAATCGGCAAATACGAATCATTGATTCCCTGCTGTAAAAGACGTACTTTCGCCTTTTTGCTGCTGTAGAGTTTTGTCACTTTCGTATCTTTGTTGTAGGTATAGTAGACAAATGCACCGTTTGCATTTACAAATTCACCAATCCATGTACCGTTTTTTGTTACATCCAGTATCATTCCTGTATGCACGGTCCAGTGGTCAATTCCATCATAATCGTAGTCCTTATACCCGCTTCCATTATTTTCCAAAAAAGAACTTAGTTCCTCCTCATAGACAAGCGACTTCCCTGTCTTCTTATTTAAACTTACAACAACGTAATTTGTATCATATGTAGCGCCCTCATACGCTTTCGCTTCATATTGATAATCGACTGCCAATTGCAGATACATTGTATTTCCTGCAAAATAGAACTTATCAATATGTATTGAGTGGAACGCCTCCACGGAAAGTTTTTCTTTTACACATTGCGTCAATGCATCCATGGAAACCAGATTGGTCTTCTTTTTCCTTGCCGTATCGTAGCAGACAATTCCTTCCTCTGTCGGTACATACAATTTTTTACCGGAAATACCAACTACAGTATCGGATTTTCCATAGTCATGACGCAGACGTTTTGTCCAGTACCACGCAGCTTTATTTACTATTTTTTTACGTTTTCCGGTAGACAGGTTTAACTGGTAAAATGCCTCGTCAACATCTTGATAATACTCCTTATATCGTGAGTAATAAATACAATTTCCAATCTTTGCCGTAAGTCCTGATGCATCTTTTGCAACATTGATATAACTGTAACGAGTAGACATTTCGGTAAGCGGTGATTTCTGTTTCTTTTTCTTATCATAAGACATAATCGCCCGGTCTAACCGATACACAACTTTTTTATCGGTTGCATATAAAAACTCCCGCCATGAATTTACACTGAATAATTTCTTTTTCTTCTTTACCTTTAATTTTCCGGTCTTTTTATCCAATGGGACCTGCCACACATGCCCACTTGACGAATATCCCTGATTTGTGTCGCAATAATAAACATAACTTTTTGTTTTATAGATTTCTCCCATCGAATACTCATTTTTAACTAATTTGTACGTTTTCTTTTTCTTACCATCCTTTCCATAAAGCACAATTCCATTCTTGTAATCACTGCAGTAAACATACTTTTTGCCGGTGTACGGATTCGCCATCTTTGCTTTTGAAACCGCCGCCTGCGGTAAAATCATAGAAAGTACAAAAACCATGCAAACCCCTATTTTGCTGATTTTTTTCACCATATATATTATCCTCCTATCGTATTGCTTCTATAAAGGATACGATTGAAAGTGGTAAAATGTTGCAGTTTTAAAAATCTATTTTACTTTTTTGCAACATTTTCCATTTCTCATTCGTATTGTAAATAGACACCCACAAAAAAGCAAATAATTATCGAAGGGAGAAATTAATTATGAAGAAAAAATTGATTGGAACATTATGTGCATTAGCAATTACGGTATCATCCATTACACCCGCTGTTCATGCACAGGTAAAGACACCTGATTCTTTAAAAGAATGGAATGTAAAGGAACTGACTGCAACAAGCGGCAACTACACTTTTACCTATTATAAGTCAACCGATGAGAAAAGCTCCTGGCTGACAAAAATTGATGTAACAAGTAATAAGGGAAAAGTAAAAACTCTTGACATTCCGGCTACACTTGGCGGAGCACCGGTAACACAGATAGGTTACGATTACATCACAAGAGATGCCAATTCCGGAGATGATTTCGATGAATTCGGCCAGACGGTTTTTGGCATGTATGTAGAAGAAGCACACAACTGCGATGGTGCTTTCGAAGACGTACACAGCATTACGAAATTAACGATTCCTGATACAGTCAAAACAATCGGCTGGGACTCTTTTAGTGGCTTAGATGCTCTGAAAGAAGTCAAACTGCCAAATGACCTGACAGAACTTGGAAACTCCGCATTTTACGGCTGTGACCAATTAAAAAAGGTTACTATCGGCACTTCCCTTACCTCGTTAAATACGAACGCTTTTGATGACTGTCCAAAATTAAAAACCGTTCGCGTTTCCAAAAGCAATCACGTTCTTTATGCAAAAGATAATATGTTAATAAATAAGAAAAAGAAATCCGTCATCTGGATAGCACCGGCAAAAAAGAAAGTCGTTATTCCTAATGGAACGAAAGTGATTGGTGATTACTGTTTTTACGGTTCAAAAGCGGAATCCCTTGTCATTCCTAAAAGTGTCAAAAAGATAGGAAAAAAAGCGCTGGAAGCAAGTGATTTAGAAAAGATTCGTTTAAAAAAAGGAAACAAAATTTATGCAAAAGATGGCTCCTGTATTTATAAGAAGAAAACCAAGGAACTTGTTGTAGTCACTGCAAGTAAAGGCGGTCAGGTTGTAAAAATTTCTCCGAAAGTAAAAAAAATCACTCATAACGCAATGACAGCCGGCGATAATTTCATAGTGAATGACGGAAGTTCTTTAGATTATGTTGTACTCCCAGCTTCCACCATTTTGTGTGACTCCTGGTATCAATTTTACAAAGCCGGCTATGTTACATGTGACGTGGTATTCCGTGGAAAGACACTTCCAAAATATTCAAGCGGTGCCCAAAATATTTTCCCACTTTTTTGTACTTATTACGTTCCAAAAGGAATGGTGAAAAAATACAAAAACTGGATTAAAAAAACCGCTCCTGATTACAGCAGCATTATAAAAGTAAAAACATGTACTAAAAAAGTAAAAAAGAGTATAAAATAATATTTCCTTTTTTTCTCCCTGATGTGGTACAATGGAAAAAGACAATTTCCGGCGTCCGCCGGTTAAGGGAGGTACATATGAATAAAAAAGAAATCGCAGAAATCAAAAAACGATTTACAAAAACAAAATGCAGCTTTACACGGCTCTGCGGATGTTACGTGGATGCTGACAAGCAAAAACGCATGACTTTAAAGGAAGCGTTTTTAGGTCTTCCGGAAGAAGAAATGTTTAAATACATTGACATTTTCCGCAAAACACTTTCCGGCCCCATCGGAAAAACGCTTCTTAATATGGAGTTTCCAACCGAACAGGAAACAAAGGAAGATGGCACGCAGGTATTTTTAATGAAGCTGTTACAAAGCAAACTGACCGATGATGAATTGCTAGATGCCTTTTATGACAAAGTAATTGAAAATTACGGCTATCCGGAAAATTATTTTATTATTTTAGTTCATGACGCTTATGATATTCCGAAAATCACGACAGACGGCATTGAAAATTTTGATGCATCGGAATATGTGTATGACTACATCCTTTGCAGCATCTGTCCGGTTAAGCTGACAAAACCGGGACTTTGCTACAATGCAGAGACCAACCACATTCAGGACCGGATTCGCGACTGGCTCGTACAGCCGCCGGAACTCGGCTTTTTGTTCCCGGCATTTAATGACCGCAACATGGATATTCACAGCCTTTTGTATTATTCCAAAAATGCGGATGAGGTGGATGAGGTCATTACCGACAAACTCCTCGGCTGCCGTATGCCGCTCCCGGCAAAAAGCCAGAAAGAAACATTCAACGCAATTGTAGAGGAATCGCTGGGATTAGAATGTGATTATGAGGTGGTTAAATCCATTCATGAAAATCTGAATCAGATGGTAGCAGAAAACAAAGAAAACCCAGAGCCTCTCACGCTAGATAAATCCGACATGACGCATCTTCTGGAAAAATGCGGTGTTGAGGAAGAACAAATTGAGGCTTTTGAGGCACATTATGACGAATCCGTCGGAGAAAATGAAACACTGGTTGCCACCAACTTATCCAATACAAGGAATTTTGAGGTGCGCACCCCGGATGTTAAAGTTTCCGTTAATCCTGAGAGAACCGACTTAGTAGAAACTAAAGTAATCGACGGCGTTCCGTGCTTAGTGATTGAAATCAATGATTTAGTAGAGGTAAATGGAATTCAGATTGTATCTGAGCTTGCTCATAAGGACAAAGAAACCAAAGAATAATATATAAAGACGTTTTCACAAAAGAGGCAGTTTCACGAAAGGATTTTCCTTCCTGAAACTGCCTTTTACTTCTCTTATATTAAATTACAAATTATGCTAACAATTCATCTGCTAACGCTTCCATCTGAGCAACATCTGCCTCTTTCATCGTTGACTTAATTGTAACCATGTTGTCACAGAGTGTCATATTTTTCATCTTCTCAAATGCTTCGCGCATTTTCCTGTTTGCCACCGGTGCCCAGCTTCCATTTTCCACAAAAGCAACTTTCTTGTTCTGGAAGTTTTTGTGTCCTAAGTGGTACAGGAAATCCTGCATAACCGGGAACAGACCGCCATCATATGTTGCACAGGCAACTACGATTTTATCATAGCGGAACGCATCCTCAATTGCCTCTGCCATATCTTCTCTTGACAAATCACTGACAACGACTTTTTTTGCACCTTTGGCTTCTAACACTTCACCAAGTTTTTTCGCTGCTTTTGCCGTATTTCCATGAATGGATGCATAGGCAACAAGTACACCGTCATCTTCTGCTTCGTAACTGCTCCAAACCTGATATTTACCAATGTAATAAGCAAGGTTTTCCTGAAGAATTGGTCCATGAAGAGGACAAATCTTCTGAATATCCAGACCAGCTGCCTTTTTCAATAAAGCGGCTGCCTGCGCACCATATTTACCTACAATATTAAAGTAATATCTTCTTGCTTCACAAGCCCAGTCTTCATCGGCATCCAGCGCACCAAACTTACCAAAAGCATCGGCAGAGAACAAAACTTTTTCCGTGGATTCATAAGAAACCATAACCTCCGGCCAGTGAACCATCGGTGCCATCACAAATGTAAGTGTGTGTGCACCAAGAGACAAGGTATCTCCCTCAGCAACAACCACTTTTTTGTCTGTTACATCCATCTCAAAGAACTGTGGCAGCATCGCAAATACTTTCGCATTGCTGACAAACTGCATCTGCGGATATTTTTCAGCAATTGCCTGAATGCTTCCGCTGTGGTCTGGCTCCAAGTGGGAAATCACAAGATAATCCGGTGTTTTTCCATCAAGTTCTCTCTCTAATTTTTCCAGCCATTCATCAGTTTTTCTGGCATCCACCGTATCCATTACGACAATTTTTTTATCCAAAATCACGTAAGAATTATACGATACGCCATTTGGCACAATGTACTGGCTCTCAAACAAATCAATGTCTTTATCATCCACTCCAATATAACGGATGGCATCTGAAATCGTCACATTACTCATTTACAAATCCTCCTTATCCTTAGGTCAATAATATTGACTTAAGAATAACACCATCCCCTGCAAAAATCAAGGCAAATTGCAATTAGGAAAACATCGGAGTAGACAGATAGCGGTCACCGGTATCCGGGAACAATACAACGATTGTTTTTCCCTTGTTTTCCGGTCTCTTTGCCAGTTCTGTCGCTGCTTTTAACGCTGCTCCGGAAGAAATACCAACCAAAATTCCCTCTGTTCTTGCAATCTCACGGCCTAACTCAAAGGCATCCTCATTTTCAACCGGGATTATCTCATCATAAATGTCCGTGTTCAATGTGTCCGGTACAAATCCGGCACCAATTCCCTGAATCTTATGGGCTCCTGCCTCACCTTTTGACAATACCGGAGAGGTTGCCGGCTCTACTGCTACAATTTTCACATCCGGATTTTTCGATTTCAAATATTCGCCGACACCAGAAACGGTTCCGCCTGTTCCTACACCGGCGACAAAAATATCCACTTTTCCTTCGGTGTCCTCCCAGATTTCCGGACCGGTCGTACGCTTATGTGCGCGTGGATTCAGTTCATTGACAAACTGTCCCGGAATAAAACTGTTTGGAATCTCTTTTGCCAGCTCATCAGCTTTCGCAATAGCACCTTTCATTCCCTTCGCACCATCAGTCAAAACAAGTTCAGCACCATATGCTTTCATCAAGTTGCGTCGCTCCACACTCATTGTCTCCGGCATTGTAATAATAATACGAATACCAAGTGACGCAGCAACAGAAGCAAGACCGATACCTGTATTACCGCTTGTCGGTTCAATGATAACAGAATCTTTTGTCAGTTTTCCTGTCTCTAACGCATCAAGAATAATTTCTCTGGCAATACGGTCTTTCACGCTTCCTGCCGGATTAAAATACTCTAACTTTGCTAAAATTGTTGCTTCTAATTGATTTTTTTCCTCATAGTTTCCTAACTCTAAAATTGGTGTATTTCCTACTAAATCAGTTACTTTCTTATAAATTGCCATCTTTTTTACCCTTCCTTTCTTCCTTTTCATATTATTCATACGTGTTTGGTATGATTACTATTTGATGCTTAAAAGAATACACCTTATTTCCTAGTTTGTCAATAGGAAATAAGGTGTTTTTTTCTTTTTTAACTTAAATCGAATAATCGCCATCTTTTGCTGTCTGCCAGTCAACCAAATCCGCAAGTGTAATGTTGTCAATTACATCGCAGATGGCATCGTTTAATTTCTTCCAGACAACGGCTGTTGCACAGTCGTCCATGCGGCTGCATGAGCCAAGTTCTTCATCCACGCAGTCAACCGGCGCCATACTGCCTTCTGTCAGGCGCAAAATCATGCCTACTGTATATTCTTCCGGCTTTTTCGTCAGCAGGTACCCACCCTGAGGTCCCCGGATGCTTCTGACATACCGTGCCTTGTTCAAAATTGCTATAATCTGCTCTAAGTATTTATCGGATATTCCCTGACGGCTTGATATTTCTTTTATTCTGGTTGGTTTTTCTGAATCATTCAGTGCCAAATCCAGCATAAGCCGCAGCGCATATCTGCCTTTCGTCGATATCTTCAAGAAACGTCCCTCCTGTTCTTTTCATACATTCCCTACCGTATTTATATGATACAATAAGAAGTTTAAAAAATCAAGGGGTGGTGATGTTTATTTGGTTTCATAAATAATAGCGGAAAGTTTGTCCTTTGTGTGCCGCTTTCGCTTAACAAATTACGCAAGGGTATCGGCAGGTCAAAAACACCTACCAGATACCCGCGTATTCGTAGCACACAAGGAACAAATTTTCCGCTGCTATTTACTGAAGTCAAATAAATCAGACCAGATTATGCTCATGCAAGAATTGTCCTTTCTTCACGTTTCTTTTGAAACATTTTGCGTACTTCATCCGTTGTATGCCCGCCATATTCAGTGACAGATTGCTGGCTCTTCTTGAAACAAAGCAATTTATATAAGTTTTCCATAACTTCAAATTCATCCTGAATGTCATCAGATATGTCAGAAAGATTATCAATAATCAACTGTTTTGCTGTACTCATACAAATCACCCTCCTTGTTTTGTTGTACATAGTATAACACGATGCCGTCATTTTTACAATTGATTTCAAAATCCTATTTGGTTTCGTAAATAATAGCGAAAGCGGCGCAGGATACAGCCCTTCCCCCTCTTTTCATAATCTACGAAACCTGAAAACTAAATCTCAAACCCACTTGCAACAAGCATTTCTTTGTCCTGTTTGGTATTATTTCCCGAAGTTGTGAGCATATCGCCGGTTATCGTGGCATTTGCCCCGGAGAAGAAAGCTTTTTTTCCATTTTCCTTCATCAGTTTACGGCCTGCTGCCAGGCGAATTGATGTCGAAGGGTTAATAAATCGAAACATAGCGATCACTCGCAGAAGTTCTTCTTCGGTAAGCTGTTTTAAGTTTTCAAACGGTGTGCCCGGAATCGGCATCAGCGCATTTAACGGAATGGAATCAACTTCAAGTTCTGCAAGCGTAAGCGCCATATCCAGCCTGTCTTCCCATGTCTCGCCCATGCCGACAATTCCGCCGGAGCAGACCTCTAAGCCGGCCTCTTTGGCAGCCCGGATGCACGCAAGTTTATCCTCAAACGTATGCGTGGTGCAGATACTTGGAAAATATCTGCGTGATGTTTCAATATTTGCATGGCAGCGTGTTACGCCAACCTTACGCAAAATTTCAAACTGCTCTTTTGTCAAAAGACCATGCGAAGCACATAATTCAATTTCTTTACACTCCTCATGCATTCTTTTGTACGCTTCTACAATCTGATCAAACTCTTTGCCGACAAGCGTTCTGCCCGCTGTCACAATAGAAAAACGATGAGCTCCATTTTCTTCATTTACATGGCATGCTTTCACAAAAGAATCCACATCCATCACATCATATTCCTCTGCCCCTGTATGATGATGGCTTGACTGGGCGCAGAACCGACAGTTTTCGCTGCACCGTCCGGCACGTCCATTAATAATTGTGCACAAATCCACCTGATTACCACACAATTCTTTTCGAATTTTATCGGCCCCCTGACAGAGCGACTCCAAATCACCATCAATCAAAAAAGTCAGGTCATCTTCTTTTCCTAAACGTCTTCCCTCAATAATCTCATTTACCAGTTCTTCATACATAATAAAATTCCTCCTATGGTAGATACTTTTATTCTACCATGGGAGGAATGATTGTCAACCTAAATATTTTATTTAGTTGCCATTTTAGTGATGGAACAAACGGATTCCTGTAAAGCTCATCACCATATTGTGACGGTTGCAGGCATCGATACAATCTTTATCACGAATTGAGCCGCCCGGCTGTGCAATGTATTTTACACCGCTACGGTATGCTCTTTCAATATTATCATCAAATGGGAAGAATGCATCGGAGCCAAGTGTTACATCTTTTGCGTACTCGGACAACCATTTCTGCTTTTCTTCTTTTGTAAATACCGGTGGTTTTTCAGTGAAATATTTTTCCCAGCATCCATCTGCCAAGACATCCATGTAATCCTCTCCGATATAATTGTCAATGGCGTTGTCGCGCTCGGCACGTTTCATACCCTCTTTAAACGGCAAAGAAAGTACCTGTGGAGACTGTCTTAACAGCCAGTTATCAGCTTTCTGTCCAGCAAGTCTTGTACAGTGAATACGGGACTGCTGTCCGGCACCGATACCAATTGCCTGTCCGCCTTTTACGAAGCAAACAGAGTTTGACTGCGTATATTTCAATGTAATCATTGATATTGCCATATCAATTCTTGCTGACTCCGGCAAATCTTTATTCTCTGTCACAATGTTGCTGAAGAAATCTTTGTCAATGTTTAACTCATTGCGTCCCTGCTCAAAGGTAATACCAAATACTTCTTTGTGCTCAATTGGGTCCGGTACATAATCCGGGTCAATTTCAATAATCGCATACGCACCTTTTTTCTTTTCTTTCAAAAGTTCCAGTGCTTCCGGCTCATATCCCGGTGCAATAATTCCATCGGAAAATTCTCTCTTAATCAATTTTGCCGCGGAAACATCACATACATCCGACAGTGCAATAAAGTCACCATAAGAAGACATGCGGTCAGCACCTCTTGCTCTGGCATAAGCGGCAGCAAGCGGAGATAACTCACCCAAATCGTCTACCCAGTAAATTTTTGCCTCAACGTCGCTCAGTGGAAGACCTACTGCTGCACCAGCCGGTGATACATGTTTAAAAGAAGTTGCTGCCGGAAGTCCGGTTGCTTTCTTCAATTCACTGACTAACTGCCATCCGTTAAATGCATCCAAAAAGTTAATATAACCCGGTTTTCCATTTAACACTTTGATTGGCAGTTCACCATCTTTACGGTAAATACGGGATGGTTTCTGATTCGGGTTACAGCCATATTTCAATTCCAATTCTTTCATGATTTTCTCCTTTACTTATTCTTATTTTTAATAATCGATTCGTATTTTCCGGTTTCAATGTCAATGTAGCGCACAAATAAGGAAACTTTATTATCCTCATTCAGACTTTCCCACAGCATGTCAGCAAATGCATTCATATCATCCATTGTTTCAACCCATTTCGGCTCGCCCTCAAAACTTGGCAATGGATTTCCATCACACATATAAGTATGGATAAAATGTCCCTCTCCTGCTACCGGATTCTCATATGCGAAAGTATAACGATTGCAGGCATCCGGATTTCCATTATTGCTTTTCAAAATAGACATTGCATAATTGTACTCTCCATTTTCCACATGCATAATGCCGGAAATTCTTGGTGTATAATTCGGGCCGTCCGGTTCAAATTCTCTTGTGCGGAGCGCCTGCTCAAAAGTCTGCTGCTTATCCATCAGTTCATAAATTGTGTCTGTCTGGTCACCGTTGGTAACAATAGTCTTGTTTCCCAATACGCGGACCGGTGCGTAGATAATAAGACTTGGGTCGCTCAATTTTGATGGGTCAAATGCCTGTGTGCGGATTCCCTCGCCATCGTTTACAAAGACACGGTTTCTACTGTTTTCACTCCGCCCCATAATAAAATAAGCGGTCACTGCGTATTTGCCGTTTGGTGATTTTCCAATCACGATTCCACGTCCCGGATACGCATTGTTTTTGAGTTCCTGTTCCAATGAAAGTTTCTGCATCATGGTTCCTCCAATCTTTTTTGTAATAGTATCAAAAAAACCGCCCGGGCAACCGGGTAAACGGTCGCCCAGGCGGTCGGCAATTCATACAAATCCATACTCCCTGTGAGTTCTCTCACGCTATATGATTATCTTTCATATAGTTTCCGCCAGTCGTATGGAACTAAGTTTAGAATAACTGATTTTTAGGGAAAATGCAAGCGTTTTCTTCATTAAATACGCCACGTGCCATCCTTTGTCTGGCAAATCTCACTCTCATAAAATGCCTGAATTGCTTCTATCATGGTTTCTACATCCTCACAGCCGGCAGTTTCCACCGCACTGTGCATCGCAAGCTGTGGCAGTCCGATATCCACCATTGGCACACTAAAGGAATGACTCAAAAGATTACCAAGTGTACTGCCACCCGGCATATCGGCACGATTCACAAACAACTGTGTTTTGATATTTTTCTTTTCACAAAGTGAGCCAAACACACCACCGGTCATTCCGGTTGTCGTATAGCGCTGGCTCGCATTATATTTGATGACAACGCCGCCATTTAACAAAACCGGAAACTCGTCATCGCTCTTTTCCGGATGGTTTGGATGGACAGCGTGCGCATTATCCGCACTAATCAGAAAACTCCGGCTTTCCGCACAAATCTGCTCCTCCTTTGTCATGCCGTAAGACAAGCAAATCCGCTCCAATACATCCGGTAGAAAATTACTAAGTGCCCCCTGCCTGCTGCCGCTTCCCACCTCTTCATTATCAAAGAGGCAAAAGACGGAAAGTGCTTCTTTCGGAAGCTTATCCTGTGCACGTAAAAAGCCCTGTAACGTCGTGTACACACAGCCTAAGTCATCAAAGCGCGGCGTCAAAAGGAACTCATCTTTGACACCGGCTGTGACTGCCGGCTGGCGCACGGTAAGAATTAAATCCATATCCACAATTTCTTCATCACCTTTGCAGCCTGCTTCCTCCCGCAAAAGTGTCATCAGTTCCGCCTCGCTGCCACCATATAACGGCTGCAAATCAACGTGAACATTATGCTTATATCCCTGATTGATTTCCCGGTTGAAATGAATGGACAGATTTGGAATCACAAACACATTTTTATCCGGTGCTATCAATACACTGGAAATCCCTTCTTTTGTCTTTTTCATCACACGTCCGGCAAGTCCAAGCGGTCTGTCAAGCCAGCTTGTGTGAATCATGCCGCCATAACCTTCGATTTCTGCTTTTGCATAAAAGGCATCTTTTTTCTTGGCTTTCTTAATCCGAAACGTAGGGAAATCACTATGACTGGCGCAAAGGTGATAATAAAGCGGTTTTTCTTTTGACATGGAAAAGGCAAGTAAACTCGACTCATTTCTTGTTACATAATAACTTTTGCCAGGCTCTAACTGCCAGAGATTTTCTTCTTCCAAAGACTGAAAACCAGCTTTATTCAATAACTCTTTTACCTGTTTTACCGCATGATACGGACTCACACTCTGATTCAAAAAAGAACATATTTTATCCATAATGAAATTCCTCTCTCTTTCCGATGATTTTCCCTTAGTATACCAAATAACCGCCTTTTTTACAAATCAGCGCCAGCTCGCTGGAAACAAATATTCCTCTCTGTGGTCAAGCGTATCAAAACGGTACCCCTGTTCTTTGATATAATCAATAATCTGTGGAAGGACTTTCGCCGTATTATCCATAGCGGAGGCGTCATGCAGCAGAATAATCGGCTTTTCATAACGCGTGACATCTTTTTTTACATTCTGAAAAATTACTGCCTGCGGAACATGAGGCGAAATCGAATCTTCTCCCGATACATTCCAGTCGAAACTTCTTACGCCCTCTTTCCTAAGATGATTGTGGAGTTCATCCACATAAGATTTCACATAACCGTTATTGCTCCCCCACGGAAAACGATGGAGTGTCGGCTTTTCTCCTATTATTTTTTCAATACAATCCGATGCCGCCCGAAAATCTTTGTAAAAACAGTTGGCACTGGCATACATCTGATTCTGCTCATGACAGTACGTGTGCACACCAATCGCATTTCCTTTTTTCTTTAATTCCTTTACGGTATCAACCCGCTCTCCCGTAATTTCTTTTCCAATCAGGAAAAATGTTGCGACAGCTCCTTTTTCCTCTAATATTTTAATGATTTTTTTCGTATTTCCACTGGGACCATCATCGAATGTCAGATAGGCAGTTTTTTGATTTTCCTTCTGAACCTTAGAAACAAAACTGCCCGTTGGGACAATAATCGTGCCATCATTTTCGGTTTCATAATTTCTCTTCACTTCATAAAATAACAGCACAAAAAGAACGCAGACACAAACAACATAAACCGTCTTTTTCATCGACACACCACCAAAACAATTCCCCTTATTCCATTCTATGATGGCAGTGTCAAAAGGTTAAACGTTTATCCATATTAAAGCAGATGTGGCGGAATCACCGCTTTCACGAAAATGCCGTCCTCACGGTATTCTTCTTGTTCCAGTCTTCCAAACTCACGAATTGCCTGGATTTTCCCTGCTTCGTCATAAGCAAATACTTTCTCAATCTTCACCATTCCCTCGTCCAGTACCTCTTCGACTTTTTCAACCAGTTCATCCAGCCCGACTTTCTGCTTTGCAGAAATCATAAGAGATGCCTCACTATTTTTATCTTTTAAGCCATCCGGCTTATATTCCAGGCAGTCTATTTTGTTAAATGCTGTTATAACCTTCTTGTCACCAATATTTAATTCGCGCAAAGTGTCATAAACAACCTCCATCTGCAAATCATATTTGGGATTTGAGACATCAACAACATGAAGAATCATGTCCGCATACTTCGCTTCCTCAAGCGTAGATCGAAAGGCTCGAATCAGAGAGTGTGGCAGTTTGCTGATAAATCCAACTGTATCGGTAAATAAGATTTTCTGCCCGTCCTCTTTTTCCAAAACACGCGTTGTCGGATCAAGCGTCGCAAATAACTTATCCTCTTCTAACACAGTGGCTTTTGTCAGCGTATTCAAAAGCGTCGATTTCCCGGCATTTGTATAGCCAACGATGGCAACTGTTTTCGTCGGATTCTGTGTTCTTTTATGACGCTGTACCTCACGGTTTTTCACGACTTCTTTTAACTGGCGGTTCAACATGGATATGCGCTCCTTAATCAGACGCCTGTCCATCTCCAGTTTTTTCTCACCGGGACCTCTTGTTCCGATTCCGCCGCCAAGTCTTGACAAACTCTTACCAAGCCCCGTGAGCCTGGATGAACGGTAACGAAGCTGCGCTAATTCAACCTGCAGTTTTCCCTCGCTCGTCCTTGCATGAGCGGCAAAAATATCTAAAATCATTACGGTACGGTCTAATACCTTAACCTGCAGTTCTTCCTGCAAATTGGTAAGCTGCGCCGGCGTAAGCTCATCGTCACACACAATGCCATCCGCATCGGTCTGCATAATCAGTTCACGCAGTTCTTCAATTTTTCCCTTGCCGACATATGTTCCCGGATGCACGGACTCTCTCTTTTGAATCAGTCTTCCGACTACGATGCCGCCTGCCGTTTCCGTAAGTTCCGCAAGTTCATCCAAAGAATAGGAAACATCCGTTCCATCCTCTAAATCAACGGCAGCTAATAAAAATTTTTCCTGCACCTGTTCTGTCTCATAGGTCTTAGCCATATTTTTCTCCTTTAACAAACCCGCACGGTAATTTCTCCCGTACGCAGAATCTCCTGTGTATGGTCTTCCTTTTCCACAATTAATCCACCGTCTTCATCAATTGCAACAGCAGTTCCATATTCCCAATCCGTTCCGCTTGTAAAGCGGATCTTTTTCCCGAGAACATTCGACCACTTACGGTAATCTTCCATAAAACTTTTATCTGGTAAATCCTGATATAACTTACATAAATTCTCGATAATTGCTGCTACTAATTCATTGCGCGGAATCTTTTCATCCTCTTCGCATACTGTACCGGCAATCTCTTTGATTTCATCCGGATAGCCTTCCTTTGGCATATGATAATTGATTCCAATTCCCACGACAACCGTATCAATCCGTCCAGACTCAAAATCGGACACTGCCTCGGTCAAAATGCCACATATCTTTTTTCCGTTCAGATAAACGTCATTCACCCACTTAATCTCCGGTTCCTGTGAAAGGACATCCCGAATCGCACGACATACCGCAACAGAAGCCGCTGTTGTAATCAGGACAACATCCTGAGAAATTTCCGGTTTTGGACGGAATAAAACACTCATGTAAATCCCGCTTCCATCCGGCGAATAAAAACTTCGCCCGCGTCTGCCGCGTCCATTTGTCTGTTTTTCGGCAAGTATCACAAGTCCCTCGCCTTCACCATTCAGTGCACACCGCTTTGCTTCCATATTCGTGGAATCAATGCACTTAAATACTTTGATTTTCTGACTGTCATACGGCTTATGCAGGCACAGCCGGATTCCTTCCTCCGACAGCACATCGCTTTCTTCTTTCAGGCGGTAGCCACGGTTATTCACTGCCTGAATCTGATAGCCTTCTTTTTTCAGAGTATTCACTGCCTTCCAGATAGCCGACCTCGTCACGCCAAGTGATTCTGCCATCTCCTGTCCGGACAAATCTCTTTCCCTGCTTGCCTCTAACAGTTTCAATACTTCCGTCTTTACACTCATTGTTCAATTCCTCGCATAATCTCACCGGCACAAACCACACCATCCACTTTCATACGGATTTTCTCTCCCGGATGCGGACAGGAATCTGTCTCTTCGCCATCCTCATTCAACATTTGCAGTACGGAAACTGTCTGATTTTCGCCGTTTTTCTTCATGATTTCAATCGTATCGCCAACTCTGAATTTATTTTTCTGGTAAAATACCACATACCCATCTTCTGTTACTTCTTTCACCTGTCCAAGATAAACAGCGCCCTTCTGATAGGTATTGTTATCGTAAATCTGTGTTTCATGCGTTGGTTTTCCAAAGAAAAATCCAGTTGTGAACTGGCGGTAGGTGCATTTCGCAATTTCCGCCTGATAATACGGGATATTTTTCTTATATTTTTCCGGGTCTTCAAAATAATCATCCACTGCCTGACGGTACGTTCTGGCAACGACAGCAACATAAAGAGCCGTTTTCATACGCCCTTCAATTTTAAAACTATCAACGCCTGCTTCCACTAACTCCGGGATGTGCTCAATCATACACAAATCCTTAGAATTGAAAATGTAAGTTCCCCTCTCGTTTTCCTCAACCGGCAAATATTCACCCGGACGATTTTCTTCCATAATATAATATTTCCAGCGGCACGGGTGGGTACATGCACCAAGATTCGCGTCGCGGCCGGTAAAATAATTGCTCAAAAGGCACCGTCCGGAATACGAAATACACATCGCACCATGGACAAATGTCTCGATTTCTAGTTCCTCCGGTATATGTGCATCAATATCCGCAATCTCTTTGATGGAGAGTTCACGCGCCGTCACAACGCGAGTCGCGCCCAATTTATGCCAAAACTGGAATGTGCGGTAATTCACATTATTTGCCTGCGTGCTGATATGAATATCAATTTCAGGGCAAATTTCCGTTGCAATCTGAAACACACCGGGGTCTGAAATAATCAAAGCATCCGGACCGATTTCTTTTAATTCTTCAAAATACTTCTGCACGCCCTCTAAATCTCTGTCATGTGCAGTAATATTTGCCGTTACATACACTTTTTTCCCGTGTTCGTGAGCAAAACGGATTCCCTCAGCCATATCTTCCTTAGAAAAGTTTTTCGCCTTTGCCCGCAGCCCATACATTTCACCGCCGATATAAACCGCATCGGCACCATAATAAACGGCTGTCTTTAATACTTCCAAACTACTTGCCGGGGCAAGAACCTCCGGCTTTTTTCGATTGTTAACCATGAATTACTCTCCCTTTCCATTTCTTTTTTTCGTACTAATTGTCATGCCATCAGCAATCGGCAGACAGATTGTTTCTAATTCTTCTTTCTCACACAAAACTTGTAAATATTCCCGCATACGTCCATGTATCGTACGGTCTCTGCGCAGTACCGCATAACGGGATTCCAATACGTCACCATCATGAAAAATATTATCGGACACAAGCATCGCATCATCCGCCATCAAAGCAATAACATCCGGCAGAAAATTCAAATACTGCCCTTTCGCCGCATCCATAAAGATAAAATCATAAGATTTTTCTTTTATTAAAAGTTGTTTTAACACTTCCGCCGCATCACCTTCAAGCAGCGTAATCCGATTATCTTCATCCAGTCTCTCTAAATTCTTCCTCGCTTCTTTTAAACGCATCTCAACTTTTTCAATTGTCGTAATATGCGAAGATTCCGGCAAATACTCGCGCATGCAAAGAGCGGAAAATCCAACCGCTGTTCCAATTTCCAAAACCTCTTTCGGCTTTCTCTCCCGCAGCAAAAAACGCAGCATATCTCTTGTGCCAGACCTTATAATCGGCACATCCTCTGAAAGTGCCTTTCTCTCAAGCTCTTCTAATGGCTTTGGCAGCGGCTCTCTGTATTTTTCCAAAAACACTTCCATGCGGTCATGATGACTCGTCTTTGTGTGTACCATATTTTCTCCTTTACTAAACGCACAAAAAATCCCAGTCCTGCCATAAGAAAACATGGGATTTTATGTGATATCATCTAAAACCCGTAAATTACACGGATAATTTCCTCATAGGTCATACTGCTGTTCAGCGTATAAATACCTTTCTGCATATCGGTTCCTTTGCGTTTCATCAACTGCATATGCACATAAAACGCAGCCGGATTACCAACCAAATCCTGATTCGACAGCCGCTTGGCTACTTCAAATTCACCATCATCCTCCGATATGGTAAAAGCTTTTGTCTGTCCCGGCGGCAAATCTTTTGACGTATCGCCCACCGCCTCGCAGGCAAAGGAATAGCCGGCGCGGCACAGCTGTACACCACCAAATACAACCAAACCATAAAATACAATATTCAGTAATACAATTAGCATGGTTCGTACAGCTTTTAACATGGATTATACCTCCATAATAATTGGTAAAATAACCGGATTTCTCTTCATCTTCTTCCACAGGAAATCATTCAGGGAATCTTTAATTTCCGTTTTTATTCTTCCCCAATCCGTGATTCCTCTGTCATACAAACGGTCAAGTGCAATATTTACAACTTCATGGCACTCATCCATCAAATTTTCTGCCTCTCTGACATAGACAAAACCGCGGGATACAATATCCGGCCCTGCCAAAATTGTATTTGAGCCTTTCTCGAGTGTAAGTACCACAACCAAAAGACCATTTTCCGATAAGTGCTGGCGGTCACGAAGAACGATATTTCCTACATCGCCAATGCCAAGTCCATCGACCATAATCCCCTGTGCAACCGTTTTCCCAACAATCGTCGCACGGTCCTCACGGAGTTCCAAAATATCTCCGGAACGTAAAATCTTAATATTTTCTTTTGGTACACCCATCTTCTGTGCTACTTCTGCCTGCCCCTGCAGATGGCGGTATTCACCATGCACCGGTATCGCAAACTTCGGTTTCACAAGCGAATAAATCAATTTAATTTCTTCCTCACACGCATGCCCGGAAACATGAGTATCCTGAATAATTACTTTAGCACCTTTCTGGGAAAGTTCATTCATTACTTTTGATACCGATTTCTCATTACCCGGAATTGGACGGGAACTGAAAATAACAACATCCCCAGGTTTAATCGTAATTTTACGATGAATACTTGCAGCAATACGGGAAAGAGCTGCCATCGCCTCGCCCTGGCTTCCCGTCGTAATCAAAACAAGCTGCTCATCGGAATAATTCTTCATTTCTTCCAAGCTGATAATCATATTATCCGGCACCTGAATATAACCAAGTTCCACTGCCGTATTTACGATATTTACCATGCTTCGTCCTTCAATCACGACTTTGCGGTTCTGCTTCTTCGCCGAATTAATAATCTGCTGCACACGGTCTACATTCGAAGCAAAAGTTGCCACAATAATACGGTTGTGTACATTTTCCTCAAAAATCGAATCAAAGGTCGCGCCAACCGTACGCTCCGACTCGGTAAAGCCCGGTTTTAAAACATTCGTACTATCACACATCAGGGCAAGTACACCTTTTTTACCAAGTTCACCAAAACGAGCCAAATCAATTGTGTCTCCGTAAACCGGCGTATAATCCACCTTAAAGTCACCGGTGTGTACAACAATTCCTGCCGGTGTATAGATGGCTAAAGCCGCTGAATCCGCAATACTGTGATTCGTCCGGATAAACTCAATACGGAAATCACCTAAGTTAATATACTGACCGTAAGTAACCACTTTTCTCTTTACATTGTTTAACAAATTATGCTCTTTTAACTTATTCTCGATAATTGCCATTGTAAGTTTCGTCGCATAAATCGGAACATTCAATTCTTTTAACACGTATGGCAGGGAACCAATGTGATCCTCATGTCCATGCGTGATGACAAAGCCCTTCACTTTGTCTCTGTTATCCTGCAAATACGTGATGTCCGGAATTACTAAATCCACACCTAACATATCATCTTCTGGGAAAGCCAGTCCGCAGTCCACTACAATAATGCTCTCTTCCGTCTCAAACGCCGTAATGTTCATTCCAATCTGCTCCAAACCTCCAAGCGGAATGATTTTTACGCGCTCTTCCCCTGTTTTTTTCTTTTTCAATTTTATTACACCTCTCTATTCTAATCTTAATTCTACATCATCTAATAATTCTTCTAAGTACTTTGAAATGATTTTCAACTCTTTCTCATCATCTACAACCTGATATGTTACCAGCTCGTCCTCTGTTTCCTCTCTCAAAATCATTGCCTCTGCTTCCTCGTCCTCCACCGAATCTGTCACAAGAAGATACGATACCCCTGCAATATCTGCTTTTTCCAACACAAAAAAAGCCTCCTCGCTGCCATCGTCAGCCGTAAGCATAATAAGTCCATTTTCGTTTTCTGACATGAAATCCTCCTAATTGCGTATGGAATCTAAATAGCCTTGTAAAATCAGAGAAGCTGCAATCTTATCCACATACGTCTTTCGATGTTCCGAGCGCACTCCACCTTCTTTTAACACATCCATGGCTGAAACCGTGCTGAGCCGTTCGTCCCACAGCACTACTTCTAACCCTGTTCTAGCCTTTAGTTTTTCCATAAATTCTTTCGTTCGCTCGACACGCTCCCCCTCGGAATTATTCATATTCTTCGGGTAGCCAAGCACAATACGTCCTACGTCATTTTCCTCCGCAAGTACCTGAATACGTGCCAGAGTCTGTCGTAATTTGTTTTCACTTTTTCTTTTTATAACTTCAACCGGTTGGGCAGTCAAAAGCATGGAGTCGCTAATCGCCACACCAACTGTCACCGAGCCGTAATCAAGTCCCATGATCTTCAAAATAAATACCTAGTCTTCCTTGAGATTATTCTCAATATAGTCTTCCAAAAATACTTCGATAATTTCGTCACGCTCTGCACGCATAACTAAACTTCTCGCACCTTTGTGACTGGTAATATAAGTCGGGTCTCCCGACATCAGATACCCAACAATCTGATTAACCGGATTGTAGCCTTTTTCCGTCAATGCAGAATATACTGCCGCAATCACATCACGGACATCCAAATCTTTCTCCGCCTCAACCTTAAAGTATTGCGTATTATTCAATTCCTGCATGCCGCCACATCCTTTCTATAATCATACCCAATTACTATCATTGTAATATATATAGCCTCAATTCGCAAGAGTTTTTTGCATGAAGTTTATCTCCGCAATCTTATAATTTTTCCACTAAGCATAGCAGAAGAACGGCAGCCATCATCTTTTTCTATGTGATATGCAACCATATTCATCCTATCACAAAACTGTAAACTACCGTTTTCCCTAACAAATCAGTCCAAAGTCTCCAAATTTGATGTGCAGTGTGGGCATCGGCTCGCCTCAATATCAATTTCACTTTTACAAAACGGGCAGACTTTAACGGCCGGTTCTTGTTTTTCTTCCTCTTTATTTCGGGAGAACCGGTTGCTAATCGTATTCATCACTTTTACAATCAAAAAGACAACAAACGCCATAATCAGAAAGTTGATTACCGTTGTCAGAAAACTTCCGTAGTTCAATGTCACATCGCCAATAATGTTCCAACTCAACCGGTCAAAATTCATACCACCAAACAAACCAAGAATCGGATTAATAATATCTTTTACCAAGGAGGAAACAACATTCGTAAATGCGCCACCAATAATGATACCAACGGCCATATCCATGACGTTGCCACGGCTAATAAATTCTTTAAATTCGCTGATTACTTTTTTCATCTGATACCTCCAGCATCTGCTTTTGTATTTTGTTTTAATCATACACTAGAAAAATCCGTTTGACAATTGTATAATGTTACAAAAAAGGAAAAAGGAGCAATATGATGAGCCAGCTATTTTACTATACACCGTCAGGCGGTGACTGGAACAAAGCGCTTCCGATTGGGAATGGAAAACTGGGAGCCATGATCTTTGGCGAGGAGCACGAAGAACATTTTCAGCTTAACGAAGATTCCGTTTGGTTTGGAGCAAAGAGAAACCGAAACAATGCAGATGCCAGAAAACATCTGGATAGAATCCGTGAATTAATTTTAAATGGAGAAATTTCAGAGGCGGAAAATCTCTGTAAATATGCCCTGTCCGGCACACCACAGAGCCAGCACAGTTACCAGACACTGGGCGATGTTTATTTTGATTTCTACGGTGTGCGAAAAAACACGAAAGATTTTAAACGTACACTTGATTTATTAACCGCCGTACATACTTCAAAAGTCACGGATGCAGACACCGGCTTTTTATATAAAATCGAGACTTTTTCCGACTTCGACACAAACTGCATTGCTGCCCATTTTACGAGTACTAATCCGGACGGGCTTTCTTTGGCTGCCTCCTTACAGCGTGGCTCTTTTTATGAGACGACCACCCACACAGACGACACGCTGTTAATTTCCGGCAGACTCGGCGGCGGGGATGAAACTTTCTGTGCCGGTATGCGCTTTGTCATTTCGGATGGCACACAAACAGGCATGGGCGAACATTTGTTAGCCGAACATTCCTCTTCCATTACCGTATTACTGACAGCGGCAACTACATTCCGTCATAAAAATCCGGAAGAAACAGTAAAAGAAATATTAAAAAAAGCAGCTTTCATTCCATATGAGAAATTGAAAGAAAAACACGTCAAAGAATACCGCTCATATTTTGACCGCATGCATTTGTCACTTCCTTATGATTCATCTCTTGATGCCCTTCCAACAGATGAAAGACTTGCACGTATTGATAAGGAACACCCGGATAACGGACTCATTAACACGTACTTTGATTTTGGCAGATATCTGTTAATTAGTTCCAGCCGCGGCGACTGTCTTCCGGCAAATCTTCAGGGCATCTGGAATGATTCTTTAAGTGCACCGTGGGGAAGCAAATTTACCATTAATATCAACACAGAAATGAATTACTGGCCGGCATTATCCTGCCGGTTAGCCGACTGCGAAAAACCGCTTTTTACACATATGCTGCGCATGTTGGAAAACGGAAAACAAACCGCTAAAGAAATGTATGACTGCCGTGGTTTTGTTGCCCATCACAACACGGATTTATGGGGTGATACAGCACCGCAGGACATTTACATTCCTGCTACTTACTGGGTTATGGGCGGTGCATGGCTTGCCACCCATATCTGGAACTATTACAGTTACACAAAAGACCTTGATTTTCTCAAAGAAATGTACCCATTTTTACGAGAATGTGTTGCCTTTTTTATGGATTTTCTCATCGAAGTTAATGGCGAATTGGTAACCTGCCCTTCTGTGTCACCGGAAAATACTTATATAATGAAAGATGGCACACAAGGACGCTTGTCTTACGGCGTTACGATGGACAATGAAATTCTCCACGAATTATTTGACCATTTTGAAAAGTCCTCCACATTGTTACAAGAAACCGATATCGATTTTTGCCAAAGAGCAAAAGAAATGGCAGAAAAAATACCAAAAATCAAAATTGGAAAACACGGACAGATTATGGAATGGATGAAAGATTATGATGAAGCAGAACCGGGACACCGCCACATCTCACATTTGTGGGCACTTCATCCGGCTTTCCAGATTACACCGGATGGCACACCTGATTTATGCGCTGCTGCCAAAATCACGTTGCAAAGACGTCTTAGTGAAGGCGGCGGCCACACCGGCTGGAGCCGTGCGTGGATTATGAATATGTATGCCAGATTATGGGACGGAGAAAATGCTTACAAACAGCTTTTACTCCTCTTTTCCAACTCAACTTTGCCAAATCTGTTTGACACGCATCCGCCATTTCAAATTGATGGTAATTTCGGCTCAATTGCTGCCATCGCAGAAATGCTTTTACAGTCGAGAGAAGACAAAACAATTCTTCTTCCTGCACTTCCAAACGCATGGCAGGATGGATTTGTAAGAGGAATCTGTGGCAGAGAAAACATCCGTTATGACATCCGCTGGAGCAAAGGAGTCCTTTCCGATGTTACCCTGCACGCAGGCTCTGACACCTCCATCATTCTCTGCTATGGGAAGAAAGAAAAACGCCTCACCCTGCAAGAAGGTGAGACGTTATCTGTATCATTTTAATCATTTAGGAGTGTAATCGTTTTACTTTTATTAATCATCCTGCAAAGCATCAAATCCGCTCTCGCCGGTTCTGACTTTGACAACTTCTTCGACATCGTATACGAAGATTTTACCATCGCCAATGTGACCGGTGTAGAGTGCCTCTTTAGCAGCATCTACAACTTTTTCTACCGGTACGGCACTTACGACAACCTCAACTTTCGTCTTCGGCAGCAACGTAAATTCAACCGGTACACCACGATAATACTCTGCTGTACCTTTCTGAGCACCACAGCCTAATACGGAAGTTACGGTAATACCGCTGACGCCAATCGCATTCAGTGCTTCCTTCAAATCTTCGAACTTGCTCTGACGGCAGATAATGGAAATCTTGCTCATCTTCACTGCGCCTTCGGCTACCTCTTTCTTCTTCTTGAGAGTCGGAGCCGGAACCTCTGCTACCGGTACAGCGGCTTCCATCGGAACATCGCCCATCGTTGTCTTTGCTCCTGCCGGTGATGCAGCATAGAAACGGTTACCAGCCGGCATAAAGTCTGCATAGGCACTTGGCAAACCATGCTCGGTTGCATCCAGACCTTCGATTTCTTCTTCCGGTTTTACACGAAGACCAATGGTTGCACGAATAACAAGGAATGTTATTGTAATCAATACAACAGCCCATGCACCAACCGTAAGAATACCTAAAATCTGAAGTCCTAACTGGTTAAATCCACCACCGTAGAACAAACCTTCTTTAATTCCCGCTATTTTAAATCCCGGTGCGGATGAAGTAGCAAACAAACCAACTGCGAAAGTTCCCCAGATACCATTCATCATATGTACGGCTACCGCACCAACCGGGTCATCCACACGAAGCACATGGTCACAAAGCCATACACCAAAGACAACTAGCACACCGGCTACTGCACCAATAATAGCTGCACCGAGTGCATCGGTTACATCACAAGGAGCTGTGATTGCTACCAAACCTGCAAGAGATGCATTCAAACACATCGAAACATCCGGTTTGCCATATTTAATCCATGTAAAAATCATACATACAACGGTTGCCACAGCAGGTGCGACTGTTGTTGTCAGGAAAATTGAACCAAGTGTTTTCAAATCTGTTGCAGCAGCACCGTTAAATCCATACCAGCCAAGCCATAAGATGAATACACCAAGTGCACCAATTGTTAAGTTATGACCAGGAATCGCATTTACCTTTATCACTTTACCGCTCTTATCTTTCTTAAACTTACCAATACGAGGTCCTAAGAATGCGGCACCAATTAAAGCACAGATACCACCTACCATATGAATAGCACAAGAACCGGCATAATCATGGAATCCAAGATTTGCTAACCAGCCGCCGCCCCAAATCCAGTGGGCTTCAATCGGATAAATCAATGCTGAAATCACTGCTGAGTATACACAATAAGATAAGAACTTAGTTCTCTCTGCCATTGCTCCGGAAACGATTGTTGCCGTTGTTGCACAGAACACAAGGTTAAATACAAACGTTGAAAAATTGAAATTTGCAAAGTTCGTAAACAAGTCAAATCCCGGTTTACCAATAAATCCAAGATAATCTTCACCAAGTAACAGTGAAAAACCAATCAGCATAAACATCACGGTTCCGATACAGAAATCCATGAGGTTTTTCATAATGATGTTACCTGCATTTTTAGCTCTGGTAAAACCACCCTCTACCATAGCAAAACCTGCCTGCATCCAGAATACCAGTGCGGCGCCTATCAAAAACCATACGCCCCACAAATCGCCCTGAAGCGATTCAACTGCTTTCATTACATCCATACTAATTCCTCCTTTTCTTTCATGACGTATTCCCCTGCAATAGAAAAAGCGCCAGAAACAAATTCTCGTTTCTGACGCCTTCGTCATTTATGTCTGCAATTATAAAACGCGTTTTTCTAAATGTCAATACCTTTTTTTACATTTTGTGTATTTCCAACAAACCCCAGCCATAAATGTGCAACTTTTTTTCAATAATTGAACAACAATCCTTTTCTTGCACCCATTTCTATGCTATAATTGATTATGTATATCAATGATAGAAAGGCTGATTATAATATGGCTTTAAATACCAAAGGAAAAAAGACATCTTTGACAGAAGAAGCATCCATTTACCAGAAAAGACAGGATGATTTATCGGACAAAGAACGTATGAAGAATATGACAGGGAAACAAAAACGGGACTTTTTCAAAACTTATTATCTCCCCAAGCTGCTCGTCATACTTGCTGTAGCCGGTGTTGTTTTTTACATCGTATGGGTTGATTTTATCAACAAGTCTCATATTTATTTGCGGTGTGCGATTCTCAATGAGTCGATTACCGACAGCACCCTGACAGAATTCAGTGACCGATTTACCGACTCTATGAAGATGGATTATAAAAAGAACCGCGCTTCTTTTTATATGTATTATACCCGCTCGGATGTTGCCAGAGAGATGGGAGCCGACACGGGCAGTGATTTATCGGAAATCAGCAGCCGTCTAGTGGCAAATTCATTAGACTGCATGATTGCTTCTTATGAAGATGTAGAAAATATTTACTTAAAAAATGGATTTATTATGAATCTCAATAATTTTTTAAGCGAAAAAGAAAAGAAGGCCTTAAAACCTTATTTTGTCACCCAGAAAGATGAGACTGATAAAGTGCTTGGTATTTCTTTGAAAGACTGCAAAAAATACCAGACACTCTTTACCGGCAGAACACCAATTACAAAAGAACCTGTTCTTTATGTAATTACGAACGCAACCGATGAAGGAAAAAATTATGTCAAACAACTCATTCATTACCTTTATTCGGATGAATTAAAACAAACAGAGTAGATTGGAGGACTTATGTTAAACGGACGAAAAACCATCGGTATTATTTTATTTGATATAACCGGCTACTATCAGCAGCAGTTGGTACATACGTTATCAAAAACCGCTTCTAAGCACGGCTACAATCTGCTTACTTTCTCTGCCTTTACCATCTACGGCAGCGATACAAAAAATGCAGCAGGTGAATATAACATTCTCCATCTGATTCCGTATGAACATCTCGACGCCCTAATTGTCTGCCACGACACATTTAACAGCGATGAAGCCGTCGACGAACTGTGGAAACTTGTCACAGAACGCTGTCAGGCACCCATTATCAGCATACGCAAAAAGGTAAATGGCTGTTACAACATATTAGTAGAGGACACAGATGCAATTCCTACTTTTGTACGCCACTTTCATGATGTTCATCACTTTGACCGCATTGCCTTTATGTCCGGACCATACAACCATCCGGATGCAATTTTCCGCTTAGAAAAATATAAAGAAGCAATGGCTGAGTTAGGACTTGACTGTCCGGAAGAATACATTTTCGAAGGTGACTTTTGGAAAAATTGTGCCGCTGATGCAGCAAACCACTTTATGAATTTAACAAACCGCCCTCAGGCAATTGTCTGCGCCAACGACTACATGGCACTCTCTCTTTGCAAAGAACTTACACTGCAAGGTTACTCTGTGCCGCAGGACGTCGCCATTTCAGGTTTTGATGATGTGCGAGATGCGCGGGCAAATGTACCGCCACTGACTACTTGTAGTGTCTCGATTCCTGATATGGCAAAAAAAGCAATGGAAACGATTGATACCTTATTAAATGGAAAAGAGGCTCCTGCCTGCACGTTCGTTCCTACAAAAATCATCATCCGCAACTCCTGCGGCTGTGAATCCTCCACGATGAAAGATTTAAGTCTTTCCCGTATGTATGAAGTGGAATTAATGGAACAGCTGATTAACCACAATGCTCATAATACATTCGTTTCCATTTCGCTGGAAAATATGACATCCGCAGAGGATATCGGTGACTATCTCCGATTAGAGGATGTCCCCGACATTGCCCGCGATTTCTACCTGTGTCTTGGCATCCACGGCAATGGTGCCTATCCACAGGTAAAGAAAAAAGCACCCGGTTTTGCAAAACGCTCCCATTCGATTTACAGTTTAAGAGATTTAAATCCAATTGCCACCTCAAGTTTTGAGACGAAAAAACTACTGCCACCGGAAGCTATCCGCAAAGAACCAATGACAGTATTTTTCTTCCCGATTCATTATTTGGAGTATAATTTTGGCTATGTAGCAGCAACCTCAAATGGTGAGGAGGCACAAGATACATTATTTCACTCATGGCTTTCCCTTATCGGAAATACATTGGAAAACTCGCGGATTCGTGCAAAAAATCAGGCACTATTGGAAAAATTAAATATGCTCTACCACGAAGATTTTCTTACGAAGCTCTATAACCGTCGTGGATTTGAGCAGTTCTCGGAAGAGGAATTTATCGAGGCAAAAAAACGTAATATAAAAACGATGACATTGAGTATCGATATGGATAACTTGAAATATATTAATGATGTTTACGGACACTCCCATGGAGACTTGGCACTTCAGACAATCGCCGATGCCATGCGCCATGCTTGTTCCGGACACGAAATCTGCGCTCGCATCGGAGGCGATGAATTTGCCGTATTTGGCTATGACTACAGCGAGGAACAGGCCGAAAGGTATACCGAAAACTTCTTACAGTATTTAGTAGATTTTAACGCTGACAGCAATCTCCCATACTGCGTTAACGCTAGTTTCGGATATACCATTTCTGACCCGTCAATTTCGATATCGCGCGAGCAGTACATGAAAGCCAGCGACGATTTACTCTATCAAAACAAACGAAAACGAAAAGAGCAGTTTGGCAATTTAAGTCAACGGTAGAAGGCTTCTACAAGCTGTAAAAAGCGTTTTATCTGTAATGGTTTCTCCAGATAAGCATTGATTCTGGTTTGTATGCTGGTCTCAATGCTTACCCGACGAATTTCATCTACCATTACAAACAAAGGTACTTTTTTTGCCCTCTGTCTGCTGCGAAATTCAATTGCAAAATCTTCATAGTCCATATCAATGGAATAAGCATCCACTAAAACAACATCAAACGGTTCAGCGACATAACTATCCCATAATTCCAATCCTTCTTTACCTGAGTAAGCCACATCTACCTGTGCTCCACACACACGAAGTCTTATACCTACCATGTCAGATTCTTTATTTTGTGGCTCAATAACTAAAATTTTATATCCTTTAAGTGAGACTTCATTTGAAAAGAGCTCTGTTTTTGGCTCTAATTGTTTAACGGTATCAGTCCATCCTTTCTTTAACGGGAGTTCCAGCTTCATTACATTAACATTGCCTCCACGACGGCTTAATTCTATCCTTCCGCCTAAAAATTCTGCCAACCGTCTTGCAAGCACCAGGGAAAATGTTGTACAGTAAATTCCTTCTTTCCTTCTCCAATCCATCCTTGTATTCACACTGTCCGAAAGATAGTTTCTGCCAAAGGATGAATCATCCACCGGCAGACCCCAGTCCTCAAACATAACTGACAACTGGAATTGGTCATCTCCTCTTTTTTCAACTGTTCCCCAGACTCTTACCTGATTCTGTTCCTCTGAGTTTAACAGACAATTACCCAGTATGTGATCAAAAATCTGTACAATTCTTTTCTCATCTCCATAGTAGTATTCCCAATCAACATCAAAACTAGCTTCGAGTGTAAGTTTTGCCTGATTCATCCGCTCTGTCCAAACCGTAACAACTTCTCTAACAAGCGAAATCAAAGAGAATGCATTGTTTTCTTCCACCACTTTTCCCTGCTCGATTTTCTCGTATTCTGCCATGCTGTCAATCACTTCCAGAACATACTGGGATGCCGTACGAATCTCCCCCATTTTTTTCTCTCCAATATCCTGTTTATGAAGTTCTGTACTCACATATTGAACGGGAGCTTTTATCTCTCTGGATAAAATAGCCAGAAAATTTCTTCTCATCTCCACCATATCCTTTGCTTCTTTTAACGCTGCCGCCATCAATCTGCGGTTTGATTCTTCCTCTTTTAACTGAATCAGTCTCAATTCATGCATATCCTGTGCTTCCACAATAATTGTATCCGTGTCACTTCCCAGATAACTGTAGCGGAAACATTTGTATCGATAATCCTCACCCGGCTTATTAATGCGGAAAAATAAGACTTCCTCAATCGAACTTGACTCCAGCACATCTTTCATGTTATCCAAATCAAATACCGTATAAAAACGCGCCTTATCCTCCGGGTGCACGTAATGAGTTGCCGTTTTTTCCACAAAATCTTCAAACATGGCAAACGGGTAAATGTCTTCAAATGCTTCCTCTCCGGTAAAATATCCCTTCATTGTGTGGTCACGCAGAGAAACTTTGATTACGATTTCATAAATTTTATCTGCCTGTTTTTGATAAATATTCTGTAACTCGAGTCGCTCTTCCTCCTGTTTTTTCTGTTCCTCAATATTTTTCATACTGCCAACCAGGCGAACAACCTGACCCTTTTCCAATACTTTCGTGACTGCAAATTCATACCACTGATAACTCTTTTTGCCGGTAGAATTATCCTTTGTTAAAAAGCGAATCTGTGAGGATGCAGAAATTTCATCCGTGTATAAAAAGTCAAAAACACCCTTATCCTCCGGGTACAAAAGGCCGGAATCATACATAATTTCATTCAGCGTTCCCTTACACTGCTTTTCCACGCATAAAGAAAATGTCATATGTTCGGAATCTTCATAAAACTGCATCTGTTTTTCCTTTACATCGTATTCAAACAGAAAGTGGGCATTAATCCCCGAAGCAATCATATAACGCTCTTTTTCCCGCTCTAAGCGGTACATCATACGTTTCTGTTCCGTGACATCCAAAAGCGTACATAAATACTCGCATCCCTCTTCGCTTTCCTGATAATATCTGCCGACCATCCGGTACCATCTTGTATCCTGATAACGAGGATGCCTGGTACGAAAATCATAATCAAGCGGTTCCTGTTTTCTTGCCTGCTCAATAATGTGGCTGCGAAGCCCCGGTAAATCCTGAGGATACGTATAAATACCGGAACTGCCAAGATACTGTTCCCTCGTTGTTCCCACCATTGTAAAATACTGGTGATTTGCCTCCATAATGTAGAAATTCGTATCGGTAACAAGAACGGTCATCACACCACCCGGAATGTTATCATAGGTCGTGTCTCTTTCCCTCATCGTTTTTTCTTCGCGTGAAACATCAACGACTAAAGAACGGATATTTTTTCTTCCGGTATCATCTTTTTCATAGCGTCCGTTTTCCCACACCCAGATAAGTGAACCGTCTTTCTTTCTCATGCGGTAACGGCACGTGTAACTGCCGCTCTGTTTCAGATTTTTTCGAATCTGATAACGAATTTCCTCATAATCCGGTGGATAAATCAAATCTCCCACTTTACCACAGCTGCGTATCATAAGTTCCGACTGCGTATAACCCATCATATTACAGAATCCCTCATCCACCTCATCAATGAGCATTTCATCATTTTCATAATGCGAAAGTCTTTCCCCAAAGTCTTTGAGTTCATGCATTCTGGCTAACTGCCACATTTCCTTTGTCATACATTCTCCTTCTTTCTCGCCACAACCACAAACCGCCCGTTTTCCGTATGGTAAGCGCAAGTTACCAAAGTCAGAAGCTGCTCTCCGTAAGCCGGCGTTGCCCCATCTTTGTAAATTGATAATTTCTTACAATTTTTCACATAGGTTTCATACTGTTTTTTTGACAGTTTTCCTACATACCGGTAATACTTAAACACATCCTCATTTTCTTTATACACTTTCGAGCGAAATACTGCCACAACCTCATACTGCCGCTTCTCATAAAGCGTATCAAACTCAATCGTTTTATGTTTTTTATAAAAATCTGCCTTCTCAAAATCCTCCAAATGCGCAAACATCAAACCGCTTTTCATGTGGTGACCGTAAACCATCAAATTTCCTTTTGGCTCATCAATGTCACACTTAGCATCTAAAAACGGTAGTCCGTTCACATCGGATTTTTTCTCAAAATTGCGGTGTAAATAATATTCCGAATCTTTTTTCGTCTGCATAACCGGATAATCAATTTTTGTATTTTTTACCGTCACCCAGCCGATTATATCCGAATTTTTCTTGTAAAGCTTACGATATCCCTTTTGAATCGACCGCCCGGTTTCTGATTTTACCTCCGTTTCTTCTTCGGTATCCGAAAAGGCCTCCTGCTTTATTTTCTGCAATTGTGACAGCTCATCTTCTGTTTGCTTGGCCATCCAAAAATAGTGAAATAAATATCCCCCACTGGCTAAAAATACGACTATAAACACAATCAGAAGAACCGTAGACAACACTCTTTTTTTCTTCATATTCTCCTCCTTTACAATGCCTTTCTCATCGGTGTAAAACGAATGCCATCCGCCTCTTGTTCCTTATCAAGTGCGGTAAACCCATTTTTCTCATAAAATCCCACCGCATACGGTGAAGCATTTACCGTAACCGCACGAATTTTAGGATTCTGAGCTAACACCTCATTTTCCACTACTTTCATCAGCTTCGTTGCCACTCCCAGATGATGAAATTTCCCCCTCACAAACAAAAGACTAATGTGCTGTCCTGTGCGCAGGGCAATTACGCCAATCAGATATTGATTGAGATAGCACCCATAAAATTTCATTTCGCCTTGATTGACTTTTTCCACCATATTATGATACTCAATAAAATGGCGGAAAGTCTGAATCCCCATTTCTTCATAATCCGGCACCTCAAATTCTTCAAAGACTTCCCAGATAAGTTCCAATGCCGGTCTTAGTTTCTCCGGCACAATTTTACAAATCTGCATATTTTTTCCCTTTCAAAAAAACTTCATCTTAAGTATAAAGAAATTCATTGCCTGTGTCAAAGTTTTTTGCTATCCTTATACATAGATAATTAACCCACATTCAAAACGACTTTTTAGGAGGATAACCTTTATGAAACAGCTTTTTAACAACGACTGGTTTTTCCACAGAGAACCACTGGAAACGACCATCGATACATTCTTTAATGCAAAGGACTGGGAGCCGGTTGACATCCCGCATGACTGGATGATTTACGACAGCAAAGATTTGTACGCTCAGGGAGTCAGCTGCTACAAAAAAACTTTCACTGTACCTGCACTTGGTTTAGACCGTCTGTCCATACTGTTTGAAGGCGTATACATGGATAATGAAATCTATCTGAATGGAGAGAAAATTTTCACATGGCCTTACGGCTACTCCCAATTTGAAATTGATTTGACTTCCTATGTCAAAGAAGGTGAGAATACCATCTGGGTAAAAAACACCTATGAACTTCCAAACAGCCGCTGGTATCCGGGCTCCGGCATTTACCGAAACGTCTGGCTTGTAAGACGTCCTGCCGTTCATTTCACAACAGACGGCGGTTATCTGTCAGCAAAAAAAGAAGGGGATGCTTTCATTCTGTATGCCGACTACGAGATTCAAAACGATACCAATTCCGCCTGCGAGGTTACTCTTTGCCACACAGTACTTGCACCGGATGGTAAAGTGGCCGGTACAAGCAAAGAAACTCTTACCATTCCTTGCGGCCTTACCGTAAACAAACAGACAATGACTTTTGAAGCCCCACTTCTTTGGGATATTGAGTCACCGAATTTGTACACCGTACATAGTGAAATTATAAAAGACGAAACTGCCTTTGATTCCAGTGATGAACGATTTGGTTTCCGGACAATTGCCTTTGACCCGGATAAAGGTTTCTTTTTGAATGGCAGAAATGTAAAAATCAACGGTTCCTGTGAACATCATACGCTCGGTGCACTCGGTGCTGCCATAAACCGCGAGGCTGTCAGACGCCAGCTTACAATTATGCAGAAAATGGGTGTTAATGCCATCCGCAGTGCACATAATATGCCGGCACCGGAACTAATGGAATTATGCGATGAAATGGGTCTTCTTTTGTACACGGAAAGTTTTGATATGTGGGAGCACTGCAAGACCGATTATGACTACGGAAATTATTTTAAGGACTGGTGGAAAACTGATTTGACAAGCTGGGTACGTCAGGACAGAAATCATCCATCTGTCTTTATCTGGGGCATCGGAAACGAAATCCATGACATCAATTTCGACCGCGGATTAGAAGTAACAAAAATGTTACGGGACGCTGTCAAAGAACTTGACTACTACGGTAATGCTGTTATTGGCATGGGTTCTAATATCATGGGCGGCGAAGGAGCTCAGAAATGTGCTGCTGAAGTCGATTTAGTCGGCTACAATTATATGGAGCATCTGTATGATGAACACCACGAAAAATATCCGGACTGGTGCATTTTCGGAAGTGAAACTTCTTCCACTCTGCAAAGCCGTGGTATTTACCATTTTCCACTGACAAACCGTTTATTAACTTACGATGACGGACAATGCTCTTCCCTTGGCAACTGTACCACAAACTGGGGAGCTAAAAATACAGATGTCGTTGTATCTGCCCACCGCGACCGTGATTACTGTTTCGGTCAGTTTATCTGGAGCGGTTTTGATTATATCGGCGAGCCGACACCATATTTTACGAAAAATTCGTATTTCGGTCAGGTTGACACCGCCGGTTTTCCAAAAGACAGCTACTATCATTACATGGCAGAATGGACGAATTACAAGACAAATCCTATGATTCATCTCCTGCCTTACTGGGATTTTAATATCGGCCAGAAAATTGATGTCCGTGCCTTTTCCAATGCGCCAAAAGTCGAATTATTCTTTAACGGTAAATCCCTTGGTGCACAAACCATCGACCACAAAAAAGGCACTCACTTAGCCTGCGACTGGCAGATTGCCTATGAGCCGGGTGAGCTAAAAGCAGTTGCTTACGATGAAAACGACACGGTAATTGCAGAAGCTGTACAAAAATCTTTTGGCGATGCCAAAAAAATCGTATGTAAGCCGGATAAAGAACAGCTTTTGGCAAATGGCGAAGACCTTTTATTTGTCGAGATTAACACTCTCGATGAAAACGATACCTTTGTTGCAAACAGCCGCAGCCGTGTTCAGATTCACGTCAGTGGTGCCGGACGCTTAATCGGTCTTGACAATGGTGACAGTACCGACTTTGATTTCTACAAAGGAACGAGCCGCCGCTTATTCAGCGGTCGTCTTCTGGCAATTATCGCTGCCAAAGACACACCGGGAACCATTGATATCGAAGTCACTTCCAAAGGACTTACTGCTTCCACCCTTTCGATTCCTGCTATTTCTGCTGATGTCCGTGATGGCATTTCCTGCTTCATGGAAAATAAAGAATCCGCAGAAGATTTAACCGATGAAATTCCGGTTCGCAAAATTGAATTAACAAACCACGGCACCAATCATTTCGATGAAAATGTGACAGAAACTACTGTTACCGCAAAAATTCTTCCTGCGGATGCAACCTATCAGGAAATTGAATTTAAGGCAGTTACACTTGATGGTGTTGAAAGCAATAGTGTAAAAATCGAAACAAACGGAACTGAGGCAACCATCCACGCATTGGGCGATGGTGAATTCCGCCTGTGCTGCAGCTGTAAAAACGGACGCGATGTGATGGAAGTAATGTCTGAGCTGGAATTTTGTGTGACAGACCTTGGCGAAGCAACTTTAAATCCATATAAAATGGTAAACGGCATTGACTATAAGGACTGCACAAACGAAGCTAAATTAAGTTTTCAGGGCGGTGTCTATATCACCGCTGAGGAGCGCACACGCTTCCTCTTTGAAAATGTGGACTTTGGCGAATATGGCTCGGATGAGATTCACATTCCGATTTTCTCGTTTGAAGATGAGCTGCCAATTGAAATCTGGCTTGGCGACTCTGAAAAAGACGGCAAATGCCTTGTCAAAGACAAGTATCAGGCAAAGAGCTGGTATAACCACTATCAGGAAAATGTTTACACTCTGCCGGAGCGAATCCGTGGTGTACAAAGCATTTCCATCGTCGTATACCCAAGCATCAAACTTTCCTTACAGGGCTTTTACTGCAAGACATTGAGCAAAGCCTATGGAAAAGTATACGCCATCGAAAACAATACGATTTCCGGTGATATGTTTACCGTTGAAAAAAAACAAATTACCGACATTGGAAATAATGTTACACTCGAATTTGAGCATATGGATTTTGGCGAAGAAGGCCCATCAAAAATTACAATCTGCGGTCATTCACCAATTCCTGTGAACACAATTCACATCCGCTTCTTCGCAGAAGATGGCAGAGAAATCAACCATATGGCGGAATTTACGCAGAGTGATGATTACAAAGAAGTCACTTTCCCAATTAGTGACTTTACCGGATACGGAAAAGTAAACTTTATCTTTATGCCGGGTAGTAAATTTGACTTTGACTGGTTTAAGTTTGAGGCATAGAAAGTAGAAAAAAGAAGTTCATTCGTGAGAGACGAGATAACGCTTCTGCGTTATAGTCTCTCGCGAATGAACTTCTTTTTTAACCCATAATTGGAATCAAGAACAGCCATGCCAATCCATAATACGTGACCACAGCCACCAAATCATTTACCGTAGTAATCAAAGGACCGGATGCAACTGCCGGGTCAATTTTAATCTTTGCAAAAAATAGCGGCACTAATGTTCCTACCAGACTTGAAATTACCATTGCTAAAAGCAGCGACACGCCAACACATCCGGACACCAAAAATGCCGTCGGAAGGGCATAGCCTTTTAAGCCTAAAATATACAGTCCCAAAAAGACAAATGCCAGTCCTCCCAAAAGCAACCCATTGCAGAAGCCAACTTTCATTTCTTTCAGCACAAGCCGAAGTTTTGCTTTTGCATTCAACTCATCATCCATCAGCACACGAATCGTTACCGCCAGTGACTGTGTGCCGACATTTCCCGCCATATCTAAAATAAGTGACTGGAAACAAATCACAATCGGAATTACTGCCACTACGGCTTCAAACGAGCCAACCACAGTTGACACGCCCATCCCCAGAAGAAGCAGAATGATTAACCATGGCAGTCTCTTTTTCATACTTTCCTTTGTTGTCTCACGCAAATCTTCCTCTGCCGTCAAACCGGCTAACTTCGCATAGTCCTCACCCATCTCATCATCAACCGCCTCAATGACATCCTGAGCCGTCAAAATACCGATAATTTCTTTTTTATCATTTAATACCGGAAGCGAATCCTCGGCATAATCCTTGATTTTTTCAATGCAGTCGGATATCTTTTCGCAGTCTAACAAATACGGATACGAATAACTAATGAGGTCATCCAAATCATCATTTTCTCTGGCAATAATTAAATCCTTTAAATCAATTGCACCGCTGAACTTATTATTCTCATCCACAACATAAAGCGTTGAAATATTGTCGTTTTCACCTGCCTGTACAATCAGTTCACGCATAGCCTGGCGAATATTCAATGTCTTTTTAATACAGATATAATTGGTCGTCATAAGACTACCAATTTCCTCTTCATCATACGAATGAATCAACTGAATATCTGCCTTAACATCCTCGTGCAGAATCGGACGCAGTTTTTCCTTTACACTCTCATCAATTTCCTCCAGCAAATCAACTGCGTCATCGGAATCCATTTCATTGATAACTGCCGCCAGTTTATCAATCCCGATTTCCTCAATATAGTCTTCCGGTTCCTCAATAAAAGTAAAAATTTCAGATACCCATTCAGGCTCTAATATATTATATAAATGGATTCTTTCTTCTTTTGTCAGTGCTTCTAAACTTCTTGCAATATCATTATCATGGTAGTCATGTAATTTCTCAATAATTTCTTCATCCGGCAGACCACTTCTTATAATCGATACAATTTCATCGGTAAACTGTGGTTCTTTTAAGATTTCTTTTTCCATACTCATTCCTCCGTTCAGGTATAATGCAAATCAATCCTCACACCAAAACATGCTCCACAAAAACCTCATGAATCTCATTTTCCCCATACCCTTTTTCTGCTGCCTCGGATGCTAAAACGCCAATCTTTACATAACGTTCGTTGTGTCCAATTAGATACTCTTTTCCATCATAGGAAACGACTTCTTCAAACAGTACTTTCTCCTGTTTTGAAAGAAAGGCATCCGCATAAGTTTTCTGATATTCCTTCGTGTCCTGAATCAGTAAATCACTTCTGTGTTTCTTCACCTGTGAGTCAACCTGATCTGTCATCGCCGCAGCTCTTGTTCCTCTGCGCGGCGAATAAGGGAAAATGTGCAAATCTGAAAAAGTAATTTCCTTCAGAAATTTTCTCGTAATCAAAAATTCTTCCTCAGTTTCTCCTGGAAATCCCGTTATGACATCCGTGGTAATCGCCGGATAATCAAAATATTTTCGCAGAATTTCCACTTTTTCCTTATACTCTGCACTTGTATAATGCCGGTTCATCCGCTTTAATACCGTATCGCATCCACTCTGCAGGGATAAGTGGAAATGCGGGCACACTTTTTTTATTGCCGAAAGTTCTTTTGCAAAAGATTCCGTAATAATTCTGGGTTCGAGTGAGCCAAGCCGGATTCTCTCAATACCCTCGATTTCTGCCACCTTTGAAATCACAGCTAAAAGCGGTTTACCTTCAAGGGAGACAAAATTTAATGCGTCCGAAAAATCCACCCCATAAGAAGACAGATGAATCCCGGTAAGAACAACCTCTTTATAGCCCTGCTTTGCCAACGATTCTACATGAGAAATAACCTCATCTTCAGGCATGCTGACTAACTTGCCTTTGCCTCTGACATAAGGAATCATACAATAAGTACAGAACTGGTTGCATCCATCCTGAATTTTCAGATACGCTCTTGTTCTCTCATGCTCTACATAGCGGCTTCCCATCGTCTGTGTTTCTTTCGGTGTCAAATGAAATTGTTCCACAAAACGCTCTGCCATATGCTCTTTTTCCCGGTTTGAGAAAAAGGCATCAACAGCCGAATCCTCTTCAAGTTTTGCCTCGCCGCTCTCAACATAGCAGCCAACTGCCACTACTAAACTATCCGGATTTTTCTTTTTCGCGCGGTGTAACATCTGCCTGGATTTCCGGTCAGCCATATTCGTCACCGTACACGTATTTACAATATAAACATCCGCTTTTTCCTGAAAATCTACTACATCAAAGCCAAGAGACTGAAACTGTTCCATCATTTGTTCCGTCTCATAAAAATTTACTTTACAGCCAAGTGTCAAAAAAGCAACTTTCATTTTATTCTTTTCCTTCCATAGCATTTTGCACAAAAAACAATATTTTTTTGAAAAGACCTCGTTTATTTTTTATATTGACATACTTCGTTAATCATACTAATATAATACGTGAAGAGAGGAAAATCTCTTAACACAAAATAAGGAGGTAATATAGTATGAAAACAGTTAAAATTTCTTTAAACTCAATCGACAAAGTAAAAGCTTTTGTCAACGAAGTAACAAAGTACGATGCAGAGTTTGACTTAGTATCCGGAAGATACGTTATCGATGCAAAATCCATCATGGGTATTTTCAGCTTGGATTTGTCAAAACCAATCGACCTCAATATTCACAGCGAGAACAACATTGATGAAATTCTTGCTAAACTTGACGAGTTCATCGTTAAATAAAAAATATAATATTGGGTTTGTTACTTAGCATGGGGCGGCATGATGGCCGCTTCTTTTTTTGTCTCAAAACGACGCACCGCCCCACAAAATTTTATTCTGGTTTCACACAGATTACTTCACGTTCTTCAATCGCTTTCTTTACCATTTCATCAATTTTTTCCGCTAAGTTTTTCTCAGACTCTTCCATTTTTGCAATGTCCGGTTTTGTCACCGGGTGCTTTGCCACAAAAATCGTACAGCAGTCTTCAAACGGCTGAATCGACGTCTCAAAAGTATCAATCTTTTCCGCAATCTCAATAATTTCATTTTTATCAAAAGCAATCACAGGACGGAACACAGGCATATTACATACCGCATCCGTTGCCGCTAAACTCTGCATTGTCTGACTCGCCACCTGCCCAACACTTTCGCCGGTAATCAGCGATAAGCAGTGACGTTCTCTCGCAATTTTTTCTGCAATCCGCATCATGTATCTGCGCATAATAATTGTCAATTCATCGTGCGGACATTTATCATAAATATACAACTGAATATCTGTAAAATTCACAATATGGAGGTTGATATTACCGGCATACTCGGAAACAAGACGCGCTAAATCTACAACCTTTTGTTTTGCACGCTCACTTGTGTATGGCGGTGCATGAAAATAAACTGCCTCAATTTTCACGCCACGTTTTGCCATCATATAGCCGGCAACCGGGCTGTCAATACCACCGGACAAAAGTAACATTGAACGGTCGCTTGTACCAACTGGCATACCGCCAGGTCCCTTGATACTTGTCACGTAAACATAAGCACGTTTGCGAATTTCAATATACACTTTGATTTCCGGATGATGCACATCAACCGATGCATTTGGCATATTTTCAATAATATACTCACCTGCCTGCATGCAGATATCCGGGCTTTTCATCTCATACTTTTTATCGCTTCGTTTGGCAAACACTTTGAAGGTAAATGGGCGGTCACCCAGTTCCTCTTTCATATGAGCCACCAGTTCCTCACACACATGAGAAAATGTTTTGTCCTCCACAAGAACAACCGGACAGATATGAGCAATGCCAAAAACATGGCTCAAACCTTCCATCACTTCTTCCTTGTCAAAATCATCCGAAAGAGCCTCCACGTAAACACGTCCCTGCTCCTTCTCTACCATAAATTCACCCGCACAGCGGTCCAAACGCTCGCGCACACGGCGAACCAATGCATTTTCAAATACATAACGGTTTTTTCCTTTAATTCCGATTTCTGCATATTTAATCAAAAAAGCTCGTACCATTTTTCTCTCCTTCTATCGTCTTGTATACCGTGCTAACACCGGCACCAATTGTTTTAATTCCGTAATCGTCTGTTTTAACTGCTCAATCTGTGTCTCTACGGAAAAACTAAACCGCAGCGTACAGTCAAGCCGCTCATTTGCAACGCCAATCGCTTTCAGCGTCCCACTGATTCCCGGATGATTCGAGGAACAGGCGGACCCGGAAGAAACATAAATTTCTTTTTCCTCAAGTGCATGCAAAAGCACCTCGCTTCGGACACCGTCAAAACTCACACTCACAATATGAGGTGCCGTCTCTTCTACCGCAGAAGCATCACAGGCATTTACAACAGCCCCATCAACTTCTCCAATATGGGAAACAAAATACTGTTTCAATTCATACAAGTGCTTTCTGTTTTCCTCCAGATTTGCATACATTTTTTCTGCAGCCAGAGAAAGCCCGGCAATTCCCGGTACATTTTCCGTTCCGGAGCGCATCCCCTGCTGCTGCCCGCCGCCATGAATATAGGGATGAATTTTAACCTTATCTCCAACATATAAAAATCCGGTTCCTTTCGGTCCATGAATTTTATGACCGCTGACACTCAGCAAATCAATTCCCATTCGTTTTGGATAAATATTCATTTTCCCATATGCCTGAATCGCATCTACATGGAAAATAATATCCTTGTTAAATGCTTTTACAATTTTAGAAAATTTCTCGACATCCAAAATCGCACCAACTTCGTTATTCACAAGCATCGTAGAGACTAAAATCGTATCCTCACGCAATGCATTCTCAAGCGTTTCCTTACTCACATGCCCCATTGAATCCACGGGAAGGTAAGTGACTTCATAACCCATTTTTTCTAAATATAACAGCGGCTCATAAACAGCCGCATGCTCAAAACAGGTTGTGATAATGTGCTTGCCTGCACGGGCATTTGCAAGTGCTGAACCAATCAGCGCCATGTTATTACTCTCCGTACCGCCGCTTGTAAAAACAATGTTTTTCGCCGCACACTTTAACGTTTTGGCAATCTGTTCTCTCGCCTGTCTCACATAACGCTCTGCGATAACACCTTTCATGTGAAGGGATGACGGATTTCCGAAATCCTCGTACATCACCCGCATCACCAAGTCGCAGACCTCCGGAAATGGTCTCGTCGTCGCCGCATTATCCAAATAACATTCCATTTATTCTTCCTCATTTCTTCCTTCGATTAAAAACATAAGAATCGACAACACTGCTAACCCTGCCGTTTCCGTCCGCAAAATTCGCTTACCAAGGGAAATCGGTTTAATCCCTTGTGCCACTGCCGCGTCCACTTCCCCGCGTTCAAAACCGCCTTCCGGTCCGATAAAAATGCCAATCCGGCCGCCTCTTTTTATTTGAGAGGCCTCCGTAAAGGAAAGAACTGACTCTTTCATGCCCTCGCACAATTCGTAAGGAATCATCACATAATCCATTTCATCTGCCATAGCAAGTGCCTCCGAGAAGCTTTTCACCGCCATTACTTCCGGTAAAACTCCTCTGCCGCTTTGCTTTGCAGCCGATTCAGCAATGGTACGCCATCTTATCACTTTCTTTTCTTCTTTTTTCGCATCCAATTTTACCACGCATCGTTTTGTCTTCACCGGCACAATGGATGCTGCTCCCAATTCCACCGCTTTTTGAATCACAAGTTCCATTTTATCTTTTTTCGGCAGTGCCTGAAACAATGTGATTTCCACCGGAAGTTCCGAAACCGCCGGTTTCTCATCCTGAATTAAAAGTCTTATCTCACTGTCGGAAACCGCCAGAATCTCGCACTCATAATCCACACCTTTTCCACAGGAAACCATTACCTTTTCCCCTTTTGTCATCCTGAGAACATTGCGGATATGATTCACATCATCCCCATGTATCACAATTTCATTTTCCGTGCGGTTTTCCTCCGGTACAAAAAAACGGTGCATCCTTCTCTTCCTTTCCTTCAACATACGAACGGCACAAACAGCGTCCTTCCTGTCTGTGCCGCACGGTTGTATTCTTTTATTCTTTTTCGTTAAATCAACGTGCCAAACATCGTATATGTCGACTTGCCCTGATTCAATGCAATCTGATTTGTACTCTGATTGTACAGTGTCGATGCTTTCTGTGCCACGCGGTCAGCAAGCGATCCACTGCCGGAAAACAACGCCTTCAAATCACTCATATTTGCTGCCTTGAATTTCGTCTCATCCAAAGACAATGTATTATCGTCATTGATTGTAATTCCAACTTTATTCAAAAGGCCCTGGCTCAGATTCATCTGTTCCGTTCCCCATACAGCCGTCTGTAAAATACTATATGAGTTCATATTTTTTGTTGTGCTCAGCACACTGTTGTACTGGCTCACAAAATTCTTTGCCTTATCTAACAAATCTTCTGCTTTTGTATTGCTGCCATAAGAAGCATTTTTCAAATCGGTTGCAGCCTGATACAACTTCTGTGACGAACTCTTTAAACCAGACAACTTTGTCCCGCTGTCTGCTGTACCGGAGTTTTTAATTGTCTCCGTAGAATCACTGCTCTTCTGTTTTGCCACATAAGCTTTCATCGCTTTTTTGTAAGCACCTTTTTGAATCATCTGCAAGTCGCCAATCGACGACAAAAGCGAACCGCTGCTTTTACTGCTCGTTCCAAAAAATGTGTCTACAAATGAACTTGCTCCATATGTTCCTAATCCATACATATTATTCATAACATTCACTCCTTTGATTATTACATCGGTACTCCATTACCTTAACTCTGCGACAATCCTATCGCAGTTCTATCCACTATCTTTAGTATAGCAGAAAATAGCACTATGTCAATTGGATTGTTGATGTTTTTGCATGTAGGATGTAGGATTACAATACATATGTTACAACTGAATATAAAAAAAGCAGAGATACCACTTTTGTGTTATATTTTAATCAC